>NC_021915.1:0-696893 GCF_000442645.1 Corynebacterium maris DSM 45190
ATGACAGAACAGGCTTCTGAATTGGAGATTGCCTGGCGGGAAGTAGTGGACGGATTGCTGCGCGACTCCGACCGCCCGGACTCCGACGTCCCGACTTTCAGCCACACTCAACGGGCTTTTCTCCAGCTGGCCAAACCCGTCGTCATGGTCGACGGGTACACCGTCCTGTCCACCCCCTACCCGGACGTCAAGCAGGTCATCGAGGATGAGCTCGGGGAAGTCATCACCGAGGCCCTGACCCGGCGGGCGGGTCGCCCCTGCGTCTTGGCCGTGACCGTCGAACCGCGGGAACAGCAGGCGCCGCCGGCTCAACCGCCCACCCCCGCCCAGCCGCAGACGCCCAAACTCTCGCCGGAGGACATCCCGCCCCGTCCTCACCGCCCCAAACAGGTGGAGGTCCAGCCCCCCGCTCCCCACCAAGAGCAGCTCAACCTCCAGCATTGGCGCGAAAGCCATGCCCCCGCCCAGTTCGACGGACAGCCGTCCACCCCGCCGATGGGGCTCGACGATCTCGCCGCTCAGTACGCCGACCGAACAGAGGCTCCGGCGGCACGGATGAACCAGCAACGGATCCCGCGCGAGACGCCGGTAAAGTCGACGGATCAGGAAAATTCCCTCAACCCGAAGTACACCTTCGAGAACTTCGTGATCGGCTCGTCGAACCGTTTCGCCAACAGCGCGGCCTTCGCCGTCGCCGAAAACCCCGCCCGCGCCTACAACCCGTTGTTCATCTGGGGCGGTTCCGGCCTGGGCAAGACCCACTTACTGCACGCCGCCGGCAACTACGCCGAGGTGCTGCAGCCGGGCCTGCGCATCAAGTACGTCTCGAGCGAAGAGTTCACCAACGACTACATCAACTCGGTGCGCGACGACCGGCAGGAATCATTCAAGCGGCGCTACCGCAACCTGGACATCCTCATGGTCGATGACATCCAGTTCCTGGAGGGCAAGGAAGGCACCCAGGAAGAATTTTTCCACACTTTCAACGCGTTGCACCAGGCCAACAAGCAGATCATCCTGTCCTCCGATCGTCCGCCGAAGCAGCTGACCACCCTGGAGGACCGGCTGCGCACCCGCTTCGAAGGCGGTCTGATCACCGACGTCCAGCCGCCGGACCTGGAAACCCGCATCGCGATTTTAGAGAAGAAGGCCTCCGCCGACGACACCCACGTCGACCGGCAGGTCCTCGAACTCATCGCCTCCCGGTTCGAATCCTCCATCCGTGAGCTCGAGGGCGCGCTGATCCGCGTGTCCGCCTATTCCTCGTTGATCGACGAGCCGATCACCATGGAAATCGCAGAAGTGGCGCTGCGCGACATCCTCCCCGACGCCGACGACGTCGAGATCACCGCCGCGTTGATCAAGGAAAAGACCGCGGAGTACTTCGACATCAGCCTGGATGTGCTCACCGGCGCCGGCAAGACCCGCGCCGTCGCGCACGCGCGTCAGTTGGCGATGTATCTCTGCCGGGAGCTGACTGACCTGTCGTTGCCGAAGATCGGCCAGGAATTCGGAGGCAAAGACCACACCACGGTCATGTACGCCGACCGCAAAATCCGTAAGGAAATGACGGAAAAGCGGGACACCTACGACGAGATCCAGGCGTTGACTCAGCAGATCAAGAGCGCCAATCGTTTTTAGCTGCGACTCACGTCGTTGCAATCGGCCTTTCCTGCCACCCAGGAAAGGCCGATTTTCGTTTATCCGGCCCACAAGTTATCCACAACAGTGTAATTACAACGCTGTAATTCAATGAAGTTGGTCACCTTCCTCTGGTGGCGAGAAATCCGGCACCCTGTGGAGAACCCCCGGAAAGATGTGCAAAGAAAGTGGATAAAAGCCGCTCTGGTGTGGAAGAATAAGGGGCGTAGAAAGTTATCCACAAGATCCGCGATTCATCCACAGTCGATCCACAGGCCCGCCCACACGATGCTTTTCTGGTCCAGCCACAATCGATGACCACTTATCCACAGATTGCACAGAGCCTATTGTTGTTACCAGTCCCTTACTTGTAATTCGTTTAAGAGAAAAGGGATGTGTGGAGAGTTTCGCCGGGCACCCCCGAAAAACCGTCCCGACATATGGGATTGGGCGAAACTAGACCAATTAGACCTTTTCCTAAGGTCCACGGTGATGGCCTACGCTCGAATCCGAGCGTCCCTTCGTATCTCCGAGGGGCCTAAGCTAGTTTTGTACGATCACCCGTTTCCCCGACTGGGGCACTGTCCCGAGTTCTGCGTGCGCGGAACTGTCGGGGACAATGGAATTACACATTTTTGCGATTGATGCGAGGAGCCGAGGAAAAGCATGGACTCACAAGCAGTGTCGTTCCGCGTAGCTAGGGACGACCTGGCCAATGCCGTTGCCTGGGTGGCACGGAGTTTGCCCACTAAGGCCACCCAGCCGGTTCTACGCGCCATGCTGATCACGGCCACGGACACGGGCCTCGAGCTCGCGGGCTTCGACTACGAAATTTCCACCAAGGTGCGCATCCCCGCCGAGATCTCCGAGCCGGGCACCATCGCCGTCGCCGGGCGTCTCATCGCGGAGATCGTCAACACCCTGCCGAACAAGCCGGTCGACCTGCAGGTCGAGGGCACGAAGGTGCTGCTTTCCTGTAGTTCCTCGCGTTTCGAGCTGCCGCTGATCCCGCTGGACGACTACCCGCAGCTGCCGGAACTCCCCGAGGTCACCGGCACCGCGGATCCGGCGTTGTTCGCGGAGGCCGTCACTCAGGTCGCCGCCGCGGCCGGCAAGGATGACACGCTGCCGATGCTCACCGGCGTCCACATCGACATCCAGGGCTCGGAAGTGCACCTGGCCGCCACCGACCGGTTCCGTCTGGCGCTGCGTTCCTTCGAATGGGATCCGGCCACGCCTTCCGTCGAGGCCAAGCTCCTGGTGCCGGCGAAATCTCTGCTGGACAACGCCCGCACCCTGGACAGCGGTCTGAATGAGCCGATCCAGATCGCGGTGGGCTCCGACGACCAGATTGGCAGCGACGGGCTGTTCGGCATGCACGCCGCCAACCGGGAAACGACGACGCGCATGCTCGACGCCGAATTCCCGAACATCCAGCCGCTGCTGCCGAAGACGCACACCTCAATGGCGTCCATCGACATCGCTCCGCTGCAGGAGGCGATTCGCCGCGTCAGCCTGGTCACCGACCGCAACGCGCAGATCCGCATGGAGTTCTCCGACGGTCAGGTCATCCTCTCCGCCGGCGGCACCAACGACTCCGGCCACGCGGAAGAGTCCTTGCCGTGCTCGTTCACCGGCCGCGACTCGTTGACCATCGCCTTCAACCCCGGCTACCTGAAGGACGGGTTGGCCGTGGTCAACACCGAGCGCGTGGTCTTCGGCTTCACCGAGCCTTCGCGCCCGGCGATCCTGATCCCCGAACCGGAGGAGATGCCGGAGGCAGACGACGACGGTGTGTTCCCGACCCCGGACACCCACTTCACTTACCTGCTCATGCCGGTGCGCTTGCCGGGGTAGCCTCCGCGCGCACAGGAAGGTGGGCGTAGATGTATCTTCGACGGCTTGAGCTGCGGGACTTCCGTTCCTGGCCGGAATTGTCGCTGGACCTGAATCCGGGCGTCACCCTGTTCGTGGGACGCAACGGCTTCGGGAAGACGAACATCGTCGAAGCCGTCGGCTATTCCGCCCACCTGTCCTCGCACCGCGTCAGCCATGACGCGCCCTTGGTGCGCACCGGGGCGAAAAACGCCCGGGTGTCCGCCACCACGGTCAACCAGGGCAGGGAGCTGACGACGCACCTGCTGATCAAACCGCACGCCGCGAATCAGGCGCAGATCAACCGCACCAAGTTGAAGACTCCGCGGGAGATGCTCGGCGTGCTGCGCAGCGTGTTGTTTGCGCCGGAGGATCTGGCGCTGGTGCGCGGGGAGCCCGCCCAGCGGCGCCGCTACCTGGACGATTTGGTGGCGACCCGGACCCCTCGGTTGGCCGGGGTTCGTGCGGACTACGACCGCATCCTCAAACAACGCAACGCCCTGCTCAAAAGTGCCGGTGGGGCCCTGCGGCGCGGGTACGACGACGCCGACGGGGCCAGCGCTCTGGCCACCCTGGACGTCTGGGACGGTCAACTTGCGGCCCAAGGCGGAATGCTCGTCGCCGCCCGGCTGGATCTGCTGGATGCTCTGGCCGGCCGCATCGCGGGGGCCTATGCGCGGATCGCCCCGGAGTCGCGCCCGGCGTCGGTGCACTACGACACGACGCTCGCCGAGGCGCTGCGCACCGTCCTCGGCGATGAGGCCGCCTCCACCCGCGACCCGGCCGTCTTTGAGTCCGTGCTGCTCACAGAGCTGGCGCGGTTGCGCCCCCGGGAGGTGGAAGCCGGCCGCACCTTGGCAGGCCCGCACCGGGACGACCTGGAGTTACGCCTCGGCAACCAACCCGCCAAGGGCTTCGCCAGCCACGGTGAGAGCTGGTCTTTCGCGCTGTCGCTGCGGCTGGCGGAGTTCTTCTTGCTCGCCGACGAAGGCAGCGAGCCGGTGCTCATCCTGGACGACGTCTTCGCCGAACTCGACGCCCGCCGCCGGGAACAGCTGGTGAAGGTGGCGCAGGACGCCGAGCAGGTGTTGATCACCGCGGCCGTCGACGACGACCTGCCGGAGAACCTGGCCGGCCGGGTCACCGCGCGTTTCGACGTGGGAATTACCGGAGACGGCGATGAACGGACGTCGCGGATGATGACGCCGGAGGAGGTGGAGCAGGGACATGACGCCAGAATCACAGGAACAGAAGGAGCCCGAGACTGACGCGGTCGACGCCGCTTTCGAGAACATGCGGGAGGTCGCGCGCCGCCGGGGCGGGCGCGTGCCGGATCTGGCGGCGCAGGGCCGGTCGGTGCGCCCGCGCCGCTCCGTCGCCAAGCCGTTGGCCGCCCGCGACGCCTCCACCAGCGGGGAAGAGGCCGCGGGTCCCGTCATCCCCGGATTTACGCAGTTCGCCGACCTGGCGGGCGCGGACCGGCGGGCGGTGCTGGGCACCCGAGGTTATTGGCGGGCGGGGAGCCTGGGTCGGCCGAGCGGTCCGGACGGGCGCCGGATGCGGCGCAGTTATTCGGTGCCGCGGCTGGGCGCGGTGCTGGGCAAGGAGATCGAGGACCGCGGCTGGGAGCACGACCTGGCGGCCGGGTGGGTGACCAATCACTGGGCGGAGCTGGTGGGCGAAAAGATCGCGCAGCACACCACCATCGAGATGATCAAGGACAAAAAGGTGTTCATCACCTGCGACTCCACCGCCTGGGCGACGAACCTGAAGTACATGCAGCGCACCATTTTGCAGCAGATCGCCGCGAAGGTGGGCCCGGACGTGATCGTCGCTTTGCGCATCTACGGTCCGCAGACGAAAAGTTGGCGGAAAGGCCCCCTGCACGTCAAGGGGCGCGGGCCGCGCGACACCTACGGATAAGCGATTTTCGCGACCTGGGGAAATGCCGCCATCGGCGCGAGAATGCGCCTGCAGCGCCCGGAGTGGCCCTTATGGTAGGTCAACCCTAGGGTGTAGACTGAAACGGTCTAGAATCCATTTCTCCGCAAAAAGGGAGTGCTCGTTTCACGTGGCTACCACTGAACCCCAATATGACGCTTCATCTATCACGATCCTTGAGGGTCTCGAGGCCGTCCGCAAGCGCCCCGGCATGTACATCGGTTCCACCGGCCCCCGCGGCCTGCACCACCTGGTGTGGGAGGTCGTCGACAACTCCGTCGATGAGGCGATGGCCGGCCACGCCGACAAGGTGGAGGTGACGCTGCTGGAGGACGGCGGCGTCGAGGTCGTCGACAACGGCCGAGGCATCCCCGTGGAGATGCACTCGACGGGAGCGCCGACCATCCAGGTCGTCATGACCCAGCTGCACGCCGGCGGCAAGTTCGACTCCGATTCTTATGCCGTCTCCGGCGGCCTGCACGGCGTGGGCATCTCCGTGGTCAACGCCCTGTCCACGCGCGTCGAGGCGCACATCAAGCGCAGCGGCAAGCACTGGTACCAGAATTTCAACAATTCGCTGCCGGAAGACCTGATCGAGGGCGAAAACGCCCGCGGTTCCGGCACCTCGATCAAGTTCTGGCCGGACGAGGAGATCTTCGAGACGGTCGACTTCGACTGGGACACCATTTCCAAGCGCCTGCAGGAGATGGCTTTCCTGAACAAGGGCCTGACCATCGTGCTCAAGGACCAGCGCAAGGTCTCGGAGAAGGAACTCGAGCTGGAGGCACTGGCCGAAGGCGGCGACACCGCCCTGCCGGTGGAGGGCGACAGCTTCGACGACGCCGCCATCGAGGCCCCGAGCGAGGACTCCGAGGCGCAGGCGGAGAAGCCGACCAAGAAGCGCGACCGCACGGTCACCTACCACTACCCGAACGGTCTGATCGACTACGTCGAGCACCTGAACAAGAACAAGACGGCGATCCACCCGTCGATCATCGCCCTGGACGCCAAGGGCGACGGCCACGAGATCGAGATCGCGATGCAGTGGAACGCCGGCTTCAAGGAGTCGGTGCACAGCTTCGCCAACACGATCAACACCCACGAGGGCGGCACCCACGAGGAGGGGTTCCGGGCGTCGCTGACCACGCTGATGAACCGCTACGCGCGCGACAACAAGCTGCTCAAAGAAAAGGACCCCAACCTCACCGGCGACGACTGCCGCGAGGGGCTGGCCGCGATCATCTCCGTGCGCGTGGCCGAGCCGCAGTTCGAGGGCCAGACCAAGACCAAGCTGGGCAACACCGAGGTCCGCTCCTTCGTGCAGCGCGCCGTCAACGAGCACCTGAACTTCTGGTTCGACGCCAACCCGGCGGAGGCGAAGGCCGTGGTCAACAAGGCCGTGGCCTCCTCGCAGGCGCGCATCGCCGCACGTAAGGCGCGCGACCTGGTGCGACGCAAGTCCGCCACCGACATGGGCGGGCTGCCCGGCAAGCTCGCCGACTGCCGCACCAAGGACCCGGAGCGCTCCGAGCTGTTCATCGTGGAGGGCGACTCCGCCGGCGGCTCCGCGAAGCAGGGGCGCGACTCCATGTACCAGGCCATCTTGCCGATCCGCGGCAAGATCCTGAACGTGGAGAAGGCCCGCATGGACAAGATCCTCAAGAACGCCGAGGTCCAAGCCATCATCACGGCCCTGGGCACCGGCATCCACGAGGAATTCGACATCGCCAAGCTGCGGTATCACAAGTTCGTCCTCATGGCCGACGCCGACGTCGACGGCCAGCACATCGCGACGCTGCTGCTGACCCTGGTGTTCCGCTTCATGCCGCAGCTCATCGAGGAAGGCCACGTCTACCTCGCGAACCCGCCGCTGTACAAGCTGAAGTGGTCGAAGGGCGAGCCCGGCTACGCCTACTCGGATCGGGAGCGCGATGAGCTGCTCGCGGACGGTCAGGCTGCGGGCCGCAAGATCAACACCGACGACGGCATCCAGCGCTACAAGGGCCTCGGCGAGATGAACCCGAGCGAGCTGTGGGAGACCACCCTGAACCCGGAGACGCGCATCCTGCGCCAGGTGGAGCTGCACGACGCGCAGCGCGCCGACGAGCTGTTCTCCATCCTCATGGGCGACGACGTCGCGGCCCGCCGTTCCTTCATCACCCGCAAGGCCAAGGACGTCCGCTTCTTGGACGTCTAGGCCGCCGACCCTGGTTTTCCGCGCCGCCCGTCCATGAACGGGCGGCGCGGTATCCTTGATCCCATGAAAGCCAGGGCAGTGTCCGTCGTCGTTGCCACCGGCCTGCTGGCTGCGGCGGCTCCTTTTCTCCCCGCCGCCGCAGCGCAGGAGCGGATCTCGGGCGGCGACTCGGTCGCCTCTGCCCCAGAGCTGATCGTCGGTACCGCCGGCGAACCGGAGCGCTACACCCTCGAGGTGGCCGGGCAGGACTGGCTCTACTTCGACGTCGACATCCCGGTCGGCCAACGCCTGCACGTGGCGTACACCGTGGACCCGAACCGGGCCCCGGACTCGGCGGAGGTCGCCGGCGAACTCATTGACGCCCGCGGTTATCTCTCCGACTACGACGCCCTGCCGACCGCCAACGAGGACTCCGGGGCGGGCCTGCGCTCGGGTTTTGTGATTTCTGAGCCGATGAACGCCGCCCACCGCTCCTACGGGCACGACACCCTTCTGCGGCTCGCGCCGACCGGCGGGAATTTTCCCGTGGGGCTGTCCGTGTCGTTGATCCCCGAGGTCGTCGACGGCGGGGCGCTGGCCGACGTCGACCGCCCGCCGCTGCGCTACGCGGACGACCTGGACGCCGTGGCGGCGGGGCCGGTGTCCGAGTCCGCCCCGGGGGAATGGTTCGGGGACGCCGGCGAGTTGACCGGCACCACGCAGCAGCGCATCGAAGCCGGTCAAACGCAGATGTTCCGGGTGCCGCTCGGCTGGTTGCAGGCCATCGACGCCACTGCCGAGATCCTCGAGCCCGCCGCCGGCGACGGGACGCTGTCTTTCAAGATGTTCAACGCCGCCGAAGAGCAGCTGACCGTGGTCGGGGAGCGGGAGATCGCCGACGATCACGCCGGTGAGGCTACGTTCGGGCAGCGCTCGCCGGCGCATTACAAAAATCTGGCGGCGAAAAATAAATCGCGGACCACCGGCTTTTTGGGTGAGCACGTCTACCTGGCGGTGACGTACACGGGGGTGACGTCGGGGTCGGTGGATTACCGCGTGGCGGTGCAGCCGCGCGGGGAGGCCGCGGCACCGGGGCCGGTCTTTGATGCGGCGGCCGCGGAAGCGGCGCAGGCCGACGTCGAGCCCGTGGACAAGGAGATGTACTACGCCGCGGGCTTCGAGGAGCCCGCCTGGCGGCAGGCGGCGGCGAATCCCTTGTTGTGGGTGGCCGGCGGCGCGGTGTTGTTGGCGCTGATCATCGCAGTGGTGGCGATCCGGCGCCGTTGAGGTGATTAGGCCATGTGGCGCTGCAGGGCGTTGGCCAGGCCCGGGACGGCCGGCTCGATGATTTTGGTGGCGCGGCCGCGCACCGAGTCGTAGATCTTGGCCAGCGCGGAGTTGTCCACCTTGCTGGCGTGTTTGTCGGCGACGCCGAGCAAGGAATTTGCAACCTCTGCGGAGCGCACCGACACGAAGGCGCCGAAGTCGTCGGAGTCGGAGTCCTGGAAATCTTGCCAGTAGGGCTGGAATTCGCCGAGCACGTCCGGCAGGACGCGGTTGACGGCCTTGGTGAAGATGTCGGAGTCGAACTTCTTGGCGGCGGCCGCGCCGCCCTTGACCGCCATGCCGGTGATGCCGGACTGCTCGGAAATCACCTGTTCTGCGTGGCTGGCGAGGTCATCGACGACGGCGGGGCGTTTGTCGTCGGTCAGCAGCTGGGAGAGATCGGACATGTCGGCCTTTCGGAAGACGGTGGGCGAGGACGTCCTCAGAGTAATCGGAGAGGGGTGGGCACGAGAAAAGCGATCGTCATTGTTGGGCGCACCGAGGGCCCTGGAATGGGACGATGCGGTCAACGACGACGATCGCTGAAAGCTGTGATTCTTCCGCCACAGTCACTTGGACAACTGCAATCACAGCAGCCTCAAAAGTAACAGAGTGTGGCCTGCGGGGCCAGTCATTCGTCGGCGAAACGGCGGTACACCTCGCCGCAGACCCGCGCGAAAGCCTCGTTCTTGTCATTCAACGGGGCGAGCTTCACCACCGTCTCTTCCAGCGCCCGGCCGGCGGCGGCGGGGGAGTCGAAGACGGCGACGCCGTGCAACCGCGCCCCCGGGATGGCGGCCGCGGCGGCCAAGGCAGCGAAGCTGCGCACGCGCACCCGGTGCACGGCGCAGAATTCATCGGCGATCAGCAGCAGTTGCTCGGGGGTGAGCGGCCGGGTCATCCCCGCGCCTGCCGGATGCGGGATTCGAGCGCCGAGTGCTGCGCGACGACGTCGCGGGCCAGGGCGGTGACGCGGGCGTCGTCAAGCATCCTCGCGGCCGCGGTGACGATCGCCCGCACCGCCGCCTCGTGCTTGCTGGAGCCTTGCGCGCTGGCGAGCAGCGCCAGCGCGCGATCTTGTTCTTCGGTGAGCCGCAGAGTCATTGCCATAAGGACTATTGATACCACTCTGATACCAAATGTCAGGATAAAACCGCCTAAAACGACCCAGAATCGATGTTTTAGCGGAAAAGCCGGGTAGAATGAAGCTTTGTTATTCACATCCCGTAAGCGAAGGAAGCCATGAGCGACGACACTCCCGGATCTGGCATCGTCAGCCACGACCAGATCCTGCCCATCGACATCAATGAGGAGATGACGACCAGCTACATCGATTACGCCATGAGCGTGATCGTCGGCCGCGCGCTGCCTGAGGTGCGCGACGGCATGAAGCCGGTTCACCGCCGCATCATTTACGCCATGTACGACTCCGGCTATCGCCCGGAGCGTTCCTACGTGAAGTCCGCCCGCCCGGTCTCTGACACGATGGGCCAGTTCCACCCGCACGGCGACACCGCCATCTACGACACCCTGGTGCGCCTGGCCCAGCCCTGGGTGATGCGCTACCCGCTGATCGACGGGCAGGGCAACTTCGGCTCCCGCGGCAACGACGGCCCGGCCGCCATGCGTTACACGGAGTGCAAGCTCACCCCGATCGCCATGGAGATGGTCCGCGACATCCGCGAGGACGCCGTCCAGTTCTCCCCGAACTACGACGGCAAGACCAGTGAGCCGGACGTGCTTCCCTCGCGCGTGCCGAACCTGCTGATGAACGGCTCCTCCGGCATCGCCGTGGGCATGGCCACCAACATCCCGCCGCACAACCTCACTGAGCTGGCAGAGGCGATCTTCTGGATCCTGGACAACCCGGAGTCCAACGAAGAGGACCGCCTCGAGGCGTGCATGAAGTTCGTCAAGGGCCCGGACTTTCCGACGAAGGCCATGATCGTCGGCACCCAGGGCATCAAGGACGCCTACACCACCGGCCGCGGCTCCATCCGTATGCGCGGCGAGTCGGAGATCGAGGAGATCGGCAACCGCACCTGCATCGTCATCACCGAGCTGCCGTACAGCGTCAACCCGGACAACTTCATCGCCAACATCGCCGACCAGGTGACCAACGGCAAGCTGGCGGGCATCTCCAAGATCGAGGACGAGTCCTCCGACCGCGTCGGCATGCGCATCGTGATCACCCTGAAGCGCGACGCCGTGGCGCGTGTGGTGCTCAACAACCTGTACAAGCACTCGCAGCTCGAGGCGAACTTCTCGGCCAACATGCTCTCCATCGTCGACGGCGTGCCGCGCACCCTGCGCCTGGACCAGATGCTGACGTTCTACGTCCGCCACCAGGTCGACGTCATCGTCCGCCGCACCCAGTTCCGTCTCGACGAGGCCGAAAAGCGCGCCCACATCCTGCGCGGCCTGGTCAAGGCGCTGGATCTGCTGGACGAGGTCATCGCCCTGATCCGCCGCTCGCCGACGGTCGACGAGGCCCGCAGCGGCCTGATGGAGCTGCTCGACGTCGACGAGGTCCAGGCCGACGCCATCCTCGCGATGCAGCTGCGCCGCCTGGCCGCGCTGGAGCGCCAGAAGATCGTCGACGAGCTCGCCGAGCTGGAGAAGACGATCGCCGACCTCAAGGACATCCTGGCCTCCACCGAGCGCCAGCGTGCCATCGTGCGCGACGAGCTGGCCGAGATCGTCGATAAGTTCGGCGACGAGCGTCTGACCCGCATCGTCGCCGACACCGGCGACGTCTCCGCCGAAGACCTCATCGCGCGCGAAAACGTCGTGGTCACCATCACCTCCACCGGTTACGCCAAGCGCACCAAGGTCGACGCCTACAAGTCGCAGAAGCGCGGCGGCAAGGGCGTGCGCGGCGCCGAGCTCAAGGTCGACGACGTGGTCAAGAATTTCTTCATCTGCTCCACGCACGACTGGATCCTGTTCTTCACCAACTTCGGCCGCGTCTACCGACTCAAGGCCTACGAGCTGCCCGAGGCTTCCCGCACCGCCCGCGGCCAGCACGTGGCCAACCTGCTGGAGCTGCAGCCGGAGGAGCGCATCGCGCAGGTCATCCAGATCAGCTCCTACGAGGACGCCCCCTACCTGGTGCTGGCCACCAAGGACGGCCGGGTCAAGAAGTCCCGCCTCAAGGACTACGAGTCCGCCCGCCACGCCGGCCTGATCGCCATCAACCTCAATGAGGGCGACAGCCTCATCGGCGCCGCGCTGGTCAACGACAACGAGGATCTGCTGCTGGTCTCCGAGCGGGGCCAGGCCATCCGCTTCACCGCCGACGACGAGCAGCTGCGCCCCATGGGCCGCGCCACCGCCGGCGTCAAGGGCATGCGTTTCCGGGAGGAGGACCAGCTGCTGGCGATGACCGTCGTCCACGACGGCCAGTACTTGCTGGTGGCCACCTCCGGCGGCTACGGCAAGCGCACCCCCATCGAGGAGTACACCACCCAGGGTCGCGGCGGCATGGGCGTGATGACCTTCAAGTACACCCCGAAGCGCGGCAAGCTCGTCTCCGCCGTCACCGTCGACGAAGACGACCAGCTCTTCTGCCTGACGTCCGTCGGCGGCGTCGTCCGCACCGAGGTCAACCAGATCCGCCCGACCTCGCGTGCCACCATGGGCGTGCGGCTGGTCGACCTTGCCGACGACGTCGAGCTCACCGTCGTCGATGTCAACGTCGAGGACGAGGGCGAGGATGAGGCACAGGCTGTGGCCAAGGGAGAAAAGTCCGTCGAAGAGGCGGGCGTGGGTTCCGCTGGCGTAAAGTCTGACGGAGACTCGGGCTCCGCCGATGACGCCGACGATAAGGAGTAGCTGATGGCTGCACGCCGTACCTATGCCGTGAACCGTATTGCCCCGCTGTCCGCCTTCCGAGTGGGGTTGGCCATGGCGCTGGTCGGGTTCGTCGCCTGGCTCATCGCCGTCGCCGTGCTCTACGCCGGCATGTCGGCGGCGGGGATTTGGGAGTCGCTGAACTCGCTCATCGGCGACGTCGGCGGCGAAAACGCCGTCACCTTCGGCGTCGTCATGATCGCGGCGGCCCTGCTGGGGGCGGTCTTCGCCATCCTCATGGCCATCCTCGCGCCACTCGCGGCGGTCGTCTACAACGCCATCGTGGACCTGCTCGGCGGCTTCAGCGTCGACCTGGAGGAAGAGCGCGAATAGCTCCTCTCGGACAGCCCTCTGAGAGCCCCTCGGCCTAGCCCGCCAAACACATCGCCCGGACCCAGTGAAAGCCACTGTGACCGGGCGATTTGGTGGTTTCAGGGGGTGCTCTGTAATATGAATAATCGTTCCCAGGGCCTATAGCTCAGTCGGTTAGAGCGCATCGCTGATAACGATGAGGTCGCAAGTTCGATTCTTGCTAGGCCCACCAGGAACGCGGGGCATTAGCTCAATTGGTAGAGCATCTGCTTTGCAAGCAGAAGGTCAGGAGTTCGATTCTCCTATGCTCCACAACTAAAGTGGCAGGTCAGGGCCGGTTCGCAGAAATGCGGACCGGCCCTGTTCTCGTTGCACTACGCATAAGCTACGCACGGGTCGTGGGATGATGTGGAGGCGTTTCCGCCGGTCGGAAATTCATTACAGTGGACCCCGTGACTCGACTTCGACGCAGAATAGCCACCGTGACCACCGCTCTTCTCGCCGGCCTCGCGCTGACGGCATGCACCGCCGAGCTGGATCCAGCCGAGGACGCCGCAGCGCCGACCCCGGAACCCGACCCCGTGCAGACGTATCTCGCCCTCGGTGACTCCTACGCGGCGCTCGGCAGCAGGGAGTCCCCGATCACGGGCCCAGAAGTCTGCCAGCGTTCCGCCGACAACTACCCCTCGCATGTCCTGCAAGATGCTCAGGTGGAAGGACAAGACGTCAGTTGCGGCGGCGCCGTCACCGACGACGTCTTGGAGCCGTGGGCCACGGAGACGGAAGACATTCCCGCCCAGATCGACGCGCTCACCGACGACACCGACGTGGTCACGCTGTCCATCGGTGGGAACGACATCGGTTTCGGACTCATCGTCGGCTGTTTCGTCGAGGCGATCGAATCGAACCAGACCTCCGACTGCGGCACACTCCTGCAGGAGTCGACTGACGCACAATTCGCGGAGCTTCCGGCCCAGTTGGATCGCGTCTATGAGGCGATCGACGACCGTGCTCCCGACGCCCGGGTCATCGCGACCGGATATATGCCCCTGCTGGCTCCGGGCGACGAATGCGTCGAGGTCGCCGCCATCAGCCCCGCCGACCGGGAGTGGATCATCTCCCTGACCGACGAACTCAATCAGCAGGTCCGCGACGCCGCCGAGCGACACGGCGGCACTGCCGTACTGCCGGCGGGCGTAGAGAACCACACCGGGTGCGCGGAACCGGCGGAGCGGTGGGTGGATTTCTTCGGATTTGCGACCGACGCTTACCCGATGCACCCGACGTCGGCCGGGCAGAAGGCCATGGCGGACACCGTGCTGGCGGAGCTGTAGCGGTTCGCGGGGCCTAAGATCAGGGGCATGAGCAGACTGAATGATCCGCAGATACAGCCCACTTTTGTGCTTCTGGGTGGCGCCGAGCTCCCCGGGCAGCCGATCAGCGCCACCGATTACGATGCTTGGAAGGCCAACTTCGAGGGTGCGCTGTCTGGGAGCAAGCTTTTTGACGGCCTAGAGGACACGACCTTGGATCTGGTGCCCGGCAATGTGTTGTACGTGCGGTGGGCGCCGTACAACTAGCGGGGCAATTACAGCCGCTCTATACCTCGAAGTAGAGCGGCGCGTGGGCAGCGCAGCCCGGGTTGAAGGGGTGCCCGCACGATGGGCAGGCCGTGGCCCGAGAGTAGGTGTCATAGCCCATTGTGTGCCCGCAGACCCCGCACATCGCGGACGTCGGGTCATCCACGGCCATGCGCCCGAAGGGGTGGTCGGCGAGCGCGCGGTGGCAGGCGTGGCAGGCCCAGTACTCCCGGCACGTGGCGCAACGGTTGGCCACTACGTCGCGCTCGCTGCGGTAGTGCGCGCACCGACCGTGTTCGTCGATGTTCCGGCCTCTAATTTTCATGACTTTCATCATGCCAGTGTCAAAATGTGACCCATGACGCATAAAAACTCCCCGCCGTGGACTTTTCTTCCTAGTATGGAGGGAACCCCCGTGCAGCGGTAACGCTGCCCGAGCCCCTCACGGAAGGAGATCCAGTGGCTTTTCAACTGGAACAGTTCATCGCGGAGGTGGTGCGTGCGATGCCACAATTCACCGTCGCGGAGGCGGTCTCTGCGGCCACCCAACTGGCGGAGCCCGTGCAGCTTAACCGCTACGAGAACTTCGACGCCGTCGCCAAGCTGGTGTCCGGCTTGCAGCTGCGCTCCAAGGAAGAGTGGACCGGCTACGGGTACGAACCCGACCCCGGCGCCACGCCGGTGGAGGTCGGTGACCGCGTCTATTACCTCGCCACGCAGGTCAACCGGCCGGAGCATTCTCACCTGCGGCTGATGCCCTATGAGGAGGGCGTGCGCGAGGCGCAGCGGGAACTGATCACCGAGACCACGGCGGTGGACCGCTACGACGGTTTCCTGCGCATACCGAAGCGGCGCATCACCATGCTGGGCAACCTCTGGAAGATCGGCGTGGCCTTGACGTGGGATGATTCTCGTGAAGACATGCTCAGCTGGTTGACCCCCGGCACGGTGCCCTCCTCCGGCGAGCAGCCGCACCCAGAGATGACGGAGTTCGACGCCTGGTTCGTGATCCGGCTGAATCCCAACGGGGGACGGGACATCTTCCCGGAGATCGCCCGCCAGGTGGCGACGCTGACGCTGGGGGACCGGCCCGTCGTCCACGTGGAAGCCGAGGCCGTCTCCTACCTGGTGCTGGAGCGGCTGTGGGTGCCGCCGCGGCTGTACAAGAGCCACTGGTTCCGCAACTACCTCGCAGGCATCGCCCTACCGGAGGGCTTCTCGTGGACGCACGTCTTCGAGGCCGCCCAACAGGTGGAGGACGTGTTGCGTGGCGTGACGGAGCCGGTCACCGCCGAGTTCGCGGAGTGAGCCGGAGGTTGTCGATCAGTCGCACCGGCCCGACCTGGGCGGCGACGAGCGCCAGTGCCGGCCGCTGCAGCGGCCGGGTGAGGCTGTCGTCGGCAAGCGGAGCGAGCGTGCCCGGGTCGACGACTTCGAGGTAGTCCAGCGTGACGCCCTCGGCCGCGGCGAGTTCGGCACGGACCCCGGCGACGTCGGGGTCCGCGCCGTCGGCGACCCGGTCCCGCAGGGTAAACAGCGCCCGCGACAACGCCAGCGCACGTCGGCGGTCCTCCGGGCTGAGGCGCTGGTTGCGGCTGGACTCAGCGAGCCCGTCCGGGGCGCGGACGATCGGGGCGGGCACGACCTCCACGTCAAAGTCCAGGTCGGCGACCATCCGCTCGATCACCGCGACCTGTTGCGCGTCCTTCTGACCGAAGTACGCGCGGTCGGGACGGGTCAGCTGGAAGAGTTTCGCGACGACCGTGGCCACCCCGTCGAAATGGCCCGGGCGGCTCGCGCCCTCCAGGCGCTGGCCCATCGACCCGGTGCGCACCCAGATCTGTGGGGCGCCGTCCGGGTACATCTCCGCCACGGCAGGGGCGAAGACGACGTCCGCGCCCAGGCCGCGCAGAAACTCCACGTCTTCTTCCAGGTCCCGGGGATACTCGCGGTAGTCCTCGCAGTCGCCGAGATCCTCGAACTGCAGGGGGTTGACGAAGACGCTGACCACCACGACGTCGTTGTGGGCGCGGGCGAGCTCGACCAAGGAACCGTGGCCGGAGTGCAGGGCGCCCATCGTGGGCACCAGGCCGCGGGAGGCGCCGGGGAACTCGGCCAGGGCCGCACGCAGTTCGGCGGCGGTACGGGTGACGGCGACCATTACCGCGCCGTGTCCTCGTAGGACTCGGCTTCATCGGGGAAGGACCCGTCGGCGACGTCGGCGGCGTAGTTTTTGGCGGCGTCGAGCAGCTGCTCGCCCAGGTCCGCGTATTGACGCACGAAGCGGGCCGTGCGGCCGCGGTTGAGACCGAAGGCGTCCTGCCACACCAAAATCTGACCGTCGGTGCCGTCACCTGCTCCGATGCCGATGGTGACGACGTCGAGTTCAGCGGTGATCTCCGCGGCGATCTCGGCGGGCACCATCTCCAGGACCACGGCGAAAGCGCCCGCCTCCTGCACGGCGAGGGCGTCGGCGCGCAGCTTCTCCCGGCCCGCGCCGCGGCCCTGGATGACCGCGCCGCCGAGGGCGTGCTCCGATTGCGGGGTGAAACCGATGTGGCCGATGACCGGCACCCCGGCATCGACGATGCGGCGGATCGCGCCGGCGCGCTCGACGCCGCCCTCGAGCTTCACGGCCGCCACCCCGGTCTCCTGCATGAAGCGCACGGCGGTGGCCACCGCCTGCTCCTCGGAGACCTCGTAACTGCCGAAGGGAAGATCCACGCACACCAAGGCGCGCTGCGCGGCGGCGGCGACGGCCGTGGCCATGACCGCCATCTCGTCGACGGTCATCGACAAGGTCGTCTCGCGGCCGTAGACGACGTTCGCCGCCGAATCGCCGACGAGCAGCAGGTCGATGCCGGCTTCGTCGAAGATGGTCGCCGTCAGGGCGTCGTAGCTGGTCAGTGCGGAGATTCTGCGGCCTTCCGCTTTGGCCTGGGCAAAATGCCGGGTGCGGACCCGGGCAGCGTCAATTCCATTCACGAAAGCTCAGTATAGGCTCGCGCATCATGGCCTGGGGCCACTTTAATGAAGGCTTATGGAAGGCAGGGAACACCCGCATGTCGTCTCCGGGGAAACCGTCGCCCCGCTACCCTGAGAGCATGTCTGCAGCTGAACCCGCGATCGCATTGGACGGCGTGCATGTGGTGCGCCAGGGAAAAACACTTCTCGACGACGTCGCCTGGCGCGTCGACGACGGCGAACATTGGGCCATGCTCGGCCCCAACGGGGCGGGCAAGTCCACGCTGTTGTCGCTGGCCGGGGCGGTGAATTTCCCCACGTCCGGCACAGTGCGCATCCTCGGGGAGACGATGGGGGCGGTGGAGATCCGCCGCCTGCGCGAACGCATCGGACACGTCAATCCGCGGCACCCGGTCCGCTCGTCGATGACGGCCCGCGACGTGGTGCTGGCCGGGCTGACGGGAACGACCGAGCGCATGACCCGGTGGGAGCCCAGCCCCGCGGAGTCCGCGCGGGCGGATGAGCTGCTCATCGAGTTCGGACTCGACGGCACCTTGCGGTGGCCCACGATGTCGCAGGGCGAACGGGGCCGGGCGCTGATCGCGCGGGCGTTGATCGCCGATCCAGAGCTGGTGCTGTTCGACGAACCCACCACCGGCCTGGACGTGGCCGCCCGTGAACAGTTCCTGACCAGCATGGACGCCCTGCCCATGACCACCGTGACCGTCACCCACCACTTGGAGGAACTGCCGAAGACCACGACGCACGCGCTGCTGATCGCCGGTGGCCGGGTGCTGGCCGCGGGCCCCGCCGACGAGGTGCTCACCAGCGCGAACGTCAGCGCCTGCTTTGATTACCCGTTGACGGTCACGCGCGACGACGGACGGTGGGTCGCCCGTGCCACGGGTTAGTCGAAGGAATGGAAAGTGCTGCGCATCCGCTCGACGTCGGCCTCTAGGCCGGTGAACAGCCGGAACGCGTCGACGGACTGGTACAGCGCCATGTGACCGCCGTCGAGGATGCGGCAGCCGATTTCGCGGGCCCGAACGACGAGTTCCGTTTCATAGGGCAGGTACACCACGTCCGCGATCCACTGGTCGGGACGCAGCACGGCGGGGTCGAAGGCGGTGCCGGGATGGACGGGCATGCCCATCGGGGTGGCGTCGACGACGCCGTCGGCGGCGGGGATGTCCGCAGGCGTGCCGGGGACCACGACCTCGCGGCCGGCGACGGCGTTGATGGACGCCGCCAACGACGCGACGCGCGCCTCGTTGATGTCGTAGAGCACGATGCGGCTGACCCCCTGGTTGAGCAGCGCGTGTGCGGTGGCGCTGCCGGCGCCGCCCGCCCCGATCTGCACCACGGTGTTCATCGGTGCGCCGGCGAGCCCGGTGCGCAGTGCCTGGGTGAACCCGGTGACCTCCGTGTTATGCCCGGTCAGCAGACCGTCGGGGGAGACGACCACGGTGTTGGCGGCGCCGACGGCGGCCGCGGAGGGGCTGATGGCGTCGAGCAGGCCGACCACCTCCGTTTTGAAGGGGTGCGTGATGATCAAACCGTCGAAACCCAGCGCGCGGATCGCGTCGACGATCTCCGGCAGCGACTTGTTCACCAGCAGCGCATCCAGCCTGCGGCACACCGTCGGCACGCCGTGGGCCAAGCCTTCCGCCTCGTGCATGGCGGGGGTGCGGGCCCAGGACAGGTCAGTGCCGACCATCCCGAGCAACATGGTTTTCATCTAGGTATTTCCTTACACGACAACACGGGTCGCACGCCGCGACCGTGATCCCTCACCATAGGGCCGGCGTCCGGACACCGCTCGACGAAAGGGAGAGCGCACAGGAAACACCTACCTGTGGGGCAGTGGTGTCACAGGTAGGCGGGAGGGGAGGAACTACATGTTCTTCTTGTGCTTTTCCATCTCCTCGCGGGTGTCTTCCTTTTCTTCTGCGTCCGCGTCGGCGTCCGCTGGCTGAGCGGCGGACTCGCCCGCGTGGTCGTAGACGTTGCCGTCGCCGACGCGCTCACCGGAGGCCTTCTTGACGGCCTCCTCCGCGGCGGAGTGCTGCTCAGCGGAGGGGACGTCGGTGCTGGTCTGGTCGCCCGTCTCGGGGGCGTCGGCGGTGGGGTAGGTGATCTTGGAGCGGTCGGCGGCCTCGTCCACGGGCGTGTCGGCGGAGGCGTCGTCGACGGGGGTGTGATCCACGGGGACGTTGTCGACGGGTTTGGGGGTGCGGGCAGTGGCGTCCTCAGTCATGGCTTCCTCAGTGGTGGTCGAGTAAACGAGTTCGGACTGGCGCTTTCCGGAATGCTCCTCCACGCGCGGAGGAGTGTCCAGGACCGGGGACTGGCGGCGATTGGTGATCACGTAGTACACCACGCCACCGCCGGCGGCCAGCAGCGCGATCACGCCGGCGACGATACCGCCGGTGCGCAGCTTCTTCCGGCGTTCGGCGCGACGGGCGGCCTTACCGGTCATCTTGTCGGTGACCTTCTGTGCGGCCTTCTCCGCGCGCTTGGCCACTCGCTTGGAGGTCTTCTTCGGGTTGCGGCGGAACTTCTTCACGGCCTTGCCCATTTTGGTGGAGCTTTCGTCCGCGGCCTTGGAGGCCCGCAGCATCCAGTCGGAGAAGTTGCCGTCGAGGTCCTCGCGGGCGTTGGCCACCCGCAGGCGGGCGCTCTGAGCGACGGGGCCGGCGGCCAACAGCGCCCGGCGACCCTCCGCGTCGAGGGAGCGCACTCGCTCGCGCAGGTCCTGCACGTTCAGGGCGGATTGGCGCAGCTCCTCGTAATCGGAGTCGTTGCGCTCGTCGCTGCGGTCCTTGAGCTTTTCGCGCAGAGAATTCATCATCTGAAAGCTCTGCTTGAGCAGAGCGGTATTGGCGGGGAATGCCATGTTATGCACCTCAGTCCTTACAGTTCATCAGGCCGGCCACCGGCCGGAAGAGCGCGGCGGGACCGTTGATGGGTGGTCTTAACCCTAAGGCTAGTCTCGTCGGGCCGGTCGGTGGCGGAATTTTCCTCCCTCGTCGCCCTTTGTCTGCCCTCGGCGAACATTCTTCGTGGGCGGCCACCGTCGCGGGGCGCCTTCACTACACTTGACCGCATGACCACTAAGACTGCTACCGCAACTCTGCACACCAACCGCGGCGACATCGTCGTCGACCTGTACGGCAACCACGCGCCGGTCACGGTCGAGAACTTCGTCGGCCTGGCCACCGGCGAGAAGGAGTACAAGACCGAGAACGCCAAGGGTGAAAAGACCGGCCCGTTCTACGACGGCGCCGTCTTCCACCGCGTCATCGACCGTTTCATGATCCAGGGCGGCGACCCGACCGGCACCGGCCGCGGCGGCCCGGGCTACCAGTTCGCCGACGAGTTCCACCCGGAGCTGCGCTTCGACCGCCCGTACCTGCTGGCCATGGCCAACGCCGGCCCGGGCACCAACGGCTCCCAGTTCTTCATCACCGTGGCGCCGACCCCGCACCTGAACAACGCGCACACCATCTTCGGTGAGGTCACCGACGAGGCCTCGAAGAAGGTCGTCGACGAGATCGGCACCACTGAAACCGACCGCATGGACCGCCCGACCGAGCCGATCGTCATCGAGTCCATCGAGATCAAGTAGGCCTTCCTTTTACAGGCTGCGTTCCCGCGTCCACGGATCACGATCCGGGGGCGCGGTTTTTCGTTGCTCGCCCCTCCTCGACGTCAAAGAGCCTCTCACCGTGACCTTCCTGCGCACTTTCTTCCGTACCTCTCCCGCCACCGCGACGCTGATGCTGGCGTGTCTGCTGGTCTGGGCGGTGACCGTCTTTCAATCGGGGTCGGCCACCAATTCCGTCCTGGGCAGCCCACTGGCCGGATCCTGGATCCTGTGGGGCCCGCTGGTCGCCACCGAACCCCTCGGCCCGTTACGCGCCGTCGGCGCCATGTTCCTGCACCTGGATGTGGTCCACGTGGTGTTGAACATGATCTTCCTCGGCTACCTGGGGTGGGGCATGGAACGCTCGCTGGGCACCGGGGTGTTCACCACCGCCTACTTCGCGGGCGGGATCGGCGCCTCGGCCGCGGTGTTATGGATGGACCCGATCTCACCGACGGCCGGGGCCTCTGGCGCGGTCTATGCGCTGATGGCGGTGCTGGTGGCCTACATGGCACGCACCGGCGGTGACCTGCGGGCGCCGATCGTGCTCATCGCAGTAAACATCGGGTACACGGTGCTGGGCACCGGGGTGAGTTTCTGGGGTCACGTCGGCGGATTGCTCGCCGGTGCGGTGATGGCGTGGTGGGTGACCTCCCCGCGACCGCAGAGGCGATGGATCGCGGCGCTGGCCGTGCTCGCGCTGTCGGTGGGTGCGGTGCTGCTCTATGTGGCCACCTTTACTGTGACGGACCTGCCCATCAGCTGACCGTCGTTATCCACAGAGTAGTCCCCAGCGGTATCCACAACCGCCGGGGACTTTTTGCTGGCGGATGAAATGTTTTCCACACCCCGTCATTCGCCCATAATCATCCACACTGTCTATCCACATTGTGGATAACCACACTCTTGTAATTTACGAACCCCTGTGCGATCGGGTTTGTGAAAGGGGTGTGTTACCGGCTGTTTTCCGGGGTGTTTCTGCAGGAGAAACGAGTGCGGGAAAGGTGAAAGGAAAGATTCCACAGGCTGTGGAAATGGCGGTGGATAAGTAAAATCGAGAGAATTCCACAGATTACTCCACAGCCTGTGGATAACTTTTTGTTGGTATGATGTTCACAGGGTGTGTACGCTCCCGCACTGTCGTTGCGGTGCGCAGCTGCACCCGGACAGTCGAAGGGGCACAGTTGTGCCTGGCGGGGTGATGCCCTCCCTGACCCCACGCGCGACTAGGAAAATGACAACGGCCCTCACACCGTGTGGTGCGAGGGCCGGGCAGGGCGGTGGCGCTAACGCCATCCCATCGTCATCAGCAGGCCGACGATGAACAGGCCGAAGCCGATGGCGTAGTTCCAGGGGCCGAGTTCGACCATGAACTGGATCTGGGGGCCGGCGAGGTAGTTGACCACCAGCCACGCCAAGCCGGCGAGCATGAAGCCGAACATCAGCACGATGTACCACTTCGGGGTGCCGCCGCTGTTGATCTTGACCGGAGTCCGGCTCGGTGACGTGCCGCTCGACGACGGAACGGCGGAATTCTGAGTGATCTTGGCTTTAGGCATCTATATCCTTAAACACGGGGCGATTGACGGAATCGACGTGAACTTGAGGGCAATCCTAGCAGCCGCCCCGCAGGCCGCCTGGACGTCAGGGCAGCCGGGGGGCGAGCTCCGCCAGGTCGAAATCGTACAGCCGGATCGTGACATTAGCGTCGGAGCGCAATTCCTCGCCGGCGACCGGCTCGGAGACTGCGACCAGCCCTTCGTCGAGAAGCGCGCCCGTGCCCACGGGTTCGCCCACGACCAGCTGTTGGTCGCTGCCCTGCCAGCCGGCGTCGCGCAGCTCCTGCAGCGCGTCCGCCCGGTTCAGGCGAGTGACGTCCGGCATGGACATGATCATGCCGTTGGACACCTCGAGCGTCACCGTGGACCCGGGGGCGACCTGGGAGCCGGCGTCGATGACGCGCAACACCTGCCCCTCGGGCGAGGCCGAGTCGAGGTAGCTGACGTCGGCCACCAGGTTCAACGACCCGAGCGTGGCCTGCGCCTCCTCGAGCTGCATGCCGCGCAGCGACGGCACCGTGACCAGGTTCGGCCCCGCGGAGACGGTGATGCTGACCTGGGTGCCCTTCGAGATCTGCGAGCCGGCCGCCGGGTTCTGCGACAGCACCTGGCCAGCCTCGACGGAGTCGGAGCGCTCCTCGTTGACCTGCGAGTTCAGCAGCAGACCGGCCTCGTCGAGCGCCTCCTGGGCTTCCTGGGCGGTCAGGCCGGTGAGGTCGGGCACGTCAGTGATTTCCGGGCCGCTGGACACCGACAGGGTGACGGTGGTGCCGGGGCGCAGCATCGATCCGGCGGCCGGGTCGGTGCCGGTGACGAAGCCGCGCTCGACCTCGGGGCTGGGTTCCTCCTCGATCTCGACGGTGAAGCCGGCCTCCTCCAGCGCGGCGACGGCGTCGTTTTCCTGCCACCCGACGACGTCGGGCACCGCGGCCTCGTCAGAGATCGTCGTCGTACCGGGTTCGGAGCCGTTGCCGCCGGTGGTGCGGAAGAAGTCCAGGGCGAAGACGCCGAGGGCCACCACGATCAACGCCGCGAGCAGGATCGCGATCCACTTCGCCCAGTTGGTGCGGGCGGCGGGGGCGGCCTGGGCCGGGTGCGCGCCGGCGGCCGTCGTCGCGGGTTCCGCTGGAGGCGGGGTGGCGGCGGCCAGTTTCGTGGCGGCCGTGCCCGCGGCCGCTCCGGCGGCGACGGGCGGGGCCACGGTGGTGGGCGCCTCCTCGTCCGCGGGGTCCACGTGGGCGCGGGCGGCCTGGGTGACGGAACCGCGGGACAGCCGCGCCAGGTCCTCGCCCATCTCGGCGGCGGATTGGTAGCGGTCCGCCGGGTGTTTGGCCATGGCGGTGAGCGTCACCGCGTCGATGTTCAAGGCGGCGGTGGGCGAGAGCGTCTCCGCGCCGATGCGCTCGGACGGCGGCTGCGGATCCTCCTGCACGTGCTGATACGCCACGGCAAACGGGCTGTCACCCGCGAAGGGAGGTTCTCCGGTGACCATTTCGTAGAGGACGCAGCCCAGGCCGTACACGTCGGAGCGGGCGTCGGCGGATTTGCCGCGGGCCTGTTCCGGCGAGAGGTACTGGGCGG
This sequence comes from Corynebacterium maris DSM 45190, assembly GCF_000442645.1. Lineage (NCBI taxonomy): Bacteria > Bacillati > Actinomycetota > Actinomycetes > Mycobacteriales > Corynebacteriaceae > Corynebacterium > Corynebacterium maris. The sequence continues at coordinate 24,454 of NC_021915.1, forward strand.
TGCCGATGACCGCGGCGGTCTGGGTCATGGCGGAGGTGGCGTCGTCAAGCGCGCGGGCGATGCCGAAGTCCATGACCTTCAGCGCGCCGGTGTTGGTGACCATGACGTTCGCCGGTTTGATGTCGCGGTGGATGATGCCGGCGTCGTGGGAGGACTGCAGCGCCGAGCACACGGGCACGAGCAGTTCCGCGGCCTCGTCGGGCGAGAGCGGGCCGTCCTCGCGGACGATGCTGCGCAGGGTGCGGCCGTAGATGATCTCCATGACGATGAACGGCACCTGGAAACCCTCGATCTCGGTTTCGCCGGTGTCGTAGATGGAGACGATGTTGGGGTGGTTCAGGCGGGCGGAGTTCTGCGCCTCCCGGCGGAAGCGTTCCCGGAAGTTGACGTCGCGGGTCAGCTCCTGTTTGAGGATCTTCACGGCGACTTCCCGGCCCAGCAGGGTGTCGTCGGCGCGGTAGACGTCCGACATGCCGCCGGTGCCGATGACGTCGCCGAGTTCATACCGGTCGTTGAGCAGTGCCATTACGCGCCCCCTTCAAAGGACTCGGGCAGTTGACCTGACTCGCCGTTCGACTCGTCGGCGGGAGGCAGTGCAGGCTGCGCGCCGTTCGTCGCGCCGCCACCGGTGCCGCCGGCGTCGTCGCCTGTGCCGTCTCCTCCATTGTTACCGGTTCCCGGGTCCGCCGGAGCCGGATCCGGCTGCGGCGGGTTCCCCGGCTGCGAGGGGCCCGGGCCCGGCGCCGGGGCCTGCGTGGTGGGCGGGCCGGCCGGTGGGGGAGCGGTCCCCGGGTCCGTCGGGCTGGGCTGCGGCTGCGGTTGCTGCGGAGCCGTCGGCTCTTGCGTCACGGTGGTCGGCTCGACCGGGGCCTGTTCCTGCGTGGGGGTGACCCATTCAGTGACGATCTCCGGCGGCATCGTCGTGGTGGCGGGGGTCGTCGTCTCTTCCGCCTGTCCGTCGAAGACGCCGCTGGCCGCCGCCCAAATGCCCGCGGCCACGGCGCCCGCCGCGGCGAGTGCAATGAGCAGGCCCACGGCGAAACCGCCGCCGGAGCGCTGCTGTTTTCGCCGGGCGATCACGGGCTGGTCCGCCGTCCGGGGACGGCCGGGTGCGGCGCCGGCGGCCCCGGCCGCGGCCGCGGCCGGGTGGATCGTCGTCGGCTGCGCCGTCTGGCCCAGCATGTGCGTGGACGCGGTCGGCGACGGTTCGGCGGCGAGTTGGTTCATCGCCGCCGACGCCGGTTGCGGCGGGCGCTGCCCGAGCCGCACGGCGGAGACGGCCAACGCCAGTTCGTTGCCGTCGGCGAAGCGGGTGGCCGGATCCTTGCGCAACGAGATGCCGATCAATTCCCGGGTGGGGGCGCTGACCGTCGTCGGCAGGGCGGGCGGGGCGTTGTTGACGTGCGCCAACGCCACGGACACGCCGCTGTCGCCGATGAAGGGGCGTTCGCCGGCGAGCATCTCGTAGCCCACCACGCCCAGGGAGTACACGTCGGAAGGGGCGCCGACCTCTTGGCCCTGCGCCTGCTCCGGGGAGACGTACTGGGCGGTGCCCACCACCATGCCGGTGCGCGTCAACGGCACCGCGGCCGCGGCCTTCGCGATGCCGAAGTCCGTGATCTTGACCTGGCCGTTCTGCGTGACCAGCAGGTTGCCGGGTTTGATGTCGCGGTGCACCAGCCCGTGGCGATGCAGGATCGACAGGCCGTGGGCGGCCTGCTCCATCACGTCGAGGGCGAGTTCCTCCGACAGCGCCTTCTCCCGCTGCAGCAGATCGGCCAGCGACTCGCCGCGCACGTACTCCATGATGAGGAAACAGAAGGTGTGGCCCGCCGGGTCCGGGGCCTCCCGGTAGTCGTAGGTGCGCACCACGTTGTCGGAGTGGATGTCCTCCGCCGCGACGGCCTCGTTGCGGAAGCGGGCCAAGAACTCGTCGTTGTTGGAAAATTCCGGGCGCAGCACTTTCACGGCGACTTCGGTGTCGCTGCGGTTGTCGTCGGCGAGCCACACGGTGGACATGCCGCCGCGGCCAATCACCCATTGCAGCGTGTAATCGTCGCCGAGCAAGCCCTGCAGCTGTTCCTTGTTTTCCATGGTGCTAGGCACCTCCCTCGCCGGCGGCCGGGGCGGTGGCCAACATCGTGCGCCCGATGGGGGCGGCGAGCTGCCCGCCGGTGGCGCTGGCGCCGTAACCGCCGCCGTTCTTGACCACCACGGCCACCGCCACGTCCTTGGCGGGGTCATAGGCCACGTACCAGACGTGCGGGCCCACGCTGCCGTCGCCGTGTTCGGCGGTGCCCGTCTTGGAGGCGTAGCCGTTGCCGTCATAACCGGAGGTGGCCCGCTCCGAGGCGAACATCAACCCCTCCAGCGTGGCGGCCTCCTCCGGGGTGACGGCCTGGGTGATCTCCCGGGGCTCGTTTTCCCGCAGCACCGTCAGGTCGGGCTCGGTGATCGTCTCCACCAGGTAGGGCTCCATGCGGCGGCCGTCGTTGGCGACGGTCGCCGCCATCACCGCGGCCTGTAGCGCGGACATGGTCACGTCGCGCTGGCCGATGGAAGACTGCGCCACGGCGGCGGCGTCGGGCATCTCGCCCATGCCGCCGGGCGACATCTGCAGCCCCAGGTCGTAGGTCTCGCCCACGCCGAAAGCCTCGGCCGTCGACCGCAGGCCCTCCGCGCCGATGTCCGTGCTCATCTCCACGAACGCGGTGTTGCACGACAAGGAGAAGGCGGTGGTCAACGATACCGTCGGCGAACCGCCGCAGGTCTGGCCCGCGTAGTTGGTCAGCGTGGTGACGGTGTCCGGCAGCGTGATCTCCGCGGCGCCGGTCAGCTGCGAATCCGGGGTGTACCCGGCCTGCAGACCCGCGGCGGTGGTGATGACCTTGAAGATCGACCCCGGTGGCAACGTCTCCTGGGTCGCCGTGTTGATCAACGGCTGCCCCGGATCGTTGTTCAGCGACTCCCACGCCTGACTGGCGGTGGCGGACTCCGTCAACGGGTTCGGGTCGTACGACGGCGTCGACGCCAGCGACAACACCTCACCCGTCGACGGGCGCATCGCCACCGCCGCGCCCTCATAACCGTTCTGCGCCAGCTGGTTGTACGTCACCTGCTGCAGATTCGGGTCGACCGTCAGCTCCAGGTTGGCGCCGCGCTGCTCTGCACCCGTCAGCGAATCCCACAACCGGGCTCCGGCGACGGTGGAATCCGTGCCGGTGAGCACCCCGTTGAAGCTGGCCTCCAGGCCGGCGGTGCCGTACTGGTCGGAGAGATAACCCAGGATGGGGCCAAACTCCACCGGCATCGTCGGATAAGAACGGTCGTAAATGCCGTTCTCATCGGCCTGCGACGCCGCGAGCACCTGCCCGCCGGCGTTGATCTGCCCGCGGTGCGTCTGCTGCATCTCGTAGAGACCGCGCGGATTCAAGGCGTTCTGGGCGTACTCCTCTTCCCGGAAAGCCTGCACGATCGTGATGTTGATCAGCAGAATCAGCGTCAACACGAGCGCGAACAACGCGCTCCAGCGAATGGACTTGTTCATCGGCGCGACCCCCGTGCCTTCGGATCGGCGACCGGAATCATGGCGGTGCCCGGGCTGGCCGGATCACCCGCCGACAGCTGCCGCTGCGCGGCCTCCGCCGCGTCCTGCTCCTTCGGCCGGCGGGCCGAATTCGAAATCACCAGCAACAGCCCCAACAACACGTAGTTCGCCATCAGGGCCGAACCGCCGGCGGACATGAACGGAGTCGTCAGACCCGTCATCGGCATCAGCGCCGTCACCCCGCCGGTGACCACGAACACCTGCACGGCGATCGTCAACGACAACCCGGCGGCCACGAGCTTGCCGTAGGAGTCGCGCACCGTCAGCGCCGCCCGGAAACCACGGGCCACCAGCACCGCGAACAGCACCAGCACCGCAGCCAGACCGATCAGGCCCAGCTCCTCGCCGATCGCGGCCAAAATGAAGTCCGAATGCGCCACCGGCACGGTCTCCGGATGACCCTCGCCCAGTCCGGTGCCGGTCAACCCGCCCCAACTCATGCCGAACAACGCCTGACTGAGCTGATAGCCGGTCGTGTCGTAATTGCCGATCGGGTCCAGGAAGTTGGTCACTCGCTCCTGAATCTTGCCCGAGACCGCATACACCGCAGTGCCGCCCACCGCGATGAGCACCAGACCGATCACCAGCCAGGACACTCGGCCCGTGGCCATGTACAACATGCCCAGCACCGTGATGAACAGCAGCAGCGCCGGGCCGAAGTCATTGGACACCGCCATGATCATGATGACGATGAACCACACCGCCAGAATCGGCGCCAAGTCACGCAGCCGGGGAAAAGTGATGCCCAAAAAGCGGTAGCCCGCCACCGTGAACAGCGCGCGCTTCTGCGTGAGCAGCTGCGCGAAGAACAACAGCAGCAAAATCTTGGAGAACTCGCCCGGCTGCACCGACAGCGGGCCCACCCAAATCCAGATGCGCGCCTCCGCGCCGGGCGGCTGCGGCCACACCAGCGGCAGGGCGAGCAGGATGATGCCGGCCAGGCCCAGCAGGTAGGAGTACCTGGTCAGGGTGCGGTGGTCGGAGAGAATGAACAGCACCGCGACCATGAGCACCACGCCCACCAGGGTCCACAGCACCTGCCGGGAGGCGAGCGCGCCGCCGGAGGCCAGGTCCAGCCGATAGATCATCACCAGGCCGATGGCGTTGAGCACCGCGGCGATGGGCAACATGATTTGATCGGCGTGCGGCGCCGCGAAGCAGATCACGAAGTGGGCGATCGCGAAGACGGCGATGAAGCCGCCGATCAGCCACAGCATGTCGGTGGTCAGGGCGTTGCCCTGGGAAAGTTCGAGCGAGACCAGCATCAGCGCCAGCACGACGGTGGCCAGAACGAGCAGGCCCAGTTCCGTGCGTCGGGAAAGAAGTCGGCTCATGATCACACCTCCCGGCAGTTCACGCCGGGCTGGGCGAGGTCGCCCGCCCCGGCTTCGGTTTGTGTCTCGGCGTCGGGGTCCTCCGGCTCCACGGTGATGCACACCGGCAACGCCTGTTGCGCGAGGTTACGCAGCTGTTGCGTCACCTGTTCGTAGCTGCCGCCGTCGAGGGCGTCCAAGCCGGCGCGCGCCGATTCCGGCAGATCCTGCGGGCCGAAGGCGGCGCAGTCGTCGTCCCCCGCCGCGGGAAGGTCCGCCAGGTCGAGGACCCGGAGGTCGTCGCCTGCGTTCAGGCACGCCCCCTGCACGGGTTCGTGGAGGTCGCGTCCGAAGACGGAGAAGTTCACGCCTTGTTCGATGACGAAGCGTTCCTCGCCGTCGACTTCTTCCGCGGCGAGAAAATAGTTGTCGTCCATGCGTGAGTACAACCACCAACCGCCGCCGATCAATCCCAGGATCACCAGCAGCGCGACGATCACTCCGATCCAGCGCCCCTTCCTGGGGCCCTCCTCGGCGTCGTCGCCGGGCTCGTCTTCGTCGAACTTCTCGACGGCCGGCGGCGGGACGGACACCGATTTATTCGGCTGGGCGCTGGCCGCGGGCCGCGACAGCGCGGCGGCCCGGCCGGCGGCCGTGTCCGGGTGCGAGACCTCGACGGGGCCGTTGAGGGCGCCGGCGGTGACCGGCGTCTTCGGCACCTGGGCGCGCGTCTTCTCGTCGATCTCCGTGTCCTCCAAGACGTCGGCGACGACGACGGTGACGTTGTCCGGACCACCGGAACGCAGCGCCAGCTCCACGAGCCGCTGCGTGGCGATCTCCGGGGTGCCCTGGCGCAGCGCCTCCTCGATCGTCGACGCCGTCACCGGATCAGACAAACCGTCGGAGCACAGCAGCAGCCGGTCGCCCGGCTTGGCGTCCAGGATGCGCAGCGAGGGCTCCACCGGCGTGCCGGTATAAGCCTTGAGGATCAGCGCCTTCTGCGGGTGAGACGACACGTCGCCCGGATCAAGCTTGCCCTTTTCCACCAGCGACTGCACGAACGTGTCGTCCACGGTGATCTGCTCGAGCTTCCCGTCCCGCAGACGGTAGCCGCGGGAGTCGCCGACATGGATCAAACCGAAGTGCGTGCCGTTGAACAGCAGCGACGTCAGGGTGGTGCCCATGCCCTCCGTCTCCGGCTGGGTGCGCACCGTCTGGGCGATCTCGCGGTTCGCGTCGTCCGAGTATCCGCCCAACAGCGCCAGAAGATCGTTGTCCTGCGGGTCGCGGTCGAGCTTGATCATGTGGTTGACCATGATCTGGCTGGCGATTTCGCCGGCCGCATGCCCGCCCATGCCGTCCGCCAGGACCAGGATGTGCGGGCCCGCGTAGGCGGAGTCCTCGTTGTCCTGGCGCACCAACCCGCGATCCGAGGAGACCGCGTAATTCAGGATCAGGCTCACGGAATCAACCTCACTGTCGTTCGACCCATCTTGATGTCCGCGCCGGTGGACGCCTGCTCGGGCTGGTCGATGCGGTAGCCGCCGACGAAGGTGCCGTTGCGCGACTCCAGGTCCTCGACGAACCATTCGGAGCCGCGGCGGAACAACCGGGCGTGGCGCGACGACGCGTAGTCGTCGCCGAGTACGAAGTGGCAGTCCGAACTACGGCCCATGACGACCTCGGACAGGGAAGAAATATCCATGTGCGAGCCCTGCAAGGGACCCTCGACCACCGTCAGGTGGCCCACTTTCTCACGAGAGACGGCGGCCCTGGTCGTGCTGCCCGCCTTCTTGCTCGTCCGGCGTTGACCTGCCGCCTTATTCGCGTCCACGCGCATGGCGTTGAGGGCGACCAGAATGAACACCCACAGCAGGATCAACAGGCCGAAACGAATGGCTGTCAGCACAACCGTATCCATCGCCCCTCCTTAAACGTTGTCGGGAGTGTAAATGCGAACCTCGATGTTCGAATGGCCGATGGTGATGACGTCGCCGTCACCGAGCAGCCAGTTGTCGATCGGGGTCTGGTTGACGGTCGTGCCGTTCGTCGACTCCAGATCGACCAGGACGGCGTCGCGGCCGTCCCACGTGATCTCCGCATGCTGACGGGACACGCCCGTGTCCGGCAGGCGGAAATCCGCCGCGTTGCTGCGGCCGATGATGGTGGATCCCTCCTGCAGGTGATGCGTCCGCGAAGAGCCGTCCTGCAGCAACAACGACACCACCGGCGTCATCGTCGCGCTCTGGCTTGAGGTTGATCCCTCGCGGTTGAAGATCTCAGTCACTTCGGCCTCCTCAGGCTCTAGGGAAGTTGCGGCCGCAGAATCCCGTGGGGAAGCGGCCGGCTCAGGGTCCGTCTCGATGGCGTCAAAGCCACTGACGAGCTCAGGGTCGGGAGAGATGTAGGACGATACCCGCAGCTGACCTGTACGCAAGCCCGATTCCTCGGCGATGCGTACCACTGGCTCACCTGCGAGCTCCCACCCTTGGTTACGGGTGAAACGGGTCATCTGCTCGGCGAAACGCGCCGGTAGGCCCTGGTCCTGGGAAAGGTTTTCCAGATCTCTCGAGGACACGCCCACCGTGTACACGTTCGGGGCGATCAGGTGATCGTCGTCGGTGGCGGTGAGGTTGTCCATGGCCTGCTGCTTGAGCAGCTCCTCAATCTCGGCGGGCACGACACGCCCACCGAAGACGAGGGCGAAAGCGTTGTCGAGGCCGCGTTGCAGACGGCTGTCGAACTTGGCCAGCTGAACCATAAAAGACATGAAGCGGCCTCCTTTCTACTTCCAATTAAGGCCGGTGCGGACAGTATAGAATGACCCGGCCCCTAATCCGTAGCCATTGCGACATGCGCGGCGGCTCGGACACAGTGATTTTAGTGCATCGAAAGCCGTCATGAGCTGGCGATTTGTGTATATCCAACTGCTGTTGTTATATTAAATAAGTCGCCCGCCCGGGTGGCGGAATTGGCAGACGCGCTGGCTTCAGGTGCCAGTGTTCGCAAGAACGTGAGGGTTCAAGTCCCTCCCCGGGCACCATATGCAGTTCTTGAACTGCAAGCACCGGAGGTCACAAACTCGAAAGAGGGTGTGACCTCCGGTTTCTTTTGTTTTTGGTGTTGGCTGGTCGTGAGATGGGCTTTATGGGAATCTTGCCCGCAGGTTCTGGTGTGAGGAATGGTTCATGGCTCTCGGGGCATTGGGCGTTGTACGAAAGCAGTGGCGTTCTAAAGAATTAATCTCCGGGTTCGTCGAACACCCCTAGAATTCCGAATACGTTCCGAATAGGGTGGGGGTATGGCCCTCGCAGCTGATTTCCCCTACCGGACCCGACGCTCCTCGGATTTGAGTAAGCACTCGGCCGAGGTCTTCGCCGAAGCCGAAAACCACACCATCATGATCACGCGTCGTGACGGTGAACCGCTGGTATTGATGTCACGGCGTGAGGCCGACGGACGTGCTCGCCTCCTCGACTTCGCCGCTCACCTGATCACCGCCACGATCGACTCCGACGGTACATTTGCCGAGCGTTTGACAAAGGCCTTTCCTTGGATGCTCGCTCTATCTCCGGCAGATCGTGAGGCGTGTGCCCAGGATCTTCTCGACGCCGCGCGTGCCTCGTTTTCCACTGAGCAACCCCATCTGGTGCTCAGCGAGCTGACCTCCTGGAAAGAGACGGCCACGGCCGTGGCCACCGGCCTGGGCAACGCTGACCTTCAATGGCTCGATGATGACGAGACTGTGGAACGGCCGTAGTGGCTGCGAAAAAGGGCGAGCTGGCCCCCCGCCCGCCAAGGAAGACAGAGTATGAGATCCGTTTCGCCACCACCCACGCCCGCAAGGGGTGGCGCGATCTGGTTGCGACGATCCGCAACCCAATGGCGCACGCGTGGGACTTTTTGACCAGGACGCCGTTGGATACGACGTCGACGAACTACCGACTCAAAGGTGAGCTCGCCACGATCCGGCGAGGCGAGGCGCGCTATGACCGCTGGCAGCATAAACCGACGGCAAAAGGTACTGCGCGGATCTGGTTTTATGTAGATGGGCACACGGTATTTCTCGAGCAGGTGCACACCAACCACCCAAACGAAACGAAGTAGCGGCATCTCGGAAGTAGTGTCCTACGGCAGGTAAGCGATGGCCAACATCAGGCCCACCGACTTCCTCCAGCCTGGGTCTCGTTTGCGGGCAACATCGATGCTTTCCTGACCGCAACTACGCCGGGTTTGCCTGCGACGCTTATGTCTTGTCAGCCACTGCCTGGACAGGTCGTCGCCCCTGCCGTCGGCAGAGACCCGAACTTGTCCAGCCTTGGTGTCTTCTGCGGCGCATCTTCTTCTTGACCGGGAAAGCTCGATTGTTCAGGCAAGGAAGGCGAAAGCCTCGGGCAGTCAATGACCACCCGAGACCTCAGAGATATGTGGGGAACGCCTACATGTTCGGAAAAATCCCGCCCAGGAAGTCGCCCAAGCCCTCGGTGTCGGTCAGTGGGAAGACGCCGGCGACGTACTGGTCCGGGCGGACGACCACCACGGCGCCGTCACGGGAGATCTCGCGCTGTTCGAAGATGTTCTCGCCCTCCAACACTCCGAAAGCGTTTTCCAGATCGACCAGATCCAGGTGCCCGACCCGGGGCTTGAAGGCCGCCGGCACGTCCAGCATGTCGAATTCGGTGTAGGGCTGCTGGTAGATCACCTTGGCGTCGATGAGCGTGGGGTCGAGTTTGCCTTCCGCCCACCCGGCCCAGTCCTTAACCGCAGAGTCCTCGCCCGGCGCGGGGGAGTCGGCGAAGACATACAGTCGCACTCGGCCGTCGGACGTGGCCTGGTGCCCGAGGTGTAGCTCCACGAGGTCACAGACCCGTCCCACGCGGGCGGACTTGAAGCGTCGTCCGATGGGGTAGCCGCCGGCCAGCTTCTGGTGGGTGGCCTCGGTGGTGATCATCGAGGGTTCGTACTGGGTCATGTAGCCTGCGTTGAATTCTGCCGTGGACTGGTAGAACTCTTCGACTTCGGTGGCGCTGCCGAGCTGGTTGGCGGGCTTGGCCATCAGCGTGGACCATTCTTTGTCGAATTCGATGAGGCGGCGGGCGATCTCCTCGCGTTCCTCGCTGTAGGTGTTCAGCAGCTCACGGGGACTGTTGCCGCTGGCCACGTGCCCCAACTTCCAGCCGAGGTTGAAGCCGTCTTGGATGGAGACGTTCATGCCTTGGCCGGCCTTCGCGCTGTGCGTGTGGCAGGCGTCGCCGACGATGAACACGCGGGGGTGTTCGCCGGAGGATTTCTCGGAGACGCGGTCGTCGAAGTGGTCGGCCAGCCGGTGTCCGACCTCGTAGATCGAGTTCCACACGACGTCTTTGACCGTCACGGTGTACGGGCTCAGGATGTCGTTGGCCGTTTTGATGACCTCCTCTAACGGAGTGTCGCGCACCGACTTGTCGCTGTCTTCTGCGACTTCGCCCAGGTCGACGTAGAGACGGAACAGGTAGCCGCCCTCGCGGGGGATCAGCAGGATGGTGCGTCCAGTCTCGGATTTGATGGTGCACTTTTTGCGCACGTCGGGAAAGTCCGTGTCGGCGTAAATGTCCATCACGCCCCAGGCGTGGTTGGCCTGGTCGCCGCGCAGGCGGTAGCCCAGGGACTTGCGCACCTTGCTGCGCGCGCCGTCGGCGCCGATGACGTACTTGGCGCGGACGGTGACGTCTTCCGTTTCTCCGGATTCCAGGGTTCGGGTCAGTTGGACGGTGACGGGGTAGTCTTCCGCGTCGGAGTTCTCGGAGATCTGCAGGTCGTTGAACTCGTAGCCGTAGTCGGGTTCCATGCGGGTGGGCGCGTTCTTCATGAACCGGTTGAGGTGGTCGATGAGCCGCACCTGGGTCAGTAGCACCTGCGGGAACTCGCTGATGTCTTGGGGCAGTTCGCGGGTGCTGTTGTCGCGGATGATTTCGCTGGGATTCTTCGGGTCCGGCTTCCAGAACGCCATGTCGGTGATCTCGTGCGCCTCGGCCAGGATCTGGTGGGCGGCGCCGAACGTCGCCATCGTCTCCACGGTGCGGGAGTGCACGCCGTCGGCGTTGGCTAGTTCCAGGCGGTGGCCGCGGCGTTCCACCAGGCGGGTGGTGATGCCGGGGAAGCGGGACAGCTGCGCTGCGGCGATGGTGCCGGCGGGGCCGGCGCCGACGATGAGCACGTCGACCTGCTCCGGGACGTCGTCTGGCCGGTCAACGCCGGTGCCTTCTGCGGGAAGGGTGAGCGGATCTTTGGTGCTGTAACCGGAAACGTGGAACTGCATGGTGCGTCCTTTCGCAGGCGGGCCCCGTGAGCCCTGAGCTGGTCGATTCTCCGCGCCGTCGATACTGGATACCGGCGTGGCATTGACAAGAATGTATCGACCGTCACAGTCGCTGGATAGGGGCGGACGCAGACTTGTCCGTGCCAGACCAAACCGCGTCCGGCTCAGGCAAGAGTGGGGGAGGACAACCTCCCTGTCAGTCCCACAGACGCTGCCGCTGGGCTTCCTTCCGCCACTGCAGCGGAGTCATCCCGAAGTGGGCGCGGAAAGTCCGGCTGAAGTGGCTCGGTGAGGCAAACCCGAAGCGCCGGGCGATTTCACCGACCGTCAGCGTGTCCTGCTCCGGGGCGGCCAAGGCACGGTGGGTGAGCTCCAGGCGCTTGGTCAACACGTAGCGGCTGATCGTGGTGCCGGCACCGGCGAAGATGCGGCTGAGCTGTCGTTCGCTGATGCCGACGGCCGCCGAAATATCCGCCGGGCTGAGGTCCTGGTCGGTGATGTTGAGTTCGATGTGGTGCCGGGCCGCGCTGATCAGGCCCTTGTTGTGGCTGGCCGGTTCGCCGAGCACATTACGGATCAGCCCCAGGGCTTCGTCTTCGACGCTGTGCAGCGGTTTCGCGCTGGGCTCGGTGTGGGTGACATGTGTGGTCTCCCCGGCGGCGATGTGCTGGAGCGTGCGGCTGACCAGCCGCGCCAACGCTTGTTCCCCTGGGCCTGCGGTGGGGCCGAAATCAAACACGGCAGGAAGCTCCGCCCCGGTCTTGCCCACCATCTCCCGGTAGCGCTGCTTCGGGATGGTCAGCACGAGCTCGCGGAAACCGTCATCGAAACCGCGCATGAACGGCAGGTCGGCGTCGTAGACGATCGCCTGTCCGGGCCGCAGGGAGATGTTGCCGCCGCGGTGGAAGAAGAAGGCGTCGCCTTCCGTCGCAAAGAAAATGGCGATCATGCCGGTGGGGTTGTCGTTGATGAAGCTCTCCGAGCGCTCCACCACTTGCGAGGAGCCGTACACGCTGGCCAGCCGCACCGAGGGCAGGTGCAGGTTGGTCTCCGCTGCCCGCATGGGCCGGTTGTTCAGCGTCCGGATGTCTAAGGGCAGCAACGCCCGGGCGTTGTGGCCCTCCCACATCTGGACCCGGTCGTTGGGCACGATGCCCTGGGTGGTGAACCGCAGGAGTTTCGGGACCTCATGGTCGGGCTGTTCTGGGCGCTCAGACATGGTGGCACACAGCTTAGTGCCCTGCCCCTGAATCCCTGGGTCAGCGCGCAGCGGGCGTCGGTAGACACTGCTTAGTCGGCCGACATGCCGTAATGATCAGCCACCAGATCCACGGTCGTGTTCAGGGCCGTGCGGGTATGGCCGGAGACCACGAGCATGATCTCATCGGCACCGGTGCGCCCCTGTAGTTCTTCCAGGCGGTCGGCGACCTGGGCGGGCGTGCCGTGGTAGGTCTGGTTCACATAGGTGTCGATGACCTGACGCTCCTGCGGTGTCGCCGGGTAGTTCTCCACTTCTTCCGGTGAAAAGGAGGCGAAGGGTTTGCGCTGGAACATCTGCAGCATCGCCATGGAGTTAGAGAGCGTCTGGCGGCGGGCCTCCTCCGCGTCGTGGTCGGCCGTCGCGAGCACACTGACCAGGGTGTGCGGCTCGTCGATGATTCCGGACGGGCGGAAGCTCTCCCGGTACAGCTGGAAAGCGCTGTCGACGTCCGAGTCGCCGAACTGCAGGGCGAAGGCATAAGGGCGGCCGAGCTGGCCGGCGAGGCTGGCAGAGTAAGTCGACGAGCCCAGCACCCAGACATCGGGCAGGCTGACTGAGCCGGGCACGCGGTTGATCTGCGCCTGCCAGGGCCCGGGGACGGCGTGGACGTTCTGGTAGCGGTGGCCATTGGGGAAGTCGGCCTGCAGGAAGCCGAGCAATTCGAGCACCTGCTGCGGGAAGTGGTCATTGGCGCTCTGGTGCCGGCGCAGTGCGGCGGCGGTGGCGCCGTCGGTGCCCGGGGCGCGCCCGAGCCCCAAGTCGATGCGCCCCGGGGCCAGGGCCTCCAGCATGCCGAACTGCTCCGCGATCATCAGGGAGGAGTGGTTCGGCAGCATCACTCCGCCCGCGCCAAGGCGGATGTTCTTTGTCTCCGCAGTCAGGCGGGAAAGCATGAGCTGCGGGGAGGAGGTCGCGGCGGCGGGCATGGCGTGGTGTTCGCTCAGCCAGAAGCGGTGGTAGCCGCGGCGGTCGGCCAGTCCGGCCAGGTCGATGACTCCCTGCAGACCCTCCTGGGCGGTGGTGCCGATGCTGGTCAGTGCGTTGTCCAGCACCGAAAGGGTGAAAGGGGCGGAGCCGGACTTCGGGGGGATGTGCATGTGTCCTCAGTTCTCATGGATGGATCATTGTGTTTCCGTGACAGTACGTTAGCAGTCTTATCACGGAAAGTCGTTCCTGTTACCATGACTTGCATGAATAATTCGCTGCCGCCCGCGGTGCCCGGCGCCGCCGAGCACCCGTCCCTCGCACTGATCAGCACACTGTTCGCGGTGCCCGGCAACGACGCCGTGGAACTCCTCGACGGCCCCATAGCGACCACCGCCTGGCTGGTGGACCACGGGCTTGTGCCCGACGACACCCGGCTGCAGGACTACTGCCACGCCAAACTCACGACGCTGCGCTCCCAGCTCCGACACCTTTTCGACGCCCACCTCGCAGGGCAGACGCCCGATGCGCAGGTGCTCGCCGAGGTCAACGCCGCCGTCAGGATGGTTCCGCAGACGCTCACGCTCGTCCACGAACCCGGCCGCGGTTTCGCCCGCGTCACCGGCCACCCCGTCACCCAGCTCGTAGAGCACGCCATGGCGCGCATCGCGGACGACGCCGCCGCCCTCCTGGCGGGGGAGGAGGCCGGCTCCCTCGAACAATGTGGGGCGCCGTCCTGCGACCGAGTGTTTCTGCGCACCCATGCCCGGCGGCACTGGTGCAGCACCCGGTGCGGGGATCGCGTGCGCGCCGCCCGCGCCTACGCCAAGAAGAAACAGGCCACGACGTCGTGACGCCCCATGCAAGTCAGTCCGTCAGAAAAAGCGGCTGCGATAGGCCGCGGGTGGCACCCCGAAGGCTGCCCGGAAGTTCTGCCTCAGTGTCGCGGAACCGCCGAAACCGACTTTCTGGGCGACCTGCTCCACCGGATGGTCTGTCACCTCCAACAACCGGCGCGCCTCATCCAGGCGCCGACGTCGCACCCACGCGCTCGGCCCAGACCCCGTGGCGGCCTGAAACTCCCGGAGAAACGTCCGGGTGCTCATGTGCGCGACCTCGGCCAGCCGGGCGACCGTGAGATCACCTTCCAAGTGCTCGTCGATCCAGTCCAGCACGGCGGCGATTGGCGCATTCTCCGCCGCCGGCGTGATCGGGCGCTCCACGAACTGGGCCTGGCCGCCGTCGCGGTGCGGCGCGATGACCAGGCTGCGCGCGACATGCGCGGCAGCGTCGGAACCGAGCTGAGACCGGACCAGGTGGAGGCAGGCGTCGAGCCCGGCGGCGGTGCCCGCCGAGGTCATCACGTCACCGTGGTCGAGGTAGAGCACCGAGTCATCCCAGGGGATCGAGGCGTTGCGCCGGGACAACTCGTCGAAGGCGTGCCAGTGGGTGACCGCCGGACGCTCCTGGAGCACGCCCGCCTGGGCGAGCGGTATCGCGCCGAGGCACAGGCTGACGGCTTTCGTGCCCCGGTGATGGGCTGCGGCGATCGTCTCGGTGAGGAAGGCGAACAGCGCGGATTCACCACCGAGGTCCTTTCGGACGCGACCGGCGCGATCAACCTGTCCAACTCGGCCGGCGCCGCCGACGCGAAGACCGTCCACACCACGATGATGGCGCTGTTGAACTCCAATCTCGCGGCGGTCGGCACCAGCGGGCAGTGGATCGACGCCGTGCGCGACAACACTCCGCTGGAGCGCAGCAACCTGGTGGAGTCCGCCGTCAACGGCGCGGAAGCCACCGCCCAGTAGGTCTACGAGAAGGTCCGCCTTAGGGGTTGTCCCTGCCCCTGCTCCCGACCCTGCCCGATGGCGGGGCCGGTGGCCCGCGGTTACTGTGACCGACCATGGGCAAAAAGATGCTGATCGGCTGCTCGGGCATAGTCGCCGTGCTGGCGCTCGCAGCCGTGGCGGCGCTGTATGTGTGGGGCCCGGCCTACGGCGCCGCGTTGCTGGGCCGGCCGATCTTCGTCGTCCCACCCACGCCCGAGCGCTACGCCGCGGTGGTGCTCGACGCCGCGCAACAACGCGGCGTGTACGCCTCCTCCTCGGAATTCGCGCAGGCTCGCGCCGCCGCCGAAGACGCCGCGGCGCAGGCCGAGGACGTCGCCGAGATCCACGACGAACTCAACGCCGCTCTCACCGTCGCCGGTGGAAAGCACTCCCGGCTGCTCACCCCCGAGGAACGCGAAGACTATCTGACGACGACGCTGCAACAACCCGCCGTGACCACCCGCGACGACGTCGCCGTCGCCGCCGTGCCCGCGCACCGCATGGAGGACGACTCCCGGGACTACGCGAATCGGCTGGCCCATGGCCTCGACCGCGCGGTGGACGACGGCGCCTGCGGGGTGGTCGTGGATCTGCGCGGCAACACCGGAGGGGACATGGGCCCGATGCTCGCCGGGCTGGCGGGGTTGTTGCCGGACGGGGAGGCGTTGGCGTTCGTCGACAAGCACAGCGAACGGCCGGTGATCATCGACGGTCACAGCGTGCGCGGCGGCGGCACCCCGGCCAGCGTCGACGGCGCCGGGCAGCACGATCTTCCCGTGGCGGTGCTTGTCGACGCCCGCACCGCCAGCTCCGGGGAAATGACCATGCTGGCTTTCCGAGGCCTCGACTACACCCGCAGCTTCGGCATGCCCACCGCGGGGTACACATCGGCGAACACGGTGGTGACCATGCCCGACGGGGCCCAGCTGATACTCACCGTGGCGCAGGCCAAAGACCGCACCGGAGAGATCTTCCATGACGTCCCTGTCCGGCCCGACGAGGTGATCGACTCAGACCCGATGGGTAAGGCCAGACAGTGGTTGAGCGACGAACACGGGTGCGGGTAAATCACACAAATTCCAGATCCAGCTCAGGCATCGCCATCGGTGCGCTGCCGGCTGATCGCGTCCAGCTTGTCTTTCACCGACGCCACGCTGTCCGGGTGATCGGGCGTGGCCGGGCCTCCGTGGTCTGTGAGCAGCAGGTCAAGCTTGGGGTGCAGCTGGGCGAGGGTGTCGCCGGCGAGGCCCGCCGGGTCACCGCCGTGGACGGCGCACAGGGCGTCGACCTTGGCGTGCAACGAGGCCGCCGATTCCGGGTTCAGCCCGGAGACGTCGACCTCGGGCACGCCGAGTTCATCGAGCAGGGCGTCCAGCTTCTCGTGCAGCGTGGTGTAGCTTACGTGGGTCATGGCCCGGCCTTTCTCCGCGGGGGAAGGTGTGGCTTCCCATTATGGGCAAGAAGTCCCGGGCCCGCCTGGCGGTGCGGGCGGGCGTCGATAAGCGGCAAGCCGCCGACCGGACCAAGGAATGATTCGCACCTGACGACGGTTGTTCCTGGTGGACGTATTTACTGCTTAAAAGATTTGAGGACACCCCGCTTTGGCTACACCGTTGAATATTCTTGATCTCGTCTCCATCTCCGAGGGCAGCACCGCCGAAGACGCCATCGCCGCGTCGATGGACTCCGCCCGCCTCGCCGACCGGCTGGGATACCACCGGCTCTGGTTCGCCGAACACCACAACACCCCCAACCTGGCCTCCAGCGCCACCTCGCTGCTGATCTCCCGGGCCGCCTCGCTGACCGACCAGATTCGGGTGGGTTCGGGCGGGGTGATGCTGCCTAACCACTCCCCGCTGATGGTCGCCGAACAGTTCGGGACCCTGGCCAACATGTACGGCGACCGGATTGACCTGGGACTGGGGCGCGCGCCGGGCACCGACCGCATGACCGCCCAGGCGCTGAGCCGGTCTTCCGGCGATCCGCAGGAGTTCGCGGAAAGCATCTATGACATGCAGGGCTGGTTCAGCGACACCGGCACTTCCCACAGCAGGCCGATCGTCTCTGCGGCGTCGGCCGGCACCGACGTGCCCGTGTGGGTGCTCGGCTCCACCGTCAACGGCGCGTCGATCGCGGGACAGCTGGGCCTGCCGTTTTCCCTGGCGTCGCACTTCGCACCGGACCAGATCGACCAGGCCATCGAGGTGTACCGGGAGAGCTTCACCACCGACATGCCCACCGCGCAGATCGACAAGCCTTACGTCATGGCGGGCATCAACGTCATGGTCGCCGATACCGACGCCGAGGCCGAGCGGGAATTCACCGTGGTGGAGCAGATGTTCGGAGACATCCAGGTCGGGCGCAGCCGCAAGCTCCAACCCCCGGTGGAGCCGAACCCGAGCACCATGCTCAGCGGGGCCAACTCCATGCTGCGGATCAAGGCCGTGGGCTCGCCGGACACCGCGAAGGCCCAGATGGAGGAGTTCGTGGATCGCACCGGCGCCGATGAGCTGATTACCGTCACCTACGCCTTTGACCCGGCCGTGCGCGATCGTTCGCTGCAGCTGCTGGCCGACGTCTGGTTCTAGCCGCGGGTCCTCCTGGTGGAGGCCACGTCGCCGGTGATGACGACGATGTGGAGCATGCTGCTGATCAGCGAGCCGTAGAGCGGCCAGTGCTGGGCGGGCAGGTCGACGTCGCCGGACATGTCCTCCGCCAGCTCCAAGAGCTGGTCGTGGCACGGGCTGACGTCGATGGAGGGGTCGGCGATGGCGTGGCCGGCGTTGCGGACGATGTCCGACCACCGCCTCCGGAACTGGTCGTCCCAGCGGCTGTCGGCGTACGTCGCCTCCCGCAGGGTGCGGGTCAGGTGACGCAGATGGGTCACGGCTTCGTCGGTGCGCTCCAGGATCTGCTGGTAGGAGGCGTCCCCGCCGACGTCGTCAAGCAGCAGCCGCCCGCCGCGGCGTTGTTTCCGGGGGCCGGGGAGGTGCCGACGCAGGTTGAAGCGGTGGCTCTCCTTCGCGGCACGCACCGCCTGCCATGCGCTGGAGAGGTTCTCGCTCATTGTCTTGGTGCGGTCGTGCCAATCGTCGGCTTGCGTGGTTTCCCAGGAGCCGGAGAACTCGTCGGCCATGTCGATCAGGACTTCGCCGATCTTCCGGTTGGCGGAGTCGATGTACCAGGCGGCCTGCTGATCCTGCAGCGGGGGCACCAACAGGGCATTGACCGCGACTCCCACCGCCACCCCGATCCCGACTTCGACGATCCGATCCACCACCAGCAGATCTTCGCCCATAAACGCGCTGGACAAAACGAAGATCGCGGTCGTGGCCATGGTCGTGCCTTCTTTACGCAGGCCGGGGAGAAGCCCGCAGAGCATCCCCACCAGCAGGGCCAGGCCGAACGTCCATAAGTTCACGCCCAGGAAGTAGCCGACGACAAACGATAGGCCCACCCCCAGCCAGGACATCACCAACGACTGCACGCCGCGGAACAGGGATTGGTAGACGGTGGGATACACCGTCACCAATGCCATCCACGGGGCGAGGAAGGGGACCTGGGAGTCGAAGAACTCGACCACCACCCACCACGACACAGTGGCCGCGACGACCGCTTTAGCCAGCTGCAGCAGATGGGTGGCGATCTCCGGGGAATGGCGGAGATGACGAAACTGGCGGGCCAGGGCCTGCATCGGGGCCGGAGAAGACAAAAGACAGCCCTCCACATGTCAGACGGTGATTCGGTGGCGGGAAGGTCGCATCAGCACCGTCCCGTCCCTCTATAACACCACGTGCAGGGAAGCTATGCCTTCACGATGCGGCCGGGCGGGTGGCCGTCAGTGCGAGGAGGAACTACGCGTCTTTGCCGCCGCGCGCCGCGCGGACCGCGTCGAGCTTGGCCTCCACCGAGGCCAAGGTGTCGGGGTTTTCCGAATCGGTGGCGACGTCGTTCCCCTCGAGCAGCTGATCGAGCTTCGGGTGCAGCTGGGCGAGGGTCTCACTGGGCAGGTTCGACGGGTCGCCGCCGTGTGCCGCGCACAACGCGTCCGCCTTGGCGTGCAGGGAGGAGACGGAATTCAACTCGAGTTCCGATTCGTCGAAGTCCTCCATGCTGTTCTGGGCGAGCAGTTCGTTGAGTTTTTCGTGGAGGGTGATGAAGTTGCCGTCAGCCATGGTGAATCCTTTCGTTGGGTGTGGTGTCCAGTGTGAATAAGAAGCCGGGTGCGCGCCACCTTTTATCGGTGTGTGGGCGTGGCGGGAGCCGGACAAAGCCAGGTAGCTGGGGTGTCGGCCTAGTTGAGATGATGGTGCTTCCTGGAGCCGGGCGGCGTCTGTCGTGCCCGATGTCGCGCGGCGGGGGTGAGTGGCCGGTGCTGCGTGCAGCGTGCGTGCGACGGGGTGTGTGGGGGGTACTTAGCCAGGCTAATAAAGTTATATTATTCAGATCTTTTTCCAGAATCCCCAGGTCAGATTTTTGCTAGCCTGGCAAAATACTGAAATTTCAAGAAATGGCTCCCAAACCCTTGAAACGCGGAGATTTTGTTGGGAAACTTGTCGGTACACCCGTACCTACGAAAGGTTCTCAGCAATGAAGCGCACCCTTGCAGCATCTGGAGTTCTCAGCCTCGCCCTGTTCATGGCGGCCTGTGCCGAGGACGGCACCACCACGGAGGACACCACCACCGAGGAGACGACCGCCACCGAGACCACGGAGGCCACCGAGACCGAAACTACGGAGGCGGACACCGCGGAAGAAACCACTACCGAGGAGACCACCACCGAGGAAACCGACGCCGCGGCCGCCGAGGGTGAGGACGTCGTCGACACCGCCGTCAGCGCCGGCTCCTTCACCACCCTGGTGACCGCTGTCCAGGCCGCCGGCCTGGAAGAGACCCTGCGTGGCGAGGGCCCGTTCACCGTCTTCGCGCCGACCGACGAGGCTTTCGAGACTCTCCCGGAGGGCACCCTCGACGAGTTGCTGGCTGACCCGGAGGGTGACCTCTCCGAGATCCTGCAGTACCACGTCGTCGCCGGAGAGGTCTTCGCGGCCGACGTCCTGGAGATGGACGGCGAGACCGTCGAGACCGTCCAGGGCGGCACCTTCACCATCGAGGTCGACGGCGAGCAGGTCGTCCTGCTCGACACCGCCGGCAACCGCATCAACGTCGTGGACACCGACGTCGAGGCCAGCAACGGCGTCATCCACGTCCTTGACGGGGTTCTCAGCCCCACCCCGTAATTACGGGCGGGACGACAACTCCTGAATCGGGACATGAAACGGGCCCGCATGGTCACCATGCGGGCCCGTTTTCGTGTGGTCGGGCGGCTGCTGAGGGCGGCGCCCGCTCAGCTCAATTCCCAGCCGCGGCGCTTCCCGTAGGCCGTGAGGAACTCGGCGACCCGGTCCCAAGGCTCCTGGGACATCTTCTCGCCCCCGATCGACCAGAAGTGGAGGGAGTTTTTGCTTGCCCCGCCGAGCAGCAGGGCCCACAGCTCTTGGTTGGGGTTCAGGTCCAACATTTCCCGCAGTCCGTGAATTAACCGCATCAGGTCCTGCTTGCTCAGGTTCTCCGTCGCATCGAATTGACGGCCGACCAGGCCGGTGAGCTCGTGGAAGCGGGCGCGGCCATCCCGCGCCTCCTGGGCGGCGCTGTCGGCGTGGTTGGCGATCCAGAGCACCTTCTGCAGGACCTGGCTGAAGTCCTGCTCCGCCTTGTTGACGGAGAAACGCTGCGAATGCAGTGCCACCCGGCTGTTCACCTCGACTTCGAGGCCTTCGAGAACACGCTGGGCGGCGGCGTCAATGGTGAGGCGGTCGGCGGCGCCCTCTGCCTCTACGACGGATTGCAGGTGGAAATGGGTGTTGTCTTCGGTGAAGACGACGTGGACTTCCTGTTCCCGGGTCGATTCCGGGATGGCGACCATGCCGGTGTAAGCGTGTGCCGAAGGGAGGGGGTCGAATCCCCAGTCCATGAAAAGTTGGTGCAGTTCTCGGTTCGGCGTAATGGTCGGCATGGGGCGAGCGGTCTCCCTTATCATCGAGCGGTCAGGCATAAATGGCGACCGTGGGGGTGGTCGATACGAGGTGTGAGAAAGGTCGATTGTCGGCCCCTGGATGTTTTATAAATTATTCCTCAAAAGTAGACACAAGATGTCGCGCACGCTAGCCCCCAAACTAGGGGGCAGACACCGTTCTCGTTATTTTTAGCAGTTAGAGACGTTGATACACACGCAAGATTGATGAATAAAATATAATTTTACTTTAAGAAAGATGGTAAGTCGACGAATGGCTTCCACGAGATGTCGGGAGGCGGCGGCACCGCGCAGGGCTTGTTCCTTTTCCTCCGCGATCGGTGGCGGGGGTGGCGCGGTCGTGTCTAGCGTGGAGGGTGTCCCAACCCCCAGGCATGAGATGGAGACCACCATGACCCGCATCGCCATCGTCGTCGGAAGCACCCGCCCCAACCGCGTCGGCCGATCCGTCGCTGACTGGGTCCACGACAACGCCCAGCAGCACGAGGGCGCCGACTTCGAACTCGTCGACCTCGCCGACTACGACCTGCCCCTGCTCGACGAGCCCATGCCGCCGGCCATGGGCCAGTACCAGAACGACCACACCAAGGCCTGGGCGGAGAAGATCGCCTCCTATGACGGCTTCATCTTCGTCACTCCGGAGTACAACCACTCCGTGCCGGGCGCCCTGAAAAACGCCGTCGACTACCTTTACGCCGAGTGGAACAACAAGGCCATCGGCTTCGTCAGCTACGGCAGCGCCGGAGGCACCCGCGCCGTCGAGGCATGGCGCCTGATCGCCGCTGAGCTGCAGATGGCGGACGTGCGCGCGCAGGTCTTCCTCACCTTCGGCGACGACTTCGAAGACATGTCCACCTTCGCCCCGACCGACGGCGCCACCGGCGCCCTGGGCGATGTCTTTGGTCAGGTCGTCGCCTGGGCGGAGGCACTCAAGACGCTGCGCGCTTAACACGGCGTCCGGTTGCGCGGCCGCCTCGACGTCCGCCGTCGCCTCGAGGGCCGGATCATCCCGTATGGGGTCCGGCCCTTGGTCATGTAGTGGAAGTGGGCTTCCGACACGAGGCCCCGGATCTGCCTAGCATTGGGGCATGACTATGAACGAAAAACTTCGAGAAGCCATGAACAAGCAGGTCAACGCGGAATTCGAGTCGTCGTTGGTCTACATGCAGCTGTCCTATGAGCTGGACCGTCTCAGTTTCACCGGAATGAAGGACTGGATGGTGAATCAGGCCGACGAGGAGCGGTTCCACGCCAGCAAGTTCACCGACCACCTCATCGCGCGCGACGGGCGCGTCGAGCTGGGGGACATGACCGTGCCGTCGACGCCGATCGAGTCGCCGTTGGCGGCCTTCGAGATCGCCCTGGAGCATGAACGAAAGATCTCGGAGATGATCCGTGAGCTGGTCCGCATCGCGGATTCGGTGGGGGACCTGGACAGCCGGTCGTTGCTGAACTGGTTCTTGGAGGAGCAGATCGAGGAGGAGGACACCGTCTCCGGCATCATCGATCAGATCCGTCTGGTCGGCGCCGACGGATCCGGGCTGCTGCGCATCGATGCGCAGTTGGCCACCGCCCATCCCCGCAGCGGCGGCGAGGGGGCGTAGCGGCTCCGGTTGCGCTGGCGGGTGAGAGACGACACTGGCCCGGCCCCTGAAATCAGGGGCCGGGCCAGTCTCGTCAGTACTGCGAGACGCTTAGAAGTGGATGCCGTGCAGGGCGAACCACGGGACCGGGTCGACGGCGCCGTTGCCGGTCGGGTGGATCTCGAAGTGCAGGTGCGATCCGGTGGAGTGGCCTTCGCTGCCCATGCCCGCGATGTGCTGGCCGGCGTGGACGCGCTCGCCGACGCCGACGTTCAGGGTGGACATGTGGCCGTAGACTGCCATGGAGCCGTCGTCGTGCTTCACGCGGATCCACTGGCCGTAGCCGGAGGCCGGGCCGGAGTTGATCACGGTGCCGTCCATGACGGAGTAGATCGGGGTGCCGATCGGGGCGGCGATGTCGATGCCGGCGTGCAGGGTGCCCCAGCGCGGGCCGTAACCGGAGGTGAAGGTACCCTCCGCCGGGCGGACCACGGAAGCGTTGGACTGCGGGCTGGCGGCCGCGGCGGCGTAGGCGACCGGGTTGGCGCCGCCCTGCGACGACATGGAGGCGGCTGCGGCGGCCAGGTCCTGTTCGGCCTGCGCGGCGGCGAGGGCCTCGGAGGCGTAGTCGACGGCCTTGTTCAGCTGGTCGGCGAGACCGGCGGTCGGCTTGTGCTCTGCGATCGCCAGGATCTGCGGGGCGCCGTCGGAGGACAGCGCGGCGGCCTCGTTGACCAGGTTGTAGTCGACGTCGGCGACCTCAGAAGAAGCGGCGGGCCCATCGGTGAGGGTGGCGGCGGTCGCGCCGCCGACGCCGGCGGTGGACACTGCGCCTGCGGTGGCGGCGACGAGGGCGAGGCGACGCTTCGGGGAGCGGGTGGACACCTTACGGTGTCCGGTGCCGGCCGACCGCTGAGTCTGGATGCGCATGTATTCTTCTCCTGTCGTGGTGACCGTCGTGCGGTGCTGCGGGGGAGGGGGGAAGCGGTTCGTGGCGTCTCTGTGAGCGAATCGTAACCGCTTCGTTATCAACTGCGGTCACAATATCCCGCACATTTTTACGATGCAAGCCATGAAACCCCCGAAACCCCAGTTGGCAGTCACTTATCAGTGACGGCGAAGGTTGTGGCCCACCCTTTTAAGGTTTCAACCTCCACTTGAGGGAAATGAACACAGCGCCTGGGCCACGAGGCCTCGACTGCGGCAGAAAGCCCGGTCAGCACGGCTTTCTGTCGGCGCTTCGGCTACTTCTCCAGCAAGTACTTCGGCAGCTCCGGCACCGGCGCGATCACCACATCGTGGACTTTCCAGTCCACCGAGTGAAGCTGGTCACGTAGCCGCCGGATCTCCTCCACACTCGGGTCATGACCGACGTGCGGCACCACGAACATCTCCACATGGAACACATGGCCCTGATCGCGTGCCCGGGCCACGCACTCCGCGACCCAGGGGGTGGCGCGGGCGACGTCCTCGACGTCGTCGATGGTGGGGTGGGGCTTTTCCTCCAGGGTCATCACGCGGGTGTCGGTGAGGTCCTCGACCGCGGCCTTGAGGTTGGTGACGCCGTCGTAGACGATCGACAGCGCCACGACGATCGCGGCGGCCGCGTCCATCCACCACAGGCCCATCCCGATACCGAGCACGCCGACGATGGTCGCCACCGCCGTCGACCAGTCGGCCTTGTTCATGTCCGCGTCGGCGTAGAGCACTTTGTCGTGCAGCGGCGGGGCCAGTTTGAGTTTCATTCGGCCCAGGATCACCGGCGCGATCCCGGACAAGGCCATCACGATCACCATCAGCCAGCCGAGCCAGATGTCCTGGCCGAAGAGCACGATGATCCCGATTGGGGGCTTCTCCACGGTGATTAGACTCATCACGGAGCTGTAGATGAGGAACCCGCCCATGATCAACAAGGCGGTCGCCGCCACCAGGTGCGCCACCCCGATGGCGCGGTGATGGCCATAAGGATGTTTGGGGCTGGGGTTACGGCGGATCAACCTGGTCGCGACCAGAAACGCGATCGGCGGCAGGAACGACAGCATGTCTTCCAGCCACGCCGCGCGCATCGCCTGTGACTGGCCGGCGACCAGGCCGACGGCCGCGACGGTGACGACCAGGACGCCGATGGTGATCCACTCCAGGCGGACCGCTTTCCGCAGCACCTCTTGCTGCTCCTCCGGCAGGGAGTCGTGGCCCGGGCCGGTGCTGGCCTCGCTCGGGTGCGTCATCAGATCTCTCCGTGTTCTTTCGCCAGGTGTCGCTCAAGGGCCACGAGCAGCTCGTTTTCTCCCAGCCGCACGCCCATGACCATGTCCTCGGTGTCGCCTTCTTCGGTCTCCGCCGAAGTGTACGGACGGGTCAGCGCCATGTGGCTGCTCCACGGGGAGGTGGCGGTCAGGCCGCCGATGATCACGTCCACTTCACCGGCCTTCATCTGGCCGGCGAGGATGCTCTCTGCGGCGGGCCGCCAGTCGACTTCCGCGTCGATGCTGTCGGCGAAACTTAAGATCAGGTCGGCCTCCGAGCCGGTGACTTCTCCGGTCTCGTCGTTGACGTCGGTCCAGGGCTTGTGCTCCGACACGCCCACGACCAGGGAGCCGTTGCGGGCCCGGTCCAGCGTGCCTTCGGCGTCGGCGGGGATCGCGCTGCACCCGCTCAGCGTGAGGGCCGTCAGGCCGAGCGCCGCGCCGAGGCGGGGGAGGAAACTGTGTGACATCGCCGCTCCATTCTTTCCATAAAAATATTATTATTTATGTATCTCACCCTAGCCGGGTGCGGCGGGACGGGCAGCGCGTCGCCGTCACCCGCCAGGGGTCCAGGCGTTGTCGTGCGTCGCCACCAGCGCGTCCGCCGTCACGTCGTAAATCTCTTCGTGTCGGGCATACGCTTCCCGCTGCCGCCGCGCCCCGGACGCGCCACTCAGAATCTCCGCGACGACGGATTCCACGTCGCCGTTCTCGCCCTGCTCCACGAGCACCGGGCGCACATGCTCGAGCAGACGCTGGACCACGTCCCGGGCCGCCGCCGGCGTGCCCGTCGCCGGGTCGATCAGCTCCGAGTCGACGCCGTGGAAGCTCGCCCACCAGGACCATGCCCGCAGCAGCGGGACCGACACCGGGTCCGGCGCCACGCCGGCGTGCCACTGGCGGGCGGCGGTCTCCGCCAGCGCGCGCACCAGGGCGGCGATCACGGCGGCCTGCTCGGATTTGAGGCAGACGTCGGCGACCCGCACCTCGACGGTGGGGTGCTTGGCGCTCAGGCGGGCGTCGAAGTGGATCATGGCCACGTCCAAGGGCACGCAGGTCGCCAGGAGCAGGGAGCGCAGCCGGTCGTAGGCTTCGACGCTGTCGAAGAACTCCGTCGGCCCGGCCGTGGGCCAGCGCGTCCACACTTGGTAGCGGTAGGAGGCGAACTTGCTGTCGGCCCCGCCCCAGAACGGGGAGTTGGCGCTGAGCGCCAACAGCGTCGGCAACCACACCCGGATGCGGTCGATGATGGCAACGCCCTCCTCGCGGGAATGCACCTGCACATGCACGTGGAACCCGCAGGTCAGCGTTTCCAGGGCGGTGAGCCCGAAGTGGTCCCGCACCCGCTCCAATCGTTCTTTCGGCACCACGTGCGGGCGCACCGGGCCGGGGGCGGCGGGCAGCGCCACGATCCGGCCACCGGCTTCCGCGACCGCCTTATCCGCCAGGGCGCGCCCGGTGCGGATGGCCTCGACCTGCTCGGCCAGGGTGGTCTGCGGCGGGGAGACGACCTCCACCTGCTCCTGTTGCAGTTCCGTGGTGAACTCGTGCTCGCCGCCTGTCGTATGTGGGCTGCGCTCCGCCAGCCATTCGCCGACAGGCAAGGGCGAGAGCGAGGCGGCGTCGACGAGCAGGAGTTCCTCCTCCACGCCGAAGGTCCGGATTGAAGTGTGCTGCGGCCGCATGGTGCGCCCCTTTGACGATCATTGGAACAACGGTCTTTTAATGATAGGTGTATGCGGGCGAAGGGGGCCGGGATCAGCCAAATTTTATACATGGGTAAGTTGCCGTACCCGTGCTCAATGAGGGGTTTCACGTGAAACATGTGTGGTCTGCCCCTGCCGCTGAACTTGTCGCTGTTCTAGACTGGAGCCAGAAACTTATCGTCGTCGCCTCCCCCTCGTCGGCCCCAAGGAGGGCTCATCGTGGATCACGCTCCCGACCAACGCATCGGCGACGGCGACCGCGCGCTCGCCCTTGATCGACTGGGCCAATACTTTGCCGACGGCTACCTCGACGTGGCCGAGTTCGAGACGCGTACCGGCGACGCCGCCGTCGCGCGCACCCGCGGGGAGATAGAGGCACTCTTTGACGACCTCCCCGAGCAATCGGCGACTAGCTCGGACGTTGTCGCCGCTGGGCCCGCGCCTGACATGCGCGCCCAACGTGAACTCGATGAGGTGATGGAACGCAGTCGAAAAATCCAGCGCCTGGACGGCATCATCTGGGCGGTCGTGCTGATCACTTTCTTCGCCAGCATTTTCATCGTCAACGTTCCCTTCTCCTGGGTGGTGTTCCCGCTCGGGGCCTTTGCCTCGTGGGGCATGCGTTCCGTGCTCAAAGTAGATGACGCGGATGAGGAGCTGTTTGCGGAGCTCAACAAGAAGGAAAGTGAACAGCGGGCCGAGCGACTGCGCAAGGCCGCCGAGCGGCGTCGAGAGTTGGGGCAGTAGGCGGGAGCTTTTTAAGAGTTCTTGACCATACTGAAAGTATGGCTACAGACAACACCATCATTCATCCCGATCAAGCTCACGCCGCCCGCATTCTCCTGCACGTCTCCGAGAAAACCGTCGGCTTAAAGTCCGGCCTCGGCGCCGAGACGATCGAGGACTTCGAGCACGGCCAGGCTGAGCTCGATGACGCCCAGCAAGAGCAGCTGCGCACCGCGCTCGAGGAGCTGGGCGCCGACTTCCTTCCCGAAGACGCCGACCACGGCTACGGCGTGCGCCGCCGCTACAACGCCCGCAAGGTCCGTGCGCTCAATAAGTGGGAGGGTGAGGGCGGCCCAGCGCTCTGATTTCTCGGTAGCTCCGCCCTCACCGGCGGCCCGGCGCCGCACGGCCCGCAGAAAGTGTGCCCCTCGCTGCCGTGTTGAAGGCGATGGGGTCGGCGCCGAGTCGAATTTCTTCTTTTATGGCCGAACCTGAGGGGCGTCGGGGTAAAAGAAGTCGCTACATGTTAATGGCGCTGCGGTCCTTGCGTGTCTGTCCGGTGTGCGGCGCCAGTTTCGTTTCGATGCGCCGCCCGGCGGCACGCTGGGGCGGGCTCTTCACGGCCTAAATAGCCGCATTCTGCATATAATTCATAAATAATGTGACCCCTTTCGGGGGGAAATGGTCGCCTTTCTCATCCTGAGAAAATACTGTTTGATTTTCATGGGAAACCAATGATCAGCACCGATCGCAGAGGAAGATAAAGATGATCATGCCGCTCTACGTCGATTCCGGACACGAAATTCCGGTGTGGCAGAAGCCAACCCCCGCCCGCCCTCGCGATCTCTCCTTCCGGCGGGAAGAATGGGTCACGGCGGCAACGTGCCGACAGGGGGACCCGGACGCGCTTTTTGTGCGCGGGGCACAGCAGCGCGAGGCTGCGGAACTGTGCCAGCCCTGCGACGTGCAGCGCCATTGCCTGGCCACTTCTCTAGACAATAAGGAGGAGTTTGGGGTGTGGGGCGGATTGACCGAACGGCAGCGCCGTGCCCTGCTGCGCAAAAACACCCACGTCGATAACTGGGCGGAATACTTTGCCGCCGGCGGCGAACTCCCCGAGGTCTAAGCCCGCCTCAGTTGCTCCCCTCGGCCGCCCCGCGCGAGGGGGTCTACGGCCCCGCCCCACCATCGGTGAGCCTGGCCCCAAGGGTCACGATCTCGCAGTGCACCACGTCGAGGCCGGCCAGGCGGGCGTCGACGAAGTCGACCAGCGCCTCCGGCGATTCCACCAGCACCTCGGCGACCAATGACGCCTCCCCGCTGCAGGCCGCGACGAAGCGGCATTCCGGCAGATTATGCAATACTTCGCCGGTCTGGCGGATGCGGCCCGGTGGGACCGTCAACCACAACAACGCGGCGCCGGTGCCCGCCAGGGCCTCCGGAGCGATCTCCGCAGAAAAGTGCAGCAAGTCGTCGTCGATGAGCTTGGCGCGGCGTCGGGACACGGTGCTGGAATTGACGCCGGCACGCTCGGCGATGGCTTTGATTTCCGCGCGCCCGTCGTGGCTCAGCTCCTGCACGATGATGCGGTCCAGGTCGTCGACCTCCCGCGCCGGGTCCGCTGCCCTGCCGTCTCGGCCCCAGCCGGTGAGTAGGTCGTGGCTGCGCACGGCGCGCACGTGTGGGTTGCGTTGCAGCAGCTGCTGAACCTCGTTCGACGTGGTCACGAGGTTCAGTTCCGCGCCGTCGCGTGACAGGCGCGCCCATGTGACGTCGTCGTGGCGGGCGAGTCGTCGGCCGAGCGTTTCTGCGGAGTCGGGGCTGGTCGTCACCCTGATCAGGGACGCTAACCGCCCGTCGACCCCGGGCGGGGTGCGGCCCACGATGCGCACCAGGTTGTCTTCGCGCAACCGCGCGTACCGGCGTCCCACCGTCCGTTCGCCCACGCCGAGGTTCTCCGCGAGCACGGCCAGGGAGGCGTTGGGCGTGCGGTCGAGCTGGATCAGCAGGCGCAGGTCGAGCTCGTCGATGTCGGCGGCGGGTGCGGGAAGCGGTGTCGTCACGGGCTGGTCCTGATTGTCTCGCTGACGGATAGGGGCATTTGCTGCCTCAATGTTAGGCGGTGATGCGGGGGACGAGCCGCAATACGAGGGGAGAGGCCCATGGATAGGGTGCGGACGGCCTGGAGGCCGGGCGGGCCGGAATCGATTGCCTGGGGCCGGGTGCGTGAGATGCCCGTGGCGATCTCATCCTTCGCCCGCATCGGGGGGGAGCGATCTGGTCTGTGGGTCAAAGAAGTCGTCACGGTAATCCGCCGACGCCGCACGCAACCCCGGTTCACTCGTGAGGAACGGGCCTTGTCCGTGTTGTTTCTTCATGTCTTCACTCCCGTCGGTGGACACGGGTTAAAATGATCGCCCACACCGTCAGCCGAACTTCCAAGGGGGCCGCCATGTTGCGGACGATGTTTCACGCCAAGATCCACCGAGCCACGGTGACGGAGGCCAACCTGCATTACGTGGGTTCGGTGACCGTGGATCAGGACCTGCTCGACGCGGCCGGGATCCTGCCGGGTGAGCTGGTCGCGATCGTCGACGTCGACAACGGCGCCCGGCTGGAGACCTACACCATCGCCGGTGAACGCGGCTCCGGCGTGATCGGCATCAACGGCGCCGCGGCTCACCTCGTGCACCCGGGCGATCTGGTCATCCTCATCGCGTACGCGCAGATGGAGGATGCCGAGGCCCGTTCCTATGTGCCGTCCGTCGTGCACGTCGATGCGGACAACCGCATCATCGAACTCGGTGACGATCCGGCCGAGGCCCTTTCCCCGGGGGTGAGCGTTTCGCCGCACGCACGCCCGTTCGCGCAGGTGCGTGCACAGCGGTAGCCGTCGGCCCCGGGGGCACGCCTGTTTTGCGGCGCGGAAGGTGAACTGCCTTCCGCGCCGTAGCCGTTTGTGACCTCCTCGACACATGTTTGCACTGCGTGCAAGAATGCAGTAAATGTATTCCGGTATGGAAAATTTAGATAGTACTTCCGCGTCGTTGGGACGGCGGGAACGTAAAAAATTAGAGACCAGGCGCACGATCCGTCAGGCGGCGCTGACCCTTGCGCTGGAAGAGGGCGTGGACAAGCTCACCGTCGAAGCCATCACCGAGGCCGCCGACGTATCCCCGCGCACCTTCTTCAACTACTTTGCGTGCAAGGAAGACGCACTGGTCACGGAGACCGCAAAGATCGCCGCCGAGCTACATCCGCTGCTCGCGGAACGGCCGTTGGATGAATCCCCGCTGCACAGTCTGCGGGTGATCTTCACGGATCACGACCCGCTCTCGCTCGCCGGGGCGAACCGGGAACGCTCTCTGGCCCGCCAGAAGTTGGTCCAGGACAACCCGGCGCTGATGACCCGTCAGCTGGCACAGAATTCACTCATGGTCACCAGCATGACCGAGCTGCTCGCCGAGCGCTTCGGCGTGGATCCGGACGAGGACTTGCGTCCCGCCCTGCTGGCCAGCATCACCGGCGGCATCATTCACGTGGCCGTGCGCCGCTGGAGCGCCGGCGCCCCGCAGAGCCTGGTCGAGCTCATCGACGCCGCCTTCGAGCATCTCGAGCGCGGCGATCTGACCGCCCCGCCCCTGGCGGCGTCGGCCGACTGAATTTTCTGTTACCGCAACAACACCGCGCAACCGTAGAAAGGGGCAATGCCTTGACAGCAACACCGCACGACTCCGGGGAGGAGAAACACCCGGACAACCACGCACAGGGGCAAGTGTATAAAAACCCCATGGAGCGCAACATCTTGTTGTTCGTGCTCATGGTCGGCGCCTTCGTCATCATCCTGAACCAGACGCTGCTGAACACGGCGCTGCCCGCGTTCATGGAGTTCTTCGACGTCACCGCCGCCGAGGCGCAGTGGGTGACGACGCTATTTATGCTGGTCAACGGCATCATGATTCCGGTGACGGCTTATCTGATCCAGCGTTTCACCACGCGGCAGATGTTCATGGCCGCGATGGGGTTCTTCGCCCTCGGCACCCTGGTGGCCGCGCTCGCGCCCCAATACTGGGTGCTCCTGCTCGCCCGCGTGCTGCAGGCCGCCGGCGGCGGCATGATCATGCCGCTGATGCAGACCATCCTCTTCGCCATCTTCCCCCGCCACCAGCGCGGCACCGCGATGGGCTTCTTCGGCCTGATCATCGGCTTCGCCCCCGCGATCGGCCCCAGCCTCTCCGGCTGGATCGTCGACCGCTTCCCGTGGCAGACGCTGTTCTGGATGATGCTGCCGTTCGCGCTGATCTCCATGGCGATCGCCTTTTTCATGCTCAAGAACGTCGGCGAAAACACCGACCCGAGCCTGGACATGTTCTCCATCGTCTTGTCCACGTTCGGTTTCGGTGGCCTACTCTTCGGCTTCAGCATGGCCGGCACCGCCGGTTGGGGCAGCGCACAAGTCATCGTCTCCCTGATCGTCGGCGCCATCGCCCTGGTCTGGTTCATCCGCCGCCAACTGCGGCTGGAAGATCCGATGCTGGAACTGCGCGTCCTGCGCTTCCCGATGTACACGCTCAACACCGTCCTGGGCATGGTCGTGTTCATCTCCATGGTCGGCGGCATGCTCATCCTGCCGGTCTACATGCAGACCATGGCCGGATTCTCCGCCGTGGCCTCCGGCCTGGCGCTGCTGCCGGGCGCCGTGGTCATGGGCCTGATGTCCCCGGTCACCGGCCGACTCTTCGACAAATACGGCGGCAAGTGGCTCGCCGTCGTCGGCTTCTCCCTGGTCACCCTGACCGGTGTGGCGTTCACCCAGCTGACCCCGGACACCACCTACGCCTACTTGGCCACGGTCAACGCCCTGCGCATGCTGGGCACTTCCATGGTGATGATGCCCGTGACCACCGCGGCGTTGAACCAGCTGCCGCCGCGCCTGATCCCGCACGGCACGGCCGTCAACAACACGCTGCGACAGGTGGCCGGCTCCGTCGGCACCGCCGTCCTGGTCACCGTCATGTCCATGGCCACCCGTGACCCGGCCGTCCACGGCATGCAGGGGCTGGTCCACGGCGCGAACATCTCCTTCCTGGTCGCCACGATAATCAGCGCGATCGGCCTGGTCGGAGCGTTCTTCCTCCGCAATTCCCACGGCGAGGAAACCGAGGGCCGCGGCCCCACCGTGGTGGACGCGAAGTAAGACCCGATCCCCGCTGTGAAAGCAGGCGCGGCACAGCACGAAAAACGTGCTGTGTCGCGTTTTTCGTGGCCGGCGCCGCCTAACTCAGCAACCCCAACAGATGGGCGCGCAGCTCGTCGGCGCCCGTGCCTTCGCGGGGGCGGCCCATGTCCACGGTGAGGTCCTCGATGATGGTGGCCTCCGGGCCGGCGGACATGACCACGATGCGGTCGGAGAGCAGGATCGCCTCATCCACGTCGTGGGTGACCATCACCACGGTGCGGCGGTTCGCCTCCCAGATCTCCAGCAACAGCAGCTGCAGCTGACGTCGGGTCAGGGCGTCGAGGGCGCCGAACGGCTCATCGAGCAGCAAAATGTCGGGGTCGATGGCAAACGAGCGGGCCAGCCCCACGCGCTGCTGCATGCCGCCGGACAGGCGCGCCGGGCGGCGGTCGGCGGCGTGCGTCAGGCCCACGTGCCCGAGGTATTCCTCGGCCCGGGCGCGCCGGGCGTCTTTGTCCAGTTCGGGGCGGGCGGACTGCAGGCCGAACTCGATGTTGCCGCGGGCCGTCATCCACGGCAGTAGGGCATGGTGCTGGAAGACCATGCCGCGGTCGGGGCCGGGGCCGGTGATCTTCTCGCCGCGGGCAAAGAGGGCGCCGGACGTCGGAAAGCTCAGTCCGGCGATCATGTTTAAGATCGTGGATTTGCCGGAGCCGGACGGGCCCAGCACGGAGACGAACTCGCCGCGGTCGACGCGCAGCGAGGTCGGGGCGATGATGGTGGTCTCGCCGTAGGACTTGGTGATCTCGTCGATGACGATGTGGGAGTTAGTCATAGCGCACAACCTTCTGCAGGGCGGCGACCAGGTGATCGAGGATCAGGCCGATCACTCCGATCAGGACGATGGCGACGACGATGGCGTTGATGTCGAGGCGGTTCCACATGTTCCACACGAAGAAGCCGATGCCCTGGCCGCCGACGAGCATCTCCGCGGCGACGATGACCAGCCAGGAGGTGGACAGCGACAGGCGGGCGCCGGTGATGATGCCCGGCAGCGCCGCCGGCAGCCACACCCGGGTGATGCGCAGCCACCAGTTGGTGCCCAGCGTCGCCGAGAGGTTCAGGTAGGTGGGGTGGATGTGGCGCACGGCGTCGATGGTGTTGATCAGCGTCGGCCACAGCGCGGAGAGGATGATGACGAACACGGCGGTGTTCTCTGCGTCGCGCAGCAACGCCAGGCCGATCGGCAGCCATGCCAGCGGGGACACCGGCCGCAGGACCTGCACGAAGGGGTCGATCGCGCGGCGCAGCACCGGGGAGGCGCCGAGGATAAAGCCCAACGGCACGGCGATGGCGGTGGCGATGGCGAAGCCGATGACCACTCGCCGGAGGGAGGCGAGCAGGTGCCAGAAGATTCCCACTGAGGCGGGGCCGTCGCGGTAGAAGGGGTCGGAGAGGATCTCTGCGCCGCTGTTCAGCACGCCGAGCGGGGTCGGCGCGATGTCGGAGAGCCAGCCCGCGCCGACGGCGAGCTGCCAGACGGCGATGAACAGCGCGAAGAACGCGACGCCCACGCCCGCAGACTGCAGTTTCGTTTTCATCTAAAATCCTTCCGTGGGGTGAGCGGGGTCGAAGGTGGCGCCGTTGACGGTCACCGGCCGGGCGGGGGTGTCCAGGCCCGCGGGCAGCACCTCGCGCGCCGCCGTGATCACCGAATCCGCGTCCCGGGCGACGATCGCGTCGCCGCCGAGTTCCCAGCGGGCGATCTGCGCGCTCATCCAGGTGATCGCCGTCGGATCCGTCGGGTCGCCGTAGCTCAAGTAGTCCGGGTCCTGCCGCTGTCGTCCGTCCCAGTCGGTGTAGTGCCCGGTCAGTCCCGGCGTGATCAGGTGCTCGGCCTGGTTGAGGTATTTTTCTTGTGCCAGGACGGGGGAGAGCCGCTCGGCGTTGGCCGGGTCGTCGATGAGCCGGGCCGCCTCGTCGAGGGCGGCGACCAGACCCGCGGCGTGCTCCGGGCGGGCGTCGCGAAAGTCCTTGGCCAGGGCCACCGAGCAGCACGGATGCCCGTCCCACATGTCCTTGGTGAGCTCGAACATGCGCCCCGCGCCGGACTGCAGGGCACGCTGGTTGAAGGGCTCGGGGCCGATGAAACCGTCGATCGTCTTCACTTCCAGCTGGGCGACCATGTCGGCCGGGCGCAGCAACCGCAGCTCCACGTCGGCGACCGGGTCCAGGCCGCCGGCGACCAGGTAGTCGCGCAGCAACAAGGCGTGGACGGAGTACTCGAAGGGGATGCCCAGCACCATGCCCTTGAGGTCGGCGATCTCCCGCACCGTGTCGACGTGCCGGGACGCCAGGGTCAGGGCCTGGCCGTTGGTGTTTTGGGTGAAGGCGAGCTCGGTGGGGCGGGTCGCGTCCGTGGCGCCGGCGTTGATGGCCACCGGCATGGGGGAGAGCATGTGGGCGACGTCGAGTTCACCGGTGGCGTAGGCCGTCCACAGGTCCGCCCAACCGGAGTACTTTCGCAGCTGCACGGTGACGCCGTGGCGGGTGAAGAGATCTTCGGCGTCGGCGATCAGCAGCGGTGCGGAGCAGGCGATGGGGACGAACCCGACCGTCAGGGCGTCGGCGGCGCCGCTGCCCGGGGTCGCGGAACCGGGTGCGCAGGCGGCCAGGGCGCCGGCGGCTCCTGTGGCACCGGCCAGGCCGGCGGCTGTGAGGATGCTCCGCCTGGTGAAGTGGGGCGCAGGAGGAAGAATGTTCATGGATGGGCGGTGACTTCTGATGGGCAGACTGCCGGGTCTAAATACACAATGCAAAACCATACTGAGTGGTCTGTAATGCTGTCGACCCCGGGGTGGGTAATGTGTGGTCTTCCAGCCCAAGTTGGCCCTTCTCAGTGGGTTATGCGCAGCTTGTCATTATATACGCCGAGCTGAAAGTTGCCTGACCGCTCGTTGCCCGCTCAATAGACAGCATTGTATAGATCTTGCTTTCCTTATAGTATGGTTCCCAGTAAAAGACGCCCACTGAGAAGGAGTCCGCAATGTCTGACCTCACCCCGAACCACACCGCCGGCGAGCCCATTGAGCCGATCGATACCCAGGCCCTGAAGGACCTGGCGCAGAAGAACATCGACAACCCCGAGGGCGGCAACAAGAAGATCCGCACCCACACCGAGGCGGACGGCCTGTTCCGCAACAACACCGCGGTCCGCGACCACGTGATCAAGGTCGGCGAGCCGAAGCCGCTCCTCGGTGACGACTCCGCCCCGAACCCGACCGAGGTCGCCCAGGCCGGCCTCGCCGCCTGCATTGCCGTCGGCGTCCAGGCCATCGCCCAGCACCGCGGCGTCACCCTGACCAAGCTCGACATCGACATCGAGTCCGACATCGACATCTCCCCGACCTGGGGCGTGGGCGACCTCTCCGAGGACAAGCGCCCGGGCGTGTCCGACGTCCGCGTCAAGCTCGACCTCGAGGGCGACGCCGACCGCGAGACCCTGGATCAGATCCAGAAGGACGCCATCAAGTGGTCCCCGGTCGTCAACACCTACACCCGCCCGGCCAACCTGACCTCCGAACTGGTCTAAATCCACGTCAGCCATCTAGAGGAACGAACTCCCCGCATGAGCAAGCAAGTGACCCCGACCACCGACGCCATCATCCTGGATCCCCAGTTGCGTCTGACGGTCGCCGAGAACGCCAAAGCCGTGGACAAGAACGAGAAGGACGCGCGCTACATTCTTCCGTTGTTGGGTGAGGCCGGACTGATCGGCACGGACGTGCGCATGACCCTCGAGGTCATCCGCGAGCTCTCCGCGGAGGATCTGTCCGTCGGGTTCACGACCTGGGCCACGCGCATGACCTACGGCTTCCTCAAGCAGGCCGGCACCGACTACGCCGAGGGCCTGGCGGACAAGATCGCCGCCGGCACCCACCCCGGCGTGACCGGCATGGCCGGTTCCTTCAAGGAGCTCGCCGGCGCGGGCGAGATTGACCTGCACGCCAAGAAAACCGACGACGGTTACGTCATCACCGGCAAGCTCGGCTGGGCCTCCAACCTCTATGACGACGCCATTGTCGTCACCGGCGCCAAGACCGACGACGGCCACAAGATCATCTTCGCCTTCGAGGCCGGCCACGAGGGCGTCACCTTCGGCACGCCTTTCGGCCTGCTCGGCCTGAACGCCACCCAGTCCGCCTGGGCGTCTTTCGACGACGTCAAGATCCCGCAGTCCCAGGTGCTCACCGAGGACTTCGTGCCGTTCATGACCGCGGTGCGCCCGGTGTTCGTGCTCAGTCAGATCGCGGAATGCCTCGGCGTCGCCGAAGCTGCCGCCGCCCAGGCCGAGCCGAAGCTCACCGGCGTCAAGGAGACTTTCGCCGAGGATCTCGTCGACGCGCAGGCGTTCACCGCCGATGTGCTGCGCCGTTGGAACGCCCTCATCGAGCAGGTCATCGCCGGTGAGGAGCTCAACCTCGTGGAGTTGCTCGAGTTGCGACTCGACGCCTCCGAGGCCGCCGTCTCGGCCGCGAACATCGAGGTGCGCGTGGCCGGCGGTGCGGGTTATGCGAGCTCGTCCAGCGCCTCGCGCCGCTACCGCGAGGCTTCTTTCATTCCGGTGCAGTCCCCGTCGGAAGCGCAGCTGCGTTTTCAGTTGCAGCAGGCGAAGGCCGCCGCTTAAGGCAACGGCCGTGACGCGCTTCCTCTGTGCCCAGAGATGACACCCCTCCGCGGCAGGCTCACTATGCGCGCGCATAGTGGGTCCTTGTTTTTCTGCGGCTGCAGAATCCGTGGCGCAGCGCGGTCCACAACATCCTCGCCGGGTTGATCCCGTGTCAGCCCAAAAATAACGCCCCGTTTTTCTGCACGTGCAGAAAAACGGGGCGGAAACTTTTGCGGGTTTAGAAGCTGGAGCCAGCGACCTGCGGCAGCTGCGACATCTGCACGTCCGGCAGCGGGATGTTCACCGAGTTCAGGAAGTCGCGGAAAATGACGGCCAGATCCGGCAGCTCGACGGTGGCGACGTCGCCGATCGGCAGGTCGAAGGTCGGGGTGCCCGGGGCGACCGGCACCGTGATGACGTTGCCGCGGTCCGGCGCCGGGGCACCCGGGGCGGGGTTGTTCGGCGTGCGGTTGCCCGGATTGCTGTTTCCCGGGTTGTTGTTGCCCGGCGCCGACTGGCCGCCACCGCCGCCCTTGAGTCCGCAGCGGTTGGCGGCTTCCTCGACGCGGGCGAGGGCGGCGTTGATCTCTGCGCCACGCGAATCGAAGCGTGCGAAAGCCCGTGCGGAGGCCCGGATGGAGTTGTACTCGGCTTCGGTGGTCCAGTAGCTGCGGGCCTGATCGCAGGTGATTTCGCCGGAAGGAAGGCGGCTGAGGGCGTCGTCGACAATGTCGGCGGAGGCCAGGGCGGGGGACAGCGCGGTGACAGCGCCGGCCGCGACTACGGAGGCCACGGCCGTCTTCATCGAGATCTTCATGCGCTCATAATGCCATGAAAAGCCGGCCCGCGATAACGGGAGCGTCGAATACATTTAGCTTGTGGTCCTCTTCCTGCCGGCGACGTCGGCGAGCAGGCCGGTGACCATGCTGACGGCCACGGAGAACGTCAAGGAGAGACGGCGGCCAGGTTGATGGGGGACCGGTCCGTTACGCCCCCACAAACTTCGTCACCAGCGACTCATACGCCGCCACGGTCAGCGCCAGATCCTCGAGGTGCAGGTGCTCGTCGTGGGAGTGCAGCTGGCCGTTGGCTTCCGCCATGGTGCGCTCCTTGGCGTGCAGCGCGAAGCCGTAGCCGACCCCGCCGAGGCGACGGCCGAAGCGCAGGTCGGAGCCGCCGGTGGCGTAGACGGGGACGATCGCGGCGGCGGGGAAGAATTCCCCGGCGGTCTCCACGATGGCCTCCCACAGCGGGCCGGACGCGGGAGAGACGGCCGGCGGCTCGGAGATCAGGTATTGGATGTCGACCTCCTCGGCCAGATCGCCCAGGGCGTCGCGCAGCAGCGCGTCCACGTCTTCTTGGCTGGTGCCCGGCGCGGGGCGGACGTCCATCTCCAGCCAGGCGGTCGAGGGCAGCACGTTGATTGCCCCGCCGGCGTGCAGCACGGTCTGGGAGATCGTGGTGTGCGAGGCGGCGTGCGCGTAGGCCGCCAGGTCGCCGAAGGCGTGGTAGTCGCCGGTGCCCTCAATCAGGGCCTGCTCCGTGGCCGGGTCGAAGCGGAAGGCCTGGACGAAGCCTTCCCACGTCTTATCTGAGGTCACCGGGATCTTTGCGTCGGCGATGCGGCGGGCGACTTCGGCGATCTTAACCACGGCGAAGTCTTTGCCGAAGGGGGTGGAGCCGTGGCCCGCGTCCCCGGAGACGACCAGGCGGCGCTGGGCGGCGCCCTTTTCGCCGACGTTGAAGGCGATGGCGTCGGAGCCGTCGGTCGTCGGCAAGTGGGAGCCGCCGGTCTCCGACAGCATGTTCTTCCAGGAGAACGCGTCGGGCAGGTTCTCGGAGATCCACTTCGCGCCCAGGCCGCCGCGGGCCTCCTCGTCGGCGAGCCCGACGAAGGTCAGCGTGCCGCGCGGGCGGCCGTTACGGGCGACCTCGCGGGTGACGGCGGCCATGGTGGCGGTGATGAACAGCATGTCGACGGTGCCGCGGCCGTAGAGCTTGCCGTCGATGATCTCGGCGCCGAAGGGGTCGACGGTCCACTTCGCCGAATCCACCGGCACCACGTCCGTGTGGCCGAGCAGCGTCAGCGGCTCCGCCGCCGGATCGGTGCCCGGCACCGTGAACACCACGCTGACGCGGCCCGGGTGCGGCTCGATGCGCTGGACCTCCACGTCCGTGCCGGAGAAGAACTCCTCGAGGGTGTCTGCGTTGCGCACCTCCTGCCCGGAATCGGGCGTCAGGTCGTTGACGCAGGCGTTGCGCACCATGCGCTGCAGCAGGGCGAGGGTGTCATCGTAAAGGCTCATGCATCATTCCTAGTTGTAGCGGGCTCGACGTGCCAACCAGTTGCCGAGCGATTGGATGGCTTGGACCACGATCACCAGGATGATGACGGTGGCGAGGATGGCGAAGCTGTCGAACTGCTGATAACCGTAGGAGATGGCCAGATCGCCCACGCCGCCGCCGCCGACGGTGCCGGCCATCGCGGTCGCGCTGATCAGCCCCACGGTGGAGGTGGTCAACGCCAGGATGATGGCGGGCTTGGCCTCCGGGAGCATGAAGTGGCGCACCGTCTGCCAGGTGGTTGCGCCCATCGATTCGGCGGCCTCCACGATGCCGGGGTCCACGTCCAGCAGCGCCGCCTCGATCAGGCGCGCGATAAACGGCGCGATGTAGATGGTCAGCGGCACCAGCGCCGCGGTCGTGCCGATAGAGGAGCCCACCAGCAGCCGGGTGAACGGCAGGATGGCCACCATCAGGATGATGAAGGGCACCGAGCGCACGATGTTGACCACGAAGTTGGTCACCCCGTGCAGGGCCTTGTTCGGCAGTAGCCCGCCGGGCCGGTGCAGCACGAGCACCAGCGCGAGGGGAATGCCCAGCAGCGCGCCGAGAAACAGCGAGACGCCGACCATGTACAGCGTCTCCCCGAATGCGTCGGCGTACATGTCTCCGCTGACGCGGGTGTCGAAGACGTCCATCCAGTCGTTCATCGCACAATCTCCACGGTCAATCCGTCCTGTTGATCGGCCCACTGCAGGGCCCGGGACACCTCGGCGGCCTCGCCGTCGAGGCCTAACACCAGCGTGCCGACGGTCGAGCGTCGCAGCGGGGCGTCCGCCGCGTGCAGTAGCGCGGCGGTCACGGAAAACTGCGAGGAGATCCCGCTGATCAGATCGCGGGCGGCGCCGCCGGTGTGCACGACGCGCACGAGCGTATGCGGCGGGCGGGACTGCAGGTCCTCGACGACGGAGTCGGGCAGCTTCTGCGGGACGACGGTTTCGACGAAGCTGCGGGTCAAGGGTTGTTCGGGGTGGGCGAAGACGTGGTCGACGGGGCCGTTTTCGATGAGCCGGCCGTCTTCCAGCACCGCGACCCGGTCCGCGATGCGGGCGATGACGTTCATCTGGTGGGTGATGATGAGCACGGTCAGGCCCAGATCTTCGTTGATGCGCACCAGCAGCTCCAGGATCTGGGCGGTGGTGATCGGGTCCAGCGCGCTGGTCGGTTCGTCGCACAGCAGGATCTTCGGGTCGGTGACCAGAGCGCGGGCGATGCCGACACGCTGGCGTTGTCCGCCGGAGAGCTGCGCCGGGCGGTGCTCGGCGCGCTCGGCCAGGCCCACCAGCTCCAGCACGTCGGTGACGCGGGCGGTGATCTCCGCTGTGGGCACCTTGGACAGCACCAGCGGCATGGCCACGTTCTCGGCGACGGTCTTGGAGCCGATGAGGTTGTAGTGCTGGAAGACCATCGCCACTTCGCGGCGCAGGGCGCGCAGCCCGCCGGCCTTGAGCGTCGCCGGGCGCTGGCCGAGCGTCGTGACGGTGCCGCCGGTGACGGACTCCAGTCCGTTGACGGTGCGCAGCAGGGTGGATTTGCCGGCGCCGGAGGTGCCGACGACGCCGTAGACGCTGCCTTCCGGGATATCGAAGGTGATGCCGTCCAACGCGTGAACGGCCCCCGGTCCGGTACCGAAGGCCTTGGTCACGTCATGAAACGACACCGCC
Source organism: Corynebacterium maris DSM 45190 (assembly GCF_000442645.1). Classification (NCBI taxonomy): domain Bacteria; kingdom Bacillati; phylum Actinomycetota; class Actinomycetes; order Mycobacteriales; family Corynebacteriaceae; genus Corynebacterium; species Corynebacterium maris. The sequence continues at coordinate 65,840 of NC_021915.1, forward strand.
GGTGGGGCGGGTGTCATGAATGTAAGCTCCTTAGTCGGCCGGGGTGATTTCTTCCGGGACGAACCAGTAGTCGTTCTCGTTTTCCTCGGCGAGGAAGTCGTGGAAGGCGGGGTCGTTGTAGGCGTCGACGACGGCCTGGGCCCACTCGGAGTCGGCGTCCTCGGAACGCACGACGGCCTGCAGGATCAACTCGGGGCGCAGCTCCTCCTGGAAGTGCTGCAGCTGCGGGTCGACGCCGGAGGAGTACGAGATCGAACCCGGGATCACGCCCCAGTCCAGGTCGGCCAGCGAGCGCGGGATGGTGGCCGAGTCCATGGTCTGGATGTCCAGGTTATTCGGGTTGTCCTGGATGTCCGCGCTGGTCAGCAGGCCCGGGTTGGCGTCCGGGTCGAGGGTGATCCAGCCGGCGTCGGCGAGCATGAGGAAAGCGCGCGCCTGGTTGGAGGCGTCCGCCGGGATGCCGACGGTGTGCCCGTCGGCCACGGCGTCGAGCCCGTCGTGGCGCTCGGAGTACAGGCCGGCCGGGACGGTCGGGATCGGGGTGATCGCTGCGAGGTCGGAGCCGGTCTCGTTGTTGAAGTTTTCCATGTAGGAGGTGTGCTGGTCGACGTTGAGGTCGACGGAGCCCTCGGCCACGGCGACGTCGGCCTGCTGCAGGTCGGTGAAGTCGGTGTATTCGACGGTGTAGCCGGCGTCGGTGAGGATGGGGTCGATGCCCTCCTGGAAGAGGACGGAGTACGGGCCGGGGGAGGTGCCGACGTGGATGGCGTCGTCGTCGGCGCCGGAGTCGGTCCCGCAGGCGACCAGGCCGACGCCGGCGGTCAGTACGGCGGCGGCTGTGGCGAGGGGGCGCAGGACGGTGCGGCGGAGGGGCATGGCGGAAACTCCTTGGTGCTCAGCAGTGTGTTTGTCAGAAAAATAGACTGTATTGACCTAACCACATAGACCGCATTGTCTGCAAGGGGTGGGGCGGCATACGGCGCAGTTATCTACCGTGGGCCCCATGAACGCACACATCAACGACCTCATCGACCGCACCGACGAAGTCCTGCAGGCGCTCCCGGACCTGAACCCCGACGCCCTGAACGCCCACCCGGCCGGGCACCCGAACTCGATCGCCTGGCTGCTGTGGCACACCGGCCGCGAGATCGACGTGCAGCTGGCCGACCTCACCGGCGAGGAACAGATCTGGACCGCCGCGGGCCACCGCGACCGCCTGAACCTGGGGGAGGCCGGCGACGGCTTCGGTTACGGCCACACCGCGGACGAGGCCGCCGCCATCCGCACCGACGACCAGGAGGGGCTCACGGCCTACGTGGCGGCGACGCTGACGACTCTCCGCGAGTACGCCGACTGGGTGGGCGGCGGCCAGGGCCATGAGTGGGACGACGTCATCGACGACAACTGGGACCCGCCGGTGGACCGGGGCACCCGGGTGGTCTCCATGCTCATCGACGCCATCCAGCACCTCGCGCAGGCGCAGTACGTGGCCGGTGCCCCGGAACTTACCTAACCTGGGGGCATGAAACTCAACGAGACTTTCCTCGACCTGGCCGACCGTGCCGAGGTCAACGTCAAGTCCCTCCCGTCTTTGACGGCCGACCAGATCAACGCCCACCCGGGCGGGCACCCGAACTCCATCGCCTGGTTGCTGTGGCACGCCGGCCGCGTGCTCGACGTCCTCGGCTCATCGCTTGCGGGCACAGAGCAGCTGTGGGAGACACGTGGCTTCAAGTCCCGCTTCGGACTCGGCGAGCTGGGCGACGGCACCGGCGTCGGCCACTCCACCGAGGAGGCCGCGCAGGTCAAGGTCGACGACCTCGACCTGCTCATCGAGTACGTCGCCGAGAACCTGCAGGCCTACCGCGATTACGTGGCCAGCTTGGAGGACAACGCCGTCTTCGACGAGATCATCAGCGAATCCCAGGACGCCCCGGAGAGCCGGCAGGCGCGGCTGACGCTGATCATCGTCGACGCCCTGCGCCACATCGACCAGGCGCTGTACGTCGCCGGAATGTCGGAGCTGTAGTCATGGCCGTTCTACTCGTCGTCGAGTTCCCCTCCGCCGGCCCCTTCGGCGCCGAGGCCGCGACCGCCTACGACGCCCTGGCCCGCGACATCGCGGAGCAGGAGGGGCTGATCTGGAAGGTGTGGACCGAGGCGCCGGAGCGCAACGTCGCCGGCGGCGTCTACCTCTTCACGGGTCAGGCCACGGCCGACGCCTACGTCGAGATGCACACGCGGCGCCTCGCTGGGTTCGGGATCACGGACGTCTCCGTCACCTCCTATGAGGTCAACGAAGACCTGTCCGCGATCGACCACGCGACCCTCGAGCGCTGACGCACAGTCATGGGCGCCGATCCAGCGGCCCTCGCCGCGGAGCTGGCGGGCGGGGTGAGCACGTTCCGCGCCCTGGCCATCTTCGACTCCCTGCCCGCCGTGCCGCTGAAGGACATGGCCGGGCGCTGGGTCGGCTCCGAGGTTCCCACCGGACACGTCCTCGACGGGCTGCTCGGCGCCTACGGCTGGCACGGCAAGTGTTTCTACGCGGACAACGAGGCGGACCCGCTCATTTTTGCTCGGGGCAACGCGATGTTTCACGTGAAACCTTCCCTTGTTCCTCTTAGCCTGGCGGTGAAATTCCCCCGCCTGGTGCGCCAGCGGGCGATCGCCTCGGTGGGCCGGTGGCTTCTGCCGCTGCTGTCCACCCGTCGACCGCAGGCCCGCCTGCACGTGGTCGACTACCGCGGCGTGCCCACCGCCACGATGATCTACGACGCGCAACCCATCAACGACCATTTCCGCCGCCTCGACGGCGACACGCTCCTCGGCGCCATGGATCTGCGTGGCGTGCCCGAGCCTTTCTTTTTCCTGCTGCGCCGCGAGCACGCGTAACCGCCGCTTAAGGCGGTGAATCTCGGCGATACTATCCCGGTATTGGAACCCTTTCGTGTCTGCGATCACACTGGTGGTCACGCACCAGAGAAAGGGACGCCATGGCACACACCAAGACGATGACCTTGCGCGACGCCATCGCCGAATTCGTTCACGACGGCTCCTCCGTCGCGATCGAGGGATTCACCCACATCATCCCGTACGCGGCGGCGCATGAGATCATCCGCCAGCGCAAACGTGACCTGACGGTCTACCGCATGACCGCCGACATCGTCGTCGACCAACTGCTCGCCGGCGACTGCGTGAAATCGCTGACCTCTTCGTTCATCGGCAACAGCTCCGTCGGCTCCCTGCACGAACTGCGCCGCCGCATCGAAGGCAAGGGCCGCGGGCCGTTGGACTACCACGAATACAGCCACGGCGGCATGATCGCCCGCTACAACGCCGGCGCCTCCGGGCTGCCGTTCTACCCGCTGCTGTCCTACGCCGGCTCCGATCTGCCGGAGGTCAACGAAGACATCCGCGTCATCGAATCGCCCTACGGCGGCGAGAAGATCTACGTCGTCCCGCCGATCAACCCGGACGTGGCCATCCTCCACGCCCAGCGCGCCGACGCCAAAGGCAACGTCCAGATCTGGGGGCTGACCGGCATCCAGCAGCAGGTCGCCTACGCCGCCGACAAGGTCATCGTCACCGTCGAAGAGCTCGTCGCCGACGAGATCGTCACCTCGGACCCGAACCGCACGCTGCTGCCGAGCCACGTGGTCGACGCCGTCGTCGAGGTCCCCAAGGGCGCGCACCCCTCGTTCGTTCAGGGCTACTACGACCGCGACGGCGATTTCTACCGCCGGTGGAACGACATCAGCAAAGACCCCGAGGTCCTGGCCGACTGGCTGAACGAGTGGATCCACGAGCTGGACGGCCACCACGACTACGTGAACAAGCAGGGCCGGGCGTTTTGGGAACAGCTCGAATCCCCGTACGTCCCGTCGCTGCCCGTCAACTACGGAAGCAGGAACTCATGACCCAGATCATCACAGACCTGCAGGTCACCACCTCCGAACTCTTGTCCGTCGTCGCCTCCCGCGAACTGGCGGGGGCGCGCACGGTGTTCGCCGGCATCGGCTTGCCGACGCTGGCGACCTCGCTGGCGCACAAGACCACCGCCCCGGACGTCGAGATCATCTATGAATCCGGGGTGTGCGGGGCCCACCCGGCGAGCCTGCCGGAAACCGTCGCCGACTCCGTGCTCATCACCGGCTCCGAAGCGGTGCTCGACATGAACGCGCTGTTCAACTACGTGCTGCAGCGCGGCCACATCGACGTCGGTTTCTTGGGCGCCGCCCAGATCGACAAGTGGGGCAACCTCAACAGCTCCGTCATCGGCGACTGGGAATCCCCGAAGGTGCGCCTGCCCGGCTCGGGCGGGGCCGCCGAAGTCATGGCCAACTCCAAGGAGGTCTACGTCGTGATGCGCCGACACCAGAAGCGCTCCTTCGTAGAGAAGCTCGACTTTTGCACCTCGCCCGGTCCGGACCGCGCCCTGGCCGCCGGCTTCACCCCGCGCGGCCTGGGGGTGACCAAGGTGATCACCGAACTCGGCGTGCTCAGCCGCGCCGGGATCGGCGAAGAGCTCACGCTCACCGCCGTTCACCCGGGCGTGGATCCGGCCGAGGCGGTCGCCGCCACCGGCTGGGACTTGCAGGTCAGCGACGACCTGGAGGTAATCCCCAGTCCCACCGACGTCGAGATCGACCTGCTGCGCAACGAGATCGACCCGACCCGCATCTACCTGCGCTAACCACTCACACCACTAGAAAGGCACTGCCATGCTGCACCACGTCATCTCCGGAAACCCTCACGGCCCGGCTGTCCTCATGGGCAGCTCCCTGGGCACCTCCCACCGCATGTGGGACAACCAGCTTCCCTACTTGGAGGAGCACTTCCAGGTCGTGCGTTTCGACGCCCCGGGCCACGGCCAGTCCCAGGACGGCGTCGAGGAAAAGGCCCCCGGCGAGCTGTCCGACGCCACCGTCGAGAACTTCGCCGCCCAGGTCCTCGAGCTGGCCGACCATCTCGGCCTGGAGACCTTCTCCTATGTCGGGCTCTCGCTCGGCGGTGCGATCGGCCAGCAGCTGGCCCTGGACGCCCCGGAGCGCCTCGACAAGCTCATCCTGACGTGCACCGCCGCCAAGTTCGGCCAGCCGCAGGTCTGGCACGACCGGGCCCGCGGCGTACGCGAAAACGGCATGACCCCGTTGCGTGAGCCCTCCGCCGGCAAGTGGTTCACCGAGGGCTTCGCCGACGACAGCGCCGAGGCGCAGGGCCTGCTCGACGCCCTGACGGAATCGAACCCGCACGGCTACGCCGCGGCCTGCGACGCGGTCTCCCGTTTCGATCTCACCGATCGGCTCGGTGAGATCACCGTCCCGACCGTGGTCATCGCCGGCGCCGACGACGCCTCCACCCCGCCGGCCGTCGTCGAGGTGCTGGCCCAAGGCATCCCGAACGCGCAGTACCACGTCGTCGAGGGCGCCGGCCACCTGGGCAACCTGGAGGCGCCGGAGGAGTTCGGCCGCATCATCGGCTCCTTCCTGCAGCACGAGACCAGCAAGGCCCGCGTCTGACGGCGGCTGACGACACGCCGCACCCATGCCCCGCCCGCCGTCCCCGAATTCTCGGGGACGGCGGGCGGGGCGGCATGCCTTGTTGCGGTTGTTTCCGCAGCTCGTGGGGTATCGCGGCCTTATCCATCAGGTATTGGACGGGGTCCGGCGGCGGTGGTTGAGTGGTTTTCAGATGTTAAACGGATCACAAATAGCACCCCGCAATGGTGCATGTCATGTGGTCTGGGAAAGCATCTGCCCACAGAAACGGAGGAACACCCCATGAGCGTCACCACAGGCCCCTCGCAGCCGCAGCCGGCGAAAGAAACCCCGCAGCTGCGCGACACCCGCCGCAAGGCCATCATGGCCGGCGGCATCGGCAACTTCGTCGAATGGTTCGACTTCGCCCTCTACGCACAGTTCGCCACCATCATCGGCTTCCACTTCTTCCCGTCCGACGACCCCACCGCGAGCCTGCTGGCGACCTTCGCCATCTTCGCCGTCGGCTTCCTCGCCCGCCCCATCGGCGGCCTGCTGTTCGGCCAATACGGCGACCGCAAGGGTCGTAAGGCCGCCCTGTCCGCGGCCGTGATCCTCATGAGCGCGGCCACCCTCGGCATCGGCCTGACCCCGACGTTCGCCACCATCGGCGTCATGGCCCCGGTCCTGCTGCTGGCCTGGCGCATCCTCCAGGGACTCTCCGCCGGCGGCGAATACGCGGGCTCCGGCAGCTTTGTCGTCGAACACGCCCCCGTCGGCAAGCGCGCCCTGTTCGCCAGCATCAACCCCGTCTCCACGGCGCTGGGCACCATCGGCGGCGCCCTGGTCGGCCTGGCCGTCACTTTCATCGTCCCGGAGCAGGCCCTGCATGACTGGGCCTGGCGCATCCCGTTCATCCTCGCCGGCCCGCTCGGCCTGGTCGGGCTGTACCTGCGCTCCAAGGTGGAGGAGACGCCGGAATTTACCGCCGTCCTCGCCGCCGAGGAAAAGAACCAGGAGAAGAGCGCCCCGGTCGTCGAGGCCTTCCGCACCGCCAAGGCCCGCATGTTCGTCATCTTCGGCTGGGCCGCCCTCAACGCCGTAGCCTTCTACATCCTCACCAGCTACACGGTCGCCTACCTGACCCAGCGGCTCGGCTTCTCCCAGGCGGAAGCCCTCACGGTCTACATCGTCGGGCTGATCGCCTTCACGGTCGCCTCGCCGATCGCCGGCATACTGATCGACAAATACGGGCCCGCCGCGGTGGCCACCCTCTCCGCCGTCGTCCTCGGCGTGGTCGTCGTCCCCGCCTTCGGGCTCATGGAAACCGGCGTGATCACCTCCGCGATCTTCGGGCTGTCGATCTACGGCGTCGTCGTGGCGGTCATCGCCACGCTGACTCCGCTGCTGATGGTCGACCTCTTCCCGGCGCGCATCCGCTACACCGCCAGCGCCGTGTCCTACAACCTCGCCTACGCGGTCTTCGGCGGCACCGCCCCCTACCTGGCGACCTGGATGGTCTCCGAAACCGACAACGGCGCCGCCCCGGCGTACTACCTCATCGTCTTAAGCGTCCTGGGCGTCATCGTCGCCCTGGCCGGCATCCGCCGCTACTACCGCGGCAACCAGATCAAGGACCACGAGATCGCCAAGGTCATGGCGACCGTCTAACCCGCAGCATCCCCAGCAGCACAAAGGAACCCCTCATGCGCACCGTCGTCATCTGCGACTCCGTTCGAACCCCCATCGGCCGCTTCGGCGGCAGCCTGAAAACGGTCCCCGCTCTGGACCTCGGCGTGATCACCGCCCAGGCGCTCCTTGAGCGTGGCGGGTTCGCCGCCGAAGAGATCGACGAAGTCATCCTCGGCCAGGGCTACAACTCCATGGACGCCCCGTGCATCGGGCGCGCCGTCGCCCAGGACGCCGGCCTCCCGGATTCGGTGACCGGCCTGCAGATCGACCGTCGCTGCGGCTCCGGCCTGCAAGCCGTCATCGATGCGGCCATGCAGATCCAGACCGGCGTCGCCGACCTCATCCTCGCCGGCGGGGTGGAGTCGATGAGCCAGGCGTCCTTCTACAGCACCACCGCCCGCTGGGGAGCGAACCGCCACGGCCTCGATTTCAAGGACTCCCTGGTCCATGGCCGCATCCACGCCGGTGGCGCGAGCAAGCCGATCGCCGGCGGCATGATCGAAACCGCGGAGAACCTCCGCCGTGAATTCGAGATCAGCCGCGATGACCAGGACGAGTTGGCGGTGCGCAGCCACCGCCGCGCCGCCTCCGCCATGGCGGCCGGGAAATTCGACGACGAAATCGTGCCCGTGCCCGTGAAAAAGCGTAAAGAAACGGTACTCTTCGAGCGCGACGAACACCTGCGCCCCGACTCCACGACGGAGAAACTCGCCGGACTGACCCCGATGCGCCTGACCGAGGACCCGGACGCCACCGTCACCGCGGGCAACTCCTCCGGCCAAAACGACGCCGCCGCCATGCTGGTGGTCACCACCCCGGAAAAAGCCGCCGAACTGGGCCTGACCCCGCGCGTGGAACTGGTCTCCTGGGCACTCGCCGGACTGGCGGGCCACCGCATGGGCCTGGGCCCGGTGGAATCCTCCCGCAAAGCACTGGCGCGCGCCGGGCTGGGGCTGGCGGACATGGACCTCATCGAACTCAACGAGGCCTTCGCCGCCCAGGTGCTGGCCTGCACCCGCGCCCTGGGGCTCGGCGACGACGACCACGACCGCATCAACGTCAACGGCTCCGGCATCTCGTTGGGGCATCCGGTCGGCGCCACCGGCGCCCGCATCCTGGCCAACCTCAGCCGGGAACTGGGCCGGCGCGACGCCGCCTACGGGCTGGAGACGATGTGCATCGGCGGCGGGCAGGGCATCGCGGCGGTGTTCAAGAACGCGGCCACCTAAAACTTCGCCGCTTTATTGCGACGAATCACAACTTCATACTCGTCTTCATCGCTATCCCCCTCACCTCTATATAAGGAGAAAAGTCATGTTCTACATGGTTCAGATGTTCGTCAACCGCCCCGAGTCCGTCAGCGACGAGAAGTGGGCCGAGCTGCGCACCGCCGAAATGAACTACGCCCAGGACCTCATGCGCGAAGGCAAGTTCCGCCACGTCTGGCGCGTCGTCGGCGACGTGTCCAACGTCAGCATCTTCGACGTCGACACCCACGCCGAGCTGCACGACATCCTGCAGAACCTGCCGCTGTTCCCGTACATGGACGTCAAAGTCACCCCGCTGGCTGAACACCCCTCCGGACTGCCGGAGATGTACGCCTACGCGTCCTGACCGCGGCGGTGAACTGACACACCCCCGACCCGGGCCATCTGGTGGCCCGGATCGGGGGTGTGGTGCGTGTACCTAGCTGTCGAGGAAACGACCAAGGATCGGGACGTAGAAGTAATTCGGTCCCCCGAAGCGGACACAGTCATCCCCGGCTCCGCTGACGATGGTGACGAGGTTGTCATTGTTAGCGTACTGGCATGCAAAATGAGTCTTGTATGGGCCGCCGGGCATCGGCAGACCTGCCTCACTCGAGGTGCTGGACAGAGAAGCTGTTTCAGCCTGTGCGACACTGGGAGCCAACATCGCAACAGATAGGGCGCTCACGATGGCAATGCACGCCCGACGAACGTTAAACATGTAGGAAACCTCCGAATAGCCTGTATATCTTCCGACAACGGCCTTAATGTATCCCCGCGAGGTCGGTCCTGCCACCGGAACCCTGAGAATCAGGGCAACCACGCCCGCTAACCGGCAAATCTTACCCCCGTCAGTGTGTATTCCGAGCCCGACCGCAGTCGCACAACGGCCATATTTGACCGGACACGCTCAGTAGATGACCACCAGGCGACCGTCGACGGCCATGTCAATTTCAGAACTCAGCAACGGTAAAATACATAAAGTGGTTGCTACGAGTGTGTTCAGACCGGTGTCCACAATCTCAATGTGGGGTACCCGCCTGCGCCTCCTGAGCGGGGGTGCGGTGTGTCGGAGGTCATTTACGCTTATTACGCTTGTGGCGGCCCCAGGCGTAGCCGACGATGCCGCCCACAAAGACAACCAGTCCGACGAACAATGGATCCATTGCGTGTCCTTCTTTCAGGTGCAGGTAGGTCCGTTATACGTCTGCGGCCACCGCGTCGATCGCGGTCTGCAGCAGCACCGACGGGTTCTTCTTGCGCCAGGCGATGGCCAGGCGCAGCGTCGGCAAGCCCTCGTCCGCGAAGGGGACGGCACGCACTCCCTGGGTGATCGCGTCGACGCCGCTGACGGAGATGGACACGCCCTGGTTGCCGGCGACGAGCACGAGCACCGAATACGCGTCGGCCGCCTCCTGGACCACCCGGGGACTGAAGTCGGCGGTGGCGCAGACCTCTTCGATGAGCTTGCCTTGGGCGGAGCCGCTGTAGCGGCGCGGGATGATGAAATCCTCGTCGACGAGCTCCGCGACCCGGACGCTGTCGTGCTCGGCTAGGCGGTGGCTTTCGGGGGCCAACAGGACGGGGTGATGGGTGGACACCAGCCGGGTGCTCAACTCCGCGTGCTCCAGCGGGTACTGGATCAGGCCGGCGTCCAGATCGCCGTCGATGATCGCGCCCGCGACCTGCGCGGAATTCTCGAACTGCCGCACGCCCAGATCGACTCCCGGCGCCGCAGCGGAGATGTCACGCAGCATGCCCGGCAGCAGGGCGGCGCCCGTGGTGCCCGAGGCACCCAGCACCAGGTGGCCCACTCCGCTCAAGTCCGCGTTGCGCACATTGTGCTCGGCTTCTTCGACCTTGGCGAAGATCGCCCGCGCCTCCTCGGCGAGCACCTCACCGGCCGGGGTCAGACGCGCGCCCCGCGGGTGGCGTTCAAAGAGCTGGACGCCGAGTTCTTTCTCCAACCGGTGGATCTGCTTGGTCAGCGGGGGCTGCGCGATGAACAGTCGGGCCGCCGCCCGCCCGAAGTGCAGCTCCTCCGACAGCACCAGAAACGACTGCAAGAGGCGCAGCTCCATGGTGGGCATCCTTTCCGTGGAAGGTCTTCAATGCGTGGGATGGGAACGCATCACACGATATAGCGTCGTCGCAGGGCAGGCGGGAAAACATGCACCGGCAGAATCACTATGCGCGCGCATAGTCGGCCCGGCCTTAACGCAGAATGCGTTTGCCCAGCTTCAACGCCGCGCGGTAGACCTCGGCGACGGTGCCGCGATCCAGTCCCGGCGGGCCGGTGAGAGGCATGACGCGTTGCACGGCGACGGTGCGCGGCTCGGTGTACTTCAACAGTCCCTCCTCGCCGTGCCGACGCCCCACGCCCGAAGCCTTCCAGCCGCCCATCGGGGCGTCCATGGAACTCCATGCGGCGGCGTAGCCGTCGTTGACGTTGACGGTGCCCACCTGCAGCTGTGCGGCGATCACCTTGCCCGTCGTCGGCCGGGCCCACACGGAGGCGTTGAGTCCGTAGTCGGTGTCGTTGGCCCTGGCCACGGCCTCGTCGTGGGAAGAGACGGCCTCGATGTAGACCACCGGGCCGAAGACCTCCTCGCGGTGCAGCCGGGCGGTGACGGGCACGTCGACGAGCACGGTGGGGGAGTAGAAGGCCTCACCCAACTCTGGCAACGCCTTCCCGCCGGTCAGCACCGTCGCGCCCTTGTTCACCGCGTCGCGCACCATCTCGTGGACGCCCTCGCGGTGCTCCGCGGAGATCAACGAGCCCATGTCCAGGGTCCAGTCGTGGCCGCCGCCGACCTTCATGGCCTTGGTCGCGGCGACGAACTGCTCGGTGAATTCCTTGACGACGGAATCGTGGACGTAGATCCGCTCAATGGAGATGCACAGCTGACCGGAGTTGGAGAAACACGCCGTCACCGCACCCGCGGCGGCCTTGGCCACGTTGGCGTCCGCCGCCACGATCATCGCGTTCTTCCCGCCCAGCTCCGCGGAAAAACCCGTCAACCGCTCCGAGGCCTGCGCCGCAAGCGTTCGGCCCGTTGCCGTCGAGCCGGTGAACATCAGGTAGTCGCACTGCGCCACGATCTCCTGGCCGACTTGCTTGCCGGAGCCGGTCACCACCTGAAACAGGCCCTCCGGCAACCCGGCGTCGGCGAGGATCTCGGCGGCCTTCAACGCCGTCAACGGCGTCTGCGCATCCGGCTTGAGCACTACCGCGTTGCCGGCCATGAGCGCGGCCACCGCATCGGAGACGGCCAACGTCAGCGGGTAGTTCCACGGCGCGATCACGCCGACCACCCCGATGGGCGGGTGCTCGACGTAGGTCTCGGTGAGCAGGGGCAGCGCGCCGCGTACCCGGGTGGGACGCAGCAGTTTTCCGGCCGCGTAGCCGTAGTGGCGCGCGGTGATCGCCGCCTCCAGGATCTCCTCGTGCGCGCCGGCGCGGTTCTTGCCGGACTCGTCCTGGATGACGTCCATGAGCTCATCCTGCTTGTCCAGCAACAAGTCGTGGTAGCGCAGCATGACCGCCTTGCGTTCGTGGACGCCGGTCGCCGCCCAGGTCTTCTGGACCCGGCGGGCGAAGGCGAAGGCCTTGCGGGTGTCGGCGGCGGTGTGGGCGGGCACCTCGCCGAGTGACTCGCCGGTGGCGGGGTTGGTCACGTGGATCGTCGGCATAGGATCAAGTCTATGCAGAGCATTGTGGTGACGGGGGCGGCCGGCGGGCTGGGACGGGCGGTCGTCGATGAGTTCCTCGACCGCGGTTGGCTCGTCGGGGCCTACGACCTCGAGGAACCGGACGTGGCCGAGCACCCTAACCTGATCACCGGCCGGTTGGACGTCACCGACCCGGACGCCTGGGACGCCGCACTTGCGGACTTCCACGCCCGCGCCGGGCGCATCGACGCCGTGGACAACAACGCCGGCCTGCTCATCGACGGCCCGCTACCCGACGCCGACCCGGAGAAGATCCGTCAGCTCATCGAGGTCAACGCCACCGGCGTCACCCTCGGCGCGCGGGCCTCCTTCGAGTACCTGCGCGCCACCCGCGGCACGCTGGTGAACATGGCCTCGGCCTCCGCGATCTACGGCCAGCCCGGCATCGCGGCGTATTCGGCGACGAAGTTCTACGTGGCCGGCCTCACGGAGGCGCTGAACCTGGAGTGGAAGAAGGACAAGGTCCGCGTCGTCGACGTCTGGCCCTTGTGGGCGAAGACGACGTTGGCGGACAACGGCGCCGCCAGCGTGAAAAAGCTCGGCGTGCACATCACCCCGGAGGACGTCGCCGAGGTCGTGTGGGCGGCCGTGAATCCGCCGACCCGGTGGGCGCGCGGCAAGGTGCACTACGGGGTGTCCAGGCTGGACAGGCTTATGTACCTGGGCCGGTCATTGGCCACGGACCGGATGGCGAAGAACCTGACGCGGCTGCTCGCGGGCTGAGCGTCAGGCGTCGGCGGGGGCGAGGACGATGTCGAAGCGGGCCTTCGCCCAGGTCTCATCACCCAGATCACGGCCGTCCGGGGTCGGGGTGTCGGCGGGTTGCTCGTCGAAGCGTTTGATCAGCGAATCCTTGACCCCGAACACGGAGTCACCGATCTCCAGCTGCGGATCACCCTCGACGAAGATATGGGTGACCAAGGTGCGGTGTTCCGGGGCGGTGACCATGAAATGCAGATGCGCGGCACGGATCGGGGAACGCCCCGTGGCGGCGAGCATCTTACCCACCGGCCCGTCGTGCGGGATCGGGTACGGCACCGGGGTCAACCCCCAGAACCGGTACTCGCCGTGTTCATCGGTGTACAGGTGGGCACGCGCCATGGTGCGGTCGTCGTCGTATTGGACGTCGTAGAAGCCGTCTTCGTCGCATTCCCACACCTCGATCCGCGCATTCGGCACGGGTCGGCCGTCGGTGTCGGTGACGGTGCCTTCGATCCAGGCGGGCTGGCCCTTGGCACCAAAGGAGATGTCGCCGCCGAGCTCCACCTCGGGTGCGTCGTCGACGAAGAAGGGGCCGAAGACGGTGGCTTCGGTGGCGTCTTTGTAGGCCTCGTTGTTGACCGCGATGGTCTGCATCGAGGCACCGAGGGTGTCGGAGAGCAGGACGAATTCCTGGCGTTTGTCGTCGGTGATGTGCCCGACCCGGGTCAAAAACTCGATCGCGGTGTTCCATTCCTCTTCGGTCAGGCGCACGTCGCGGATGAAGTCGTGTAGATGCACGGTCAGCGACTGCATGATCTGCTTCAGTCGCGGGTCGTCGCAGTCGTCGAAAGGACGCGACGACCCGATCGACGAGGTCTTGTTCGACCTGGCGCTGCGCCTCGGAGACGGGGGCGGTGGGGTCGGTGGTGGCGGTCATGACGGGTTCCTCCTGGTGGATGGACGAGGCGGGGTCAGTGGATGGTGGCGGGGTCGTCGCCGTTCAGGGCGGCGGTGAGCAAGGCGGTGAGGTTTTCGGCGGTGACCTTGCGGGGGTTGTTCGCGGGTACTTTTTCCAGGATGATCTCCACGGCGTGCGGGACGCCCTCGGCGGTGAAGCCGTAGTCGGACAGTTTCTGCGGGGCGTCGACCTGGCCGCGCAGTCGCTGCAAACCCTCGAGCGCGGTGTCGGCGCCGAAAGCGGCTGCCGCGCGAGTTTCTGCCTCCGAGGCGTACGGCGCGTTGAAGGCCAGCACATAAGGCAGCACCGTGGCGTGGGTCTGGGCGTGCGGCAGGTCGAAGGTGCCGCCGAGCACATGACAGATCTTGTGGTGCAAACCGGAGCTGGCGGAGGCGAAAGACACCGCCGAGAGATACGCGCCGTACAGCGCCTCATCGCGCCCGTCGACGTCCCGGGGATCGGCGACGATCTTGGGCAGGCCGTTGCTCAGCGCCCGGATGCCTTCGGCCGCCAGCGCCGCGTTGATGGGGTTGGCCTTCGGCGCCCACAGCGAGTCGATGCAGTGGGCCATGCCGTTGAGCCCGGAGGCCACGGACATCTCCACCGGCAGGGAAAGCATGAGCTCGGAATCGTAGATCACGGTCTCCGGGAGCACGCGGGCGTCCACGCCGGTGGTCTTGCGCCCGGCTTCGGTCAGTCCCCAGACGTCGGTGGCCTCGGAGCCGGCGTAGGTGGTGGGCACCGCCACGATGGAAATGCCCGTGGTCAACGCCACCGCCTTGGCCAGTCCGGTGGTGGAGCCGCCGCCGACGCTGACCAGCAGGTCCACGTCGTACTCGGCTGCCACGGCACGGGCCTTCTCGGCGGTCTCGCCCGGCACGTGCATCACCACGTCAGAGTGCCAGACGGCGACCTCGATGTCCGCGGCCACCTGACGGGCCAGGTCCAGGGTGCGTTCCCCGGCGATGACCATCACATTGTTCGCGTTGAGGCGGTCGACTTCGGCGGCCAGGTTCTCCGCGGCCTGGCCGGCGCCGAAGCGGACCCGCTGGCCCAGGGTCACGTGTTCAAAGTTCAGTGCCATGTGTTTTCCTTGTTAGTTGCGATGAGCTGCGCAAGGTCGGTTACCGGGGGCAGGTGCAGGCGCCTTCAGTATCCACGACGTCGACGGCGCCCGCGGCGTTTCCGACGTTGACGGCGGTGGCCCGGATGGCCGTCAGTGACGCTCAGTCTGCCCGACCGCCGCCAGCACCGCCTGGGCCTTGAGTATCACCGGCCGGTCGATCATCTGCCCGTCGAGCGCGGTGGCGCCGTCAGCGGCCTCGACGACCTTGCGGGCCCACGCCACGTCCTCTTCGCTGGGCGCGAAGGCCTGCGTGGCCGGATCCAACTGGGCGGGGTGGATGCACAGGATGCCACTTAACCCGTTGCTTCGTGCCGAGCGTGCGGCGTCCGCCACGACCTCCGGATCCCGGAAATTCGGGCACGGCGAGGCGATCGGCCCGGCGAGGCCCGCCGCCGCGGAGGCCAGCACCAGCTGGGCGCGGGCGTGGGCCGTGGTGGCCGAATCGACGTCGCACCCCAGGTCGGCGGCCAGGTCGATGCCGCCGAGCGCCAGCCGCACGACGCTGGCGTGCTCGGCGATCTCCACGGCATTGAGCACGCCGCGGGCGGACTCGATCAGCGCAATGACCGGCACGTCCTCGCCCAGCTGTGCGAAGACGGCGGCTACGTCGTCCGCCGACTGCGTCTTGGCGGTCATGACGGCCAGGCGGGCGCGGGCGGCCTCGCTGAGATCGGCCAGCGCCGCCAGGTCCGCCTCGCCGGCGGGGGAGCGGGGCTCGCTGATGCGCACCACCATCCCGGAACGGTCGGTGAAGGCGGCGTCATCCTCCAAAATATCGGCCACGTTCACGCGTGCCTGCTCCTTGGCGTCGGCGGCGACGGCGTCCTCGAGGTCGGCGATGACGAGGTCTGCGTCGCCGGCCAGTGACTTCCGCACGCGGTCGGGGCGGTCGCCGGGGGAAAATAATGCTGTTTGTGCGATATTCAACATGTGGCGAAAGTGCTGGTCAGTCATGATTCTCCTGAAATATATTTTTAGGGTATCGGCGCGATTCCCACGAACTGCTTGCGGGGTTGGGGTGGTGCCAATATATTAGGTCATACCCCACGGTGATCGCCATCACCCCCATCACATCCTGTACCCAGAGTAAGGACGACGCCATGACCGCCGCAGTCAATAAGCCGGAGACCGCCGCCACCGCCGACGAGGCCGCGCAGAACGCCCGCAAGGTGCCCGGTTTCACCCAGGACGACCGCCCCGACCTGCAGCAGCTGCGTGAACAGCTGCGCAAGATCTGCGCCGAGTTTCCCAACGAGTACTGGCGTGAGGCCGACATCGAGCGTCGCTACCCGCAGGAGTTCGTCGACCGCATGACCCGGGAGCGCTACCTCGCCGCCCTGATCCCCGTCGAGTACGGCGGCCTGGGCTGGGGGATCACGGAAGCGTCGATCATCATGGAAGAGATCAACCGCTCCGGTGGTCACGCCGCGGCCTGCCACGCGCAGCTCTACACCATGAAGGCCGTGCTCAACCACGGTTCCCAGTGGCAGAAGGACACCTACCTGCCGCGCATCGCCGATGGCTCGATCCGCCTGCAGGCGTTTTCCATCACCGAGGAAAACGCCGGTTCCAACACCTCGGAGATCGAGACCCGCGCCGTGCGCGACGGCGACGAGTGGGTCATCACCGGGTGGAAGAACTGGACCAGCCGCCTGGATGAATCTGACCTCGCGCTGGTGCTGACCCGCACCTCCGACTACGACGAGTCCGACCGCACCGGCGGCCTGACGCTTTTCCTGATCGACCTGCGCGAGATCCGCGCGAACCAGCCGGGCGCCTTTGAGGCCCGCAAGGTGCGCACCATGTTCAACTACGCCACCAACCAGGCTCACTACCACGGCGTGCGCGTCCCGGATTCCGCCGTGGTCGGCGAGGTGGGCAAGGGGTTCCGTTACGTCATCGACGGCTGGAACATGGAGCGCATCCTGCTGGCCGCCGAGGCTCTCGGTGACGGCTACTGGTTCATCGACCAGGCCACCGCCTACGCGAATAACCGCGAGGTCTTCGGCCAGCAGATCGGCAAGAACCAGGGCGTGCAGTTCCCGATCGCCGATGCCTACATGAAGATCCGCGCCGCCGACGCCCTGCGCTGGGAGGCCTGCGAGCTCGCCGACAAGGACGCCCCCTGCGGAGCCGAGGCGAACATGGCCAAGCACGTCGCCTCCGAGGTCAGCTGGGAGGCCGCGAACGTCTGCCTCAACACCTTCGGCGGCTACGGCTTCGTCGACACCTACAACGTGGAGCGCAAATTCCGCGAAAACCGGATGTACCAGGTCGCGCCGGTGAACAATAACCTGATCAAGGCGTTCATCGGCACCAAGGTCCTGCGCATGCCGCGCAGCTACTAGGAACCTCAGGCTTATCGACGAAAGGACATTTCTCCCATGACCGATCAGAACAAGGTGCCCGTGGAGGGCTGGCGCGGACGCTTCTTCGAGGACTTCGACGTCGGCGACGTCTACCGCCACCCGTTGGGTCGCACCGTGATGGACGTCGACAACAGTTGGATGACGCTGTTGACGCAAAACACCGCGCCCATCCACTTCGACCGGCACTACTCCTCGCAGACCGAGTTCGGCCAACCGTTGGTGGACTCCACGTTCACCCTGGCGCTGGTCACCGGCCAGTCCGTCACGGACATCTCCATGAACGTGATGGCCAACCTCGGCTGGGACCGGGTACGCCTGCCCAACCCCGTCTACGAGGGCGACACCATCTACTCCGAGACTGAGGTCTTGAGTAAGCGCGAGTCGAAGTCGCGCCCGAACGTCGGCTTGGTCACCGTGCGCACCATCGGTTTCAACCAGGAGGGCACCATCGTGATCACCTTCGAGCGCACCATCATGGTGTATAAGCGCGGCCAGGGTCCGGGGCACGCTTCGGTGGAGCCGAAGTGGGACGAGCGCGCCCGGAAGGCCGCCGGCATCGAGGAGTAGGTCGGCGTTGCTTGCGCGTAGGTGCGGCACGGGGAGGTGGGTTCCCGTACCGCACCTTTCCTGTGATTCCCCCTGCATTTCCCGGCAGTAGGGGAGATTTCTGTACCCGCGCCTCCCGTGGTGTTTCTCCCGGTCGGCTATTCGAAGGCCTGCGCTAGCAGCCGCCCCGCGTTGGTCATGTGCTCCGCCATGGCCTCCCGGGCGGCGTCGGCGTCGCGCGCCCGAAACGCCGCCAGGATCGCCTCGTGATCTTGGGCGGACGCCGCGTCCCAGCCTTCGACTTCCACGTAGAACGAACGCGGTATATACCGAGCCACAATCCCTAAGATCTGCGCGAGCTTCGGGGAGTCGCCCAACTGCGTGATCAGCCGGTGGAAGGCGTGGTTACGTTCCTCGGCGCGGTCCCGGTCTTTCCGACGCTCTGCCGCCATCAGCTCGTAATGCACGGCCTCCAGTTCGTCGACGTCTGTCTCGGTGGCGTTGCGCACCGCCCGGAAAGTCAGTTCCCCCGCGAGAAAGGCATGTGCGGTGAAAATGTCGCGCAGGTCGTCGGCCGTCAACGGGGCCACGACGAAACCCACCCCCTGCGTGCGGTTCAGGAAGCCCTCGGTGCGCAGCGCCTGCAGCGCCTCCCGCGCCGGGGTCTGGGAAATGCCCAGTTCCCGGCCCACGTCCTCCGGACGGACCGTGGTGCCGGGCACGAGTTTCTTAGACAGGATGTCCTCACGTACGCGGGCCGCGGCCTTCGCGGCGAGCGAGCCACGCTTGGTGGCGGCGGTCTGGTCGGGCATGGGGCGCTCCTGGGGGTCGGGGTGGTGCACGGCGACTATATCCACCCTAGGGTCGAGGTGGTGAATAGGGGTATTCCAGGGATATCGAGTAATTACCAATATATCGTTGACGCAAATCGTGACTTGAGGCCCGCTGCCGGACTGAATTGGCTGGCGCTGGTACGACTCTCCCGCTCGACATTTCCCCGGGCTTGTCCGACAAGAGAATCTCGCGCGGCCAACGAAATTACACATACCTCGGCATGATCGGCGGCATTCTCCTCTCCGCCACCAAGCGCGCAACCTGGGAGCAGATCCAGGATAAGGTCGCCTCGCTGGCCGGGGAGGGCCGAACCTGCGAACGCGCGGAACACGCCCGCGGCCAGGCATTGGACACTCGCACGAGGATGGTGTCCGCGCTGGTGCCCGTCAGCTGAGACGGGGGCAAGGTTAAGGGTTAGCTGCTCCCTTAGGCGCAAAGTTGTAAAGGATAAGGCTTATCCTTTACAACAAGCGCCGCAGTGCCAAGGGTAAGAGTTATCCTTGGCACTGCGGATGGGGGAGGAATTCATGGCTGAATGGGTGGAACGGCAGTGGATCCCAATTGGCGGATCAGGACTGGGCAGGAGAGCTCGGGTGGGAGGGAAGTATCAGGCTTTTTGCCCTGACCCACTGGGAAGCCGGGGTCTCAGCCTGCCTACTGAACTGTCTAGATCCGCGAGTCGAACCGAGCAGAAAATCTTGGAATTATCGGACCGGGGAACACGTCGCCAGTCCGATTCAGGTGCAGGCTTGGAGGGCATCGCCAGATTTTTACTGCGTTCGGAAGCGATTTCTTCGTCGAGAATCGAGGGAATGGCCCCCGGCCCGGACAAGGTTGCCATTGCGGAATTGACGGCCAAAGACACAGGAGCCCGTGTGGCCAGCGTGCCTCAGTTAGTCGCCAACAACGTCTCTGTCCTTCAGCAGATGAGCGGTCAACTCCATGAGGCGGATGAGATGACTGTGGAGGACATTGTCGCTGCACAAGCGCTGCTATTAGGGGATCTCGATAACAGTGGCCTGCGGGAAAAGCAGAATTGGATCGGCGGGTCCTCCTACTCCCCGTTGGAGGCGGAGTTCGTTCCGCCGCCACCTGAACGCGTTACGGAATTGATGGATGACCTCGTCGACTATCTCAATGGGGCCACACACGGTGCGGTCATCCAGGCGGCGATGGTCCACGCCCAATTTGAAACGATCCATCCTTTCGCCGACGGTAACGGCAGGGTCGGACGCGCCCTGATCCACGCGGTCCTGCAACGAAGGGGGCTGGTGGATTCGCCGGTTCTTCCCATCAGCATGATTTTAGGGACGTGGTCGGACCGGTACGTGCACGGTTTAACACGCTTCCGCGACACGACGCCGGATTCCACGGGTGTTCTCGAGTGGATTGACATATTTGTCCAGGCGACCGCTGAGGCGGCAGATCATGCCCAACGAATGGCTGGGGAGTTGGAATCTCTCCGGCAGGAATGGCGGGAGAGGGTCGCTGATCACCGTCGTCAGCAGGGAAAAACCAGAGGTCTGCGGACGGACTCCATGGGGTGGAAGATCCTGGAGAACTTACCTGATCACCCCCTTCTGACCGGGCCAGTGGCAGCGGAGGTGTTCGGCACGTCTCGGACCTCGGCAGGGAAGGCTCTGGAGAGCCTTGTGGAAGCGGGAGTGTTGCGCAAAAAGTCTATCGATCGAGGCGTCACCGGCTATCTCGCTGACGAGGTCTTCGACCTGATCACCATAGCGGAGCGTCGGCTAGCCAGCACCAGGTTCGATACCGCGGTGGCCCCGCCGACCGCACGGGCGGTGCCGGAACTTCCTGACCGCTGATCTGTGGCGGGGCATCCGCCCAGCCAGGACGTTAGATAACCGGGGACTCGCCGGCGTGTTCCTGTCCGTTGACGCGGTAGAGGTGGTCGTTGACGAATTCGCCGACGCCCCAGCGGGCGAGTTCGCGTCCGTAGCCGGAGCGCCCGACGCCGCCGAAGGGCAGGCCGGCCAGCGTGACGGCGTGTTCGTTGACAAACGTCATGCCGTCCTTGAGCTGGGCCGCGACCTCGCTGGCCTTGTCCAGGTCCGCGCCCCACACGGAGCTGGACAGTCCGTAGTCGGAGTCGTTGGCGAGGCGGATGGCCTCGTCGACGTCCTTGGCCTTATAGACGATGGCGACGGGGCCGAAGATCTCGTTGCAACCGACGTCCGACTTCGGGTCGACGTCGGTGAGCAGGGCCGGTTCCATGTAGGCGCCGTCGCGGTCGATCTTCGCCCCGCCGACGCGCACCCTGGCGTCGCCGTTTTCGCGTGCCTTCTCCAGGCGTTCGACGATCTCGTCGCGGGCCTGGATCGACGACAGCGGGCCGACGTCGGCGTTCTCGTCGTCGTAGGCGCCGACCTTGAGCTCACCGATCTTCTTCTCCAGCGTGTCCACGGTGCGGTCGTAGAAGTCCTCGAGCACGATGAGGCGCTTCGGGGCGTTGCAGGCCTGGCCGGTGTTGTACATGCGGATGGGCAGGAACTGGTCGAGCACCCAGTCGAGGTTCTCGTCGTCGATGACCAAGAAGGGGTCGTTGCCGCCGAGCTCGAGCACGGACTTCTTGTAGTTCTCGCCGGCGGTCTTGGCCACGGCGGCGCCGGCGCCCTCGGAACCGGTCAGGGAGACGCCTTGGATGCGGGGGTCGGCGACGAAGTCGTCCATCTGGGAGCCGGAGGCGTAGACGTTGAGGTAGACGTCCTTCGGCAGGCCCGCCTCTTCGAGCAGGTCCTGGCAGGCCTGGGAGGACAGCGGGCAGATGGAGGCGTGCTTGAGCACGATCGTGTTGCCCAGCAGCAGGTTCGGGGCCGCGAAGCGGGCGACCTGGTAGTAGGGGAAGTTCCAGGGCATGATGCCCAACAGCGGCCCCAGCGGCTCCTTGCGCACGAAGGAGCGGTGCACGCCCTGGGCGGGCAGCTGCTCGTCGGCGAGCAGCTCGTGGGCGTGCTCGGCGTACCAGCGGTAAATGTCGGAGACGATGCCGATCTCGGCCTTGGCCCAGCGGGTCAGCTTGCCCATCTCGCGGCCGATGTGGTCGGCTAATTCGTCGGCGCGCTCGTCGTAGAGGTCTGCGGTACGGCGCAGGACGGCGGCGCGTTCGTCGATGCTGGTGGCGCGCCAGTCGGAAAACGCGGCCGTCGAACGGTCGAGGATGTCGTCCCGCTCGGCGTCGGTGATGCGGGTGAAAGTCTCTTCTGATTGTCCGGTGTTCGGGTTTTCCAGTGCAAAATCGCTCATGGCCCCTTTGTAACCATGCAGTCAGAGCTGCGCAATGAAACCGGCGGGCGGGACGTCGCCGCCGGCCCCATTATCGCTACTTGTCGATCCGGTCTTGTTCCGCGTTGCCCTCGTCGTCGACGACGACGTTGGCGGCCAACGGGATCTGGTGTGAGGCGCTCTCCAGGATGTGCATGAAATACCCGGCGGTGTTCGGCACGGCGATGACATCGCCCGGGGCCAGGGACTGCGGGAAGCGCATCCGGCGACGCAGGATGACCTCGTCTTCGATGCAGTAGGCGCCGACCAGGTAACCCTCGTACTCCCCGCCCGGGGCGGGCTGGGTGCGGATCAGCAGCGGGTCGACGAGGTAGTCGTCGGAGGTGGTGCGCACCTGGGTGCGGTTGACGGCCACCCCGATCAGCGGAACCCCGTCGCTGCGTTGTTTGAGGAAGGCGACGTCCATCAGCGTCATGCCGCAGCCGTCGAGAAGCGAGCGCCCCGGCTCTAGATGCAGGCGCAGCCCGCGTTTGGTGAGCGCGGAGGCGATCGTGCCGTCGGGGTGTTCGGCGTGCAGGATCTGACCGAGCCACTCGCCACGCACCGGCGCCTGGTGAAACGGGTAGGTGTTGTTCAGCGGGTCGGCCTTCCAGGTGAACGGCTCCGTCCGCCCGGCGACCATGTCGGCGCGCAGGTCCTGGTAGCGGCGCCACTGCTGCGCGTCGTCGAGGTAGCTCATCGGCACCCCGCCGCCGAGGTCAATGAACTCGATCGTCTCGTGGGTCGGGCGCAGCCCGTCGATCAGCCCCATCGCCTCGGTCAGGGCGGTGACCCGGTCGTCGGCGCCGTAGCCGTGCAGATGCACGTGCACGCCAACGACGTCGACATCGTCGACGGTCTC
Source organism: Corynebacterium maris DSM 45190 (assembly GCF_000442645.1). Taxonomy (NCBI): domain Bacteria; kingdom Bacillati; phylum Actinomycetota; class Actinomycetes; order Mycobacteriales; family Corynebacteriaceae; genus Corynebacterium; species Corynebacterium maris. The sequence continues at coordinate 88,670 of NC_021915.1, forward strand.
GGCCAAAGCCTCGGCCCAGACGCCGGATAACTCGCCGAAGCGGGTCGGCGGCAACGACCGCGGATCCGGCGCCAGGCGCGGCGCGACCCGGGCCCGGCGGCCCGCCTCACCCGCCACGGAGGAGATGCGGTGCAGCTCGGCGACGGTGTCCGCGGAGATCGCCACCCCGTTGTCCACCGCCAGGCGCAGCAGCTCGTCGGGCTTGATGGCGGCGCTGAGGATCAGCCGCTCGCCCGGCATCCCGGCCTCCAGGGTTTGGGCGAGTTCGCGGTGGCTGGCCACGTCCACCCCGTGACCGGCGTCGCGGGCGGTGTCGACGAACGCCAAGGCCTTATTCGCCTTGCGCGCATAAAAGACCCGCAGATCTACCCCGGCGGCGGTGCCCGCGTCGACGAGTTCGGCGGCGTTGCGGCGCATCGCGGCGGTGTGCAGCACGTTGACGGGGCTGCCGAAACGCTCCAGCAGGTCCCGGGCGCGGGCGGGGTCTTGGCTGAGCTCGCGCGCCCACGGCTCCAGGCGGGCGGTCATCGGCGGGGTGCCGTGCACCGCCGTGTCCGGGCCGTGCTCGGCCATCACCCGGCGCGCCCAGGTGGGGATCACGTCGTGCAGCGTGCGCGAGAGCGTGTCGTTGCCGAGCACGACTTCTTCGGTCATGCGGCCGACGGCGGCGATGTGTCGTTGGCCGACTAGCGTCGCGTCGGGTTCCACCGCCAGCGACTGGGTGCCGGGCCACAGCTGTGCCACGCCGGATTGCACCAGCGCGTGTTCGAGGGTGCCGGGCAGCACCCGTGGCGGGGCGAGCACGGCGTCGATGATCGTGTCGGCGTCTTCGGGCGGGGCGCCGGCGGCCAGGTGGGTCAGCGTGACCACGCCCGCCTCAATGAGTGCGAGCAGGCGCGCGGAGTTGATCTGCGGCGGGCCGAAAGCCAGGCGCTCTAAGCGGGCGGCCAGCTCGGTGAAGCCGTCGAAGCGCAGGCGTCCGCCGTAGGAGGCGATCTCGACGATTTCCGGGTACAGCTCCCGCCACGCCAGGCCGGCGCCGATGCGGGCGGAGCGTTCGCCGCGCAGTCCGCTGCGCAGCATCTCGTCCTGCGGGCCCACGGAGTCTTCGCCGGCCAGCACGGCGTCGATCTCTTCTCGGGTGACGTGCTCGTCGGCGAAGGTGAGCGCGACGTCGCCGAGCACCGCCAGCAGCTCGGCGGTCGTCTCCGCGGCGAGGATGCGCGGGCGCGCCGGGGCCACGATCTGGGCGGTCTCCTCGGCCGTCGGCGGGTCGGGCTTGACCTCCATGAGGCGCCCGGAGCGGGTGTACGGCACGATCGCGGCGGGTTCTTGGCCGCTGGGCACGTACTCCAGGAAGCCGTCGGCGCCTTCGGTGAAGCGCCCGCCGCGGCCCAGGGTCAGGGCGAGGGCCGCGTCGAGGAACGTCAACGACGCCCCGCGCACCGCGACGGTGGAACCGGCGACGATGTCCTCCAGATTGGCCATCGGGTAGGGCGAGATCGCCTCGGGCAGCGCGCCGGGCCAGTCGTCGGCGTGCCCGGTGGCGATGAGCACCTCGTCGTAGCGGCGGGCGTCGATGAGCCAGCCGCCCTGAGCGCCGGGTTCCACGGACTCGACGCGGGCGTTGATGTGGTGGACGCCGTCGAGGGCAGCCCAGCTGTCGCGCAGGAACTCGCCGACGAGCCGGCGCGGCGGGAACTGCGCCAGCGGCTGGGCTTCGCCGCGGGCGGCGCGCCAGTCGTCGAAAGTGCCGATGCCACTGCGGATGATCGCGGAGCGGACGTTGACCAGCCAGTAGTCCGGCTGATCCCCGTCGTAGGGGCCGGGGCGGACGTCGTCGTAGACGTCGAGGGCGAGGTCGACGCCGCGCTCACGGGCCAGCCGGGTCAGTTCTTCGGCGGCCCACAGGCCGCGGGGCCCGCCTCCGACGATGGCGACAGTCAACGTCATTGCATGATCCTTTCGTTGAGCTGGGGAAGTTCGACGCCGAGGGTGGCGCACACCCACTCGTCGCTGTAGACGGTGTCCAGGTAGGGGCGGCCGTCGTCGTGGAAGATCAGCACGGCGGTCTCCCCGGGGGCCATGCGGGGCGCGAACTGCTCGAAGGCGGCGACGACCGCCCCGCCGGAGGCGCCCGGGAGGATGGCCTCGGTGCGCGCCAGGCGGCGGGCGCCGATGATGGCGTCGAGCGCCTCGACGCGCACGATCTCGTCGGGGTGCACCGCATGGGAGAGCTCGGTGGCCACGCCCGCGCCGTAACCGGGCAGCACCCGGTCGCCGCGCTCGCCGCCGAAGAGGGCGGAGCCGACCGCGTCGACCGCGATGACGGTGGTGTCCATGCCACGGTCGGCGAGGTAGCGCTGGCAGCCGCCGAGGGTGCCGGTCGTGCTCACCGCCACGAACAGGTAGTCAGGGGCGGCGTCGAGCGTGGCGACGATCTCCGCCATCGTCCCCTCGTCGTGGGCGCGGAAGGCGGCCTGGTTGGAGTACTGGTCGAAGTTCACCGCCCCGCCGAGTTCCTCGATCAGCTCCGCCACGCGGGCCCGGCGGGCGATGAGCCAGTCGCCGGTCTCCGGGTCGGGGTCGGTGACCATGTGCACCGTCGTGCCGAGTGCGCGCATGTAGGTGGCCGTGGCGGAGTTGACGCGCGGGTCGACCACGCAGTGGAAGTCCCACCCGCCGACGACGGCCTGGCGGGCCAGCGCCACGCCCAGGTTGCCGGAACTCGACTCCACCGCGACGGCGCCGGGGCCCAGCAGGCCGGCCCGGCGGGCGTCTTCGACCATCGCCGTGGCCGTGCGGTCCTTGGCGCTGCCGCCGGGGTTGAAGCTCTCCAGTTTTGCGTAGGCGTGGACGCCACTGTCGGCGCCCAGATCTTTCAGGGCCACCAGCGGGGTCCTGCCCGTGGCGTCCATGATGCTGTCACAGACATATGAGTTATTGGGCATGAATGCCACGATAGCTTTGTGTTTCCCGCCGTGACGGCGATTGTGGGCGTGATGTCCTGAAGGGCCAGCTCAGAGGGCCGTGAAGGGCGGGCGTGCGCTGGTCCGGGCATGTGCTGCGGGGTGCGCGCGGGTCGCCCACGGATGTCGACGCCCGGAGGTGCTCTGGTCCAGCCGCGGGTGGGGTCAGACTCCGGCAGGGCTGAGAGAACCGCTGGTGAGAGGGTTTTAAAAAAGAATAAAAAAGATGTAAAACAATAAAAATCGACTCCCGTCGGGAGTCGATTGTTTAGGCCTTCCCAGAGTCTCTGGCAGGCGACTCGGGGAGCTTTCCCGCCGCTTCTCGTCGACACGCAGGGCGGGGAAGCGGGCGGGTCAGCGCACGTCGACGAACTTGTTCAGCACCCAGTTCTTCAGGGCGATGATGATCAGGCCCACGACGATGGCGGCGACGCCGACGGTGATGAAGAAGCTGCGCTCGGCGTCCGCGCTGGTCGGGTCGTAGAACCCGCCGAGGGTGCCGGACAGCGCGGTGCCCATCGACAGCGACATCAGCCACACCGCCATCATGCGGGACTGGAACGCGTCCGGGGCGACCTTGGTGGCCAGGGAGTTGCCCACCGGCGACAGCATGAGCTCACCCATCGTGAACAGGAAGAGGATCCACACGATCACCAACAGCGGCGTGGAGTTCTCCGCCCCGCCGGCGAAGGGCAGGAAGAAGAACAGGGAGACGCCGATGATGATGCTCGCAATGCCGAACTTCACCGGCGAGGACGGCTGGCGCTTGCCCAGCTTGGTCCACAGTGCGGCGAACACCCCGGAGAAGATGATGATGAACACCGGGTTGAAGGAGGTCACCTGTCCCGGAGTCAGCGTCAGGCCGAAGAAGTCCAGGTTGGTGCGCTGGTCCGCGTACACGGCCAGCACGGTGAACTGCGACTGGAAGATGGCGAAGAACACCACGGAGACCAGCAGCATCGGCAGGTAGCCGATGATGCGGGACTTCTCGGTCGCGCTGGTCAGCGGGGAGGAATGCATCTGCCACAGCAGGGTCACCGCCGCGATCAGCGCGATGACCGCGATGATGTTCGACAACCACTCCAGGCGCACCACGCCGGTGGCGATCAAGGCGACGATGACGGCGGCGGCGACCAAGGCGCCGACGGCCCACCGCAGGTACTGCGAACGCGGCAGCGGGTTGGGCGCCTCGCCGCCGGCGGCCGCGATCGTGGTCTTCCGGCCCGCGGTGTACTGGATCAGGCCGATGGCCATGCCCACGGCCGCGGCGCCGAAGCCCCAATGGAAGTTCTGCCAGCCCCAAAGCCAGCCGGAGATGATCGGGCCGAGCAGCCCGCCGATGTTGATAGCCATGTAGAAGATGGAGAAACCGGCGTCGCGGCGCGGATCCTGCTTCGAGTACAGCTGGCCGAGCACCACCTGCGAGGCGGTTTTCACGCCGCCGGAGCCGACGGCGATGGCGACCAGGCCGATGGCCAGGCCCGGGTAGCCGGGGATCAGGGCCAGGGCGATGTGCCCGAACATGACCAGGATCGCCGAGTAGAACAGCGTGCGCTCCGAACCCAGGATGCGGTCGGAGACAAACGACGCGATCAGCGCGGTCATGTACACGAAGCCGCCGTAGGCGCCGACGATGGACAGGGCCGCGCCCTGATCCATGCCCAGGCCGCCGTCGGTGACCGAGTAGTACAGGTAGAAAGCCAGCAGCGACTGCATGCCGTAGAAGCTGAAACGCTCCCACAGCTCGATGCCGAAGAGGTTGGCTAGGCCCCAGGGTTGGCCCAAGAAGGTGCGCTCTGTGGGTGGGAGCGCCGTGGTGGAGGGAGTTGTCATGAGGGTAATTGTGCCCCTGTCTCTGGAGTGATTCGAAATGATGCTGCCCAGCTGAGCGGTTGCGGGCAAAGTGCACGGGGTTGAATGCCGACGGGCGGGCTCACTCCGAGACCCTGGTCAGCAGTGGTGAATGGGCCGGGACTACACCCGTGCGGGGGAAGATTGAAAAATTCACTAGACAGGTGTCTAGTCGACGGGCAGGATGTGTTTCACCACACAGGAATCCGAAAGGAATGGCATGAATCTCACCTCGACCCCCGCCCTTCAGGGCAAGATCGCCGTCGTCACCGGAGCTGGCTCCGGCATGGGCCTGGCCACCGTCCGGGCCTTCCTCCGCGAGGGCGCCACCGTCTACGCCCTGGATATCTCGCAGGACAACCTCGACCGGGAACTCGGGTCGGAGGACGACGTCACCCTCATCGCCCTGGACATCGCCGACTCCGCGGCCGTCAACGACGCCTTCACCCGCGTGCGCGATGATCACGGCCGACTGGACGCGCTGGTTAACGCCGCGGGCGTGAGTACCCCCAACCGCCGCGCCACCGAATGGGTCGACGACATCAATCATCGGATGACCGACGCGATGAAAAAGGGCGAAGAGTTCGCGCCGGAGTTTCTCACCGACATCCCCGACGAAGACTTCGATCGGGTGATGAAGATCAACCTCTACGGCGCCTTCTACGCCATCCGCGCGGCCACGCCCCTGCTCAAGGCCGCCGGCGGGGGAGCGGTGACTAACTTCGCTTCGGTCGCGGGTTTTCTTGCCCTGCCCATGCCCTCCTACTACCCGGCCTCGAAGGCCGCCGTCGTCGGCATGACCCGCGCCTTGGCCGGCGAACTGGCCCCCTTCCACATCCGCGTCAACGCGCTGGCCCCGGCCGGCATCAACACCGGGATGCTCACCCAGTCCGGCGACGACCACGTGCAGGCGCTGCTGGCCCTGCAGCCGCTCAAGCGCCTCGCCGAGCCGGAAGAGGTAGCCGAAACCCTCGTCTTCCTGTCCTCCGCCGCTGGCGCCCACTACACCGGCCAGGTCCTCTCGCCCTCCGGCGGCGCCCACCTCGCCTGACCGCCCCACAACACCGCAACGACGAAAGAAGGAAACAACACCATGCCGTTCAACCCCACCGCCCTGCAGCGCCTCGAAGACGAAATTAACCGTGACATCGACAACGGCGACTACGACGGCGTCAACGTCATCGTCGCCCAAGGCGGCGACATCGCCCTCCAAGGCACCTATGGCTTCGCCGAACGTGCCACCGAACGTTCTTCCCGCCCCGACGACGTCTACCGCATCCTCTCGCTGACCAAGGGTTTCACCAACGCCCTGGCCTACCGTGCCCTCGGCGAAGGCAAACTCGCCCTGTCCACCCGAGTCATCGACGTGATCCCCGAGTTCCTAGGCACCGACCCGTTCCACATGCTGCGCAAGGACCAGGTCAACCTGGGCCACCTGCTGACGCACCGCTCCGGCATGCCCGCCACCCCGAACCCCGGCCTGGGCCCCGACAAGTTTGGCGTGCTGGCCGACGTCATCCAGGCGCTCGGCTCCGTCGACGTCATCCATGACCCCGGCTCCCAGGTTAACTACTCGCCGTCTATCAACCACGCCCTGATCGGGGAGATGGTCCGTCGTGTCTACGGCTACGAGCACTTCCGCGACCTGGCCCGGGAAATGATCTTCGAGCCCCTCGGAATGAAAGACACCGCCTTCGGCCTGCCCGCCGAGCGCCAAGATCGGGCCGTGCCGATCAAGGTCTATGTCCCCGAGGGTGGCTTCCTGGCGCCCGAGGACATCGAATGCCTCAACGACTACATCACCGAAGACGCGGAAATGCCGTGGGTAGGCGCCACCTCCACGGCCGAGGATGTGTTCAAGTTCGCGGAGATGCTGCGCCGGAAGGGCGAGGTCGACGGCGAACAGCTGATCGCCCCGGCCGTCCTCGAACAGGCCACCTCCCTGCAGACTGGGGACATGATGAACGACCTGTACAGCATGGTCAACAACGAGCGCGGCTGGGAGGCGCCGAAGGGCAACATCGGCCTCGGCTTCATCCTCTCCGACGCCGGCACTGCCCCCAACTTCTTCGGCCCCTTCACCTCCGCCGGTTCGTTCGGCAACAACGGCGCCGGATCCACCCTCTTTTGGGTTGACCCGGTCCGCGACGTCACCTTCGTGTTCCTCTCCGCCGGCGTGATGGACGAAGGGCTCAACGTCGCCCGCTTCCAGAAACTCTCCACCATGGTCTCCGCCGCGGTCGTCTAGGCCCGGCACCTCCCCCTCCGCTGCTCCCGAAAGGCCCTTCACCATGACGTCCGTGCAAACCCCGCCCGTCGGCAAGTGCCCCGTCGCCCATACCTTCGACGCGATGGCCGACGACTACTACATTGACCCCGCCGCGTACCTCGCCGATTTCCGCCAAGACGCCCCAACGTTTTTCTACCCGCGCATGAACGCCTGGATCGTCACCCGCCACGAGGATGCCGTCACCGTGCTCTCCGACTGGAAGAGTTTTTCCTCCACCGCGAACTCTGATCGCATGGACGTCCCCGAAAAACACCAGGGGGTGATTTCCTCGGAGCTGATGTCGCGCGTGCTGCTCGGGTCCGACCCGGACGGGCACACCGTCGCCCGCGGCGTGGCCCAGCTCGGCTTCCTCCAAGAGGACATGCAGGCCCTCCAGCCGGAGATCGAGGCCCGTGCCCACCGCATCATCGACTCCTTCGAAAACAACGGCCGCGGCAATCTGCTCGAGGACTACGGCATCGAGTTGACCACCCAGACCCTGCTCGCGCACATGGGGTTGGGCTACGAGTACGCCGATTTCATCAAGCAGCTGCGCGACGACTTCTTCCACGTGCTCTCTTCGGCCCACGAACCGGTCTCCGAACCTGAGCACTCCACCGTGTGGGACCGGTACGTCGAATCCAACCTGCAGCTACGGGATCTCATCGAGTCCCGCCGCGATTCGGACGCCCGCGACCTGATCTCCATCATGGCCTCGCAGAAGAACGAACACGGCGAGTACATCTTGGGGGCCGACCAGATCGCGATCCATCTGACGGAGTTCGCCGCGGCCGGCACCGACACCACCGCCCAGGCCATGGCGAATGCGGTGTTGTTCCTGCAGGCCAACCCGGAGGCGAAGGACGACGCCCTGCTCGAGCCCGAGTTGTGGCCGCGCGTGTTCGAAGAAACCATCCGTCGCCGTAACTCTTCGACCTTCACCTCACGCCTGGCCACCGTGGACGCCGTGATCGGCGGCGCGGAGATCACGGCGGGAGACCGCATCCTCGTTGCTTTGACCTCCGCCAACACCGATCCGGATTACGTGGAGCGCCCCTTCGAGTTCGACATCCACCGCCCGGATCCGGAAGATCACCTGGCTTTTTCCACCGGGCGGCACAAGTGCCTGGGTAACCCGCTGGCGCGTGTCCAAGGACCGACCGGCCTGCAGGTGCTCTACGAACGACTCCCGTCGATCACCGTCGATGACCCTGAAGCCATTGACTTCGTGCGCTTCGCACTCATGCCGGCCCGCCGCTCCCTCAACGTGCGCTGGGACCTCCACGACGTGGAGCGTTCGAAGCAGCGGACCGTGCGCACCCTGAATCTGGTGGTGGCCGAGCGTCGTCACGAGTCCGACGGCGTCATCTCCCTTACCTTGGCGCACCCCGACGGCGGCGAGCTGCCGAAATGGAAACCGGGCGCCCACCTTGACCTGCACATCCCCACCGAGGACGGCGCCGAGCTGATCCGCCAGTACTCCCTGTCGGGGAATCCGGACGACCGTTCCACCTACCGAGTGGGCGTGCTGCGGGAGGTCGACGGCCGCGGCGGCTCCATCGCCGCGCACGAGCTCCGCGAAGGCGACGCGATCACCGTGTCTTGGCCGCGCAACAACTTCCGTTTCGCCGACTCCCCGGCTTACCTCTTCCTCGCCGGCGGCATCGGCGTCACCCCGATCCTGCCGATGATCCGGGAGGCCGAGCGACAGGGAAGCCAGTGGCGACTCGTTTACGGTGGGCGCACCCGTTCGTCGATGGCTTTCATTGACGAGTTGGCGGCCTACGGCGACAAGGTGCAGCTGGTTCCGCAGGACGAGCTTGGCCACCTGAACTTGTCCGGCATCCTCGGCGAGACGGCGGATGAGACCCTCATCTACTGCTGCGGACCCGAGGGCCTGCTCCAGGCGGTGGAGGCAGGCTCGGCGCACTGGCCGAAGAACAGTCTGCGGCTGGAACGCTTCGCGCCGAAGCCGATCATCCGCGACTACGACGACGAACCCTTCGAGGTCGAGTTCACCGAGGCGGGCAGGACCGTCACCGTCGGCGCCGAGGAATCCGTGCTCGACGCCGCCGCCCGTATCGGCCTGCCGGTGATCTCCTCCTGCAAGGAAGGCACCTGCGGCACCTGCGAGACCCCGGTGGTCTCCGGCGAGGTCGACCACCGCGATTCGGTCCTCACCGCCAACGAACAGGACGCCAACGCCACCATGATGATCTGCGTCTCCCGCGCCTCCCGCGGCTGCGCCAAGCTGACCCTTCAGCGCTAAGTGTCCCACCCTGATCAGTCCGGCCCTACAACCACGTAAAAGGACCCCGCCATGACCAGCGCCCCGGCCGCCCCGGCCACTGGAAAGTGCCCCTTCAACCACGGCTTCGACGCCATGGGCGACGACTATTTCGCCGACCCGGCCGCCCATTTCGGCTCCGTCCGTGACGAGACGCCTACCTTCTTCTACCCGCACCTCAACGCGTGGATCATCACCCGCCGCGAGGACGCCCTGACCGTGCTCGGGGACTGGAAGAAGTTCTCCTCCGCCGCCAACTCCGCGATGATCGAGGTCCCGGAGGAGCACCAGCACATCATCTCCCCGGATCTGATCTCCCGGGTGCTCGTCGGCTCTGACCCGCAGGGCCACACCATCGCCCGCGGCGTGGCCCAGCTCGGCTTCCTCCAAGAGGACATGGACGCACTCGAGCCGGAGATCGAGGCCCGCGCCCACCGCATCATCGACTCCTTCGAGGCCAACGGCAAGGGCAACCTGCTCGAAGACTACTGCCTGGAGCTGACCACCCAGACGCTGCTGGCCCACATGGGCCTGGGCTACGAGTACGCCGACTTCATCAAGCAACTGCGCGACGACTTCTTCCAGGTCCTGGCCTCCGCGCAGGAACCCTTCGAGGAGCCGATGCGCTCCATCGTGTGGAAGCGATACACCGAATCAAACCTCACTCTGCGCGAGATCATCGAGTCCCGCCGCGAGTCGGATGCCCGCGACCTGATCTCCATCATGGCCTCGCAGAAGAACGAGGACGGCCAGTACGTCCTAGGAGCGGACCAGATCGCGATCCATCTGACGGAGTTCGCCGCCGCCGGCACCGACACCACCGCCCAGGCCATGGCCAACGCCTTGCTCTTCCTACAGGACAACCCCGAGGCGAAAGACGACGCTATCCTCGAGCCGGAGCTGTGGACCCGTGTCTTCGAGGAGACCGTCCGCCGTCGTCCATCGTCGACCTTCGCCTCGCGGATGTCGATGATCGACGTCGAACTCTCCGGCGCCAAGATCAAGAAGGGCGACATGGTCTGGATCGCCCTGGCTTCCACCAACACTGACCCGGACTATGTCGAGGAGCCCTTCGCCTTCGACATCCACCGTCCGGACCCAGAAGATCACCTGGCGTTTTCCACCGGCCGGCACAAATGCCTGGGCAACCCGCTGGCGCGTGTCCAGGGGGCCGCCGGCCTCAAGGTGCTCTTTGAGCGTCTGCCGTCCGTCACCGTCGATGATCCGGAGGCCCTCGACTTCGTCCGTTTCGCGCTGCTCCCGGCCCGGCGTTCCTTGTGGGTGACTTGGGATGTGGCCGACATCGAACGCTCCAAGCAGCAGGTCGTGCGCACCCTCAACCTCACGGTGGCGCAGCGGCGGGAAGAATCTGACGGCGTCATCTCGCTGACGCTGCGCCACCCGGACGGCGGGGAGTTGCCCGCCTGGAAACCCGGTGCGCACCTGGATCTGCATCTGCCGGGCGAGGACGGAGAGACGCTGCTGCGTCAGTACTCGCTATCGAGTGACAGCCACGACCGCTCGAGTTACCGGGTGGCGATCCTGCGGGAGGCCGACGGCCGCGGCGGTTCCATGACGGCCCACGACCGGGTTCGCGAGGGCGATACGCTCACCGTCTCGTGGCCACGCAATAACTTCCGCTTCGTGGAGTCCTCGAATTACCTGTTTCTCGCCGGGGGTATCGGCATCACTCCTATCTTGGCGATGATCCGGGAGGCGGAGAAGGCAGGCAAAAAGTGGCGGCTCGTCTACGGTGGGCGCACTCGGGCGTCGATGGCTTTCACCGAGGAGCTGGCGGCCTACGGGGACAGAGTGCAGTTGGTTCCACAGGATGAGTTCGGACACCTGGACTTGTCGTCCCTGTTAGGGGAGCCGGCCGAGGACACTTTGATCTACTGCTGCGGGCCGGAGGGGCTGCTCCAGGCGGTCGAGGCGGGTTCAGCGCATTGGCCGAAGAACAGCTTGCGGTTGGAGCGTTTCTCGCCGAAGCCGATCACCCGCGACTACGATGACGAACCCTTCGAGGTGGAGTTCACTGAATCCGGCACGACGGTGACCGTCGGCGCCGAGGCATCCATCCTGGACGCCGCCGCCAGGGCGGGGCTGTCCGTGATCTCTTCCTGCAAGGAAGGCACCTGTGGCACCTGCGAAACTCCGGTGGTCTCCGGCGACGTTGATCACCGCGATTCGATCCTGACCCCCGACGAGCAGGCCACCAACGACACCATGATGACCTGCGTTTCTCGCGCAGCACGTGGTTGCGGGAAGTTGCTGCTGAAACGATGAGGATGCCCCGGTCTCGTGCTCACCACGGGCATGAGACCAGGGGTTTCGTAGGGCGACGCCCCGATCCTCAGTACCTGACTACCTGAACAGACGCCCTCCCACGACCTCGTCCCGCAGCTTCTGCCCGATAAAGACCTTTCTCAGATTTGGAGTCCCATGCACCCCGGCCGATCCGCCCACCGCGGCGCCTTCCTCGCAGTTCCCCTCGCTGGACTGCTCGCCCTCACCGCCTGCACCAGTCCGACCGAGGCGACCGAGGCCGACCCCGCCTCCGCCGAGACCGAGAACGCCTGGCAGGCACAGCTTCTCGACGCGCCCCATAAGCCCGAGGACCTGATCGAGCTGGCTTCCGGCACGGTGTTCGTCAGCGGCATGTCGGCTGATCCCGGTAGCGCCGACGGCGGTTCCGGAAGCCTGTACACCATGGATCCGGTCACTGGAGAGCTGGCGATTGCTTGGCCCGCTCCCGAGGTGGAGGAAACCCAGAATATGGAGCGGTTCGGTGAATGCCCGGGCCCGCCGGACACGAGCATCGCCTCGCCCCATGGACTTGGCGCCGAGACCGCCGAGGACGGCACCGAGCACCTGTACGTGGTCAATCACGGTGGCCGCGAAAGCGTCGAGGTCTTCGAGGTCACCGCCGCCGGGAGCGTCCCTGACTTGACCTGGGTGGGATGTTCGATCCTGCCGGAGGGAAGCTTCGGCAACGGTGTGGTGGCCGACCCCCGCAGCGATGGTTTCTACGTGACCGACTTTCTGGACCTGGCGGACATGGAAGGGGAGTTTGAACGCGCCTTCGCCGACGAACCCACCGGCGCGGTCCTGCACTGGACGCCCGAGGGTGGCTGGAACCAGGTGCCCGACTCGCAGATGTCCACCCCAAACGGAATCGCGGTCTCCGAGGACGGTGCGTCGTTGTACGTCGCGTCCTGGGGTGGGCGAGAAATCGTTGAACTGGACGCCGTCACCGGCGAGCGCCTCAGCGCAGCGCCGATAGATCTCATGCCCGACAACCTGCGCTACACCGACGACGGACGAATTCTGGTCACCGGCCACGTGATCGACGACTTCGACACTTTCCTGGGCTACGAGTTCGGAGACCTCGAACCGGAGGAACGCTATGACGTCTACGCGCTCTCCCCGGACACGTTCACTCTGGAACCGATCGCCCAGGGAAACGTCCCAGGCTTCGGCAACCCCACGACGGCGCTGGACGTCGACGGCCGCATCTTCGTCGGTAGCGTGGCGGGGGATAAGATCCTCCAGCTCGACCCTTCAGAGCAGAGCTGACTGAATTGAGGGCGTAACCGCGGGGATCGGCCATATTCTTCCGGACCCGCCGCCCATCGGTCAGGCCGGGCGGTGGTCCGAAAACAGAGTCAGCCACTGCCTGGTCAGGGCTTCGAGAACGAAGTCTTCGTTGTCTCGGTGTCCACGAACGTAGAGGAAATAATAGTTACGGTCCAGGCTCATCAGCAGCGAGACGAAGTCTTGCAGCCGTTGCCTGTTTTCAGCCAGACCCGGTAACGAGTAGCTCATCCGGCGGATCATGCCCAACCACTCGGCGGCCACCTCCTCGTCCTCGGACATGGCCTGCTCCACGGCGGCGAACTCGACCCTGAACTCCAAGAAAATGTCACGCACTTGTTCCAACCAAGCGCGGATGGACTCCCCGTCGTGGGGAGCGGACTCAAAGAGTCGACGAAAAGGAACGATGATGTCCGGCTCTATCGCCTGCATCTTCGCCAGAACCAAGTCAGGCTTATTGCGGAAATGCAGGTAGAGGTTCGCTCGGCTGCCTCCAGCGGCTTTAGCGATCTGGTTCATGCTGCTGGCCCCGTAGCCCTGTTGCGAGAACAACTCGAAGGCGGCGTCGATGAATCGCTGACGGGTCTCCGCCGCTTGTTGCTCCCGCAGATTCATTCAGACGCTCCTTTCACGCTGGGTGACCCCAATCTAGCCAATGCGGCGGGGCGGCCGAGTCATACAGGGGGTCGAGAAGTCAGTGTTGTCGGCCGCACAGTGGCGTGCGTGCCTGGAGTCGAACATGGTCTATATCTGATCACTCCCGAGGTCCCGGTGGGAACGGCCCGCCGCATTCCCTGCCTCGCGGATGGGTGACGGGCACTGAGGGACGGAGAACCATTTCTCACCGCGAAAAGGCTGTCTGCCTGGGAATTACGCACACTAAGGCAGGTTAGGCTACCTTAATTTAATCAAGGCAAGGCTTGCCTATCTTAATTTACTTTCCGGCCGCACACCCCCGCGCGCCACCACCACCAGAAAACGGAGACACCCATGCGGAGATCCCGCACGCTCGCCACCCTCACGTCCCTGACCGCCGCCGCGCTGCTGGCCACTGGTTGCACCGCCCCGGCCGAATCGCAGGACTCGGCCCCCGCCGCGGGAGGGGAGGAGACGATCACCGTCACCGACCAGCGCGGCGTCGAGGTCACCCTCGACGGCCCGGCGGAGAGCATCGCCTCGGCGGTCATCCCGGCGCCGGCGATCCTCGCCGCCGTCGACGGCTCCTGGGACCGGATCTCGGGGATCAACCAGTCGCTGCTGGACGCCAACAAACAGGGCATCATCAGCCAGATCTTCCCCGACTCCGTGACCACCCTGGTGATCTCCGGGCCGGACTTCGTGCCCAACATGGAAGAGGTGCTGGCCGCCGACCCAGACGTCGTCATCCAGTGGGGCGACATGGGCGACGAGGTCATCTCCCCGCTGGAGCAGGCCGGCCTGCCCGTGATCGGCCTGGAGTACGGCACCCAGGAGGATCTGGAGACCTGGATCGACCTCTTCGGCGACGTCATCGGTAAACCCGAGCGCGCCGACGAGATCATCGCGTGGATGCACGACGAGGCCGAGGCCGTCTCCGCGCAGGTCGAGAGCCTCGACGCCGAGTCCCCGCGCGCGTTGTCGCTGTCGTACTCGCAGCAGTCGCTGTCCGTGGACACCGCCAGCGACTACGCCCAACACGTCTTCGACGTGACCGGCCTGACCAACGTCGCGAAGGACGCCCCGGTCACCGACGGGGTGGTCAACGCCGAGCAAATCATCGAGTGGGATCCGGAGATCATCTTCCTGTCCGCCTTTAGCCCGGCCACCCCGCAGGACGTCTACGACGATCCGCGCTTGTCGGAGATCAGCGCCGTGAAGGACAAGCGCGTCTACCGGGCCCCGCTGGGCGTGTACCGCTGGCAGGTGCCCAGCGCGGAGTCGCCGCTGTACTGGAACTGGGTCGCCGCCCTGGCCTACCCGGGGCAGTTCGAGGTGGACCTGCCCGCCGAGATGCGCGAGCAGACCTCCTTCCTCTACAACTACGAGCTCAGCGATGGCGACGTCGACTTGGAGCTGCGCAGCGACATCAACGACGTCAGCGCCGACTACGCGCTGGTCTCCGAGTAAGGCGGGAACATGAGCGTCACTCACCTCACCTCCCCGGCGCCGTCGACCACGGACCCGGCGCCCGTAGTACCGGCGTCGGCGTCGACGCTGGCTGACCGGGCCGAACGGGCCCGCGCCCGCCGCAACGTCCTGATCGTGACCGCCTTCGCGGTCGCCCTGGCCCTCACCGCGGTCGCGGCGCTGGGCGTCGGCCGCCTGGCGGTGCCCTTCGGCACGGCCGCCGCCGTCATCGTCGACCAGCTCGCCGGACTCGTCGGCCTGGACACCAGCTTGGCCGCTGAGGCCACCGCCGCCGAGGCCAGCGCCGTCTGGCTGATCCGTGCACCAAGGGTGGTGCTGGCCATCGTCGTCGGCGCCGCACTGGCCGTCTCCGGGGCGGTGCTGCAGAGCCTGTTCCGCAACCCGCTGGTCTCCCCGGACGTCATCGGTGTGTCCTCGGCCGCCTCCTTCGGCGGGGTGTTGACCATCCTGCTGGGCGTCGGCGGCGTGTGGCTGGTCTCCGGGGCGTTTGTCGCCGGCCTGGTCGCCGCGCTGCTGGTGCTCGCCCTGGGCCGGTTGCGCACCGGCTCGCCGATCCTGACGATCGTGCTCGGCGGCATCGTCATCTCCGCGCTGTTCAACGCGCTGGTCTCGCTGGTGACGTACCTGGCGGACCCGTACACCACCCTGCCGTCGATCACCTTCTGGCTGATGGGCTCCTTCGCCTCGACGACGTGGTCGCACGCGGCCACCGCCGTCCTGCCGATCCTGCCCTGCCTGCTCGTCGTCTTCGCGCTGCGCTGGCGGGTCAACCTGCTCTCCCTCGGCGACGACGAGGCCCGCTCCTTAGGCGTCCGCCCGGAGCGGCTGCGCATGCTGCTGATCGTGACCGTCTCGCTGCTGACCGCGGCCACCGTCGCCGTCGCCGGCGTGATCGGCTGGGTCGGCCTGGTCATCCCGCACCTGGTGCGCCTGGTGCTCGGCTCCGACAACCGCGTGCTGCTGCCGGCCTCCGCGCTGCTCGGCGGGCTGTACCTGCTGCTGATGGACACCCTCGCCCGCTCCGTGGTGGAGGTCGAAATCCCCGTGGGCATCCTCACCGCCATCATCGGCGCGCCGGTGTTCGTGTTCCTGCTGGTCGGCAAGGCGAAGGGAGGGATCTCCCGTGCTTGAGGCCACCAATGTCGGACACCGCTACCACGTCAAGGGCGACTGGCTCTTCCGCGGCCTGGACCTGACCGTCCACCCGGGGGAGGTCATCTCCGTGTTGGGCCCGAACGCCCGCGGCAAGACCACCCTGCTGACCTGCCTGGCCGGCCTCCGCACCCCGCGGGAGGGCCGCGTCGAGGTCACCGGCACGCTGGGTTTCGTCCCGCAGTCGCACGCCGCCGATCACCCTTTCACCGTCCTGGAGATGGTGCTCATGGGCCGGGCCTCCCGGGTGCGTGCCTGGTCGGTGCCCGACGAGGAAGACCAGGCCGCCGCCTGGGCGGCCCTGCACCGCGTGGGCATGGCGGACCGCGGCGCCCAGCGCTACACGGACCTCTCCGGTGGGCAACGCCAGCTGGTGCTCATGGCCCGCGCCCTGGTCTGCCGGCCGTCGGTGCTCATCCTCGACGAGCCGACCTCCGCGCTGGATCTGCGCAACCAGCGCCGCGTGCTGCTGGTGCTGCGCTCCCTGGCCGAGGAAGGCATGGGCGTCGTGTTCACCACCCACGACCCGACGCACGCGCTGCACCTCTCGCACCGCACCCTGCGGATGGAAGACGAGCTCACTTTAGGTCCCACCGCGCAGCTGCTCACCGCGGAAAGCCTGACCGGCATGTACCGGGTGCCGGTGCTGACCACCCCGGTGCACTTCGCCTCCGGCGTCCGCCCGGTCGTGGCCCCGGACCTGCTGTCCGAACCGGAAAGGACGCCATGACTATTCTGCGACTTTCGCAACGCCCCGGCGAGGAGCTGTCCGCCGACGGGCGGGTGCGCACGATCGACGTCTACGACCTCGACGCCGTCGAACTCACCGACTACTCCGGGCTGCTTGTCGACGCCTCCTGCGACCAGCGCTTCCTCGCCGCCCGCCGCGACCGGCTGAGCACCTGGGTGCACGCCGGGGGCCGGGCCGTGGCCAACGGCCACCCCATTGAACGCTGGCTCGACGGCATACCGGCCCACCGCACACTCGAGTTCCACACCCCGGCCGACCTGTGGCTTCATGAACTGGCCGAGCACCCGATCTGGGCCGGGGTGGATCGCCGTGACCTGATCTTCCGCACCGGTGTACCCGGCGCCCATTCCTTCCAGCGGCTCCAAGAGATCGGGGTCGCCGGGTTCTACGCCCACGCCTACCTGGTGGACCTTCCCGACGGCGCCACGGCGATCACCGGCATCGGGCAAGGCCGCCTGCCCGTCGACGTCGCCTGGCCCTTAGGCGACGGCGAGGTGGTGCTGCACATCGGCAACGACCTGACCGGCTTCGCCGTCCCAGGCGCCACCACCGAGCACCTGGCCGAGCGCACACTGACCTACCTGGAGAAACGATGAAGACGTCGACGACCCCGCCGCGGCGGATCGCGTTCGTGCACACCGGCAGCCACTTCCACTTGGCCACGCTGAAAGATCCGGCGGTGGTGGCCCTGGACGTCGCCGACGTCTATGCCCCGGAACTTCAGCCGGGCGGGCTGGACGACTACGACGCCGTCTACGTCGCCGCCCGACTGCACCCCGCGGTGCGCCGGCGCATCGCCCCGGTGCTGGTGGATTTTCTGTCCCGCGACGGCGCGCGGATGTACGTCGACGGGGAGAACGGGGTGGGTGACTGGTTGCCCGGCACCACCGAGGTTCGCCGCGGCACCAACTTCTGGGCCTGGCGCGTCGGCGAGGACGTCGGCAGGCGCTCGGTGAACACCGACCATCCGTTCTGGCGGCGGTTGAGCGGACGTGCCGTGCACTGGCACTACCACGGCGTGCTGGATCACCCGGCGGTCGCGACGCCGCTGGTGGCGCTGGCGGACCCGCAGTCAGAGCACTCGGCGGCCGATCCGTGGGGGCTGGAGTACCGGGCGATCCCGGGGCACCGCAACACCCTGATGTACTACGACGAGCAGACCTTCCCCGCCGAGTTGGTGGTCAGCACCATGGACGCCTCCTACCACCATGGATCCGGCTTCATGCCCGGGGCCAGCCAACTGCTCTACCGGATGTTTCGCTGGCTGGGGGAGTAGGCGCGGGCCCGGGGCGTCGATAAGTGGAGAGGCTACTTTTTGCCGTGCGGCACGATGACGGCGCGGCCGGAGAGCTTGCCGTCGACCAGCAGCTGGTAGGCCTCCAGCGCGTCGTCGAGCGAGTAGCGGGTGACCTGCGGGGAGATCTGGCCCGCGGCGTACATGTCGACGACCTCATGCAGCTCTTCGACGGTGCCCCAGTAGGTGCTGACCAGCTCCGCCTCGTACGGGGTGCCCAAAAACGCCCACTCGTACGGCGAGAGGTTGCCGATGCCCACGATCGTCACGCGCGACTGGCGGGCGGCCGTGTCCATGGCGGTCTTGACGGTGGCGCCCACGCCGACGAAGTCGAAGGCCGCGTCCACGCCCTTGCCGCCGGTGATCTCGAGGATGCGCTCGACCTGGCCCTCGCCGCCCGGCACGGTGATCGCGCCGAGCTTCTCCGCCTCGGCCATGGCGTCTTCCTTCATGTCCGTGGCAATGATCGTCGCACCCGTCAGGGCCTTGAGGATCTGCACGCCCACCAGGCCCAGACCGCCCAGGCCGATGACCAGCGCGAACTTGCCGCCGCCGTTCAAGTGCGGCAGCGCCAACTTGATCGCGTGGTACGGGGTCAGTCCGGCGTCGGCCAGCGGGGCCGCGTCGATCGGGTCGACCTCACCCAACGGGACCAGGTTGCGCGCCGGGGCGACGACGTATTCCGCCATGCCGCCGTCCAGTCCCAGGCCGACGCCCGCGTAGTCCATCTTCGCGGCGTTCTCGCAGTAGGTGTCCTGGCCGCGCGTGCACGCGCGGCACACCCCGCAGCCCACCGGCCCGTAGATCAGGTAGGCAGCGCCGTGCTCGATGCCCTTGACGCCCTCACCGAGTTCCTCGACCCAGCCGGAGGTCTCGTGCCCGAGGGTGAACTCCGGGTCCATCTGCGGGTTCAGGCCCTCCTCGAACTCGTCGAAGATGGCCACATCGGAGTGGCAGGCGCCGGCGCCGGCGACCTTGAGCAGCACCTCGCCGGGGCCCGGGGTCGGCTTGGGCACGTCCTTCAGGGACGGGAAAGTCTTGTACGCGGTGTGGACGACGGCTTTCATGGTGGTCATGCTGAGCTCCTCGAGTCGTGAACGATTGTCCAGACTCCGATGATAATCACGATTCACCTTCCCGGCAGGGCGGCGTTAGATTGTCCCTTGTGAGCTCTTTCCACGACCCGGCCGTCCAACGCGTGCACTCCTCGGCGTTGCGCTCCATCGCCCGGGTGGTCGACGAAACCGTCGCCCCCACCCCGGGGAAGGACGCGCTGGCGCAGATCACCGCACAACTGCGCGCCGGCCCCGCCCTGGTGCTGACCGGCGCCGGGGTCTCCACCGACTCCGGCATCCCCGACTACCGCTCCGCCGGCGGGCGCCTGCGCACCGGACGCCCGATGACCTACCAGGAATTCCGCCACGACCCGGCCGCCTCCCACCGCTACTGGGCGCGCGGCTTCATCGGCTGGCGCACCATGCGCGCCGCCCACCCGAACCGCACCCACTACGCACTCGTCGAGCTGGAGCGCGCCGGGCTGCTTCGCGGGGTGGTCACCCAAAACGTCGACGGCTTACACCGCGCCGCCGGCACCGAACGGCTCATCCACCTGCACGGCGACATGGAGCACGTCGTCTGCCTCGACTGCGGGGCCGTCGAGGACCGCGCGCTTTTCGACGCCCGCCTCACCGCCGCCAACCCCGGCTACCGGGAGTCGATCGTCGTGGATGAATCCATGGTCAACCCCGACGGCGACGTCACCCTGGATCAGAAGACCATCGACCGTTTCGTCATGGCCGGGTGCCACGTGTGCGGGTCGCGGCGGCTGAAGCCGGACGTGGTCTACTTCGGGGAATCGGTGCCGGCGTGGCGTCGTCACGCCGCCGACCGGCTGCTGGCCGAGTCGTCCTCGCTGCTGATCGCCGGGTCGTCGTTGGCGGTGATGAGCGGCTACCGCTTCGTGCTCGAGGCCCGTAAGGCGGGCAAACGCGTCGCCGTGATCAACGGCGGGCCGGGCCGCGGCGACGCGAAGGCGGACACGGTGTGGCGCACCCGCGTGGGTCCGGCCTTCGACGATCTGTTGGACGCGCTCGAGCTATAAGGGTTTTCGCGTACTTTGGGGCGCACACCGCACACCTCAATGAAAGGCCCTGGCCATGCTCCGCCTCGAACAGATGGTGAACTTCGTCCGCGACGGCTACCTTTTCGCCTCCCGCACCCGCAGCCGCGCCGGCGTGGCGCCCGACTCCCACGAACCCGTCGCCCTGCGCATGATGGGAAGCCGCGCCGTCTTGGTCCGCGGGGAAGAAGGCGTGCGCGCCTTCTACGACACCGACCGCATGCAGCGCGACGGCGCCATGCCCGCCTTCATCCGCGGCCCCCTCTTCGGCCCCGGGGCGGTGCACGGCCTCGACGGGGAAGAACACGCCGTGCGCAAAAACGCGCTGGCCGACATGGCCTACGACGATGACCGCGTCGAAAGCTTCAAGACACTCGTCGCCGAGGAACTCGAGACCATCCTCGCCGGATGGCGCGGCGGCTCCGGCACCGTCCACGAGGACACCGCCCTGGCCTACGGGCGCGCCGCCCTCCGCTGGGCCGGCCTACCGATCTCCACGAAGGAGATGGACCGCCAGATCCGCCGCATGCACCGCCTGCTGGACAACTTCGGCCAACCGTCGCGCAACGTCATCGGCTGGATCGAGCGCTACCGCCTCGACAAGTGGGCCGGGCAGCTGATCACCGACGTGCGCTCCGGCAAGGTCCAGGCCGAGCCGGACTCCGTGCTCTCCCACATGGCCGACCTGCGCGGACCCGACGGGGAACTCGTCGACGCCCGCACCGCCGGCGTCGAACTACAAAACCTTACCCGCCCCACCGTCGCCGTCGCCCGCTTCGCCGCCTTCGCCGCCACCGCTCTGGTCGACCACCCCGAATGGGTCGCACGCATCCGCACCGCCGCCGGCGAAAACCTCATCGACGTCCCCGAGGCGACCGCCTTCGCCCAGGAAGTCCGCCGCACCTACCCGTTCGTGCCGATGCTGCCCGCCAAAGCCAAGGAAGACACCGAGATCTCCGGCTGCCCGGTGAAAAAGGGCCAGCGCGTGCTGCTGGACTTCGTCGGCACCCTGACCTCCCCGAAGGAATGGGAGGACGCCGGCTCCTTCAACCCGGAACGCTTCCTCGAGGTCGACGACGCCGAAGACCTGGTCGCCTTCATCCCGCAGGGCGGGGGCGACGTCCGCGCCGGGCACCGCTGCCCGGGCGAGAAGATCGCGGTCACCGCCTTATCCGCCGCGGTGGCGGCGCTGTGCCGGCCGGGGGTGCACATCTCCGGTGAGACGGAAGACCGCACTTTCCCGTGGACGCAGATGCTCACCCGCCCCTCGACCGGGGTGCGGGTCAGCGCCTAGTTTTCGTAGTTTCCCGGTCTTTGATCCAGGTCAAGGAACCTTCGCCGGAGTGGTCCTACAGTCAGAGTCGTCAGAGAAAAACACCAGTAGACAAGGACTGATGACGATGACTGCTCCGGCCATCAAAAACACCACCCTGCGTTCCGACGACTTCTCCTGCCCGTCGTGCGTGAACAAGATTGAAACCAAGCTCGGCGGCCTGGAAGGTGTGCAGGAGGCGGAAGTGAAGTTCTCCTCCGGGCGCATCATGGTCAAGCACGACCCGCAGGTCGCGACCGTTCGTGACTTGGTGGACGCCGTCGCCGAGGTCGGCTTCCAGGCGAAACCGTCGGCGATCTGAGCCGCCGCAGCGCAGTAACACAGCAGGCCTGCACCGAGAGGGAAAACTCTTCTCCCTCGGCGCAGGCCTGCAGGCGTTTTACAGCGAGCGGAAGAACTCGACGGCCAAGGCGGTGGCGCTCGGGGCCTGGAACCAGGTGTGCCCGCCATTATGGACTTCTACGACGGAGGCGGGCACGTCGCAGTCAGCCGGGGTGCGCACCGTGGAATTCATGACTGCGTCGTCTTGCTCGGTGACGGCGGTCATGTCGCAGCCGTTGCGTTCTCCGAAGGTGTGGAGGACGGCGTCCACGGACTGATAGTCGGCGTCGTGGCGTACCCCGCCCTCGTAGGCGACCACGGGGTCATCGTCGGCGTGGATGAGCAGGGTGGGCACCTGGCCCTTAGCGCAGTCGGTGACGGTGGGGTTGTAGTAGGCGCCGGCCACGGCCACGATGCCCGCGACCGTACCGGGGTTCTGGCAGGCCAGGCCCGCGGCCATGCCGCCGCCATTGGACAACCCGGAGGCAAAGACCTGCTCCCGGTCGATGGAGTAGCGCTCATCCAGGTCGTCGAGGACCCGGTGGATGTAGGCGACGTCGTCTTCCCGGCTGGTCTGGGCGTAGGTCGCACCGCCCCAGGCGTTGTCCACCCCTTGGCCGTAGACGACGATCGCGTCGTCGCCGACGGCGTTATGCAACTGGGCGTAAGCGGCATGGTTTTCCGCGGTCTCGCCCCAGCCGCCGAAGCTCATGATCACCGGGTAAGCACGCGTCGGATCGAAACCGTCCGGCAGCGCGACCCGGTAGGAGCGGTCGCCGATGTGGTGCTGCTCGGTGGACAGGAGCACTTCCGCCTCGCCGAACGAGGAGGGAAGCGAGGAGGACGGGGGAATGTAGGACTCGAACGCGGAGACGAGTTCGGAGGAGGACAGCTGGGGGACCTGGGCGCTGGCGGCGGGGGCGGCGATGGTCAGGGCAGCAAGCCCCGCGGCGGTGGCGAGGGCGGTGCGGAGAGCAGACATACCCGCCCATTGAAGCAGCTTTCCGCTTCTTGATCTAGGTCAAGGAACTTATTCAATGATTCTCATAACTTTATAGGTGTCAAAGGAAATGCCTTTGAGCACTGAAGTCAAAGGAAAGAAACCATGAAGAACTTCTGGAGGACATGGGGCGTCGTCGTAATCTCCGGCGTCCTCATTGTCGCGGCGCTGCTGGCCGGCGCCGACATCACGGGCTCGGCGACCGCGCCCTTCGGGCTGCCGGACGCGCTGATGATCGCCGCCGCCGTCGTGGCCGGCTACCGCATCGTCTGGAGTGCGATCCAGGCGTTGCGGATCAAGGTGATCTCCATCGACCTGCTGGTCTCTGTGGCCGCGATCGGCGCGATGCTGTTGGGCAACTGGTGGGAGGCCGCGGCCGTGACCTTCCTGTTCGCCATCGGCGGTGCGCTGGAGCGCGCGACGCTCAACCGCACCCGCAAGGCGCTCAGTGATCTGGTCGACTCCGCCCCGGAGACCGCGACCAAGCTCAACGAGGACGGCTCTACGGAGACCGTCGAACTGTGGGAGCTGATTCCGGGTGACACCGTCCTGGTCAAAAACGGTGAGCAAGTCCCGGTCGACGGCCGCGTGATCTCCGGTCGCGGCGGCGTGGACGAAGCACAGATCACCGGTGAATCCGTCCCGGCCGAGAAGGCCGAGGGCTCCGAGGTCTTCGCCGGCACCTGGCTGCGCTCCGGGGTGCTGCGGATCGAGGCGATCGGCATCGGCGCGGATTCGACCCTGGCCAAAATCATTCACCGCGTCGAGGACGCCCAGGACGACAAGGCCAAGACCCAGACCTTCATGGAGAAATTCTCCACCTGGTACACCCCCGGTGTGATGGTCGCGGCCCTGGTCATCGGCCTGGCCACCATGAACGTGGAGCTGGCCCTGACGCTGTTGGTCATCGGTTGCCCCGGTGCGCTGGTCATCTCGATTCCGGTGTCCATCGTCGCGGGCATCGGCCGCGCGGCCCAGGACGGCGTGCTGATCAAGGGCGGCGAGTACCTGGAGACCGCCGCGAAGGTGGACACCGTGGTCGTCGATAAGACGGGCACCCTGACCAACGGACGCCCGGAGCTGACCGACGTCGAGTCGTTGGACCCGGCCTACTCCGAAGAGGACGTCCTGACCCTGGCGGCGCGTGCCGAGACGGCCTCCGAGCACCCGCTGGCCGACGCCATCATCCGCGGCGCGCAGGACCGCGGCCTGGTCGTCGAGATGGTGGACAAGGCCGAGCCGGTCACCGGCAAGGGCATCCGCGCGGAGGTCGGCGGTCACACCATCGCCGTCGGTTCCGCCGATCTCCTGGACGGTGAGGTCGACCCGACCCGCATCCTGGAACTCAATGAGCTGGGCCGCACCGCCATGTTCGTCGGCGTCGACGGTCACGCCATCGGCATCGTGGCCGTCGCCGACACAGTCCGTGACGACGCCCCGGCCGCCGTGCAGGCCATGCACGACAGGGGCATCCGGGTGGTCATGGCCACCGGTGACGCCGAGCGCGTCGCCGCGAACGTCGCCGCCGAACTGGGTGTGGACGAGGTCCGCGCCGAGCTGATGCCGGAGGACAAGCTGGACATCGTCAAGGAACTGCAGGCCGAGGGTCGCACCGTGGCCATGGTCGGCGACGGCGTCAACGACACCCCGGCGCTGGCCACCGCCGACATCGGCGTGGCGATGGGAGCCGCCGGCTCTCCGGCCGCGATCGAAACCGCGGACTTGGCCCTGATGGCGGACCGCCTGCCGCGCCTGCCGTACGCGCTGGGGTTGGCCAAGCGCACGGTCGGCACCATGCGCGTCAACATCGCCATCGCCTTGCTGACGGTGCTGATCCTGCTGATCGGCGTCCTGTTCGGTGGCGTGACCATGGCTATCGGCATGCTCTTCCACCAGGCGTCGGTCCTGCTGGTCATCGGTATCGCGATGCTGCTGCTGATTCCCCGACTCAAGAAGAATGAGTCCGCCAGCCCGCAGAAGTCGGAACTGGATGAGAAGGTCACCGCCTAAGAACCCTCCGCTCCGATTGTCGCCCGGCTCCCCGCTCAGAGGGCCGGGCCACTCACCTTTCCGGCCGGGCTTCCGCAGCGACTGCGGCCAGGGCCGCGACCACGAGATGGCGCACGCGGTGATCGCCCGGCATGTCCTCGTGCATGACGACGGCCGTGGGATCCACGTCCTGGACCCACACGTTGTGCACCGTGTCGTCGGCGGCGTCCGGATCGTGGAGAAAACACGTCTCGGGCGGCTGGATGGTCAGGTCGGAGCGGGTGGCGATGCAGGTGTAGGTCACGCCTTCGACGAGATCGCCGCCCTCATTGGCGGCCTCGACGATGGGGGAGTCGATGACCTGCTGGAACCCGGCCGGGCCGAACCAGACGCGTACGAAGGCGTCGACCAGCCCCGCGGCGAGCTCGCCGCTGATCAGCGGGGAGATGATCCCGCCCAGCGTCGTCCCGTGATTCGGGGCGGCCAACGAGACCATGTGACGCACTTTCGCGCCGCAGTCGTGTGCGCGCAGCCAGTAGCGGACCAGCAGCCCGCCCTGCGAGTGGCCGATGACGATGACCTGCTGCGCCCCGGTCACGGCGAGCACCGCGTCGATATAACCGCCGATCTGTGTGGCCGACTCCTGCATCTCGTCGGTGCCGCGGTTTCCGTAGGCCGGCGCGAACACCGCCCACCCGTGGGCGCGCAGATCGCGGGCGAGTTTTCCCCAATGCCCGGTGGTGGCGCCGGTGCCGTGGACGAGCACCACCGGCCAGGGCTTGTCCTCGGTGGGCCGGGCCGACCAGTCGTCTTCGAACAGGCCGCGCTGGTTGACACGCGCCACCAGCGGCAAGGCGCCGGACTCGTCGTCCTCGAAATCGAGGTTCGGGTCGGGATTGTCGATGGCGTCGATGATCCGCTGCGCCACATCTTCCGGCAGGTGGTCTGCGCCGACGGCGTCCACGTGATCACGCAGCTGTTCGGGCACGATGGTGCTTTGCTGCGTGGCGGCGTCGTACCCCCAGAGCCGGCCGAGCTTCTCGGAGAGGACGTCGCGGAGTCTACGGCGTGGGTCAGCAGGCATGATTCTGATCCTAGCGAGGGCACCAGGCAGGATCGCGAAACATCATTCATGTTCGTCATCACTTTCTCGCAGGGGATAGGCAGCGCCACCCCGCCGATTGAGCTTCCGCAGGGAAAGAGACAGTCCATGTCTCAGCAGCGCACGCGGTTCGGTTGGGCGGCATGGCTGTCGATTCTGCTCTCCCTGGCGGCCATCGCTTCCCCCTATCTTTTCCCCTCCCTCTTCCCTGGCGGCTCCCTGCCGTATTACACGGTCACCATTCCGGTGGGAATCGTGGCCGGTCTGCTCGCTTACGCTGCGCGTAACTGGTGGCTGGCGGGGCTTGCGGCGGTGGCGGGCCTCTCGCCGCTGCTCTTCTTCTGGGTGACCATGGTGCTGCTGCAGATCGCCTACGTGCTCACGGGCGGGCGTTTCCCCGGGCCCGAGTGGCTGTGAGGCCCGCGCCCCGTCCCGCCAGATAGCTAGGCTGGGAAGGCATGAGCACCACTGAATCTGGCCTGACGGTCATGCCGACGGTGACCCAAGCCGTCGATAAGCTGATTGACCTGTACGAAACCTCCTGCGCGACCGCGCGCCGGGCGATCGACACCGGCGATTACGCGGCCTACGCCGACGTGGTGTACCCGCGGCTGGTCGTCGACATCACGCAGTGGCGGCCCATCGACCGCACCGAACCCTTCGGCTACGTCAACGAGGCCGGGCGCTACACCACCGAGGTGTCCAAGCCCGCCGTCATGCAGGAGTACCTGCGCGAACAGCTGGAGCGGCTGACCGGCAACTACGAGTCCACGATCTTGGTCGGGCCGGGCGAGACCCGCATTCCGCCCGAGTACATCGCCGACATGCCCGACGTCAGCGAGGCCCGTCGCACCCAAGACGGCTCCCAGGACATTATCCCGCGGCCCACGCTCGACGACGTCCACGACGCCATCATCGACGGCAAGTGGGAGGCCTTCCACGGTAAGGAACGCCCGCTGTTCCACTTCGGGCCGCAGCGCTTCGACATCGCGTGCGCGCGCATCCGCCACTACACCGGCATCGACGTGGACACCCTGCAGAAATACATCCTGTTCACCAACTACGCGATGCACACCACGGAATTCGTGAAGTTCGGCCTCCGCGAACTCGCCGACCCCGATTCCCGCTACACGCGCCTGATCCTGCCGGTGGGGGAAACACTGACCGCGGAGACCGCCAGCGAGGCCGACATCGAGGACCTCACCTTAGAGTCCGCGTACCAGATGCCCCGCTACGACCTGGCCACCGACGACGGCGACGGCATCACCATGATCAACATCGGCGTCGGCCCCTCCAACGCCAAGACCATCACCGACTGCCTGGCGGTGCTGCGCCCGGAGGCGTGGATCATGATCGGCCACTGCGCCGGACTCGACGGGCGCATGCGCATCGGCGACCTCATCTTAGGCAACGCCTACCAGCGCGAAGACCACATCCTCGACGGGCGCATCGACCACAGCATGCCCATCCCGGCCGTACCCGAAGTCCAGCGCGCGCTGGAAGCCACCGTCGAAGAGATCTACGGCGACGCCAAGGCCCTCATGCGCACCGGCACCGTGTTGTCCACCGACGACCGCAATTGGGAATGGCATACCCCGAAGGACCTGTGGGAATGGTTGCGCGGCTCCACCGCGGCGGCCGTCGACATGGAGTCCTCGACCTTGGCCACCAACGGCTACCGCTACCGCGTCCCCTACGGCACGTTGCTGTCGGTCTCCGACCTGCCGCTGCACGCCGTGCCCAAGCTGCCCGCCCAGGCGCAGGCCTTCTACGAAAACTCGAAGCAGGCCCACATGATGTGCGCCGTCAAGGCAGTGGAACGCCTCGCCGAAAATCCGGAGAAGCTGCGCACCCGCAAGCTGCGCCGCACCATGGGCGAGGTGCCGTTCCGGTAGGAAGCGGCCGCCGCTGGGATCAGGAGACTTGCCACACTTGCCAGTGTTAAGTCTGGTAAGTCTGGCAAGTACGCCTGAAAGCGGAACTACCCCTGCTGAGCAGGGCTAATCTGGAACCAGCTTCCGCACCATGCCGGACCTGTCTCTCCTCCCGACACCGACCTTCCCCGCCGAAAAGGAGCCCCGCCATGCCCCAGCTGCTCGTCCTGGCCCGCGACCACGACCGCATCGACATGCTCGACCTCGACGCCGACGCCCGCCGAGTGATCCTCACTGACACCGGGCCGAACCCCGACGGGGTGGTCTGCGACGGGGAGACGATCTACTGGACGACGATGGGGGAGCGGACGTCGACAAGCGGGCGCGGGGAAGCGATCTACGCCGACCTCGACGGCGGCGTGCACGCCATCGACGTCGACGGTGAACACCGCCGCGACATCGTCGCGCCGGGTGGCACGACCACCGCGAAGCAGCTCGCCCTCGACGCCTGCGGCAACCTGTACTGGGGCAACCGCGAAGGCATGACGCTGGCCACGGCCCGCACTGACGGCGCCGGCCTGCGCGACCTCATCGCCCGTGACGGTTCCTTAGGCGAACGTGACTGGATCGTCGGCGTGGCCGTCGACGAAAAAGCCGGGCACATCTACTGGTCGCAAAAGGGTTCGCACGAAGGCGGCGACGGGCAAATCTTCCGGGCCGGCCTGGAGCTTCCCGCCGGGGAGAGCGCCGAGAACCGCACCGACGTCGAGCTGCTGTGGGATAACCTGCCCGCCCCCATCGACCTGGAGTTATTTGACGGCCACCTGCTGTGGACCGACCGCGGCGCCGGCGATCTGCCGGGCGGCAACTCGCTGAGCTGCGCCGCGATTCCGCCGGTGGGGCAGAAGGGGGATGAGCCGTACGTGGTCGCCGACGGGTTCTCGGAGGCGATCGGCCTGACCGTCGATGTCCCGCAGCGCACCGCGTACGTCGCGGACCTTTCCGGTCAGATCTGGGCGGTGCCGAACCTGGGGCAGGAAGGCGCGGAGAAGCAGCTGATCACGGATCTGGGGTTCGCCGTCACAGGGCTGAACCACGTGAAAGCCACGAGCTGAGCGCGGCGCTGGCGCCAGAAGTTTCCTTCCCCACCCCGCCACCCCTGAACTGCAGGTGGCGGGGCGTCGGCGTTTCTTAACGCCCCTCGCCGGGTGTACTCCTGGATGATGTGCAAGGAATGGGCCTCACAACGGCTGGACATAAGAAAGTGATGGAACACAGTGGAAACGAATAAGGGTGGCCGCGACCTGCCGCCGCAGCACTTGAGCACCGGGCTGCTTCTCGGCCTGGCGTTGCTGTCGGCCGCGGCGCCGCTGTCCATCGACATGTACCTGCCCGCCTTTCCCTTCATCGTGGAGGATCTGGGCACGACACAGGCGATGGTGCAGCTGACGCTCTCCGGGTTCATGTTCGGCCTGGCGGTCGGACAGTTGATCATCGGGCCAATCTCGGATGCGCTGGGGAGGAAGGGGCTGCTCGTCGGCGGGGCGGTGTTCGCCCTGGCCGCCTCCGTGGTCGCGGCCCTGGCCCCCACCATTGAAATCCTCATCCTCTGCCGCCTGCTGCAGGGGCTGGGCTCCGGGGCGTGCGTCGTGCTGGCGCGCGCGGTCATCCCGGACCTGGTGGCGGGCAAGCGGGCGGCCAAAGCTTTCGCGCTGCTCATGACGGTGCAGGGGTTGGCCCCGGTCGCCGCCCCCGTCGTCGGCGGGCTGCTGGTCGAGCCGATCGAGTGGCGCGGCATCTTCTGGGTGCTCGCCGGCGTCAACGTCGCCCAACTGCTCGTCGCCCTGTTTGTGGTCCGCGAGTCACTGACGCAGGAACGGCGCACCGACCCGAGCGTGCGCGGCGTGCTGGGCAACTACCTCTACGTGCTCAAAAAACCGGCGTTCCGCGGGTACACGGTGTCCTTCGCCTTCGGCTTCGCCACCATGTTCTGCTACATCTCCGCCTCGTCATTCGTCATCCAGACGCAGATGGACATGTCCGTGCAGACGTTCACCCTGGTCTTCGCCGCCAACGCCCTCGGCATGGTGGGGGCGAACATGCTCAATGCGCGGCTGGTGGAGAGATTCGACCCGCATGTCATTCTCCGCACGGGCCAGATGCTGTTGATCGCTGTCAGCGCTCTCCTGCTGATCACGGTGACCTTCACGATCTCCCCCTGGGTCGTGTTCCCGCTGCTGTTCCTGGCCGTCAGCCAGATCGGCATCCTGATGGGCAACTCCACCGCGTTGGGCACCGGGGAAGTGCGCGAACGCGCCGGTTCCGGTTCTGCGGTCATGGGGTTCGTGCAGTTCGCCCTCGGCGCGGCGGTCAGCCCGCTCATGGGCGTAGGTGACAATGCGGCGCTGACGATGGCGATCGGCATGGTCGTCTGCGCGGTGTTCTCCTTCGGCGGATCGTGGTACGCGGGCAGGCACCGCACGATGGTCGCGGAGTAGGGACGTCCGGAAGCGTCGGATTTTCTGCGGTTGCAGAATTTCGGGCGATGCCTGCTGTGGCGCTGGTGAAGAGTGCGTCGCGACTGTCGGCGCATCGCGGAAATAACTCTTCAGCGCATTACTTTATCGATCAACTTTCATTCACTTGACCGATCCAGATGCTTTCCGACCGGGGTGAAAACGCGTTCGAGCCATAAGGTGTAACGGTGATACGCAACCAGGGACTCTGGTTGCCGCAACGCTTTCAAGGAGAGTGCTTTTCAGTGAGCGAATCGAAGGTCCGCGTAGCCATCGCCGGCGTGGGCAACTGTGCCGCGTCCCTGGTGCAGGGCGTCGAATACTACAAGGACACCCCGGCGGATGAGAAGATCCCGGGCTTGATGCACGTGCAGTTCGGCGACTACCACGTCGGTGACGTCGAGTTCGTCGCCGCGTTCGACGTCGACGCCGCGAAGGTCGGGACCGACCTCGCCGAGGCCATCGACGCCTCCGAGAACAACACCATCAAGATCGCGGACGTGCCGACCACCGGCGTCACCGTCCAGCGCGGCCCGACCCTTGACGGCCTGGGCAGCCACTACCTGGACACCGTCACCGAATCCGACGCGGAGCCGGTCGACGTCGTCGAGGCGCTGAAGGCCGCCGAGGTCGACGTGCTGGTGTCCTACCTGCCGGTCGGTTCCGAGGAGGCCGACAAGTTCTACGCGCAGGCCGCCATCGACGCCGGCGTCGCGTTCGTCAACGCGCTGCCGGTGTTCATCGCCTCCGACCCGGAGTGGGCGAAGAAGTTCACCGACGCGGGCGTCCCGATCGTCGGCGACGACATCAAGAGCCAGGTCGGCGCCACCATCTCCCACCGCGTGCTGGCGAAGCTCTTCGAGGACCGCGGCGTGCGCGTGGACCGCACCATGCAGCTGAACGTGGGCGGCAACATGGACTTCAAGAACATGCTCGACCGCGATCGCCTGGAGTCGAAGAAGATCTCCAAGACCCAGGCCGTGACCTCCAACCTCAAGGAAGGCCCGCTGGCGGGCAAGGTCGAGGACCGCAACGTGCACATCGGCCCGTCGGACTATGTGCCGTGGCTGGACGACCGCAAGTGGGCGTACGTGCGCATCGAAGGCACCGCTTTCGGCGACGTGCCGCTGAACCTGGAGCTCAAGCTCGAGGTCTGGGACGGCCCGAACTCCGCCGGCATCATCATCGACGCGGTGCGTGCGGCGAAGATCGCCAAGGACCGCGGCATCGGCGGCCCGATCATGCCGGCCAGCTCCTACCTGATGAAGTCCCCGCCGGAGCAGCTGGGCGACGACGAGGCCCGCGCGCGCCTCGAGAAGTTCATCGCCGGCGAGTAAACGCGACTCGCATCAGCGGGTGCCCCTGCGCGGAGGGCATGACTGAAACCCTGTAACCAGCTGGCTATGTCACATATAGTTAGGGCATGAAAAGGACGCGGATCCCTCAGCTCAGGCGCCGCCCGGCGCGCAGTCTCGCCGCTGCGGTGTTCGTGGCCGCCTTGAGCTTGACGGCCTGCGGCGACGGCGACTCCTCGGAGGCGCCCGGCGAGACCACCGTCCCGGTGGAGACGACCACGGCGACGGCGGCTCCGTCGGCGGGGGAGACGACGAACGCCGGGGCCACGACCACCCCGGAATCGTTGACGACGAACCCGACCAATATGCCGGCGCACCCGTTGGGGCAGCCGGACCCGCTGCGTAAGGAAAATTGGGAGGCGGCGGGCTCGGATCTCGACGTGGCGGGGGTGCGCATCGGTAGTCACGACACCTTCGACCGCGTCGTCTTTGACCTTTCCGGAACCGGCGAGCCGGGCTGGGTCGTCGAGTATGACGTCGCCCCCACAGAGTTGGCCTCCGGCTTTCCCATCGCCTACGACGGCAATGTCGCCCTGAGCGTGAATCTCATCGGGTTCAATACGCCGCTGTGGGTTGGCGGGATGCAGGGCACGGGGGGAGTGGTCAACCAGGTCGTGCCGGATAAAAACCATCACGGCACGTCGCAGTTCATCATTGGGCTCGACCAGGAAACGCCGTTTTCCGTCACGCCGCTGCAGGAACCGCCCCGCCTGGTCGTCGACATCCTCCACGAGGCGGCGCCTCCCGCGCCGCAGCCGCTGGGCACTCCGACCCGGGAGCCCAAACGGCAGGACTCGGGGGCGCCGCACCAGCAGCTGATCACCGGGGTGCGGTTGGCCAGCCACGAGAACTTTGACCGCGTCGTCTTTGACTTGGTCGGTTCCGGCTCGCCGGGGTGGATCACGGAGTTCGACGCCGAGCCGACGCATCAGACCAGCGCGGCGCCCATCGACTATGAGGGGTCGACGGCGCTGCAGGTGACGTTGACGGGCATCACCCCGATCGCCGAGGACGGCTCCACGCAGCCCCTGCCCGACGCCGCGCCTGTCGAGGGGCGAGTGATCACCGAAGTGGTCAACGGTTCCATCTTCGAGGGGCACGCGCAGTTCGTCATCGGGCTGGAGGGCGACTCGCCGTATTCGGTGTCGCTGCTGGAGGACCCGCAGCGGGTGGTGGTGGACGTCCTGCACCGGTAGGGCGGGGCCGCTGAGAACAACAATGTGGTACCGATGCGACCTAGACCCTATAGAAACGGGTTTTCCCGTCGTACCGTAAAAGTATGGACACCACATACTTCCCCCAGTTCACGCGCCGGCCGGCCCGCAGCCTCGCCGCGGCGATGTTCGCCGGCGCACTCGCCCTGACCTCCTGTATCGGCGGTCCGAATGTCTCTGCGCCGGGAGACGCCACGACAGAGGTCACCGCCACCACCACGGCGGCGACCGCCTCACCGACCACCGTGACGGAGAGCCCGCCGGTCGAACACCCGCCGCCGGAGACCGACGACGGCACTGGCGACGACACTGGCAACGGTACCGCCGACGCCACGACGTCTCCCGTGGAGCACAATCCGCCCACCGCCGAGCCACCCTCCCCGCTGGGTGAGCTGGACACCATGATGAAGGAGAACATGGAGTTCACCGGCGGGGACCTCACCGTGTCGGATATCCGCCTGGCCAGCCACGACGGCTTTGACCGCGTGGTGTTCGACGTCGCGGGTGAGGGCGTTCCGGGCTGGTCCGTCGCCTACACCGACTACCCCGGGAAGCAGGGGTCCGGGTTCCCCATCGATTATGAGGGCGTCTCAGCGCTGTCGGTGAACCTGCACGGCATGACCCGTCCCATCGAGGTCGGCGGCGTCGACGGCGTGGGCGGGGTGGTCACCGAGGTCATTCCCGACATTTCCCACCATGGCACCGCCCAGTTCATCATCGGCGTGGCCGAGCGGGCGGCGTTCTCAGTCACTCTGCTGGAAGAGCCGACGCGCGTGGTCGTCGATGTCCTGCACGAGCCGGCCGCAGAGCTCACCCCGCTCGGTGTGCCGAACCTGCGGGCGGACGCCCGAGACCCCGCTCCGCCGTATCAGCGCGAGGTGACCGGCGTGCGGATGGCCACGCACGAGGGCTTCGACCGCGTCGTCTTCGAGACCGCCGGTTCCGGCGTCGCGGGATGGCGCGCCGAGTATATGGAGGAACCGCTCAACCTGCATTCGAGTGAACCGGTGCAGTACGACGGGGAGACGGCCATCAGCATCAACTTGACCGGCGTGACCGGGGCCCCGGGCGGCGCCGCCGTCTCCGGCGCCGGGGGAGTGGTCACGGAGGTGGCCGACCCCATCATCTACGACGGGGAGGTGCAGTTCGTCATCGGGTTGAACGGCTCGTACCCGTATTCGGTGACCCTGCTGAAGGACCCGCAGCGGGTGGTCGTGGATATTCTGCATGAGCCGGCCGCCCCCGCGGTGGCCCCGCTCGGTGACCCGAGCACCCTCGGGAAGCACCGGGAGTCCGAGGCGCCGCAGCAGCGGCAGGTCTCCGATGTGCGTATGGCTCGCCACGACGGGTTTGACCGCGTCGTCTTCGACACGGTCGGGGAGGGCAAGGTGGGCTGGTCCACCTACTTCACGGAGGCGCCGGTGGAGCAGGCCAGTGGTCTTCCCATCCATTACGATGGCAGCGTCGCCCTGGAGGTCAACCTCACCGGTGTGATCGACGAGGCGGAAAGTGGATATTCGTACCTGGATCTGGGTCCCATGCCCGGGGTCGGCGGCGCGGTGAATGAGGTGATCGCGGCGGTCAACTGGCACGGCAGCTCGCAGTTCATCGTCGGCTTGGACGCCGAAACGCCGTACTCGATTCAACTGCTCGAGGACCCGCAGCGCGTGGTGATCGACATTCTGCACCACTGATCGGCGTAGGAACATAGCCGGTGGATACGGGCC
The DNA here is from genome assembly GCF_000442645.1 of Corynebacterium maris DSM 45190. Taxonomy (NCBI): domain Bacteria; kingdom Bacillati; phylum Actinomycetota; class Actinomycetes; order Mycobacteriales; family Corynebacteriaceae; genus Corynebacterium; species Corynebacterium maris. Next base: position 123,514 of record NC_021915.1, read on the forward strand.
GCAACGATTCGATACCGGTCCACCCGCACTCCTATAAGGTCTGGCGTGTTCTGCCTACGGTGAAATTATGAGTTCTTCACAGATCCCCCAGTTCAGGCGTCGTCCGACCCGCAGCCTCGCCGCGGTGGCGTTCGTCGGCGCACTCGCCCTCTCCGCCTGCGGTGACGGGAACGGAGACGACCCCGAATCCCCGTCACCGGGGACCGGTGCCGCGACTGCGGCCCAGCCAGTGGAGGACGGCGACGAGGCGTCGACGCTGCCCGCCGACGAGGAGGCGCCGGCCGAGGACCCCACCTCCCCGATGGGCGACCCGGACGCCACGATGAAGGAGAACATGGAGTTCACCGGCGCGGACCTCGCCGTGTCGGATATCCGTCTGGCCACCCACGACGACTTCGACCGCGTCGTCTTCGACGTCGCGGGCGACGGCGCTCCGGGGTGGACCGTGACGCCGACCGACGCTCCGGTCCAGCAGGGGTCCGGGTCCCCCATCGACTACGAGGGCGCCTCGGCCCTGTCCGTGAACCTGCACGGCATGGCGCAACCGCTTGAGGTCGGCGACGTGGCCGGTGTGGGTGGGGCGGTCACCGAGATCATCCCCGACATCTCCCACCACGGAACCGCCCAATTCATCATCGGGCTGCAGAATGAGGCGCCGTTCTCCGTGACTCTGTTGGACGAGCCGACGCGCGTCGTCGTGGACGTGCTGCACGAGTGACGCGCGGGGAGGCGCGAAAAATCGACTTGGGCAGTGACCTATCGCACAAAGGCTTAACGGGGTACGTTGAGGGCACCGGCACTATACCGGCCCAACTGAATACGTGAGGCCGTGAGGCGGTGCGACCGTGAGCGGCCACCCGACATGCACGCGCATCCAAGAGTTAGGCCCCGCCATGGACACCACTGTCTTTGCACGCCACGAGTCCACCGTCCGCGGCTACAGCCGCGCCTTTCCCACCGTGTTCGCCTCCGCGTCCAACGCCCGTCAAACCGCGGAAGACGGCACCGAATACATCGATTTCTTCGCCGGCGCCGGGGTGCTCAACTTCGGCCACAACAACCCCAGGATGAAGAAGGCGCTGATCGACTTCCTCGAGGCCGACGGCCTCGCCCACAGCCTGGACATGCACACGACCACCAAACGCGAATTCATCCGCCGGTTTCATGAGGTGGTGCTCGCCCCGCGCGGAATGGAGCACCGCCTGCAGTTCATGGGACCCACCGGGGCCAGCGCCGTGGAGGCGGCGTTGAAACTGGCGCGGGTGAGCACGGGCCGCCGCGGGATCGTCGCCTTCAGCCACGGTTTCCACGGCATGAGCCTCGGCGCCCTGGCGGCCACCGCCAACGATGCTTTTCGACGGTGGGCCGGCGTCCCGTTGCCCGACGTCGTCCGCCTGCCCTTCGAAACCGCCCCCGGCGGGCACACGGCGATAGCGGACTACCGGGCCCTGCTGCGTGACTCCTCCAGCGGCCTGGAGGCCCCGGCCGCCTTCATCGTGGAGACGGTGCAGGCGGAAGGCGGCGTCAACGTCGCCAGCGCCGAGTGGCTGCGCGAGGTCCAGGACCTGGCCCACGAGCTGGGGGCGCTGTTCATCGTCGACGACATCCAGGCCGGCGTCGGACGCACCGGCGGCTACTTCTCCTTCGACGGGATGGGCCTGGACCCGGACGTCATTTGCCTGGCGAAAGGCCTCGGCGGGTTCGGCACCCCCATCGCGATGAACCTCAACAAACCGGACGTCGACGACCACTGGTCGCCCGGCGCGCACACCGGCACCTTCCGTGGCCAGGGGCTGTCCTTCGTCGCCGGCGCCGTGGCCCTGGACTACTTCACCGACGATGAGTTCCTGGCCCGCATCCCCGCCCAGGGCGAGGTGATGCGGGCGCGGCTGGCGGCGATCGCGGACGCCTACCCGGACCGCGGGTTCGAGGTCCGCGGCCGTGGCATGTTGCAGGGCCTGGACGTGGGCGACGGGGAATTCGCGAAGCGGGTGCAGTCGGAGGCGTTCGCGCGCGGGCTGCTCGTCGGCCCCTGCGGCCCGGAGGGCCGGGTGATCAAGCTGATCCCGCCGTTGACCATCGGCGACGAGGACCTCGCTGCGGGTCTGGACCTGCTCGAGCAGGCGATCGGGGCCGCGTGATGCGCCGCCGCGACGACATGACCTTCCCGTTCGCCGAGTACGAGCGCCGGCTGCGGGAGTTGCGGGAACGGATGGCCGAGCGCGGCCTGGACGGGGTGGTCGTCTCGGACCCGAAGAACCTGATGTACCTGACCGACTACCAGACCACCGGCTACAGCTACTTTCAGGCGCTGGTGGTGCCGCTGGACGATGAGCCGGTGATGGTCACCCGTGAGCTGGAGGAATCCAACGTCCGGCACCGCACCTGGCTGGAGCGCTCCCGCGGGGTGTCGGACACCGGCGACGTCATCGTCGAGTTGGTGGACGCGCTCGCTGACTGCGGGTTGGGCCAGGGGCGGATCGGTTTCGAGCGGGGCAGCTATTTCTTCCCGGCGCACCAGCAGGATCGGTTCCACGACGCCTACGGCGCGGACCTGGTGGATTGCTACGGCATCGTGGAGGAGGGCCGGATCCGCAAGTCCGACGTCGAGATCGCGGTGATGCGCCGGGCGGCGGCCGCCGCGGAGGCGGGCATGGCGGCCGGCCTGGCGGAGGCAAAAGCCGGCGTCACCGAAAACGACGTCGCGGCGGCGATCTCTGCGGCGATGTTCCGGGCCGGCGGCGAATACCCCGCCGTCATGCCGTACGTGACCTCCGGGCCGCGCACCATGATCGGCCACGCCACGTGGGAAGGGCGCACGATTGGGCCACAGGACCACGTTTTTCTGGAGGTCGGCGGCTGTTACCGCCGCTATCACACCGCCCTGATGCGCACCGCGGTCACCGGCCCGCTCAGCGCATCGCTGTACAGCGCGCAGGAAACCATGAAACACGCGCTCGCAGAATTGCGCTCCCGGATGCGGCCCGGCATGACCGTCGCCGAGGTCGACGCCCTGACCCACCGGCTCATCGACGACAACGACGTCGGCGCCCGTCTGATCACCCGCGCCGGCTACTCCATCGGCATCGCCTTCCCGCCCAGCTGGGACGAGGGTTACATGCTCTCGTTGACCGCCAAGGACGACCGCCCCTTGGAACCCGGGATGACCTTCCACCTGCTGCCGTGGATGTGGGGCGTCGACGGCGACAAGACCGTCGGCATCTCCGACACGGTGCGCATCACGGACACCGGCTGCGAATCCTTCTTCACCCTCGACGAAGACTTCGTCGTCCATGACCCCGCTTAAGGAGCCCGCCATGACCACGCTGACCTCCCGCAACCCGACCACCGGCCGGATCGCCCACGAAGTGCCCGCCGCCACCGACGAACAGGTCGAGGCCGTCCTCGACCGGGCCGAGAACGCCTTTTCGGACTGGGCCGCGGCCGGCTTCGACGAGCGCGCCCGCGTACTGCGGGCGGTGGCCGCGCAGCTACGCGACAACGTCGATGCGTACTCGGCGCTGATGACCGAGGAGATGGGCAAACCCGTCACCGAGGCCCGCGGCGAAGTGGGCAAGGCCGCCTGGGCCGCCGAACACTACGCCGAGCACGCCGCCGCCTACCTCGCCGACGAACACATCGCCTCCGACGCCACGTCCTCCTACGTGCAATACCTGCCGCTGGGCCCGGTACTCGGCGTGCTGCCCTGGAACGCGCCTTTCTGGCTGGCCTTCCGCTTCTGCGCGCCGACGCTGATGGCCGGCAACACCGCGATCATGAAACACGACTCGAACGTACCCGGCTGCGCCGCCGCCATCGCCGACGCTTTCGCGGCCGTGGGCGCACCCGAGGGCGTGTTCCAGAACCTGCCCGTGACCACCGACCAGGTCGAGGGCGTCATCCGCGACCCCCGCATCCGGGCGGTGTCCTTCACCGGCTCCGATCGCGCCGGGTCGATCGTCGCCGCCACCGCCGCCGGCGAAATCAAGCCCGCGGTCTTAGAGCTCGGCGGCTCCGACCCGTGCATCGTGCTCGCCGACGCCGATCTGCCCGCCGCCGCCGAGACCACCGCCCTGTCGCGCATCATCAACGCCGGGCAGTCCTGCATCGCCGCCAAGCGCGTCATCGTCGAGCGCGCGGTCCACGACGAGTTCGTGGAGCTGCTGGCCGAACAGCTGCAGGGCTTTAAGGTCGGCGACCCCGCCGACGAGGACACCCGGGTGGGTCCCATCGCCCGGGAAGACCAGCGCAAAAACCTGCACGAGCAGGTCGTCGCCAGCATCGAGGCGGGGGCCACGCGCGTGCTCGGCGGGGAGATCCCCGAGGGCGAGGGCTACTTCTATCCCGTCACCCTGCTCACCGACGTGACCGCGGAGATGACCGTGTGCGCCGAGGAAACCTTCGGCCCCGTGGCCGTGGTGCTCGCCGCTGACGCCGCGGACCACGCCGTGGCCATCGCCAACGACACCCCCTACGGGTTGGGTGCGAGCGTGTGGACCACGGCCGAACGCGGCGAGGCGATGGCCCGGCGCATCGAGGCCGGGCAGGTGGCGGTCAACGGCATCGTCAAGACCGACCCGCGGCTGCCCTCCGGCGGGGTGAAGCGCTCCGGGTACGGCCGGGAGCTCGGGCCCCACGGCATCCGTGAATTCGTCAACGCCCAACAGGTGTGGGTGGGTCCGGCTCGGGAGTAATCGGGAGTAAGCTGCCCGGTGTGTCCGAAGTGCAAGCCCTCGCCGACGTCCACGCGCTGTTGCGGCTGTCGGAACAGTCGCCGGCCTGGGCGATTCTGCGCGCGCAGAACGCGCCGGTGATTTTGTCGGTGCTGGGCAACGTGTTTCCTGTCGGCAACCAGCAGCTCGCCGGCACCGAGGTGATGTTGGCGGCGGATCCGGTGCTCGCCGACATTCGGGAGCAGACCGGTCTGGATCTGCCCCGCTCGACGCCCGCGTACGTCAACGAGTGGGTCAAGGCGGGTTTCCTGGTACGCCGCAGCCCGCAGGGCACCCGCGAGGAGTTCTACGAACTGTCGCCGGACACGTTGGGTGCGCTGGAGTACGTCCGGCAGTTGGCCAGTCCGCAGCGTTCGGTGACCCGCTCCCGGCTGTCCACGCTGACCGGCCGCTTGAGCAACCTCGCGGTGGAGACCGACCCGGACGAGGCCACGGTGCTGAAACGGCTGGAGGAGGAGAAGGCCCGGCTGCAGGCCCGCATCGACCGGGTGCGCGAGCAGGGCGCGGAGGCGATCACCGACGACGAGGCCGTCGAAAAGACCCGGGAGGTGCTCGCCCTGGTGGCGGACTTGCCGACGGACTTCGCCCGGGTGCGCGACGACGTGGAGCAGCTCGACCGCGGCCTGCGCGCCTCGATCCTGGAGGAACAGATCTCGGCGGGGGAGGTGCTGGACAACGTCTTCCGCGGCGTGGACTTGATCTCCGATTCTGAGGCGGGCAAGGCGTTCAACGGTTTCTACGAGCTGCTCTTCGACCGGGAGCAGTCCGCCCAGCTGGACGCCACGCTGGCGGCGGTCCTGTCCCGGGGGTTCATTGACCGGCTCAGCGCCGACGAGCGCACCCAGCTGCGTGGGCTGGTGCAGACGCTGGAGTCCTCCTCCGACGACGTCCACGATTCGATGACGGGGCTGTCGCGTTCCTTGCATCGTTTCGTGCAGTCGCGGGAGGCGGAGTCGCAGCAGGCGCTGGCCTCGGCGATCAACCAGGCGCAGCAGCTCGCCCTGAAAACCGGTCAGGTCATGAGCGATCCCAGCCGGTCGATCGGGGTGGAGCTGGAGCTGACCACCCGGCAGCCGCGCTCGCTGTCGACGTGGCGGTTGCACGATCCGGCGGACTACCGGATCACCGCAGACATGGACGTCCACGAACCCACCGAGATCGACCTGGCCGCCATGCGGGAGCGCATCCGAGAATCGGAGATCGACTGGGCGGAGCTGCACGAATCCATCAACTACGCACTGACCCGGCAGGCGGAACCGTCGATAAGCGAGGTGTTGGGCCACCGCCCCGCCACGCAGGGGCTGGCCTCGGTGGTGGGCCTGATCACGCTGGCGCACCGTTTCGGCGAGCGCTCCGAGGGCACCGAGCACCTGCACTGGGTCGGCGCCGACGGCCGGCAGCTGCGCGCCCGCTACGCCTGCCACCGATTCCCCGACCCCGTTTCCACCCCGCGGAGCATCCATGAGCGACACCACTAAACTTTACGACGGCGACACCGGCACCCTGACCGGCCCGCAGCGCCGCGCGCTGGCGGAACTGATCAGAGGCCCGTACGTCTCCAGCCTGACCAAACCGGAGATCTTTCGCACCGTCTCCGACTCGCGCGCCGTACTGGCCCAGCAGCTGGACAACCTCTTTCTCACCCTCGTCGTGGACGACGCCGCCGGCGTGGCGTACACGCGCATGTGGGACGCCGACGTGGAGGACAGGCGGGCGCTGCTGCGGACGATGAGCCTGTCGTTCATGGACACGGTGGTGCTGCTGCATCTGCGCCGCGAGCTGATGAACACCAGCCCCAACGAACGCGCCGTCGTCGACGAAGACGAGGTCTTCGAGGCCACCCGCCCGTACCAGGGCGCCGCGGGCACCGACCACACCGCGCAGCAGAAGAAATTCACCGCCAGTTGGAACAAGTTCAAGAACAACTCGATCGTGGTGAAGACCCCGACCGAGGGCCGCTTCGAGATCTCCCCGGTGCTGCGCATCATTTTCTCGGCGGAGGAGATCGCCGCCGTCACCGCCAGCTACGACACGTTGCTGGCAGAAGCGGAGGAACAGTGAACGACCACACCACGCACGACTACGCGGGACAGTTCCGGCTGGCGGAGATCCAGGTGCACAACTGGGGCACCTTCGACGGCCTGCACCGCGTGCCCGTCGCCCGCGACGGCTTCCTCATCACCGGGCCCTCTGGCTCCGGCAAGTCGACGCTGATCGACGCCGTCTCCACGATCCTGGTGCCACCCGCCCAGGTGCGCTTCAACGCCGCCGCCGGCGCGAGCGGCGGTCAGCGCTCCGGGCGCAACCTGGTGACCTACTGCCGTGGCGCCTGGCGACGCGAACACGCGGCCGAAGTCGACGAGCTCACCCAGTCCTTCCTACGCACCGGGCCGGTGTGGTCCGGCGTGCTGCTGCGTTACGACGACGGCGCCGGCCAGTCCGTCACCGCGCTCCGCCTGATGTACCTCTCCGCCGACGCCCACAGCCCCGCCGACGTCACCAACCTCTTCGTGCTGCTGCCCAGGACTGCGGACCTCACCGAGTTCGAGGAACTCGCCCGCGGCGGGCTCAACATCACCACCGCCAAAAAGCAGCTTCCCGACGCCTTGTCCGTGCAGCGCACGCACCCGCCGTTCGTCACGACGCTGCGCCGACACCTCGGCATCGTGGACCCCGGCGCCCTGCAGCTGCTGCACCGCACCCAGTCGGCGAAAACCCTCGGCGACCTGAACTACCTCATGCGTCACTTCATGCTGCCGGAACCCGACACCTTCAAGATCGCGGCGACGGCCGTCGAAAACTTCACGCAGCTGCAATCCGCCCACCAGTCGGTCATCGCCGCCCGCGAGCAGGTCGAGCAGCTGCGGCCGGTGCGGGACGCGGACCGGGAATTGACGGAGATCACGCGGCAACAGACGGAGACGGAGGCCGATTCCGCCGGGGTCGAACAGTATGTACTCGACAAACGCGTCGCCTTCGCCGAGGCCGAGCGCGACGAGGCCGACGGCGAGATCACGGCGCTGACCGCCGCCCGGCACTCCGCGCAGGCTTCCCTCGAGTCCGTGGAAGCCGAGCTGGAGACCGTGCGCGCGCAGATCCACGGAGTGGAAAACGCCGGGGTCATCCACGCCCGCGCCAAAGTCGACGACGCCGAGCACACCGTCCGGCGCGTGACCGCACAAGCCCAGCGCTTCACCGACCTCTCCCGCGAGATCGACGCCGAACCGCCGCAGACCGCGGAAGCGTTCGCCGACTTCCGCCTCCAGGTCACCGACCACTGTGCGGATCTCGCGGAGCAGACGACGACGATCGGCGACCGCCGTCCCGAGATGTACGGCCGGATGGCGGAAGCGAACCAGAGACTGGAGCAGGAACGCCAGGAACTCCAGGCGATCCGCACCTACCGGTCGTCGATGGACCGACGCCTGCTCACCGCCCGCGAAAAGCTTGCGGAGCTCACGAACCTCCGTCAGGACGACCTGCCGTTCGTCGCCGACCTCATCCACATGCGCGACGGCGAACACCCCTGGCAGCCTGCCGCGGAGCGCGTCCTCGGCGGCTTCGCCCGCACCCTGCTCGTACCGGAAGAGCACTACGCGCAGGTCGCCGCCGCGATCGACGCCACCCACCTCGGCGCGAAACTGCAGTACGTGCGCTTCACCCCGGAACTCGCGCAGGCGCGGCCCGGCCGCATCACCGCCGAGACGTTGGCCTCGAAAATCACCGTGCGCGCCGGGCGTTTCCACGACTGGCTGCAAAGCGAACTCTCGCGCCGCTTCGATCACCTCTGCGTCGACACGATGGATCAATTTCACGCCGCGCAGCGCGCCGTGACCCGGCAAGGTCAGGTCAAACGCGACCGGCACCGACACGAAAAGGACGACCGCTCATTGATCGACGACCGCCGCCGCTGGGTGCTCTCCGGCGACGTGGACGACAAGATCGCCGAACTGCAGCGCAGCATCCGGGGCCTGGAGGAGCAGCTGACCAGGAGCACGCAGGCGAAAGACGAGCTCGAGAGCGCCGCCCTGGCTGTGAGCGCGCAGTTGACGGCCGCGAAGCGACTGCTGGAAACCGAGGAATTCGCACTCATCGACGTAGCGTCCGCACAGCGCTCCCTCGCGGAGCTGCGCCGCACCCTCGACGAACTCACCGATGAGAACACCGAGTTGGCGGCCCTGAAAGCGGCGGAACGCCAGCTGGTGCCCGCCGTGCGGGCGCAGCGGGAGAAGCTGGATGAGATCAATACGGAGTTGGGCGGGCACCAGCGTGGGCGTCGGCAAGCAGAAGCCCTCCTCGCGGAGTTGGGGGAGCGGATGGCCGACGCCGAACCCTTGTCCGAGGAGGTGCGCTCCAGGTTGGCGGCGCGGTTTAGACGGCATACGCGCAAGCTCAGGGCGGACAACATAGACACGTGGCAGCACACGGTCACCGACGAGCTGGGCACGGAACGCGCGCGGTTGACGCAGCGCGCCAGCAAGCAGGAAAACATCGCCCTCAACGCCATGGCCGCGTTCCTCCGGCGGTGGGAGGAGCGCAAGGGCGACCTGGTCGCCGAGCAGGCGTGGCGGCCCGACTTCATCCGCGAACTCGAGCGGCTGGAAGCCGACGACCTGCCGCGTTTCGAAGAACGCTTCCGCGACCTGTTGCGCGAGCAGACCCGCACGCACCTCAGCAGGCTGCTGAAGAACATCCGGCAGGCCGCGAGCGGAGTCCGCTCCTCGATTGAGGCGGTCAACCAGTCGTTGGCCGACGTCGAGTTCTACCCGGGCACGTACCTGAAAATTGAGGTGCGCGACGCGCAGCCCGCCGAAACCCGCCAGTTCGTGGCGAAATTGACGGAGGTGGTCGACGGCGTGCTGGCGGAGGAGTCGCTGGCCGGCAGCGAGCAACGCTTCCTCACGCTCAAGGAGGTCGTGGGCATGCTGAGCGTCTCCGACGAGACGAGCGAGCGCGTGCACCGCCTGCGGCTGGACACCCGCGAGCACGTGAAATTCCTCGGCGTGGAGACCGCCGCCGACGGCACCCGCGGCGCCGTCTACGACTCCGCGGAAGGTCTTTCCGGCGGGCAGGCGCAGAAACTCTCGTCGTTTTGCCTGGCCGCGGCGCTGCGCTACCAGCTGACCGGCGCCGGTTTGCCCGCGGCCCAGGCGCGCGCCTCCACCGTGGACGTCGACGAGAAGGTGTACCCGAAGTTCAGCACCATCATCCTCGACGAGGCCTTCGACCGCGCCGACTCCGAGTTCACCCGCGCCGCGATGGACGCCTTCCGCCAGTTCGGGTTCCACATGATCTTGGCGACGCCCGAGAAGCTCCTGCAGACGGTCCAGGACTACATCGGCGGCCTGGTCATGGTCGACAGCCCTGACCGGCGCCATTCAGTGACCAGCCAACTGACCATCGAGGAGGCGGGCGGGGAAACGGCGGACTGTGGTCGGTAGCCGATAAGGCCCAGCCAGTGGGAGGCGCCTGTCCCTTACCTGGCCCTCATGGGTTCTCCCGGACGTAGAGTGCCTAGCCGTGGCGGAGTGTCCCCGGCTGCCGCCTACATTGTTTTTGCGGGCACTACATAAGTTTCAGCTTACGAAACATACGAAGTTCCGAGCTGGCCTACCCTGCGGTCTGCTACTGCAGATGTTTCTCCTTATGCAACATATGAAGTATGAGTTTCGAAGATGTGTCCCATCTCGCCAGCGAGCAGGCGGGCTTTTTCACCACGGCTCAGGCAGGCAGACTGAGCGTTGAGCGCCTAAAACTGCACCGGGAAACACGCCGAGGTGTGCTGAGAAGTCCACGTCGGGGGGTCTACGTGTTTGCGTCTTCTCCCTATACTCCCGATGAGCAGCTGCGGGCTGCCTGGCTCTCGCTGGATCCTTCGCGCACTGTCGCCGAGCGGCTGCGGACACCGACCGCCATTGTCATCTGCACAACCTCTGCGGCTGGACACTATGGCATCGGGGATTTCCAGACGCATCAGCACGAGTTTTATACTGCCCGCCGTAAACAGAGCCGGGCAGAGGATATTCGCCTGCGTATCCGTGACCTGCCGACCGACGAGGTCGATATTGTCCAGGGGCTCCCCCTGACCACCCCGACTCGTATTGTCGTGGATCTGCTGACCGAGGGCGAGGAGCTGGGCCATATCAGCACATTGATCGCCGATGCCCTGAAAAAGGGCTGCCCATCGACTGGCCCCGTATCGCCCACCAGGCGCCTCACCTCGCGAAGAACTACGGCCTGAGCTCCGAAGAGCTGATCGCCGCCCTAGGGGAGAGTTCCGAATCACCCTCGAATACGGCGCGTACCGCCTGCTCGATGTTGGAAAGCATGCCTGAGCTCAGCGATCGGCTGAATCAACGGCTTATTGATTCGGTGCACGAGCTCAGCGCGAATCTGGTGTCCGCACAAAACGTCGAGCTGGCCGCACGGATGAACGACATTCTGGATTCCTCCCCCGCCATGCAGGATCTGCAGCGCAGCAACGCCGAACTGCTGGACAAGACAGGGCCTGTGCTTCCGGATATCTCTTCCATGATCGACGTCTCTGGCCTTGACCTAGATGTCTTTCACGCCGGCAGCACTCGGTACACCCGCCAGAGCCCTCAGACAGACGAGAAGAAGTAGGTAGCTTCACCATCATGAGCAGCACCCCCGACCATCCGCGCACCTACCAGCAGGGACGCATATCCGCGACCAGCGGCGTGGGTGCGTTTGCCGAGATTCCGAAAGCAGAACGCGTAGCTTTTTATGACCGCGGCATCGTCTTATCGAGGATCTTTGCCCACGATGCCCAGTCCTGGGTGCTGAAGGGAGGATCTGCGTTGATCTGGCGGAACCCGTCGGCCCGGGCAACCCGTGATCTGGATATTTATCACAGCACAGATCGAGGAATCGACGACGCCCTTACGTCTTTGCGCGCCGCTGTGGCGACTACGTATCTTGCCCCGAGTGATGTTGACCTGCGCATCCTCGACGACGAGACCCAGATCTAGGAGACCGGGATACGCCACAGTGCGGCCGTGCGTGTGCGGCTGTATTCCGCTGCCGGCATGGAGTTAAGTCAGCCGGTCAAGATTGACCTGGTCACCGGATGTCAGGTCACCGGCAGCATTGACTCGCAGCCTCAGGACGGGATCAGCAAGGCACTCCGGGCGGAGTTTCCCCACATTCGCCTCTATCCCATCGTCGATCACTTGGCCGATAAAGTCGCGGCCACCATGCAGACCTACCCGTCCTCGCGGGGGCCGGCGCCCAGCACGCGGGTGCGTGATCTGGTCGATATCGCCCATATCGCCATCACGGAAACCATTGACGGCGCAGGACACTAGCCCCAGAGGAGCGAATTCCGGGGGATGATGGGGGACGACGGGCTAACGCGTGGTGACCGTGCCGAAGAGTCTGGCTACCGGGGCCAGCAGCATCGGCCGAGCGGCAACCCAAGCGGCAGCGATGGCCACCATGCCAAGCACAAAGAGCCAGAACCCGGTCCAGTTCGCGGCGTAGGTGGCCGGGTCCGGGGAGCCCTGGGCCGCGAACATGTGGTTCAAATTGCGTAGGGCCCCGGTGGCAAAGACCAGCAACACGTGAGTGAATATGAAGAAAACGAAGTAAAGCATCACCGGAAAGTGCAGCTTGCGTGCCACCTCCACCGGGTAGAGGGTACTGAGCTTCTTCATCTTCGATGGCCATAACCCGCTCATCCGGATACCGGTGACCACCGCAAGCGGAGCAGCGATAAAGACAGTGATGAAGTAGGCGAGCTGCTGTAGACCGTTGTAATGCACCCAGCCGTTCTCGGTCGGCCAGTCCAATGAGAGATACTGCAGACCGGCGGACAGCGCGTTCGGGATGACCTCCCAACTGGTCGGAACGATGCGCATCCACTGTCCGGTTGCGAACAGCAGGATGATGAATAGCACACCGTTGATCACCCAGAGCAGATCTAGTGACTGGTGGAACCAGATCGTCAGACTGATTTTGCTGGAGCCCCCGCGCGGTGACCAATAGGCCGGGGGACGACGTTCGGCGCGGATCTGTAGGCCGGAGCGGATGATCAGCACCATGAGAAACAGATTGAAGAAGTGCGACCAGGCCAGCCAGGCCGGGAATCCTACTGGGGCATTCTCCGGCATCGGGGCCGCCCCCGCATAGGCCTCGACGAGCCCCGCACCCGTCCCGGTGCCGAGGAACCAGCGCACCCCAAGCACCACAATTGCAGCGACGGCGACGACACTGAGCAGTCCGACGATGGTACCTCCGACCCATTGGACCAGCGTGAAGGGGCCATAGCGCTTCGGTTCTAGTTTGTCGGTGGCCGTGGTGGGGGCAGGCTCGACAACCGCGGCGGGGGTGGTAAGTGTTTCGATCAGTTCCGGCGTGGCGGGGTCTTCGGTAGGCGGTACCGCAACATAGACCTCGGTGACTTCTGGCCAGGGATTCTGGCCAGGGCCGCGGGGGAGCCCTCGTCGTAGAGCGACTGCTGCAGTGGTGCTGGAGATTTTGTGTGATGGTTGCGAAGCAGGGGGGATGACCAGGGTAGTGGTCTCGGGGGCTGGGGCGGCAGCCTGGGGGGCTGCCACCTTTATGGCGGCGTTCTTTGGTGGCCAAGCCTCTTCACCAGGAGTGCGCGGAAGCCCGCATCGCAGATGCACTTCTGCAGCAGTCGGTGCGACAGCAAGTGTGACCGGGGTAGCTGGTGCAGTGGCTGGTGCAGCGGTAACTTCTGCGGCGGGCGATGCGGCCATCGGAGTCGGATCCGGTATCGAAGAGTCCGCTGGTGGCCAAGATTCACCCTGCGGCGTCCGGGGAAGTCCCCGACGCAGACGTGTCGTGCCCACGGTGGTCGTGGTCGTCATAGGTTCCTAACCTTTCCGCCCGTTGATCTCTTCGATGAGCTTCGGGACAACCTCGAAGACATCCCCGACCACGCCAAAGTCGGCGATGTCGAAGATCGGGGCGTCAGCGTCTTTGTTGATGGCGACAATCGCCTTGGAAGTCTGCATCCCGGCTAGGTGTTGAATCGCACCGGAGACGCCGAGAGCGATGTACAGATCGGGGGAAACCGAGACTCCAGTTTGGCCGACCTGCGCGGAGGGAGTTACATAGCCGGCATCGACCGCGGCCCGAGACGCTCCGATGGCAGCGCCCATGCTATCGGCCAAGTCGTTGACCAGGGAGAAACCTTCTTCGGAGCCGAGGCCCCGGCCGCCTGTGACCACCTTGGCGGCCCCGAGCAGTTCCGGACGCTCGGAGACGGCCTGGGCCCGCTCGGTGGCCGTGATGGTGGCGGCGCGATGCCCGGAGCAGGGGACCTCGAGGATCTCGAAGGGGGCGGTGTTGGCCTCTGCGCGCGCATCGACGGCGCCCTGCCGGAGGGTGATCACGGGGATATCGAGGGTGGGGGCCGATTGAGAGCGGAAGGAACCGCCGTAGACAGAGTGTTGGGCGAGGATGCCCTCGGCGTCGCGGGAGACGCCGACGGCGTCGGTGGCTAGGGCTCGACGGGTGCGAACGGCGAAGCGAGCCGCGACATCGCGCCCTTTCACTGAGTGGGCGAGCAAAATAGCGGCGGGGGCGCATGCCTCGTCGGCGGCCACTAGGGCGTCGACGATGGGAACGGTGAGCCGGTCACCCGGTACCCGGGCGATTAAAACTCGAGCCGCACCCAATTCGCCGATCCGACGAGCCGCGTCTGCGTCGTCGCTCGGAGCGTCGTCTGGTCGGACGAAGAGTGCGATGGGAGTGCCTACGCCTGCCGCTGCGCCTAGCAACTCCGCCGTCGACCTGGCGGGCTGGCCATCCATGGTTGAGTCCACAACCACGAGGATGGAATCATCTGCATTGTGCATGGTTTTCTCCTAAATGAGTCGGTTTTGCGCGAGGAAATCGACGAGTTGTCGAGCAGCGTCGCCATCGTCGGTGACTTTCACGCCGGCGGCACGGGGCGGAGCTTTAGACACCTCGGTCATGATGGCCCGCGGGACGGAGAAGTCCTCAGCATCGATGCCAAGGTCCGCCAGGGATAGCGTGGTCGTAGGCTTCTTCTTCGCGGCCATGATCCCCTTGAAGTTGGGGAAGCGGCCGTTAGGGAAGGATTCGGTAATGGAGATCACCGCAGGGAGGGTCGCCTTAAGCTTTTCGACTCCGTCGTCGGTTGGCCGAGTGCCGCTTATGGTTGCACCGTCCAGCTCCAGGGAGGTCAGTTGGGTGAGGTGGGGGAAATCCAGCCATTCGGAGATCATCGTCGGCAGTAGCCCGCTATTACCGTCAGTAGAGAGGTTACCTGCGATGACCAGGTCGTAGCCCTCCCGCTCGATGGCCTTGGCCAGCACCTCGGCCGTGAGGCTGAGATCGGCCCCGAGGAGAGCGGGGTCAGTAACTTGTACCGCTGCGGCCGCTCCCATGGCCAGGCCTTTTCGAATGGTGGCGGTAGCGGATTCCGGTGCCATGGACATCACGTGGACCTCAACCTCTTCGGGATCGTCTTCCGCGAGTTTCAGCGCCGCTTCAACGGCCCGTTCGCAGATCTCATCGAGCACGGTTTCGCTGGCAGAGCGGTCCGCGAGGCCGGTCTCCAGATCCAACTTCCTTTCTCCGTAGGTATCGGGCACTTCCTTGATGAGAGCAACGATGCGCATAGATATTCCTTTCCGAGGGAGGGGGCTTCACGTGAACTCAGTTAATCACTAGTAACTAGAGTACCCTCATGGTGTGTGATCTGTGCAACCTTTGGGGTAAAGTAGTAGGAAACTTCATATATTTCCCCTCAGGCGTGGGGCGGAGAGACACGGTATTTCCCGTCAGTGAGTCAATGGGCTAATCGGGGAGAGGAACGCGGCGCCAACCGTGTCGCTTTCTCCTGAAGTGAGACGGGGAAGCACGCCCTTATCCCTGTCGGGTCGGCAGTATGTCTCGCTGCCACCCCGTTAGGATGGCATTCGGCCAAGTCGACCTGCCCCTGGCCCAGTCAGTCATCAGGGGCAGCTGTCCACGGGGTTGAGCGCTCCGCAACCCGGCCTTGGCGCTGAGGGATTCTACGGGCACAAATAGCCCACGCCCACGCCCAAGGGCGAGGGGCCGAGGGTGGGGCTGATTTCGCTGCTCACCGTGGCGGTCGCGCGTTGTTCCGCTCGTGGCATTGTCCTTGGAGTTGCTGGGGGCGGTCGGAGGCAGTGAGTGGAACCGTAGCGGCGACTGCTGTTGCGAGTGCTCCGCCTAGGCAGTAACTGTCACTGTTGCCTAAGAGACACGATGGTGCCTGCCACAGCCGGCCCCCTCGACGTCGTCATCGGAAAACCCACCCATCACGCCTGCGCGATGCCCGCGGCCGACGGAAAGATCTCCGACAAGTTCCTGTCCCACGATAAGGTCCAGTCGCGGAAGGTTTTCGTCGACCTGCAGGACCACCGCACCGTGCTGGTGGCCGTGGATCAGCCCGCCCCCATCGGTGCCCTGTCGCTTTCGGGAGCCTGGAGGGGGCGATTTTCTACTCGGATCGCGATAGTTTTTATACCTCTGATCAGTACCGGAGACTATGCGTGCGCTTCGGTGTTACCCAGTCGATGAGCACGATTGAGGCGAGGGTGGGTAACTCGTTGGCGGAGTCGTTCAACGCCTCGTTGAAGCGGGGAGCCCTGCGGGATAATTCTTTTTCACTAGTCGGCTGACATGCCGCCGGGGCGTGTTTCGGTGGTGTGGGCGGCATAACACCAAACGATTGCATTCATGGTGCGGTTACCGCCCCCGAACGCCTTCGAAGCAACCGGGTTAGTGATACTTACTGTCGTATCTTGATTAGAACCCCGTGTCCCCTTCTCCGGGTCCGGGCCTGGAGCCGCCTGCCAACAAGCGTGTTCGCGGACGTTGGCTCAGGAGTCGTTTCGTGGGGGGACGAATACGGTCGCGATGGCTCCGATAACTGTGGCCACAGCGAAGACCATGAAAGCGTCGGATGCGCCGAGGCCGATGGAAATAATCATGCCGCCTAGCGCCGGACCGGCGATGCCGCCCAGGCGGCCGAAGCCCGCTGCCCAAGACATGCCGGCCTGGCGGGCATGCGTCGGGAAGTAGTTTGAGGTCATGCCGTACACCAGGATCTGAGTGCCAGTGACACCTAGACCGGTTAGGGCGATTGCAATGTACATCAGCGTCGCCGAGGTGAGGTACGGCATGGCGAACATGCAGACCGCAGCGATGAGGAATGTAGTGATGATGACCGGTCGCGGGCCGATAATATCAGCAATCTTAGAGGCCACCAGTGCCCCCAGGGCCGCACCTGCATTCAAGGCGACAAGCGAGTACAGGGAGCCGTCCGAGGACATGCCGTTGGTCTGCATGATCTGCGGTAGCCAGGTGTTTAGGCCGTAGGTGGCCATGATCGCCATGAAGCTCATGATGCCGATCATTAGAGTGCCGACCAGGAAGTACCGGGAGAAGATAGCCGCGAAACCGATCTTGGCCCTCTTCTCGACACCGCCGTCGGCGGTCTCAACCTTGACGGCCTTGTCCCGAGTGAACTGTTCCGCTGGGAAGTCGAACTTGCGGCAGATCGCGTCGGCCTCGGCGTCACGGCCCATGGCGGTCAGCCAGCGGGGGGATTCCGGTAGCAGGAACCAAGCCAGCGGCAGAAGGAAGAGGATCGGGGAGGCTCCGATCAGGAAAAGACCACGCCAGCTGATGAGGTCCTCGAGCCAGAGGGTGAAGAAAGAGGCGATGACACCACCGACGGGGATGCCGATATAGCCGACGGCGTTGAACATGTTCTTGCGGTGCGCGGGGGCAAATTCTGCGATGACGGCGCCGCCGCCTGCAGTGATCACGCCCAGGGCAAGACCAGTGAAGAAGCGCAGCGCGCCGAAGACGGCAATGGAAGTGGCCATGGAGGATAACGCCATGCCGACAGAAAACCACGCCAATGCGACCAACATCATCTTGCGACGTCCGATACGGTCACCGATCGCGCCAGCGCCGAGGGCGCCGAAGAGGATACCGATCATGGTGTATGAGCCAAGGGTGCCTGCGACACCCGGAGTAAGTTCTCCCAGGTGATGGGGTTCTGCTAACAGGGTCGGAAGGATGGCACCGTAGACCACGATGTCATAACCGTCGAACACCATGGTGAGAAACATGATGGCGACGACGCCATAGACCGATCTGCGATGTTTCGGTGATTTCCACTCGTCGACGGGCCCTGCGGGTCTCCGGCGTGTGTTGGTGGTGGTAATGGACATGGGTTTCTCCTCGGGAGATTAGGTGGCCCATGAAGCTGATCCCGGCCATACACTCTTATGACCTGCATCACATGGATGCAGGATTTATAACACACTTCACAAAAGCCGGGGAACCCCCTCCCGTGGCGCGGGGGTGCGCAAGGCAAAGGGAGTATCTAATTAGGAAAGCACTTATGAACTGGCTGTATGGTAAAGAGTTTAGTTAATAATGTGTAACTGTAAATTCTGCTATGGGGGTGATTGCAAATGACGCCCTGGGCGAAACTATTAAGAAGCCTTTGGAAAATCGTTTCCAAGATCAGTCGTAGTGAGGTCATTTCGTGAAGGTACCCGGAAGGAGGGGAAGTTGAACTCCTTTGTCGTTGGGTGAAAAATGAAGTAAAGATCGAGGTATCACCGATCCCGGCGTGGGGCGGCATGTGAGCGTCGGGCAGCCCATCCCGTCTGCTCTGACTATCGACGGGATCAAGGAGTGCAAGATGGCCACCCAGAGGAAGAGGGCGAAGGAACGGCGTCGCCAAGAGTTGCTCGCGGCGGCGGCGGAGATTATGGCAGAGCGCGGTTTCCACCAAACCCGGTTAGGGGACGTGGGGGCCGCCGTGGGAATTTCTGGGCCGGGTGTCTACCGGCACTTTGACAGCAAGGAAAGCCTACTGGCCGAGATCCTCATTGATATCTCCGTCCGTCTAGCGGACGGGGCGCGGGACGTGCTGGCGCGGCACCGCGACACAGGTGGCGGGGCCCCGGAGGTGATCCTGAGCGACCTTGTCGCTTTCCATGTCGAATTCGCGGTAACGGAACCGGATCGTATCCGTGTGCAGGAACGAGAAATCAGGAATTTACAGGCCCAAGCCCTGGAAAAGGTACGGTCCCTGCAGCGCACCTATCTGAGCCTTTGGGCGGATGTGTTGCTTCAGTGCCAGCCACACCTGGGGCGCAAGGAGGCTCGTCTGAGGGTGCAGCTTACAGCTGGGCTCATCAACTCCTCTCGACACGTCATCCATTGGGCCGGGGCCGATCTAGTCCAGGATCAGGCCACTCGAATGGCCCTTGCCTCTTTGTGGGCGGATTAGCCTGGCGCGGGGTGCCTTCGTGCCCCACATGACCCGCATCAACCCTGATGGCGGGTCTTTTTTAACGCTATTTCCGCGCCACTGGGGGTGACGGGCCCGGCTTTTTTGCCGGAAAGTGTTGTCGGACACAGAACGAAGGGGTAGTGTCTGCTTCATAGTTAATTGCGATTAACTGAAATCCCTTCCGGACCGACACTTCCCATGGAGATCTGATGTCTGCATCCCTCATGACTGCTTCTCCCACATCCGTATCGAAGACCAACCGCGAGCGGCACGAGACGCTTGTCGCCGATCTTCAGGATCTGCTTGCCCGTACAGCTGAGGGGGGACCCCCGAAGGCACGGAAACGACACCGCAGCCGCGGAAAGTTGCTGCCCCGCGAACGCATCGTGGAATTGCTCGATCCGGGTAGCCCGTTCCTCGAGGTGGCGCCGCTGGCAGCCCATGAAATGTACGACGGACGAGTGCCTGCCGCAGGCGTGATCGCCGGGATCGGTTTGGTGCACGGCCGCCGTTGCATGATCGTGGCCAATGACGCGACCGTCTCCGGTGGAACGTATTACCCAATGACGGTGAAAAAACACCTCCGCGCCCAGGAGATCGCCTCCGACAACCGGTTGCCGTGCATTTATCTCGTGGACTCCGGCGGGGCCATGCTGCTCAACCAAGACGAGGTTTTCCCCGACCGGGACCACTTCGGCCGGATCTTCTACAACCAGGCAAACATGTCGGCCCGCGGCATTCCGCAGATCGCCGCGGTCCTCGGGTCCTCCACCGCCGGTGGCGCCTACGTTCCCGCGATGAGCGACGAGGCCGTCATCGTCAAGGAGCAGGGCACGATCTTCCTCGCTGGCCCGCCGCTGGTCAAGGCGGCCACCGGCGAGGAGGTCACGCCAGAGGAGCTCGGTGGGGGTGAGCTGCATTCTCGCACCTCAGGGGTGACCGACCACCTGGCGGCTGACGACGTCGACGCACTGCACCAAGTTCGTGCGATTGTCGATACGCTTCCGTCTGACCCGCAGGCGCCATGGGAAGTTCGTGACACAATTGAGCCCTCCCGGCCGCAGTCCGACCTCTACGACATTGTTTCTGTCGATTCCAAGAACCCCTATGACGTCCACGAAGTCATTGAAGTACTCGTCGACGGCGGGGAGTACAACGAGTTCAAGGCGGAGTTCGGCACCACGCTGGTTACTACCTTCGCCCGCATCCACGGGCACCCGGTGGGCATCATCGCCAATAACGGCGTGCTGTTCGGCGAGTCTGCACAGAAGGGTGCCCACTTCATCGAGCTGTGCGACCAGCGCGGCATCCCCCTAGTCTTCCTCCAGAACACCACTGGCTTCATGGTCGGCCGCGAATACGAGGCTGGCGGTATCGCCAAGCATGGCGCAAAGATGGTCAACGCAGTGGCCACCACCCGGGTGCCGAAATTCACGATCATCATCGGAGGGGCTTTCGGTGCCGGCAACTACTCCATGGGTGGGCGCGCCTATTCTCCTCGGTTCCTGTGGATGTGGCCGAACGCCCGCATCGGGGTCATGGGCGGTCCCCAGGCAGCCATGACCCTGTCCACCGTCCGCCGCAACCAGATCGACCGTTCTGGTGGCGAGTGGTCCACCGAGGAGCAGGAGTCTTTTGAGGCCCCGATCCGCGAGAAGTTCGAGAACGAATCCCACCCCTATTACTCATCGGCCCGACTCTGGGACGACGGGGTTATCGACCCCGCCGACACCCGCCGTGTGCTCGGACTGGCCCTCGATGTCGCCGCCGGCGCCCCGCTGGGCGAGCCCGGTTTCGGCGTCTTCCGGATGTAGGAGAAAGAAGACAATCATGACGACAACACAGATCACCACGGTGCTGGTGGCTAACCGCGGCGAGATCGCCCGCCGAATCATCCGGACCCTTAGGGACGAGGGGGTGCGTTCCGTCGCCGTCTACTCCGACGCGGACGCCGATGCCCTCCACGTTCGCGACGCTGACGTGGCTGTTCACATCGGGGCCTCCCCGGCACGTGAGTCCTATCTGCTCATCGACCGGATTATTGACGCCGCGCGCCGTAGTGGAGCGCAGGCCATCCACCCCGGTTACGGTTTTCTTTCCGAAAACGCCGCATTCTCGAAGGCGTGTAAGGACGCTGGCATCATCTTCATGGGCCCCCCGGCCTCGGCCATCGAGACGATGGGAGACAAAATCTCGGCCCGCGCCGCCGTAGAAGCGCGAGGGGTACCTACCGTCCCCGGCATCTCACGCCCCGGCCTCACGGACGAGGACATCATCGCCGCGGCGCCTGACATCGGTTTCCCCGTGCTGATCAAACCCTCCGCAGGTGGCGGTGGAAAGGGCATGCACCGGGTGGAGGAACCGGCCAGACTACCGGCGGCCCTGGCCACGGCACGTCGCGAAGCGGCAAGTTCCTTCGGCGACGACGCGCTATTCCTCGAACACTTTGTGGATACTCCCCGCCACATTGAGGTGCAGATTCTCGCCGATTCACACGGCAACATCATCCACCTCGGGGAGCGCGAGTGCTCCCTTCAACGCCGTCACCAGAAGGTCATCGAGGAGGCTCCGAGCCCCCTACTCGATGAGGAGACCAGGCAGGCCATCGGGACTGCAGCCTGCGACGCCGCCCGTTCCGTCGGCTACGTTGGTGCCGGAACTGTGGAGTTCATCGTCCCGGCAGCTCGACCCGACCACTTCTATTTCATGGAGATGAACACCCGCCTGCAGGTGGAACACCCCGTGACGGAGGAGATCACCGGTCTGGACCTGGTGGCCCTCCAGCTGGCCATCGCCCGCGGGGACAAACTACCCCTTACTCAGGCCGAGGTCACTTTCACCGGCCATGCAATCGAGGCACGTATCTACGCCGAGGATCCCGCCAATGGATTCCTGCCCACCGGTGGCCGCATCTCCCGGGTCGTCGAACCCACAGGCCCTGGTGTTCGGGTCGACAGCGGTATCGCTGATGGCTCCGAGGTCACCTCCCTCTACGACCCGATGCTGATGAAGGTCATCGCCCACGGTGCTGACCGCGCGGAGGCCCTAACCCGGTTGGACCGGGCCCTGGCCAACACCGTCGTAGCCGGGGTCGGTGTCAACACCGACTTCTGCCGCTACCTCATCAATATGCCCGAGGTGGTCGCCGGTGACCTCGACACCGGGTTGCTTGACCGGGTCGTCAACGATTACCTCCCCTCCGAGGTGCCCGATGACGCCTTGATTGCCGCCACCATGGTGTGGCTGGCGGGCCGCTGGCCCGATGAGCCGGGTTCCGCCTGGGACATTCCCGATGCCTGGAGACTCGGTAGCCCTGCCCCGCAGCGCGTGCGGTTGGCCTGGGAGGGGGACTCCACCTTGGTTTCCCTCATCGGATCCCCCTCATCGGCCCAGGTCACCATTCACGACGTGGTCGCCGGTTTCACTGAAGACGACGACGCCCGTCGCCTCGCCCGGACCGTCACGGCGGCTGTGCACCGCGATGGGGACTTCTGGCGAATTACCGTCGACGGGTTGACCCACCGCTGGCGGATCACCGCCACCGGTGACGGCGCGTTAACCGAAATCGTCGCCTCATCCGGTGAGGGAACTTGGATCCTGCGCTGCGAACAGGTGGTCCCCTCGGAGGCTAACAGTGACGGCGGTAGGGACGGCTCCCTGTCATCCCCAATGCCCGGCACCGTCATCGCCTTGTCCGTTGAGGACGGCGCCTTGGTCCGCGCTGGTGACCCCGTCCTCGTGGTCGAGGCCATGAAGATGGAGCATGTCCTGCGTGCCGCCGAGGACGGCGCGGTCACCTTCCACTGCAGCACCGGTGGCCAGGTACCTGCGAACAAACCGCTGGCTACCATCGCCCCCGCCTAACTCCCATCCCTACTCATCCCACACACCGATCCGCAAAGGAAGAACCATCATGTCGAACACCCTGACCAAGGCTGATATCAATATCACCGACCTGCCCGAGGAGTACCGCGAGCTTCAAGCGGTGGTCCGTGAATTCGCCAACGAGGTAGTCGATCCCGTGTCCGCTAAGCATGACCGGGAGCACTCCTTCCCTTACGAGGTCGTTGCCCAGATGGGGGAGCTGGGCCTGTTCGGCCTGCCTTTCCCCGAAGAGGTCGGGGGCATGGGCGGTGACTACCTCTCCTTCGGCATCGCCCTCGAGGAGTTGGCGCGCGTCGACCAGTCCGTGGCCATCACCCTCGAGGCCGGCGTGGGCCTGGGCGCGATGCCCATCTTCCACTTCGGAAACGACGAGCAGAAGGCCACCTGGCTGCCCGACCTGACCGCCGGCACCCGGCTGGCCGGTTTTGGCTTGACCGAGCCTGGTGCAGGTTCCGACGCCGGAGCCACCCGCACCAGCGCCATCGAGGATGGCGGTGATTGGGTGCTCAACGGTTCCAAGCAGTTCATCACCAACTCCGGCACCGACATCACCTCCCTGGTCACTGTTACCGCGGTGACCGGTGAGAAGGACGGCAGGAAGGAAATCTCGGCGATCATCGTGCCCAACGACACCCCGGGCTTCACAGTGGAGCCGGCCTACGACAAGGTCGGCTGGAACGCTTCCGATACCCACCCGCTGACTCTGTCCGATGCCCGGGTGCCCCAGGGGAACCTCCTCGGCGAGCAGGGCCGCGGTTTCGCCAACTTCCTGTCCATCCTCGCGGAGGGCCGCGTCGCTATCGCTGCGCTGGCCACGGGAGCCGCGCAGGGCTGCGTTGACGAATCCGTCCGCTATGCCAAGGAGCGCACCTCCATGGGCCGGGCCATCTCCGAGTACCAGGCGATCTCCTTCAAGATTGCCCGCATGGAAGCCCGGGTCCACACCTCCCGCCTAGCATGGCAGGCCGCCGCCGCCAAGATGGTCAAGGGCCTGGACTACCGCAAGGACGCCTACATTGCGAAACTGATCTCCTCCGAGGCAGCGATGGACAACGCCAGGGACGCCACCCAGATCCACGGTGGTTATGGCTACATGAACGAATACCGCGTGGCACGCCACTACCGCGACTCCAAAATTCTGGAGATCGGTGAGGGCACCTCCGAGGTTCAGCTGATGCTCATCGCCCGCGAGCTGGGTTTATAGGAGAGGAAGACCACCATGACCAAAGCAACTGACATGAACACGCGTGTGATCACCCAACGCGGGCTCTGGTTCGAGGAATTTGAGGAAGGTGTGCGCTACCTGCACCGTCCGGGCCGCACCGTCACCGAGACCGACGACGTCGTCTTCACCACACTGACCATGAACACCCAGCCGCTACACCTGGACACCCACTGGTCCTCGGAACAGGCGGGCTTTGGAGGTCAGCGCCTGGTCAACTCCATGTGGACCCTCTCCACAGTGGTCGGGTTATCCGTCTCCCAACTGACCCTGGGCACCATCGTCGCCAACCTCGGCTTCACCGAGGTCTCCTTCCCGACACCGATGTTCCACGGTGACACCTTGTACGCAGAGACCGTGTGCACCGGCAAGCGGCTCTCCCGGTCCCGCCCGGGCCAGGGTGTGGTCGAACTCGAGCACATCGGCCGCAACCAGCACGGCGATGTCGTCTGCCGGGCCGTACGCGCCACCATGGTGCAGTGCCGACCGGGGAGGGGTAGTGATGGTTGATTGGATCCCCGCCGGTCCCGCGCTCCTGTTCGCCCCAGCCGATCGGCCCGACCGATTCGTCAAGGCCGCCGACCGTGCCGATATGGTCATCCTTGACTTGGAGGACGGTTGCCGTCCGGAGAACCGGGCGCAGGCCCGCCGCGCGGTCGCGGACTGCGCCCTTGATCCGGCACGGGTCATCGTGCGGGTGAACCCGGCCTCCACCCCCGATATCGTCGCCGACCTCGAGGCGGTGGCCGCCAGCAGATTCCGTCAGGTGATGCTGGCCAAGACCGAGGGCGCCAGCGATGTCGCAGCGGTGCGGGTAATGGTGCCCGACGCCCAGGTTATCGCGCTGGCCGAGACCCCGCTCGGGGTATTGCGCGCGGAGGAAACTGCCGCCGCCGACGGCGTGGTCGCGATGTTCTGGGGAGCCGAGGACCTAGTCGCTGGGCTCGGAGGCACCTCCTCTCGCCGCGCGGATGGACGCTACCGTCATTTCGCCCTTCATGCCCGTTCCCAGGTGCAACTGGCCGCCGCCGCCCACGGTTGCGCCGCCCTCGACTCGGTGTATGTGGATATCTCCGACCTAGAGGGGTTGCGCATCGAGACGGAGGATGCCGCGGCGCTCGGATTCGCTGGCACCTGCTGCATCCACCCGTCTCAGGTCCCGGTCATCCGCACCGCCTACCAACCCTCGGACGAGGAACTCGACTTCGCTCGCCGACTGCTCAAGGCCGCCGAACTCGACCGCGGTGCGTTCAGCTTCGAAGGCCGCATGGTCGATGAACCGCTCTTTCGCCAGGCGCAGGCCATCGTCAGCCGCGTCGGCTCCTGACACTCCCAGCATCCGAAAGAAGGAAATCTGATGAGCTCTACCATTCAACTCGAGACCCGCCGCACCTCTTACGGTTCCGTGGCGGTCGCCCCGGACGGGACCCAGCTCTCCCACGTCATCGGCACCGGAGTGAGCGAGGGTGCCGCCCCAATCAGGGAGGAGACCCTCGGCCAGATGTTGCGTTCGGTCGTGGAGCGACATCCCTCGCGTGACTGCATCGTCGATGTCTATGCTGACGTGTCCTTCACCTACGAGCGGTTTTACAACCGTGTACTTCGTCTCGCCAGCGCTTTTATCCGAAAAGGCTACCGCAAGGGGGACCGCATCGGCATCTGGTCGACCAACCGGTGGGAGTGGCTCGTCGTGCAGTGGGCCTGCCACCACCTCGGCCTGATCCTGGTCAACATCAACCCGGCCTACCGGCAGTTCGAGCTGAACTACGTGCTGGAGAAAGCCGGTGTGAAGATGGTCTTCGCCGCTCAGCGATTCAAGGACTCCGATTATCGCACCATGCTCAACGAGGCTGCGAAGCAGCGCGGTTCCCAGCTCAACCGGGTCATCTACTTCGGTTCGCCCGACTGGTACGACGCCATGCATGGGGAGATCGATGATCTTTCCGACTACACCGCGGATCTGCACCCAGATGATCCGGTGAACATCCAGTTAACCTCGGGTACCACCGGTTTCCCCAAGGGCGCGACGTTGACCCACCGCAATATTCTCAACAACGGTTTCTTCATCGGTGAGTTGCTCGAATACGACGAGACTGACCGGGTCTGCACCCCGGTGCCGTTCTTCCATTGCTTCGGCATGGTCATCGGCACAATGGCCACCTTCACCCACGGCGCCTGCATGATCATCCCGGCGCCTTCCTTCAAGCCTCGGGAGACCCTCAAAGCGGTGCAGGTGGCGAAGGCGACCTCCCTCTACGGGGTGCCGACGATGTTTCTCAAGGCACTCGAGGAAGCCGAAGACCACGTTGAGTACGGCAGCCCCTACCAGCTGTCTACTCTGCGCACCGGCGTCATGGCAGGCACCTCGTGCCCGTCGAAGACCATGCGGGATGTGATGGAGACCTTCAACATGAGCGGTATCTCCATCTGTTACGGCATGACCGAGCTCTCCCCGG
The DNA here is from genome assembly GCF_000442645.1 of Corynebacterium maris DSM 45190. Lineage (NCBI taxonomy): Bacteria > Bacillati > Actinomycetota > Actinomycetes > Mycobacteriales > Corynebacteriaceae > Corynebacterium > Corynebacterium maris. The sequence continues at coordinate 150,115 of NC_021915.1, forward strand.
TGTCCTTCCAGACCCGTCAGGACGATCCACTGGACAAGCGGGTCAACACCGTCGGGCAGATCATGCCGCACCTGGAGGCCAAGCTTGTGGATGAGGCCACCGGAGAGACCGTCCCTTTCGGCGAACAGGGCGAGATCCTGGTGCGTGGTTACGCCGTGATGAAAGGATACTGGGAGCACGAGGAGAAAACTGCCGAGGTTCTCGACGCGGATGGCTGGATGCGCACAGGTGATCTGGGAGTTTTAGACGAGGACGGTTACCTCTCGGTTACGGGCAGGATCAAGGACATGTTGATCCGGGGCGGTGAGAATATCTACCCCCGCGAGATCGAGGAATTCCTCTTCACCCATCCGGATGTGCTCGACGTTCAGGTCATTGGTGTCCCCGACGACAAGTACGGAGAGGAGATCATGGCCTGGATCATCCTCAAAGACGGGGTCGATGACCTCACAACTGAGGAGATCGTCGAATTCGGGCAGGGGAAGATCTCCCGGCAGAAGCTGCCGCGCTACGTCCACATCGTGGATTCCTATCCGATGACCGTATCCGGCAAGGTTCGCAAGGTCGAACTGCGTGAAATGGCGCCCAAGGCCCTGGGGTGGGTGTAAGAGCGATGACCAACAACGACACTCTCCACGACCTCATCGCAGAGACGATCCAGGACGGCATGACTATCGCCGTCGGCGGTTTCGGCCTGTGCGGCGTGCCTTTCCGGCTCATTGAGGCATTACGTGACGTCGGGCGCCGAAATCTGACGATCGTCAGCAACAACATGGGCGTTGACGGTCAAGGACTCGGCGTCCTGCTTGAGAACGGCCAAGTCCGCAAGGTGCTGGCCAGTTACGTGGGCGAGAACCGTGAGTTCGCCCGGCAGTACCTCGCCGGGGAGCTCGAGGTCGAGTTCAATCCCCAGGGCACCCTGGCGGAACGGTTGCGCGCCGGCGGTGCCGGCATCCCCGCCTTCTACACCGCCACCGGAGTGGGCACCCTCGTGGCGGAGGGCAAGCCCACCGCCGAATTCGATGGACAGATCTACGTGCAAGAACGTGGCATCGTCGCCGACGTCGCCCTAGTCCACGCCTGGCGTGGTGACGTCGGTGGCAACCTCATTTATCGCCGCACCGCACGCAACTTCAACCCGATGTGCGCCGAATCAGGACAGGTCACCATCGCCCAGTGCGAAGAGATCCTCCCGATCGGTGGAATCGACCCCGACCTGGTGATGACCCCCGGCGTCCACATCGACCACCTCGTGTCCGCCGACGACCACGACAAACCCATCGAACAGCGCACCACCCGCCCCAGGCATGCGGCAGTGGTGGAGGTCTGAAAGGAGACCGACATGACAATTGCAGACAAAGCCACCACCCGCAGGGGCTGGAGCCGTGATGAGATGGCAGCTGAGGCCGCCCACGAACTCTCCGACGGCGACTATGTCAACCTCGGCATCGGTATTCCCACCCTGGTGGCCAACAACCTCCCCGACGGGGTCAACGTCATCCTCCAGAGCGAGAACGGCATCCTCGGCATGGGCCCCTTCCCGTATGAGGGGGAGGAGGACGCTGACCTGATCAACGCCGGCAAGCAGACCGTCACCCTGCAGGAGGGCGCCGCGACCTTCGACTCCGCCACCAGCTTCGGGATGATCCGCGGCGGCAAAGTCAAAATGGCCGTCCTCGGCGCGATGCAGGTCTCCCAGAACGGCGACCTGGCCAACTGGATGATCCCCGGCAAGATGGTCAAGGGCATGGGTGGGGCGATGGACCTCGTCGCCGGCACCCCGCGCGTGGTCGTCCTCACCGAACACATCACCAAGGACGGGCAACCCAAGCTCAGACAGAAATGTGACCTGCCGCTAACCGGTACCGGCGTTGTCAACCGCATTATCACCGACCTCGGGAGCTTCGACGTCGGTGACAACCAACTCATCCTGCGCAAGATCGCACCAGGTGTGACGCTGATGGACATTGAGAAGACCACCGAGGCCAACTACACGGTCGAGCTGAATGAAACGGAGTATGACAAACCATGAGTAGTCTTCCTACACCCCGAGCCGATGACGTCGTCATCCTCGCCGGTGCCCGTACACCCCAGGGCAAGATGCTTGGCGACCTCGCTCAACTTAGTGCCGTCGACCTCGGCGCCCATGTGATCAGACACGCCGTGCAGCGCGCAGGCATCAAGGCGGAGGACATCGACCAAGTCGTTCTCGGCCAGGTCATACAGGCTGGCACCGGGCAGAACCCCGCTCGGCAGGCCGCGATCAACGCCGGCCTGCCGTGGAGCGTGCCAGCGGAGACCGTGAATAAGGTGTGCCTGTCCGGCCTGGACGCCATCATCCACGGCACCCGCATGGTCCGACTCGGTGAGGCGGATGTCGTGGTCGCCGGCGGTCAGGAGTCGATGACGAATGCCCCGCACATTGCCGACGGAGTCCGCCAGGGCAAAGCTTACGGCGGGCTGAAGTTGACAGACAGCCTGGAGTCCGACGGACTCTCCGACGCATTCGACGGTTGCTCTATGGGAACCCTGACCGAGGAGCCGATGGGGGATCTGGGCATCTCACGGGCAGACCAGGACGAGATCGCGGCGACCTCGCACCAACGCGCCGCCCGGGCACAGCAGGAGGGTGTCTTCGCCGCGGAAATTGCCCCGCTGGAGATTCCGCAACGCAAGGGCGATCCGCTGGTGGTCGACACCGACCAGGGTATCCGCCCCGACACCACCGCCGAATCCCTGAGCAGACTACGCCCGGCCTTCACCCAAAACGGCGGTACCATCACCGCCGGCAATGCCTCGCCGATCTCCGACGGTGCCAGCGCAGTGGTGCTCGCCCGCCGCTCATGGGCGGAGGAACGCGCACTAGATCACCTGGCTGTGGTCGGTGCGGCAGGTCAAACGGCTGGCCCAGACAACTCTCTGCACTCCCAGCCGGCCGCCTCCTTGAACCACGCACTTAGCCGGGCCGGTTGGGAAGCAGATGAGCTCGACTTCATCGAGATCAACGAGGCCTTTGGCGCGGTCGCGGTGAAATCCCTCCGGGACTTGGACTACCCGCTGGAAAAGTGCAATATCAACGGTGGAGCCATCGCCCTGGGGCACCCGATCGGAGCTTCTGGGGCCCGACTAGTGCTCACCGCGGCGATGGAGTTGTCTCGTCGGGGCATCGGTCGCGTGGGAGTCAGCTTGTGTGGTGGTGGCGGCCAAGGCGACGCCCTCCTGCTGTACCGCAGCTAGGGCGGCCTGACGAGAGCACTGATCGAGAGCCATTTTCCGGGCAGAAAGAACAGCTCAAGCCCCGCAGCAGGGCAACCGGTAAAATCCGACATATCCTGCCACGGGGCCCTTATCCGAGAGGAACCTATGACCCCTGATTCGTATTTCATCCGCACCGGTCCGACAACATTCGCACCTACCCCGCACGCCATCGGCGCCTGGTCGGAGGAAGATTACCATTTCAGCCCGGTGGCCGGCCTGCTGGTCCATGCCATTGAGCAGTTCCGGGCGGGTGACAAGAACGTAGACCTGCAGCTTTCCCGGGTCTCCTTCGACATCTTAGGCCGACTTCCTTTCGCGGAGGTGGAGATCGCTATTGAGGTGCCCCGGCCGGGACGGACGATTGAACTAGTGCAGGCGACGGCGTCAATTAACGGCCGCGCGGTGATCACCGCCCGGTCCTGGTATCTCGTCAAGATGGGTACGGCGGACGTCGCGGGACTGGAGATCGCCCCCCTGCCAGACCCTGGGGATTGTCCGGCCCGGGATCTCACTGAGATGTGGGGCGGCGGTTACATCGCGCAGCTGGAGGCACGTCAGGCCAGCGAACTCAGACCTGGCCGGGGTGCAACCTGGTTGACCTCACCCAACCGGCTCGTAAAGGATGAGGATCCCATCGACATCGCTGAGTTCTGCGCGCGGATCGACACCGCCAACGGCATCGCCCCGCGTCAGCGGCCGGAGCAGTGGATGTTCCCCAACGTGGACTTGACAGTGCACCTGTTCCGCCGCCCATCGGGAACCTGGACCGGCCTGGACACCACCGTTTACTGGGGTGACTCCGGGGTTGGCGTGACGAGTTCGACACTCCATGACGAGGACGGGCCTGTCGGCCGGGCAGAACAGAGCCTAACGATCCGGAAAATGTGACGGGCCATCCGACGAACAGGACACTGCCCCCGAAACCCTGGTTCAGCGCACCTGTTCACGCATAGTTGACGGTGATCCTGGACGACTACTTCCGCAGAGTGCGCGGGCACCTGGCGTTAAGTCCTGTGGCGAAAATAGGAGCGGGGGCAGGCGCGGAAGCTGGAAAATAAGGCGGCCTCCGGTGTAACGAGGAGGGGTACGCGCTCACCACGCCGGACTGCGCTCATTCCCCCTGGCACGTCTTAAACCGTCGCTTGATACCCCTTGCTCCCGTGGTAGAGCATCTTCATTGCGCAACGAATTCCTTGAAGAGTGGACAGTCTGATCCAAATTCCCACAAACCCAACAGTGACACCAACGCCACAACCTCAAGGGGTTGTGGCGTTGGTGTCTCTGCCAGTTTTCACCATAACCCGGGTTGCTCCCCGGCGTGGGGACGCCACCTTGGTGGGCGTGAAGGGCCGTCTCATCCCATCCCTCGAGGATGGCCTGTCGAGCGCGGTAGGAGTGCTCGCGCGATGATGGCTGGCGACAACTTCCCGGTTGGAGGAGTGGCGTCCCATTGCCACGGTTCGGGCGAGGTTGATGACCTGGGTGGTCAACCGGAGGTGATCCTCGGTCAAGTCCTTTGGAGTGGTGTATCTGCCCTTTCGATAAAACAGGCAGTGTGACGGTGTCAGGGACCGGCACGAGCCCGATGCTGGGACTGGCTCATGCGACCTCCTGAGCGGCGTCCCCGGCGTCGATGACGTTGGCGTTCATCATCGCCTTGGTCTGCTCCAGACTCGTCAGCGACATGTAGCGCTTCTGCTGAATCCAATCATCGTGCTGCTCCGCCAGCACCGCGCCGACCAGGCGGACGACGGCATCGCGGTTGGGGAAGATGCCCACGACATCCGTGCGCCGGCGGATCTCCCGATTGAGTCGCTCAGTGGGGTTATTCGACCAGACCTTCGTCCACACGGCCTTGGGTGCGTGAGTATACGCCAGTAGTTCATCCAGGGCTTCTTCCAGGTAGTCGGCCACATGGGGGAACTTCTGCTCGCAGAACGACACCACTTCTTGGGCCTGGTTCCACACCGATGTCGCATCGGGCTGCTGGAAGATCGTCTGGAACATCGCCGATAGCGTCGGCCACTGGCTCTTGGGCACCAGCCCGGAGAGGTTCTCGGCGAAATGCGTGCGACACCGCTGCCAGGACGCGTTCGGCAGGACTTCCCCGATGGCGTGCTGGATCCCTAAGTGCGCGTCGCTGGTGACCAGGTACACCTGATTCAGGCCGTGGGCCTTGAGGTCCCTAAAGAACCCGGTCCAGGAGGCGGCTGACTCGCTCGTGGCGACCTGCATGCCCAACAACTTGCGGTAGCCTTCGGCGTTGACGCCGGTGGTAAGCCACACGGAGGTTTTGACGACCCGTCCGCCTTCACGCACCTTCATCGTCAACGCGTCACAGGAAACATAGAGGTAGGGGCCGGTATCCAGGGGTCGGGTACGGAAGTCTTCGACCATGGAATCCAGTTCTTTGGCCATCTCGGAGACCTGCGACTTCGACAGGTTGGTAATGCCCAACGAGGCGACTAGGTCGTTCATACGCCGGGTGGAGACGCCTTTCAGGTAGCAGGTGGCGATCACGGTGGTCAGGGCGCGTTCGGTACGAGTTCGGCGTTCCAGCAGCCAGTCCGGGAAGAACGAGCCGGTGTGTAGTTTCGGGATGGCGACGTCGACGGTGCCGACGCGGGTGTCGAAGTCGCGGTGGCGGTAGCCGTTGCGCTGATTGGTGCGCGCATCGCTGACGGTGGCGTGACTTCGCGCCACACACCTGGTCGGCTTGGGTCGAGAGGATCTGGTTGATGAACTTCTGCAACATCTCACGCATGAGATCTGGCGAGGCTTGGGAGAGTAGTTCGTCGAGGTAGGTGGTCGGGTCGATAGAATGGGGGCCAGCGGCGACCGTGGTTTCCCTTTCGAGGAAGTGTGGTTACGGATTCGAAAGGTGACTTGGGTGGTCGCCTCATGTTGTTCATGAGGGTCGGCTACCGGCAGTTACACCTATACCACGCTAACGGACTCCACCGGGGTGGATCAGGTTGATGGCCTCGGTGGCCAGCACCTGGCGGACGGGTTCGACTGTCCACGGCGAGGTGGAGACGAACTGCTGGAGTCGTTGGTGATCGATGCCGAGGCGTTCGGCCATGGGTTGCGTGGATTTTCGCCGGCCCTCCAACATCAGTCCTTGGAGGTAGTAGCTGCTGGTGATGCGTTGGTCTGTGCGGGGCAGGGAGGCGAAGACCTCGGCGACGAAATCTGCGAGGTCAGCGGGGGTGCGGGTGGTTTTCGGGTCCATAATCTGACGTTACGACCACCCGCCCCGCCCCACAAGAGCTAACAAAGCACTACTAGAGCGTGGACTACCTGCCTATAAGCAGGGGTTTCAGTGTCCTCCTGGGTGGGAGAAGCTCTACCCGAAGAAAGCACGGCAACGAGGATCCGCGCCGGCGAAGTTTGATGACGTCTTCATCTGGCCACGCAGCTGGTCAACCCCGCGATCTTCCGGGACGTCTCGGGTAGGACGTGGGCACAGGGGCGCTGGGGATAGAGATGGCCGCGCCCTCTGATGTTTCCCGCCACAGGTTGTGCTGCGCCTGCCATCACTTTCTCCAAGGCGGGCGGATGTCCGTCCAACGCTGAGGACCTAAGGAAGCGGATTTTCTTCGCGCATTGAGGGCCGCTCCCTCGAGCTTGACCTTCGTGAATCGTTCTTAAACGGTCTCAAATAACTCCAAACAACTCGAAACAACTTGTTTTTAACGCGTGATCTGCGAAAACGAGAGACAAGCTGCAGTGCGGGAGGCAATATGAAACAACTTCACATAACTTTGGGTGGTGCTGTGGTGGCCTCCATATGGCGAGGAGTGCCTGCTATAAAATTTGGGCCTCCACATGATTCGAACACCGCAGGAAATCTCCCCAGGCTGCTCGGCACTACATTGGTGGACCAGCCACCTGACCTCCGAGGAGACAGCCAATGAAAACGCCGGATGACGTGAAATCCCGGGCGCGCACAAACTACGACCGTAACGTGCGTGCCTGGCTCGGCGGTGACTTCACCCCGCTGACCGTCTCGTTGAGCCCGCCCACGATCAGGCAGGCGGAAGCAGACAACGGGGAAGCCGTCGGAGAGTGGCTGCGGGAATGGGCGCACTGGAACGGCCCTGGTGAGGTCGAGCGTGTCACCAAGCGCCTGGGGTATCTCGGGACGTATGACGTGCCGACCCGCATCGTTCTGCACTCACCGGAGGAGATCGCCCGGGCGGCGGGCAGACACGCCGATTGGCGGCTGGCTTCGACCCGGCTGACGCAGCTCACGGCAGCCCTCGGGGAGGACGTCCGCGCACCGTTGCTGACCCAGTTGTTCCGTTGGCGGGCGTGGGACGAGGTCACGGCGGAGCGCTTCATCGCGGTGGTGCGGTGGCTGCGCACCCACGACGTCAGCCAGTACTACATCCGCCAAATCCCGGTGATCGGCGTGGACACCAAATGGATTGAGCAACATCGACCAGTGGTGGAGGCGGTGGTGGGGCAGCTGCCGTTTCGCACCAAGCCGCCGTTGGTGGAGCTGCTCAGCCTCGATCCGGAAGTGAAGATCCGCAACGCCCGCCGCCTCTGCCTGGAGATCGATGACGCCGCCGGCGCGAACCCCGCGTTCGAGCAGGTGCTCATCGTGGAAAACCACACCACGTTCCTCGCCCTGCCGGAAATTCCGGGCGCCTTCGCCGTCTGGGGCGAGGGCTACCGGGCGGATGAGCTCGTGGCGGCGCTGCCGTGGCTGGCGCAGCGCCGCGTCTTCTACTGGGGCGACCTCGACTCCCACGGTTTCCGGATCCTCGACCGCATCCGGGGCCCGTTGCCCGGGGTGCGCTCCGTGCTCATGGACTCGGAGACGGCGCGCCTGCATCTGGAGTTGGCGGTGGAGGAGCCGACCGCCACCGCGTTTGCGCCGGCCCGGCTGACCGATGATGAGGACCGGGCGCTGGAGCTGCTGCGGGAGCGCTCCGGCACGGGCTGTCTACGTATCGAGCAGGAGCGCATCGTGTTCGACCACGTCGTCGAGCAGCTGACCGCCACGATGCAGTAGCGGGGGAGGGCCCGCCTCGTTCCTAGACGTCGAAGCCCTGCGCGCGGGCGACCTCGAAGGTCTTGCTGTCGTTGCGTCCGCCCGGCGACAGCTTGGTGATGACCTGGTTGGTGAAGCTGTCTTCGCGCCGGTTTTCGTTGCGCAGATCGTAGTAGGTGGTCATCTCGGCGTCGTAGTCGGCGAGCGCCTGCGTCCAGGACTCCGGCTCCTGGTAGCTGTTTTCGAAGACGCGCAGCTGCGCGTCCATGCGCGGCTTGATCTGCGGTTCTTGGTTCGGGTGTCCCAGCGTCATGCCGAGCACCGGAAAGGTGTACTTCGGCAGGTCGAGCAGTTCGATGATGGCGGGTTCGTCGTTGTGGACGTTGCCCAGGTGGTTGGTGCCCAGGCCGAGGGCCTGCGCGGCGACGGTGACGTTTTGCACCATGAGGCAGGCGTCGGTGAAGCCCTCGACGAACACCTTCGTCGAGCCGGCGGGCTCAACGGGTTTGCCGGCTTCCTCCAGGATGCCGGCGGCGCGACGGCCGTCGACGATGAACAGCAGGTACACCGGCGCGCGGCGCACATATTCCTGGTTGCCGATCTCCGCGAGCCTGTCTTTTTTCGCCTGGTCGGTGACGTGGATGATGCTCGCGTTCTGCAGGCTGCGTGAGCTCGCCGTGCGCATCGCGACCTCGAAGAGAGTGTCCAGGGTCTGCTTGTCGACGGGCTCGTCGGTGAATTCCCGGATGGTCCGGTGGTCGAGTTGGGTGCGAATGGTGGAATTGTCGGTGGGGTTCATGAGGCCGACTCTAGTGATGCTTTGGGGTCGGGCGGGCCGACGGGAGATGGAGTAAGAAGACAAGCCATGTCGGTGAGGGGTGGTTTCACCGAAGGGCCTCGCGCCGGGGATTACTGTTGGCCCCGCGTGGGCAAGTGGGCCTGTTCGCCGTCGCGGTCCAGCATGATCAGCAGTTCGGCCGGTTCTTCATGCGCCTGGATCAGATGCGGGGTCATGGTGGAGAACTCCACCGCCTGGCCGGGGTAGACCAGGATCTCGCGGGCGCCCAGCTGGAGGCGGACCACGCCACTGAGCACGGTGAACCATTCGTTGCCGGGGTGAACCTGCAGATCTTCGTTTTCCCGGTCTTGGGTGATCCGCATCTTGGCGATGAACATGCCGTGCCGGTCCCGTTCGCGGGAAAGCAACCAGAAGGTGGTTCTGCCCATGGATTCGGGTTCGGGGCGGATGACTACGTCGTCGTTTCCTTCAGGTGCTACCAGCCGGTCGAGGGAGGTGTCCAAGGCGTGGCTCAGAGCGACGAGGTGTTCGAGGGTGATGCGTTGATGGCCGGTTTCGATGCGGCTGAGGGTGGAGGGGGACAGCTCGCAGCGAGAGGCCAGGGCCTCGAGGGTCCAGCCGCGGGCCAGGCGTAGGCCGCGGACGCGGTCACGGACGAGGGAGTCAATCTCTTTTTGCATATTCCGCAAGAGTACATGCGAAATAAGGGAGACGGTGCGTAACATGCCTGTCATGACGCATCATCATTCGCATTCTCATCAGGATCCGTGGCGGGATCTCCCCGACGTCTTGGCCGAAAACCTCGTCCTCGAGGCCACCCTGAATGAACCCCTCCTCCACTCCGTGCTCGAGGAGGCTGCGGCCGCGCTGGACCGCGCTCCCGCGACCGTGCTGGATCTCGGTTCCGGGACTGGAGCCGGCACCGTCGCCCTGGCCCAGCGGTTCCCCGGCGCCCGCGTTCACGCGCTCGACGTCTCCTCGAAGCTGCTCGACCACGTACGTGCCGCCGCGGTGGGCGCCGGGGTGGGGGAGCGGGTCGAGTCGCACGAGGTCGATCTCGACGGGGACTGGCCGGCGGCCGTTCCCCGTAACGTGGACCTGGTTTGGTCGGCGCTGACTTTGCACCACGTGGCCGATCCAGCCGTGGTGCTGCGCCAGATCTTCGATTCCCTGCGCCCGGGTGGAGCGTTCGTTCTGACCGAACTCACCGGCGAGACAGTATTCGAACCTGCCGACCTCGGGGGTGGTGGTGCCGGACTGCGCGACCGGCTGGCGGAACTGACGGCCGCGCACGGTCACCACGGCGGTGGCGAGTGGCAGGACCTGCTCCGCGACGCCGGCTTCGTCTCCGTGCAGCGACACGACCGCGAATTCATCGCCCGCGCCGACAGCGCCGAAGGGGCGCGCTACCTGGCGATCCAGCTGCGCGGTCAGCGGGGCCGACTCGCGGAACGGCTCAGTGGCGAGGACCTCGCCGGGCTGAACGCCGCGATTGCGGCACTCGACGACGGCGCCTCGCCACTGTCGTTAACCTCCGGACGCGAGGTGTGGGTGGCGGTGCGCCCGATGGCCGGGTAGCACATCGACGCGGACGTGACCGTGATATTTTCTGTGTGGGTGGTTGTAAAGCGAAGAGCTACGTGGTGTTTCACGTGAAACGGCCGGGCCGAGGTGGAAAACTTCTCCATCCCACTTGACGCAGGTCAAAGTTTTTCTGACCTATCTTTGCGATAATCAGGTGGAGGAAAACAACACGAGGAGATGCTTTGTCATGGCTATCTGCGACGGCCCACCCCTGCCCGCGGCGGTGATCCACCACCGCGACAACTACAACGACTCCACCTTGAGTGGTGCGTTTATCGCAGTCGGCACAGTAGATGCGCCGGCCAGGGTGCGGCAGTTTCACGTGGACGAGGGGCTGGAAGTTCGCGGCCACATGATCGAAGCTTTCCTCGACTTGTGGAAGGCCCATCGGGACACGGGGCTGATCCTCTATGTCTCGGACAGGATCGTCCGCGGACTGCTGCGGGAACAGGCCGAGAACTACCCGGGTCTCATTGTCCGCGACGTAGTCTCCGGCGCCCGCCTTCAGGCGGCCTGGCGTTCCGCCCGGCGCGCGATCGACGAGGCGCAGGCGGAGCTGTGCGGCCCGGGAGAGTGTGAGTTTGTGCAGGAGGAGCGCCATCTGGTCATCGCCACGGACGCCTCGAAGCAGTCTCGCGGCAACACGATTGGCATCGGCGCGGCGAACTCCCGCGGGAATATCCGCGGCAACGTGATTACTGCGGGCACCGTTCTGGAGGGCGAGTTCGCGGCGGTCGGCTCGGCGTTGCGGAAGTGGGGCCACACCGCGGACGTCATTGACGTGCTCACCGACTGTCGGACGGTGGCGACGATCCTCAGTCGCGATCGGCCGAAGCCGACGGGGGCGGGCGGCGGCCAGCGCGGTGCTGCCGTGCAGACGCTGAATAACCTGCGGCGCACCGCCACCATCCGCGTCCACTGGGTCCGCGGGCACGACGGTCATGTGCTCAACGAGATGGCGCACCGCGCCGCGATGACCGCCCGCCGCTGCCACGAGATGAACACCGACAACCAGAAGGAGTTCTATTGCGACTTCCGCGACGAATTGCAAGATGAGCTGACCGGCATGGAACCCGCGGAGCTGGTGCCGGGAGGAGGGGGATGTGGACGGGCGGCGGCGTGACCTCGTCGCCGCGATGATCATGCACGCCCCGCCACTGGCGGGCGCATCTGCACCCGACGCCGCTGATCGCCGGCTCTGGCTGGATGTGCTGGGTCGCCTGAGGGTGGGCGAGGAGTGCGGGTGCGGGATCTGCCCCTCCTTTACGCTCGAGTTGGACGGGCGGCCCGCGCCGCAGGCGGGGCGCCGCCATATTCTCGTGGCGAGTGCAGGACGGGCGCTGGTGCTGTTGACTGTGGAGGGCGGAGTGGTTTCCGGATTGGAGGTGGCGCCCGGCGGCGACGAGGCCGTCGACCTGCCTGAGGTGACCGAGCTGACGTTCTAGGGTTGGGAAGCGCGGTGTGGTCCAGTTTCACGTGAAACATCCCGAATTGCCGAACGGTCCGCGCCCTTGTGTCGCACGTCACAGTCTGGGATAATGCAGTCTATGATCCCCCATTCTCGAGGCCGTGGCGACCGTAATATCTGGCCGTTGATGACGTCGATCGATGCACTCGCCCTGCGCGACTGGTTGGCCCAGCTTGGATTTGAAGAAGGGGTGCTCATCCACAAGGACGACCGGGTCGAGCACAGCGAAATGATCTGGCCCGAGGGTGGGCGGGTGGTGGTCTGCGCGCAACGGGAGGAAGAGCCCTCGATCGTGCCGGCGGGCATCGGCAACGTCTACGTCGTCACCGATGACCCCGACGAGGTGTACCGCACGGCCCGGGAGATGGGGGCGACCATCTCACGGGAGCTGATGGACACCGGGTACGGCTCGCGGGACTTCACCGTGCGCAGCCCGGACGGGCACAGCCTGTCTTTCGGCACCTATGACGGCGCCGAGGAATCAGACTAGCCGGTACCTCTCCAGCAGCGCGTGGCCGTCGGCGCCGTAGATCGTCGGCACGCCGTCGCGATCCGTGCGCGGCGGGCCGGTCAAGGAGCTCGTCGTGCCGTGGGACAAGACGTGCTCGGTGGGGGTCAGCTCCCGGATCGCGACGCCGCGCACCCGGTCGGGGTGCTCGTCCACGAACTCCCCGTAGGTCAACGGGTCGTGCTGGCCGTCGTCGCCGACGAGCGCCCACCGGATGGCGGGGTAGTCGATGGCGAGGTTCCGCAGCTGCACCTTCTTGTGCTCCTGCCCGGAACGGAACAGGCCGGTGGGGGTGGGGCCCCAGTCGGTCAGCAGCAGCGGCCCCTTCGGCAAGCCCTGTTCCTCGATGAACTTCACCAGGGTGTCGTAGGTGTTCCACGCGCCCGTCGACAAGTAAAAGACCGGGGCGCCCGGATGCTCGCGCAGTACTTCGGCGTAGAAGTCCGCCATCCCCTCGACCGGCTGGCGCTGGTTGGTGTGCTTGACCCAGGAGTTGTAGGCGGCGAGCAGGGCACGCGGCAGGTTGGTCACCATCACCGTGTCATCGATGTCAGAGACCAGACCCATCGTCTCGTCGTCGGCGGTGACCAGCACCTCCGCGGTAACCGGCTCCGCACCCTGGGCCTCGACCCGGACCTCCTGCCAGCCGACGTCCAGGCCATGATTGTCCACCGTGACGTCGAAATACCCGTTCTGGTTGGTGCGCGTGCTCACGCGCTGGTCGCCCGCGTGCACGGTCACCGGCAGGTCGCCGACCTGGATGGTGAAGAACTGCCGGTAGCCGCGCTGGGCCTGCTGGGTCACCTGCTGCACCTGCGAACGGGGGTCGCCGTTGTCGTCGAACTCGGGGTCTTCCATGAGGATCCGGCCGATGACGTGGATGCGCTGTGCGGTGCCGTAGCCGCGGTACGGCTGAATCTCCGGCACCCAGCCGGCGGCGGTCTTGCGCTCGACGCCGCGGCGGTTGATGCGGCGTTCCGCCGCGCGAACGATGTCTGACAGTCCCATGCGGGCGAGAATACACTCGCCGCGGGCGCCGGGCGTCGTTAAGCGCGGACCGGGGCAGTGTGCTTGAGCTCTACGTTCGCCAGGACGTGGTCGCGGGCCAGCACCATGTTGCGCAGCGAGGCCTCGGTCTCCTCATAACCGCGGGTCTTCAGGCCGCAGTCCGGGTTGACCCACAGCCGCTCCGCCGGGACGTGCTGGGCGGCGGCGGTCAGCAGCTCGATGAGCTCGGCCACCTCCGGCACGCGCGGGGAATGGATGTCGTAGATGCCCGGGCCGATGCCGGAGGTGAACTTCTCCTCGATGTCGCCGAGCAGCTCCATCCGCGAACGGGCCGCCTCGATGGAGGTGACGTCGGCGTCGAGGTCGTTGATAGCCTCGATGATCTGGCCGAACTCCGAGTAGCACAGGTGTGTGTGGATCTGGGTGTCCGGCTGCGCGTCGGCGGCGACCAGGCGGAAGCCGCGCACGGCCCAGTCCAGGTACTCCTGGCGGCGCTCTTCGCGCAGCGGCAGCAGCTCGCGCAGGGCCGGCTCGTCGATCTGGATGATCTTGATGCCGGCCTCCTCGAGGTCGGCGACCTCGTCGGCCAGCGCCACGCCGATCTGGTCCGCGGAGACGGACAGCGGGACGTCGTCACGCACGAACGACCAGGCCAAAATGGTGACCGGGCCGGTGAGCATGCCCTTGACGTGCTTGTCCGACAGCGACTGGGCGTAGGCGATCCAGTCGACGGTCATGGCCTGCGGGCGGGAGACGTCGCCGATGATGATCGGCGGACGGGTGCAGCGGGAGCCATAAGACTGGACCCAGCCGTTCTCGGTGACCACGAAGCCGTCGAGCAGCTCCGCGAAGTACTGCACCATGTCGTTGCGCTCCGGCTCGCCGTGCACCAGCACGTCGATGCCCAGGCTCTCCTGTAGCTCGATGACCGAGGCGATCTCGTCCTTCTGCGCCTGGACGTACGCCGCGTCGTCGATGACGCCGGCCTTGTGGTCGGCGCGAGCCTTGCGCACCTCGTCGGTCTGCGGGAAGGAGCCGATGGTGGTGGTCGGCAGCTCCGGCAGGTTCAGCGACTGCTGCGCCTCGACGCGCTCGTCGAAGGACGGCTGGCGCTTGACCTCGCCGTCCGGCAGGGCGGCGACGCGGGCCTGGACGGCCTGGTTGTGTACACGCGCCGATTCACGGCGGGTGCGCACGGCGCGGTCGGCGCGGGCGAAGGCCTCGCCGGCGGCGACGGTGCCCTCGTTCAGGGCGGTGGACAGGGAGACGGCCTCGCCGACCTTCTCGTCGGCGAAGGAGAGCCAACCGGCGACGTCGACCGGCAGGTTCGGCTCGTTGGCGACGGTGTGCGGCACGTGCAGCAGCGACACCGAGGACGAGACGGTCACCGTCAGGCCGGCGTTTTTGAGCTGCTCGAGCACGCTGAGACGCTCACGCAGGTCGGCGGCCCAGACGTTGCGGCCGTCGATGACGCCGGCGACCAGGCGGGTGTTCTTGTCCACGGTGGCGGCGATGCGCTCCAGGTAGTCCGGGGCTTCCTTCAGCGTCTGCGGGGCCAGGTCGACGCCGAGGGCCTCCGGACGGGCGGCGGCCAGTGCCTCGAGTCCGGCGTTCAGCGAGCCGTAGGGGGTGGACAGGAACACGGACGGGCGCACGGCGTCCTCGGCCAGCAGGGTGGCGTAGGTCTGCTTCGCCAGCTCCGCGAGCTCGGCGTCGGTGATTCCGGTGAGGTCGGCGACCAGGGCCGGCTCCTCGATCTGGACCCACTCCACGCCGTTGTCGGCGAGGGTTTCGAGGATTTCGGCGTAGGAGGCGGTCAGCTTCGCCAGGTGATCCAGGGGCCGGGTGGTCGCGCCCTCGGCCTGCTTGGACAACGCCAGCAGGGTGACCGGCCCGACGAGGAAGGGGCGCACGACGTTGCCGGCGTCCTTGGCCTCGGTGAACAACTCCAGCAGACGCTGCGGGCGCGGGCGGTATTCTTCGTCGTCGCCGACCTCCGGGACCAGGTAGTGGTAGTTGGTGTCGAACCACTTGGTCATCTCCAGCGGGGCAGTGTCGGCGTTGCCGCGGGCCAGGGTGAAGTAATCGGCCAGGGCGACGTCTTCGTCGGCGCCGCCGAGCAGGCCGACGGTCACGGCCGTCTCCAGGACGTGGTCGTAGTAGGCGGCGTCCGCGGGGATCGAGTAGTCCTCGGTCAGGCCCAGCTCACGCAGTCGCGCCCAGTTGCTCAGGCGCAGGCTGCGGGCCGCGGAGCGGAACTCCTCGGCGTCGATGCGGCCCTTCCAGAAGGACTCCAGCGCCTTTTTCAGCTCGCGGTTCGGGCCGATGCGGGGATAGCCCTCGATCGTGGCGTTGGGGAAGGTGACGGTGTTTTCAGACATGGCAAAAATGCCCTTTCTCGCGAAAAGTGAAGTAGTTGGGTGGTGTTCCGAACTGATCTTCGCGGGGGCTCCCGGTTCTGATGTTCGTGGGTGTCGCTACCGGACGGTCATCTCACGCACGCGGATGGCGTGGTGCGATGCCGATGCGGGTGAGCAACTCTCCGGTGACGTCGGCGCGGTTGAACGTGTACAGGTGCAGGCTCTCCGTGTCATTCGACAGGAGGGTCTGCGCCATTTCAGCGGTCGCGTCCATACCGATGTCGAGCTGGCCCTCCGGCGTGTCGGACTTCTCCAGGCGGCGAATCAGCCGCTCGGGGACCTCCAGGCCGGAGAGCTGCCCCATTCGGCGCAGCCGCTGCACGCTGATCATCGGCGCCAGCGCCGGAATCAACGGGATGGTGACCCCGGCCAACCGGGCCCGGTCGCGGAACCGCAGGTAATCCTCCGGGTCGAAGAACATCTGGGTGATGGCGAAGCCCGCGCCGAGGCGCTGCTTGGCCAGCAGGACGTCGATGTCCTCGTCCGGGCCGGAGGACTGGTAGTGCCCGGAGGGGTAGGCGGCGACGCCGACCGCCAGCCGGCCCGCCGCGAAGCGGGCGGCCTGGCTGCCTTCCACCTCGCCGATCAGGTTGATCAGGTCGGTGGCGTGCGGCAACTCGCCCGGGGCCGGCCCGTCCTGGCCGTCCGGGTAGTCGCCGCGCAGCGCCAGGAACCCGCGCACCCCGGCGTCGATGAGCCGGTTGATCCAGCCGACGAGTTCGTCGCGGGTGCCGGCGGTGCACGCCAGGTGCGCCAGCGGCAGCATCCGGGTGGTCTGGGAGATGCGCTCGATGAACGCGGAGGTGCCCGTGAGCCAATCAGAGCGTTGGGAGCTGGTCACGGCCAGGTAGTCGGGGCCGTAGGACTCGAGGGTGGCCAGCAGGTGGTCGATCTTGGAGCGGTCCGAGTCGTGGCGCGGCGGCATGACTTCAAAGGACAGGGAGGTGCGGCGACGGGCGCCGGGGGCGCGGCCGAGCAGATCTTCGGGATCGAGCTTCGTCGGCTGGGACTCGACCGGAATGAGATCCTCGTCGAGCGGCGCAGACGCCGAGAACCGGGTGGACCGGTGCGGGCGGACGGATACGTCAGCGCTCATGGAAGCCTCCTCTGGTGGTGTCGTGGTGCCCGGCCCGCAACTGCTGCGGACGGGCGTGCACGGAGGTGAGGAGGCTTCCTGTGTCCCTCGGTGCGGATTGGGTTTAAATGTAGCCACGTGGGCACGGCCAGGCACAAGGGCTAGGTTTTGTGTGGTTGACGATTAGCGCTTGTACCAGCACAAACGCTGGGTTAGAATGTGAAAGTAATTCCATTGGCGAGTGTACCGCTTGGTCTACCGAGGGGTTGTCTGAAGGCCTACCCGAAGGCCGGATGATAGTGCACGACGCCGCTCGGAAACTGTGAATCGGTGATCCGCAGCGCCTGAAAATACCCCTCCGGGGCGCCCGGATAATCGAGCCCCGGAACGCGCTCGAAGCCGAAGCGGGCGTAGAAATCCGGCTCGCCGAACACCACGACCCCACCCGCGCCACCCTCGGCGAGCCGCTCCAGGGTGCCCTCCAGCAGTGCCCGCCCCACACCCCCGCCCTGTCGATGCGGCGCCACGGTCACCGGGCCGAGACCGAACCAGCCACCCGTGCCGTCGTCGATGCGCACGGGCGAGACGGCCACATGCCCGATCGTCTGCACCCCCTCCACCGCGACCACGGACAGCGACAACGCGTCATCGTCGCGGAGCGCGTCGACGATGGCCGCCTCCGCGCCGTCGGAACGCTCGACCGTGGCGAACGCCGCCGCGATCAGGGCGTGGATGCCTGGGATGTCGGCGTCGGTCTCGCGCCGAATGGTCCGGTCAATCATGGCGCCCAGTGTAGGCGCATCCACCCGCCGACTGTTTCACACGTCACACTTTCTCGACCTACTCTGGGGCCATGACGGCACTGTTCGACGACGGCGCAGACTACGCCGCGCACCGCCCCTCCTACCCGCCCGCCCTCGCCGAGTCCCTGGCGGCGCTGCCCGACGGCGGCACTGACCTTGCCCTCGACGTCGGCTGCGGCACCGGCCAGCTCACCGCGCTGCTGGCGCAGCACGTCGGCCACCGAGTCATCGGCGTCGACCCCAGCCCCAGCCAGATCGCGGCCGCCACCCCCGCCCCGAAGGCCCTTTACCGCGTCGGCTCCGCGGACCGGTTACCCGCCGTGGATGGGAGCGTCGACCTGATCACCGTCGCCCAAGCCGCCCACTGGATCGACGACCTGGCCGCCTTCTACGCCGAGGCGCGCCGGGTGGCGACCCCGGGGGCGGCGATCGCGCTGGTCAGCTATGGTCTTTGCGATGTTGAGGGGGAGGTGAACTCCCTCTTCCAGGACTTCTACTGGGGTGATTTCCACCGCTTCTGGGATCCGCGCCGCCGGCACGTGGAAAACGGCCTGGCGGACCTGGACTTCCCGTTCGAACCGCTGCGCGTGGAGCAGCCCGCCATCGTCCGCGAATACGACCTGACGGATTTCCTCGGCTACCTGGGCACTTGGACCGCGGTGCGCAACGCACGCGACAGCGGGCACGCCCACGAGTTTGCGGCGTTTTCCGAGGCGTTGTCCCGGCAGTGGGGCGACCCGGCGCGGCGCCGGACCGTGACGTGGCCGATCGCCGTGCGGGCGGGGAAGGTGCAGGCAGGGTAACGCTTCCCGCAGTCTGCCTAGCGCTTCCTGCGCGCGCGACGCAGCACGACAAGTACGCCGAACACGAGCACCGTGATCAGGATCGCCGGGGCGATCTTCCGCTGCTCGGCGGGGCTTTGCGACGACTTCTCGACCGTCGGCGGTGCGGCGTCCGGGTCCTCGGGGGTGACGGTGACCTGCTCGGGTTCGATGACCGTGGGGGAGGTGGGTTCGGTGGCGTCGGCCTGGGTCTCGGCGTCGTTTTCAAGGACGCCGCTGACCTCGTCGTGTAGTTCCTGTACCCCGCTGGCCCGGCGGGTGGTCAGCAGCATCTGGGTGAGGTTAGGGCGGCGCGGGATCTCGTCCAGCCACAGCTTCTCCTGGATCTGATCCCACCGCTTGTGGGCGGCCTCGGGTGCTGCCCCGGAGGCGAGGTCTTCCCGCAGTGCGCTCAGCTCCGTGCGGGCGCGCATGTTCAGCAGCAGCAATTCGACGAAGAACGTCGGGGCCTGCACGAACGGGGTGGGATTGTCCCGGTAGTCCGTGTCCGTGCGGACGGCGGCCAGGCCGTGGTCGGCGGCCAGGATCGCCCAGTTGTTGGACTCCTCGGCGGTGTGCTTTTCCAGGGCGTCGCGAGTGTCCTGCGGGGGCCGTTTGTCGTCGAGGTCTGCACCGGCGGCCAACTCCCACGCCCACTGCTCGTAGGAGCTCCAGGCGTCCGCCTCGGGGAATGACGGCGGGCCCGGCACGTCCGCGCGGGAGGGTAGGGCCACGACGCTGCGGCTCGGCAGCGCCGAATCGCCGAGGCCACCGTCTTCGTTCACCCGGAGCGTGGCCAGCTGAGCTGGGGTATCGCTCGGGGCCAAGAGCAGTTTCGCGACCTCCATGAGGTTCTGTGTCAGCGGGTAAACCGGGGTCTGATCCGTGGCCGGTGCGGCGGTATCCGGCAGGGACGGGTGGCGGCTGGCCGGCACGGACGGCGTCACCAGCTGGGCCGGGAAGTCATTGTCCGGTCGGGCCAGTGCCTGGGAGATGCGCTCCAGCTGCGCGGAGGAGCAGTTTTCGGCGAGGACGTGAAATACCAGGAAGTGCTGGCGGGAAGCCGGGTCAGTCTCGTCCGACGTGGAGGCGGCGCGCGGGTAGGAGAGGCACTCCACCGCGTGCAGCTGCAGACTGCCGTGCTCCCAGTCGTCGGTCTCTCCCGTCGTGGACCACTGGCCCGGTCGCAGGGCCAGGCGGCCGAACTTTGCCATGCCCGCCCCGGCCGCCACGTCGTTGATCAGTTGGTAGGGCAGGGCGGTGTCGAGTCCAGCGTCTGCGGGCCATTCCTCAGTGCAGGCAGGGTTTGTGGCCGCGGTCTTTTCTAGCCAGGAATGGATGCTCTTGCGGGTCGCGTGCTTGTACACCGCAGATTGTCCCCGGCCGGGCCGGAAATATCCGGCGAGCTCGGAGCCGAAGTAACTCGCCGGGTTGGCCTTGGGGTTTTTGAACTCCAGGCGCGGGATCGGCGCGGCGTTCTCGGCGGTGTCGGCGTCTTCGGCGTCTGGGGCGGGCGGATAGTATTCCACGCCTTTAATGCCCTCGTATCGCCCCTCCAGCCACGGCGATGACTCGGCGTCGAGCAGGGAGGCGTCGCCGAGGGCAACGTCCTGGGGCAGCGGAAACGCCACCGAGAACAGTACGGCGCGCCAGTGGGCGGGCGTGGTGGCCAACGCCGGGTTGCGTTGCTTGAGCTCGTTGCCCCGGTAACTGCCGTGGCTGTCTAATTCGTTGAGGTAGTCAGTGTCGACCATCGCTTGTCCTGCCGTGTCTGATTGTGTGATGTCATCTCCGGATGTCCTCACCTTTACATAAAAACCTCGGCAGATGTACGGCATAATGTCGGCGTCGAGGTGGATGGGCGTGGTGAGATGCATCGACCATCTTCTCGGTAAGTCGCGGAGACCCCCACGAATGCGCGTTTTACAGAGTGAGAAAAGATCCGTGACCATTGTCTTCGACACACGTTGCTCACGAGGAACCTCGCACCGCACGTATAAAACCCGTGGGCTGGTGGCCCCCGCGGCAACGTCCGAGACGACAATGGGAAAGCGAAGGCTTACCGGGTCCGTCAGGTGCTCCAAGCCGTAGAACAGCTGCGGACCCACGGGTCGTGACCGCACCTGAAAAAATAACGCTCCAAGGAAGAAGGTCCGTGTTGAACCCTGAAAAATGCACTTACCAGGTGTCTTGATCTGAGGGGGATGGCGAGTACGTCGTCGCCGTCCTGGAGTTTCCGTCGCTGTCCTGGCTGGGCGGGTCCTCGCCGACGGGGCGCGACGCCCATGCGTTTCCAACGCGGGGTTCTCGACGACATCATGGCTGCGTCTTGAGCGGAAAAGTCACGGACCCGGATTCTGCACGGGCAGAATCGCTGCGCCAGCCTCTCGACATCCTTCTCTCATCCGTGCCGGTTATGTTGGCCGAAATAAACCATTTATCCGCCATCCGGGCCCTCGTAGATGGTTATAAAGCGCCGAAAAAATCATCTAGACCCGCCGGGCGTGCCTCATTGCGGTGTTTTCTGCGCTGTATGAGCGTTAAAGAGGGCATCCGACGTCTGCGGATTCTGCACGTGCAGAATCGCTACGTCAACGCCTCCGCGAGCGGGGTGTCGCCGTCGGTGGGTTCGTCGGTCAGTACATTCGCAGGCCAAGCACGTCCAGGCCGGAATCACTGAGTCGCAGTCGCACTGGCCGTTCGGTGACGGTGTCCAGATACCCTTGTTCCCGCAGCAACTGCAGGTCTTTTCTGGTTTGGCTGGTGGACCGTTTCATGTGTTGTGCCACGTCGGCGTAGGTGGCCGCGCGGTCGGCGCCGAAAAGGTGTAGCTCCCCCAGGAAGTGCATGATGTCCGCGTGAAGGGCTTTCCAGTCGGTGGGGAGATTATTCTGCAGTGCCCGGGTTTCGTCAGCGAGGCTTTTCATCAAGTAGAGGCGGGCGTCAACGTCTTGAGTGAGTGTCTGTTGCGCCTCAGTGAGAAAGCGGAGCATCGTCACGACGAAGGGTGTGGCTTCGGCCCGGTTAACGGGATCTTCTACGGCCATGAACGCCTGGTAGTAGCGGTCTTTTTGGGTATTGATAGCGGTGGACAGGGTGAGCGCCGTGGCCGGGGAGAGGATCTCCGCGATGTGGGCGCCGAGGAGGTAGCGGCCGGTGCGTCCGTTCCCGTCGTAAAAGGGATGGACCACCTCAAACATGAGGTGGGCGATAAAAGCCGTGATCAGGCTGGGGGTGTTTTCCCGGTCAGTGATGCGCAGGATCGTCCGGAGCCCCTCCTGGAGCTTGTGTTCCGGATGGAAACCGGAATGCACGACGCGTTGCCGACGGCTGTCCCATACTGTCACGGAACCGTCCCGGAACAGTTCGCCGTCGAGTTGGTCGTCGTCCGGCAGCTTTTCGCCGTCCATCACTTTCTCGTACAGGCTGCGGATTCCTTCGAGCGTATCGGGGAGACGGGTCTCGCCGTGGGCAAGTGCGTCATAAAGCCGTGCGAATTCTTTGAACCGGTGATTGGGGGTGGCGGAGTCAAGTGCTTCCTGGATTTCTCTGCGGGTGGAGAACACTCCCTCGATGTCGTTGGTGGCCACCACCTCATCCAGCAGCAGACTCCGCAAGTAATGGCTCTGGGCCCCGGCAGGCAGCCGTTGCCACTGTCTCCGCACGGATAGTTCGGCCTGATACGCGGTTTCGAGCAGTTCGACGATGGCGGGGGTGATCATGCAGTACAGAGTGTGCTCACCCACGGGGAAATCCCAGTGAAGTACCGCTTCCGATGCGGTGCGCCGCTCATGGAGCGCTTCCATTGAGGAGTGGCTGCCTCGATGTAATTCATTGCGCAAAGTGCGATATGACCGCATGCGGGACCCCTTCCTGCTCCTTGACGGCTAATGTGGCGATAATAAACCATCTAGTTACCATCCTGCCCCTCGTAGATGGTTAAAAGCGACGAAAAAATCATCTAGACCCGCCGGGCGTGCCTCGTTGCGGTGTTTTCTGCGCTGTATGAGCGTTAAAGAGGGAATCCGACGTCCGCGGATTCTGCACATGCAGAATCGCTACGCCAACGCCTCCGCGAGCGGGGTGTCGCCGTCGAAGAAGGACACGGTCTCGTTGACCGCGGCCCCGGTGGCCAAGATGTGGCCGATGACCGCGGCGACGTTGTTGCGCGAGGTCCTTTCCGTCGGCTGATCCTCGGTGACCGTGATGCGGCCGGTGACGTCGCCGTCGACGAGTTCACCGGGGCGCAGGATCGTGTAGTTCATCCCGGAATCGCGCAGGTGCGCCTCCTCCTCCGGGTGCGCCCCGGAGGAAATCAGAAGATAGCGGGCGACGCCGGTTTGCCGGGCGGCGTTGATCGACAGCTTCACGGCGGGCTCGTCGACGGTGGCGCTGAAGACGATCACGTCGGCGCCGTCGAAGGCGGCCACGAAGTCGGAGGGGCTGGCCTCCTCCAGGTCCATGAGCACCGAGGTCCCGCCGAGCTGCTGGATCTCGGCCGTCTGGGCGGGGGCGCGGACGATGTTGTGGACCTGGTGTCCGGCCTCGATGAGCAGGGGAGTGGCCAATCGGGCGATGCGGCTGTGCCCGCCGACGAAGACCACGTTCTGGGCGGCTGTTGTGTTGGTGTCCATGCCTGCGAGTTTAGGTGCGTTTGGGTCGCCCCCGCCGAACAGAGACGGAAGGGTCCCCGGGAATCCAGAAACGCAGCGGCGCGTCGACGTTTTTGGAGATGCCGATTCTGGGCCCACTCACCCATTCCGGCTCCTCCTCCCGCGGCCCCAGCAGGAACTCCGGACCGGTGACGGGGCTGCCATTGTCGTCTAGCGCCAGCCCCAGGGCCTGGCCCAGGTTGCCGGGGCCTTGGGCGAGGCGGTTAAAGGGGACGTCCCCGCGGCGTCGACGGGCTTCGTCTTCCCCGGCGACGACTTCGCCGGCGCGCAGCAGGCACCCCTGCCCGACGCCCTCCGGGGCGCACACGATGTTGCCGGCGAGGTGGATGCCGTAGGAGAGGTAGACGTACATGCGTCCCGGCGGGCCGAACATCGCCGCGTTGCGCGGGGTTTTGCCGCGGTGGGTGTGCGCGGCCGGGTCTTCGGCGCCCAAGTACGCCTCGACTTCCGTCAGCCGGACGGTAACCCCGGCGTGGGTGAACGTGCGCCCCAGCAGCTGCGGGGCGACGACGTCTGCTGGCTCGGTGAAATCAACCATGACACTAGGCTAGGCGATATGACCGCGATGCTTTTTGACCTCCACGGGGTGCTGCTGCGCCGCCCCACCGAGGAGGACCAGCGGCACCTGGAACACGCCCTGGGGGTCAGCGACACGCAGCAGTTCCGGCACACGCTCCAAGAGATGGCCAGCGCCCTGGACGTGGGCGAGCTCAGCGAAAGCCGCTGGTGGAGCACGGTCTCGCCCCACGCAGACAACGAGGAGATTGACGCGCGCGAAGCCTTCGAGGCCGCCTGCGCCGGCTACATCAACCCCGACCCCGAGGCCGTCGCCGCCGCCTTAGGGCTCATCGACGCCGGGCACCTGTGCGGGGTGTTGGCGAACGTGTCCATCGGCCTGGCGGTGCGCATGCGCCGCGACCTGCCGTGGTTGGCGGACTTCGACGCGGTCGCCTTTTCCTGCGACCTCGCGCTGCCCGCCACCGCCCCGGAATCCTTCTCCGTCGCCGTGGAGGCGATGGGCGCGCCGATGCGGGAGACGCTCTATGTCTCCGCGAACCCGGGCCACGTCGCGGCGGCCGAGGCCGTCGGCCTGCAAGGGCTGCTGTACGACGGCCCGGAGTCCCTGCGGCGTCTGCCCTGATTCAGTTGAGGCGGGGATCTTGGCCGTACTGCCGGGGCACGCCCAGGTGCTCACGCAGCGTGGCGCCCCGGTAATCCCGGTGGTACAGGCCGCGCCGCTGCAGGATCGGGACCACCTCGTCGACAAACTCGTCCGCGACCGCGTAGGTGGCCTGCTGGAGCCAGAAGCCGTCGGCGATCCCGGCCTCGAACGCCTCCTGCAAGTAGTCGGCGATGGCCTCGGGCGGCCCGACCGGGCTGGGGGCGTAGTCGATGACGCCGTGGGCCAGGATCTCGCGCGGGGTCCAGCCTTGACGTGCGATCTCCAGTGCCCGGGCCGAACGAGGGTCGTTCGGGTTCGCCCGCGCGCGTTCGAGCTGGGCCGCGCTCAGCGGCTCGTCGGCCTGCGACGCATCCAGGCTCAGACCGAGCATCAACCCGAGCACCGGCACCCGCTGCGGCGCGAGGTGCTCGTCCATCTGCATGCGTTTGCCGATCGCTTCCTCCACGGTGGCGCCCATGACGGGCATGAATCCCGTGAAGTACTTCAGCTCATCCGCCTCACGCCCGGCCTGACGGACGGCGGAGCGGTACATCTCCCGTTCCCGGCGGGTGACGTCGAAGTCGTACGTGGACGAGCCCACCGCGACGCTGGCGTAACGCCCGGCCAGGCCCAGCCCGTATTCGCCGCCGCCGGCGGAGGCGATGACCGGCTGCCCCTGCTCCGAGGGCGGGATGGCCAGCGGCCCGCGAGAGGCGACGTGCTTACCGCCCAGGTTGATCGGCTGAATCTGGTCCATGTCCAGGAACTGGCCGGTCTCGACGTCGTGGACCCAGGCGTCCTCGCCCCAGCTGCCCCACAGCGCTTGCACGATCTGGATCATTTCGTGGGCGCGTTCGTAGCGCTGCTCACGCGGGCGGACCCGCTCGCCGTAGTTGGCCACGGCGTTCGGCGCACTCGTGGTCACCGCGTTCCACCCCACTCGTCCGCGACTGAGCACATCGAGCGCCTTGAACTGACGTGCCAGGTTGTAGGCCTCGTTGAAGGTCGTCGACCCGGTGGCGATGAAACCGACGCGCGTGGTCTGGTGCGCCAGCACCGAGAGCGTGACGATCGGATCGAGCGTGGACACCGGGGCCTGGGACGCCAGCTCCTCGCCCGCGCCCGGGAAGTCCGGGGCGAATAAGAACGCGAACTTGCCGCGTTCGGCGGCCTGCGCCAGCTTCACCTGGGCGTCGATGTCGGTGAAGTTACTCCTGTGGTTTTCCGGGGCGCGCCACGCCTGCCCCTGGACTCCGTAGCCGTTGCTCAAGGTGGCGCTGAGCAGCATGGTCTTCTGACTCATGGATGATCCTTTGCGGCTGCGCCGGGCAGCCTAAGAGATTATGTGGAGAGGCCCTCCATGCCGGGCCACGATATCGAGGCCCCCGCGGCTTCTCAACCTGCGGGGACGGGGAGGCGGCCACTTCTCCGCCATGACCCCATAGGGGTTACCCCATAGGGCTCGCTTTTTCGTGATTCAGCCATAAAAATCGACCTCTATGGGGTGACGCCTATGGGGTGACGGCGCAGGACACTAGCCCAGCGGCTCGCGCAGCAGATGATCCAGCGCGATGGCACGCGCGATGGCGCGCACGATCTCGTGGTGGCTGGGGATCAGCCGCAGCTCCACGTCCACCCCGGCCGGCAGGGCGCCGCGCACCGTTTGGGCGAACAGCCGCGGCGCCTGGGGGTCGTCGACGAACGCGGAACCGGCGACCACCACGGTGGCGGGCCGGTACTCGCTGACCAGCGTGGCGGTGACGTGCCCGAGCAGCTGGGCGCGCTCGTTGAGCAGCTGCCGCACAGCGGGCGCGGAGGAGGCGACCAATTCCTGCAGCGACTGCGCGTGCACGCCCTGCTTGCCGGCGGCCGCCAGCAACGCGGCGGTGGGCAGCGAACTCACGTCGTGCGGCATGCCGTTGATCGCGGTGATGTGCTCGCCCGCCGTGATGGCGGCGCCGACGGAGTCGTCGGCGAACAGCGACATGATCACCGGTGGATCCTGGGTGAAGTCCACCTCCGCGTTCTGCAGCTCGCTGCCGATGATCGCCGGCACCGCCGCCGACACCGTCACCGGCACCGAGAACTGGAACCGCAGCCGACCGGCGATGTCCACGTCGTCCCACCCCAGCGACGGGGCGTTGACCATCCCGTCGGCGCTCACCGCGCCCGGGAACGTCACGCCCACCGACGCCAACGGCCGCTCCAGGCCAGCGCTCAGGCGATTCAGGCCGGCCATGACGTGTTCGATGAAGTCCTCGGCGCGCAGCCGCGCCATGGGCGTGGCCACCTCGACGTCGCGGACGGTGCGCCCGTGGGCGTCGAAAAGCCCGATGTAGGTCACCGACGTGCCCACCGCGATGCCCGCGTACACGCCCGGGCTGTCCGCCAACTCCAACGGGATCGTCGGCCGCCCGCGGCCCTGCGACTGCGTGAGGTCGTTGCGCTCGACGACCAGGCCGGCGTTGATCAGGGCCGTGACCGCGCGGGTCACAGTCGGCTGCGAAAGACCGGTCACCTCGACGAGTTCGCTACGCGTGGTCAACGGCTGCAGCCTCATCAGGTGGAAACACTTGGACGCCGGCGTTTTGGGGCGCGCAAATGCAAGGTGAGGCGAAGACATAAATTATATTCTACGTTGTCCCAGAAATCAGTGTCGAGGATCACCCCTTACACACGCAGGAACATCAGCTCACCAAACCGGCGCCGACGTCCGGGGCCGGCCGGCGATACCGCCAGAACTTCGGCACCAACGCCACGCACACCACCGTGCTCACCACCGCCAAGATCCCGCCGACGGCGGTGGTCAGGCCCGCGCCCCACCAGCCCGCCGCCCAGCCGTGCAGCACGTCCGCGATCCGCGGCCCGCCCGCCACGATCACGAAGTAGGCGCCCTGCACCCGGCCCTGCATCTCATCGGTGGTCGACTGCTGCGTGATCGCGTTGCGCAACGACGCCGAAAACATGTCCGCCGCCCCGCCCACGACCAACATCACGATCACCAGCACCGCCCACGCGGTCACCGCACCGGGGCTGGCCATCACGGCCACGCCGGCGACTGTGACGGCCAGCCCCCACACGACGATGCAGATCGTCACCGCCTTGCCCTGGCGCACCTCGCGAGTGATCCACCCGGAGAACAACCCGCCGAGCACCGCTCCGACGGCCAGGGAGGAATACAGCGCGGACAGCATCAGCGGGGAGCCGCCGAAATCGACCTCCGCCATCTCCGGGTACAGGGCGCGCGGCATGCCGAAGCCCATCGCCAGCAGGTCCAGCAGCATCGCCACCAGCAACACCGGGTGTCCGCCCAAATACCGCAACCCGGAAATCACGCTGCGCAGCCCGGCGCGCTCCACGGTCGTGCCTGTGGGCGCCATCGCGGTCAGCGCCAGCACCGCACCTAAGGTGGGCACCAGGCAGACCAGGTCGATGAAATACAGCCAGGCGTAACCGGTCAGCGGGATGAGCGCCCCGGCGATCAGCGGTCCGACGATGGCCCCGGCCTGCATGAGCATCATGTTCAGGCTGGAGCCGGCGGCGAGTTGGTCTAGCGGCAGCAGCCGGCGGATCACCGCGGTGCGGGTGGGCTGGTTGACGGCGAAGAAGGCCTGTTGCAGGGCGAAGAGGGTGAGCAGCCACCATACGTTGACGGCGCCGGTCAGCGTCATCGCCCACATGCCCGCCGCACTGAGTGTCATGCCGAGGGTGGTGACGATGAGTACTGTGCGTTTGTCGAAGGCGTCGGCGATGGATCCGCCGTAGAGGCCGAAGACGATCAGCGGCACGAGGCCGAACAGCCCGGTGAGCCCGACGTAGGCGGAGGAGCCGGTCAGGGAGTAGATGTGGGTGGGCACCGCCACGACCGTCAGCTGGGCGCCGAGTTGGGTGAAGATGTTCGCCGTCCACAGCCGTCGGTAGGCGGGGTTGCGCAGGGGGCGGGTGTCGGCGAAGACGTCACGGATACCCATCGTTGGCAGTCACTTCCTTACATGGTGCTCATCGGCGCCCGGGACGCGGTGCGCCCAGGCAACCCGGCTGATGTTACCGCAGCCGGAGAAGCGTTCACCGGGCAGGATTTCTGCGCGCGGATAAGATGAGGGCCGTCAACGACGCCTGCCGGGCACGCTGCGCGGAGGCAACCTTGGGGGAGGACGACGATGCTGACACGGGGACATGATTTTGCGACGGATGCGGGGGCGGAGGAGACGTCCCCGCCGCGCCGCTACGACCTGACGCCGCCGCCGGCGCTGGATCAGTCGAACCTGGTCAACCCGGTGAAAGCGGCGCCCAAGAGCGGGTGGCGCAAGGCGGTGCACACCGTCACCGGCGGGCGCATCAACCCGGGCGGTTCGTCGGCGCAGGAGCGCCACGACCAGCTGCTGGCACGTATCCGCCAGCCGCTGCGCGGGGATTACCGCATCGCGGTGATGAGCCTCAAGGGCGGGGTGGGCAAGACGACCACCACGGTGTCGCTGGGCAGCGCTTTCGCCAGCGTGCGCGGCGACCGGGTCATCGCGGTGGACGCGAACCCGGATCTGGGCACTCTGGCCCAGCGCGTCGCGGATCCGGGGCCGGCCACCGTGCGGGATCTGCTCGCCGCCGAAGACACCTCCCGCTATCCGCAGGTGCGCGCTTACACCGCGCAGTCGACGGCCCGGTTGGAGGTGCTCGGCTCGGAGCGGGATCCGGCGGTGTCCGTGGCGTTCAGCGACGAGGATTACCGCCAGACCATCGACATTTTGCAGCACCACTACAACATCATCCTCACCGATTGCGGGACGGGGTTGATGCATTCGGCGATGAGCGGGGTGCTCGAGCTGGCCAATTCTTTGGTGCTGGTGACCTCCCCGGCGTTGGACGGGGCGCAGTCCGCGTCCGCGACGCTGGACTGGTTGAACCTGCACGGCTACGAGCAGCTGGCGGCCAATTCCGTGGTCGTGGTCTCTTCCGCGCACCCCGGTAAGCCGACGATCGACATGGAGCAGCTGACCGGGCACTTCCGCTCGCGCGCCCGCGCGGTGCACGTCGTCCCCTTCGACAAGCACCTGTCGGAGGGGGCGACGGTGGACCTGGACCGCATGTCCAAGCCGACGTATCAGTCCTACCTGGAGCTGGCCGGGATCGTCGCCGACGACTTCGGTTCCTGGCACCGGCACGCCGCGGTGTAGCGGGCCTGCACTAAGCTTCACGACGTCCACGACGACGTCTCACCACGGGCCCTGCCCCGGGGCGCGGCCCGCTTCCAGAAAAGAGACCACCCCGCCCATGACGAAAACACTCACGTTGACTGCGGTGACAGGGGTCCTGCTGCTGGGGCTCAGCGCCTGCGCCGACGCCCCCGCCGAGGAAGCCGCCCCGGCGGCGGAGACGGTGGTGCCCGCCGAGGTGATCCTCGCCGCCGACGATGCCCCGGCCGGGTTCACCTACACCGACTTGGGCGCCACCTTGGCTGAGGGTGACCCGGAGGCCAATGCCGAGCTGCTGGCGATGATGGCGGAGCTGACCGGCGCCACCGCCACCGCCCCGGCCCAGTGCGCGGGGCTGCTGCCGACCGCGGTGGACATCCTCACCCACATCGGGCAGGACCCGGCGACCACGGCCGGGACGGACTTCACCGACGCCGAAGGCACCGCGATCACCGCGATGGCCACCACCGACGCCGACCTGACCCGCGCCCCGGCGGATCTCAGCGAGTGCGCGACGTTCACCCGGGAAAGCGCCGTCGAAGGCGTCGATCTGGCCTTGACGTACCACGCCCAACCCATGGGCCTGGAGCTTCCGGGCGCGGACGCGGTGACCGCGGCGCGTGTGCAGCTCGCCGATGACGCCGTCGCCGAGGAGAGCACCGTCATCGCCGGCGACGTCGACGGCGTGTACTTCTACCTCACCGCCCCGGCCACGCTCGACGACCAGGTGCTGATCGACTTGGCCGGTGCCCAAGTGGAGAAGATCGCCGGCCGCTGACGCGGACCGACGGGCGTCGGGGCTACTTGACCGCCTCGGTGATCGGGGTCTCGCCGTCGTAGAAGTTGATCTTCTCGCCGACCCCGGCGTCGTGGGCCACCGCGTGGACCATCACCTCGGCGACGTTTTCACGGGAGGTGTCCGACTCGCCTTCGCCCGGCTCGTTGCCGTCGATCTTGCCTTCGCGGTCCACCAGCTGGATGCGCCCGCTCGCGGGCTCCAGGGTGAGCACCCCGGGGCCGAGGATCGTGTGCTCGAGACCAGAGGCGCGCAGATGCGCGTCGGCGTCGTGCTTGGCCTTGGCGTAGGGATACATCGACTCGTCCTGATCCAGGCGATCGACGTCGATGTCGGCGGTGACGTAAGAAACCATCACGTAACGCTGGACGCCCGCCTGCTCTGCGGCGTCGATGGAACGCACCGCGGCCTCGTAATCCACCGCGTGGGTGCGCTCCGGGTCACCGCCGCCGGCGCCGGCGGCGAACACCACCGCGGCCGCGCCCTGGAACGCCTCGCGCAGCTCGTCCACCGTGGCTTTTTCAATGTCGAGCAACACCGGGTTGGCGCCACGTTCCTCAATGTCGGACTTCTGGTCGGGGTTGCGGATGATCGAGTCGACGCTGTACCCGGCGTCCCGGAACTTCGGGGCCGCGAGCAGGGCGACCTTGCCGTGCCCGCCGATGATGACCACACGTTTATTGTCTGCCATGTCTGTTCTCCTTCCGCGCCGCATGTGACGCTTTTTGTCTCCGCCGCCGCAGCGAGGGAATCGACGCGGGCGGCGGCTTCCGTGCCCCACGGTACGGAAGATTCGAAGGACGGGTGGGTCTCTCAGCGGTGAACAGGTGCCGGTGACGTGTGACACGAACCAGGAGTGGCCGGCTCATCGGCAGCCCTTCCGGCCGGGACAACGTGGCAGCGCCCCTCTGAAACTAAGTGGCTCGGGAACGCGAAAACCGCCGCACCCGAAGGTGAGGCGGTTATTCTTTGCCAAGCGGTCGGCTTAGAGCGGGCGAACCTGCTGAGCCTGGGGGCCCTTGGCGCCCATGCCGGTCTCGAATTCGACCTGCTGGCCCTCGTCCAGGTTGCGGAAGCCGCTGCCCTGGATCTCGGAGTAGTGGACGAAAACGTCAGCGGATCCGTCGGAAGGCTCGATGAAGCCGAAGCCCTTTTCGCCGTTGAACCACTTCACAGTTCCCTGTGCCATATGTATTACCTAATTCCTGGTGAGGTGATGCTACGTGCGTCAGCATGATTCACTGAAGCGCCCGGGTCGTTTGAAACTCTCGGCGACCGTCAACCTCTGCAGTGACTGCATGGGTGAAGAAAACCGAGCGCTCGCGTTGTACATCTCTTGCGAGCGCTTAAACACTGCGCACAGAAACCGCGACCAGTGCTCAGTATGCCACAGGTTAGGGCTGAGCGATAGTCCGGCAGATTCCAGGGCGGGAATAAGCGCGCTCAAGTCCGGGAAAGGGGAGTGGCTGCCATGGCGAGGGCGAAATTATGTTCCCGTCTCGGGCGTCCACGGGCCGGGCGCCGTGGTACTTATTGACCCGTCCGTTGACGCGGCGTCTTCGTCGACAATGCCGGAGCGTTCAGCGTAATCGTTCCGAACCCGCCCCACTCATCAACGAAAGGCCACCGATCATGGCAGAGCACATCCCCGGCGTCGGCGCATTGACCCTCGACGACTACGGCGAGCAGATCACCCCGAAGCTGTCCGTTCCCCTATTGGGCAAGGACGTCTCTTTCATCGTCTTCGACTACGACGAGCGGCACAACGACAAGATCGCGACTTGCATCAATAACTTCCGGGCCCTGCCGACAGACGCCTTGAATGCCGCCACTGACGCGGCTTTCGCCTACTACCGGGACTTCTACGCAGCGGTAGAGGACGACGAATACACCATGGAGTGGATGCCCAAGATCGCCGAACCCGCCCAGGTGTGGAGCCACATCCAGCTCGGTGATGACCCCATGGTCGAGCCTGGTTACGACGAGGACTCTCCCTGGCACCTCATCCTGGAGTGCGAATGCGACTGGGAGGAGGAACACGGGCTGAGCATCGTGTTCCGCAACGGCGCCGAGATCACCAAGGTCGGTCCGTCCGACGGGCTTCTGGAGTGGGGCGAGGGCGATCGGGACGCCTCGGGTGATGGACTGTTCCGCGTCCCCGACTACAGCTGAGTCACCGAAGACTGGCTGGTCTGGCTATGCGCGCGCATAGTGCGCGCCGCATTTTCGATGATTCACCGGGGCACAGCCCCTAGACTGAATCTCATTGTCCGGTCGCGCCCACCTTCAGGAGTCTGCCCGTGCGTACCTTCATGCCCCGTGTTGTGCTCGCCGCCGTGGCGGCGACCGTTCTTCTTCCCTCCGTAGTCACCCCGGTCCAGGCGGCGCCCTGGGCTTCGTCGTCCTCTTCGAGCCTCGGCGGTTCCTCGCTGTCTTCTGTCTTCGAGGAGCTCACGGACGAGGAGATCGTGGTCGACCTCCCGGGCTACGGGGAGTACCGCTTTCCGGCTGATCTGACGCTGGCGTCGCTCGACCCGGACGGCGCGAGCGCAGCGGACCTGTTGAGCGCCGCGGTCTTTGCCGCAGACTACGGGGATGACGCCGCCGCCCGGCAGGCAGCGTTGGCCGTGTTGGATGAACCACGGCGCGCGCAGGTCACCGCGGCGTTGGCGGCCCTGCACGGGGACGTCGCGCCGCCGGAGACGGTGTCTGCGCAGGCGCCGATCGTGGTGTTGGGCAACGGATTGAATCCGGACGGGTCCGTGCATCCGAATCTTAAAAATCGCCTCGCTGCGGCCGCGCAGTTGGCGAAGCAGCGCCCCGACGCCCCGATCGTGGTCTCCGGCGGACCGCTTGTGGGCGGGTACGTCGAGGCCCATGCCATGCGGGACTGGCTGGTGGAAGAGGTGGTGGCGGAAGAACGCATCCTGGTGGAGGATCGGTCTTTCTCCACGGTGAGCAACGCGCGGTTCACCCGGGAGCTGTTGCCTGAGGCCACGGAAGTGATCGTGGTGACGTCGCGAGATCACGTCCACCGCGCCGTCGTGGATTTCACCCTCGCCTTCGGGCCGGACGCCCGGGTGGCCGGCGTCGGCGCGCCCAACGATCCGCCGACCACCCTTCCGGGGCTGCGCGGGACCTACCTCGACGTGCTGACGTGGTACCTCGGCTGAACTGGGCCTCATGCGGTCGTCGAGCCCCCGCGCCAGGCGTAGGATGACCTGGTGAGTACGGCCTCAGTGTTGCGTCATGCACGGTGTCGAGGCCATCGACTCAGTCAGCAGGAAGGACGATGACCCAATGAGTGAGCCGGTACGCCGGTTTAACCCGCACGAGGAACCCGATCAGGTGCCGGCCGGGCCTGGGCGGCCGCGGGAGCGGGAGTACAGGCAGAAAGTCATCGACGCCGCGCTGCGGCTGATTGACGCAGAAAAGCCCGTCACCATCAACGCGCTGGTCAAGGAGAGTGGCGTGTCGCGGGCGGCGATCTACCGTCGCTGGTCGTCGGTCACCCTGTTGATCGCGGAGGCGCTCGACATTGGCCGCCCCGCCTATGAGGTGGACGTCTCCGGCGACCCCAAAGAAGTGATGAAAAACATCCTCTTCGACCGCTCGGATCAGGCGCGGGAGGCGTACACCCAGCGTCGGTTCCGCAAGCGCGTGGAGATCGTGATGATCGACCGGGACGTGCAGATGGCCTACTGGCACAAGCACGTCAGCAAGCGTCGGCAAGCGGAGGCGAAGGCCCTGCAGTCCGGCATTGACCGCGGTCTGCTGCGGGCCGACCTGAACATCGAAGCCGCCCTGGACGCCCTCAACGGCATCTTCTACTACCAGGTGATCACGCGCGGGGTCAGCAACTACGAGCCCGACGTGATCGCCCGCTGCGAGGACGCCTTCGACCTGGTGTGGCGCGGGATGGAGGCCTAACCGGCCGCGTCGACAAGCTGCGGAAGCGCCTGCGCGGCGGTGCCTTCGACGAAGACGGTGGCCACGGGGGTCAGGTCGCTGCGCTGCGGGGACACCTCGATGATGGGGGTGCCCGCCTCGCGGGCGAGCAGCGGCAGCGAGGCGGCCGGTTGCACCACGCCCGAGGTACCCACGATCACCACCAGATCGGCCTCCTGCATGCGCTGTTCGGCGAGGTCCCATTCTTTGCCGGGCAGCGGCTCCCCGAACCACACCACGCCGGGGCGCACGAGGTTGCCGCACACCGGGCACGTCGGCGGCGTCAGGCTCGCGACGGGCTCGTCCAGCTGCGGCACCTGCCCGCGCCAGGGGCGGGAACAGATGGAGCAGCGGAAATCGAAGAGCGATCCGTGCAGGTGGGCCACGTCCGGGGAACCGGCCCGTTCGTGCAGGTCATCAATGTTTTGGGTGGTCACCGTGACGTCCACGCCGTCGACTGCGGCCCAGTCCGCCAGCGCCGCATGGCCGGCGTTGGGGTGCGCCTGGGCCACCAGGGAGCGTCGCCACAGGTACCATGCATACATAGGCTCCGGATCCCGCGCCCACGCGTCGATCGACGCCATCGCCTGCGGATCCACGTTTTCCCACAGGCCGGTCTGGGCGTCCCGATACGTCGCGATCCCGGAGTCTGCCGACATTCCCGCGCCGGTGAACACTTCGACGCGGGCCGCGTCACGCACCAAGCGCAGGGCTTGCTCTGGAACATTGACCATGGTTTCCAGCGTAGCGGGGGTGTAGCTTGTCGGGTGGAAAATCGATCGTTTCGGTGGTTAGGATAGCGAGTCATGAGTCAAGAGCCTCTCGTGTCTGACGAGAATATGTCTCAATCACGCACCCCGTCCCTTTTGGACGCCACGTGCGAGGGTTACGTCTACGATCTTGCCGCGCTCTCGCCGACGGACGCCACCAGCTGGGGCATCGCAGGCTACGACGGGCAACTGCAGGATTTCTCCCCGGACTATTGGGAGTCCATCGCCGAACGCACCCGCGAGATGATCGCGGACGTCGACGCGCTCAACGACGGCACCGATGATTCCGATGACGACGACGACTTCGACGACGTCGACCACGTCACCGCCGCCGTGTTGCGCGACCGTCTGCGCATCGAGGCCGACCTGCATCACCGGGGCGAGTACCTGCGGCTGTTGAACAACATCGAGTCCCCGGTCCAGATCATCCGCGATTCTTTCGCGCTGATGCCCACGGACACCGCGGAGCAGCTGGACAACATCCGTTCGCGGATGTCCCAGGTGCCGGCCGCGCTGGCCGGTTACCGGGAGTCGCTGGCCGAGGCCGCCGGCCACGGGATGGTCGCCGCGCACCGGCAGGTGGAGGCGGTCATCTCCCAGTGCGAGGAGCTGTCGGACTCCGGTTCGGTGCTGGACGGCGTCGGGCTGGATGCGGACGTCGCTGAAGTCGAACGCGCCAAGGACGCCTTCGCCGAGATGGCGGACTGGCTGTCCACGGAGATCGCGCCCCAGGCCCCGTACGAGGACTCCGTCGGCCGCGAGCGCTACGAACTGTTCAGCCACCACTTCGTCGGCGACGTCGTCGACTTGGACGAGGCCTATGAATGGGGACTGCACGAGCTGCGCACCGTCATCCAGGAGCAGAAGCGGGTCGTCGCCGATCTCTACGGCCCGGAGGTCTCCGTGCGGGCGGCCTACCGCAAGCTCAACCAGGACGAGCGCTACACCCTGAAGGGCACGGACGCGCTGGTGGAGTGGATGCAGGGCGTCGCGGATCAGACCATCGCGGACCTGCACGGCACGGAGTTCCACATCCCGGAGCCGGTGCGCACCCTCGAGGCACGCATCGACCCGGCCGGGTCGGGCTCGATCTTCTACACCCCGCCCTCGGATGACTTCTCGCGCCCGGGCCGCATGTGGTGGTCCGTGCCCGCCGGCCAGGAGAATTTCCACACCTGGCAGGAGTTGACCACCGTCTTCCACGAAGGCGTGCCGGGGCACCACCTGCAGCTGGGGCAGGCGATCGCCGAGCGTGACAACCTCAACCTGTGGCGCCGGCTGGCCTGCTGGAACTCCGGCCACGGCGAAGGTTGGGCGCTGTATGCGGAGACCCTGATGAAGGAGCTCGGCTACCACGAGGACCCGGGCACGTACCTGGGCTATCTGGATTCGCAGCGCCTGCGGCTGGCGCGCGTGGTCCTCGACATCGGCGTGCACCTGTGCAAGAAGACCCCGGAGGGCACCGGGGTGTGGGACGGCTCGTACGCGAAGTCCTTCCTGCGGGAGAACACCGCCATGGACGACGTGAACCTGCACTTCGAGCTCGAGCGCTACCTCGGGTGGCCGGGGCAGGCCCCGTCGTACGCGTTGGGCCAGCGGCTGTGGCTGCAGGCCCGCGAGGAGGCGCTGGCGCAGGGGCAGACGGCGCGGGAATTCCACGCCAACGCGTTGCGCCTGGGCAGCGTGCCGATGTCGGTGTTGCGCGACGAGGTGCTCGACTGATGGCCCATTACCTGCTGTCGGTCTACCTCGCCCCGGGGGACCATGCCGCAGGCGGGGACCATTCCCCGCAGGAGGCGGACCGGAAGGTGGCGGCCTTCGAGCAGTCGCTGGTCGACGCCGGACAGCTCGTCTACTCCGGTGAGCTCGACGCCCCGGAGACGGCGGTTTACACCAGCGCCGGCGGCCAGCTCGGTGACGGCCCCCTGCACCCCGCGGCCGATCAGGTGGACGGCTTCTGGATCGTCGAGGCGGCCACCCGCACCCAGGCCCAGGCACTGGCGGTGCGCGCCGCCGACGCCTGCGGAAAGTCCGTGGCCTTGCGTCCGGTGCGCGCGCACTGACTCCCGCTCAGGTCAGCGGTCATCTCCCCGGCGGGTGAATAACCGCAGGATCTGCGGCAGCCACCCGGCGACCAGCAACACCATCACCATCCGCACCAGCTGGATGGCGATGACCTCCGGCCCGGCGCCGCCTTCGGCGCCCAGGGCCAACACCGTCTCC
The DNA here is from genome assembly GCF_000442645.1 of Corynebacterium maris DSM 45190. Taxonomy (NCBI): domain Bacteria; kingdom Bacillati; phylum Actinomycetota; class Actinomycetes; order Mycobacteriales; family Corynebacteriaceae; genus Corynebacterium; species Corynebacterium maris. The sequence goes on from NC_021915.1 coordinate 187,622, forward strand.
AGCGCGCCCGGACTGGTGGCCAGGTACGCCTCGAAGTAGGTGATGTCCAGCCACGCGGTCAGTGGCCAGGCCACCAAGGCGCAGGCGCCCATCATCAGGAAGATGAACATGAACGTCATCGGCAACTGCCGGGAAAAGACCTTCAGGGTGGGCACCGACAGCATGCCGCCGCACACCCAGCCGATGGCGAGGAACGACAGGATCTGCAGTGCCGCGGGCGGGGCCATGGTGTAGCCCTCCGGCAGCAGCAGGGAGATGGCCACCGTGAGCAGCAGGGGGCCGAAGACACTGGGCACCGGGATGCGCAGCAGTCGGGCGATGGGGTCGCCGAGCAGGGCCACCAGGATGACGGCGCCGATCATCCACCAGCTGTCCTGTTCCTGGCCGGCGGCGGCCGCACCGGCGCCGGCGGGGGAGGTCAGGAGTCCGGCGACCAACGGCAGCGTCGCGGAGACGGTGAGCAGCCGCAGGTACTGCGTCAGCGAGACGTAGCGGACGTCAGCGCCGACGTCTTGGGCGATGGCGGGCATCATCGAGGCCCCGCCGGCCAGCATCGACATGACGCCGGTGGCCTGGTCGATCTCCGGTCGGGAGCGCGCCAGCGCCCACCCCGCGACGAAGGTGACGGCGATGGATACGGCGGCGACGGCCAGGCCGGGCGGCAGCAGGCGGATGAGATCGCCGAGCGGGACGCCGACTAAGGGCACGGCGGCGAGGATGCCGATGATGCCGCGGCTGAACTGGTAGAAGTGCCGGTTGACCTCCAGCTCTTCCCGCGTCAATAAGGCCATGGCTCCGGCGCCGATGATCGCCGCCAGGATCCAGGCGGCGGGGACGTGGAAGTAGGACATGATCCAGCCCAGCCCGAGGGACACGGGCACCACGATCAGCCAGCGCACTGCGGTTGTCATTGTCATCGACAGGTAACTGTAGCCGTCGGCCGTGTGCTCGGGGAAAGGTGTGACATATACGCAAAAGTTTATATATTCAGCAGTGTTTGAATCGTTATCCGGTCGTTGTCTGACAGAGATTCACCCCTCGTTCGCCGGGATATGCCCAGCTAGGAGGGTCTGTCGCCGGGTGGGGAAGGCGCGGCGGGGGCTTCCGGCAGCGCCGCGCGGCCCGGTTATACGGGACGCCCATCTTGTTTGCCAGCGCATTCCCAGTACTGGTGCTTAGATTGGCAAACATGAACATCACACTGCATGGCGTGAACTCTGACACGGTCGACGAAGTCCTAGGAGACGTCGTAGAGACCGCCCGCATGGCGGGCGCCGAAGACATCAACGTGTACGCGGAGGCAGAGGACCTTCCGCTGCTGGCCGCCGCGGCGGCGAACATCCGGAACCTTCCGGAGGGCTTCCAGCTCCACGAGCTGGTGCCGGCCCTCGCCTGAGGGCGAGGACGACGGCCGCAGCAGCCGCTGAACTGACAGAGGGAGGAAATTTTCCTCCCTCTTTTTGCATGAGCGGGATCGGGGTCAGGGGCGTCCCGCCGCCAGATCGGCGACGTCCGTGTTGGCGCCGCACAGGATGACGGCCACCTTCTCGCCGGGGGAGGGAACATAGGCGGACGCTGCGCGAACCCCGGCCAGGGCGGCGCCGGCGGCGTACTCCACCGCCAGCCGGTGCTCCTCCCAGAGTTCTCGTCGGGCCCGGATGATGTCGGCGTCGGCCACCAACACCGCATCGACGTGCTCGGAGCGTGCGGCGGCCACGGCCATCGCGGAGGCGCGCCGGGCGCCGAGTGAATCCGCCGCCACCGAGTCGACCGCCACGTCCACCGGTTGCCCCGCCGCCAACCCCGCGTGCAGGGCGCGACAATGTTCCGGTTCGACGGCGACGACGCGCACGCCGTGCCGGGTAGCGGCCGCGGTGACTCCGCTGAATAACCCGCCGCCGCCCACGGAGACGACCACCGTGTCCAGGTCCGGGACCCGGGTGAGGATCTCCGGCAGCACGGTGCCGGCCCCGGCCGCGATCAACGGGTGGTCGTAGGCGTGGGAGACCAGCGCCCCGCTCTCGGCGGCGAAGCGGTCGCACGCGGCGGCCGCCTCGGCGTATTCTTGGCCGACCAGTTCCACCCGTGCGCCGTAGCCGCGCAACCGGTCGACCTTGACCGCTGGGGCGGTCTCCGGGAGAAAGACCGTGGCCGGGACGTTCTGTTCACCGGCGGCCCACGCGCACGCCAGGCCGGCGTTGCCGCCGGAGGCGATGGTCACTCCGGCGTCGGGCAGCGATCCGGACTCCAGGTGCGCCTGCAGGAAGCTCTGCGCGCCCCGGGCCTTGAAAGAGCCCGTATGCTGCATGAACTCCAACGCAAAGAACAGCTCATAAGGGGTGCCGTCGGCCGTGGTTGTCGGCTGCGCGGGCGTGATCGTCACCGGCCGAACCCGTCCGGTGATACGGCGGGCGGCCTGCTCGACGTCGTGGTGCTCCAGGAGTGTCATCGCGTTCCTTTGTCAGGCATGGGGCAGGGTTCTCGTCGAGAATAACCCTCCTGCGCCGACCGGTCCCGCTCAGCTGCGCCGCTTGGTCCGTGCGGTGGCCTGCGCGGTCCACGGATCTTCCGGCCACGGGTGCTTGGGGTAGCGCCCGCGCATCTCCTTGCGCACGTCCTGGTAGGGGCCGGACCAGAAGCTCGCCAGGTCATCGGTGACCGCCAGCGGTCGGCCGGCGGGGGAGAGCAGGTGGAATTGCACGCGCACGCCCGCGCACTCCGGGGAGGTGGCCAGGCCGAAGCATTCCTGTAATTTCACCCGCGTCACGGGCCGGCCCTCCGCATAGGAGATCCGGGGGTTCGAGCCGCTGGGCACGCTGAGCCGCTGCGGGGCCAGCTCGTCCATCTTCGCCGCCTCCGGCCAGGGCAGCAGCCGCTGCATGGCCGGGTACATGTCGATCTTGCCGATCGGCGTGCCCTGGGCCAACAGGCGCAGCTCCGGGGTCAGGTCGGCGGCGGCCGTGTCCGGCCAGGGCGCGCCGAGGCGGGCGTGCAGGAAATCCAGCCGCTCCTTCAGCGACCGGGCCTTGTCCGAGTAGGTGAACATCTCCGGGGTGACCGTCGCGCGCAGGGCCTCGGCGGCTTGCTCCCGCGGCACCTTCACCGGCGTGGAGGACAACTCGATGGCCCCGGCGCGGCGCACCTTGCGCCCGCGGATCTTGCCGGCGACCAGGCTGGCTTCCAGGGTGTCGGTGACGCCGACGGCGGACAGGGCTTGTTCTTCGCTGAGGCGTGCCCCGGCGCGGATGGTGGCGCGCTGGCCGGTGCGCGAGACTTCGGCGACGGCGAGCCATTCGGAACCGGTCAGGCCTAAGTCTTCGGGCAGGCGGGCGCGGGTGCCGGAGGCGAGCAGGTATTCGCCGGGTTTTTCTTGGCGTGCGACCTGCGACGGGAAGGCCGCGGCGACGATCTCGCCGGGGGTGCACGGGCCCTTGTCCACGGTCATCTTTTCCAGGCGTTTCACCTGGCGCTGGTCGGGGCGCGCGCGGCTGACGTCCCCGCGCGGGCTGTCGGCGAGCACGGCGACGATGGGGGCGGCGCGCCGGCCGTGGCGCAGCAGGGCGGTGCCCAGGCGCGGGTCGACGGGCAGTGTCGCCAGGCGTCGGCCGTGGTCGGTGGCGTGCCCGTCGTCGTCGACGGCGCCGATCTCGTACAAGGTGGCCTCGGCGTCGGCGATGGCGGCGGAAGGGGGTGTATCCAGCAGCGGGAGGTCTTCCCCGCGCGGGGTGCCCCAGCACGCCATGGTCAGGGCGGCGTCGGTGAGGTCGCTGGTGGCGATCTCCGGGGTGATGTGCGTGCTCAAGTGGCGGTAGTCGGATTCGCTGTAGGCGCGGATGACCAGCCCGGGGCCTTCGCGTCCGGCGCGGCCGGCGCGTTGGTCGGCGGTGGATTTCGCTTCCGAGACGGTGACCAGGCCGGTCATGGCGCGCGCGGCGTCGCGGCGCGGCACGCGCGATAAGCCGGAGTCGACGACGATGCGTACCCCGGGCACGGTCAGCGAGGATTCGGCGACGGCGGTGGAGACCACGATGCGCGGCTCATCGCTGGGACTGAGTGCGGCGTCTTGGTCTTTCGCGTCGAGGCGCCCGTGCAGCGGCAGCCCGCCGGTGGCGGCCACGACCTGGTCGACTTCGCGTACGCCGGGCACGAAGACCAGGGCGGATTCACCCCGCTTGTCGACGGCCCGGCGCGCCAGCGCGCCGAGGTGGGCGTAGAACTCCCGGCTGCCGGACAGGCGGCCCTCGTGCGGGGAGTACTCGTGTTCCAGGGGGTGGGTGACGGCGGGCGTCGACAAGATCTCCGCCCCGCCGAGCAGGTCGCTGTAGCGGCGCGCGTCGAGGGTGGCGGACATGGCGACGATGCGCAGGTCGTCGCGTAGTTGGCCGAGTTCGATGAGCATGCCGAGCACCAGGTCGGTGTCGAGTTGGCGTTCGTGGACTTCGTCGACGGCGACGGCCGAGACGCCCGTCAGTTCCGGGTCGGTGAGCAGGCGGCGCAGCAGCACGCCCGGGGTGACGAATTCGACGGCGCTGCCGGCGCGGTGTTCGCCGCGGATGGTGTGCCCGACCAGCTCCGGGGCGCCGCTCAGGTGCCGCAGGCGGCGGGCGGCGGCGCGCACCGCGACCCGGCGCGGGGCGGTGACCAGTACTTTTCCGCCGGTGTGGTTGTGCAGGGCGGGTGGGATGAGGGTGGTTTTGCCGGTGCCGGGCGGGGCTTCGACGACCAGCGAGCCGGTCTGTTCGATGAGTGCGGGCAGCTGATCGATGGTCTCGGCGACGGGCAGGCCCGCGCCGATCTCGTGGAGGTTAAACATCGAGTTCCTCGCGCTCCAGCGCGTCGCCTTCCTGGTTGAGGGTGCGCACGACCCGGCCGGGTACGCCCATGACCAGGGAGTCGTCGGGGACGTCTTTCGTGATCACTGCGCCGGCGCCCACCACGCAGCGATCGCCGACGCGCACGCCCGGCATGACGGAGACGCGCGAGCCGAACCAGCAGTCCTCGCCGATCGTGATCGGACGAGCCTGCTCCCAGCCGTCGCGGCGCATCTGCAGGTCGTTGACCGGGTGCCCGACGGTGATCAGCTCGCAGTTCGGGCCGAACATGGTCCGCGCGCCGACGGTGACGGGCGCGCAGTCGAGGATGACCATGTTGACGTTGACGAAACACCCCTCGCCGAAGGTGGTGTTGCGCCCGTATTCCACCTGCGTCGGCGCCCACCACTCCGGCACGGCGGAGCCGTCGGCGAGGATCTCGCCCAATAGGGCCTCCGCGCGGTCCAGGTCGAGGTTGCCCAGCGCGTTGAACTCCCGCAGCCGCTTCCGGGTATGCGTGTGGATCGCCTCCAACTCCTCGGAGCCGGGCAGATACCACTGCCCGGAGCTCATGCGTTCAAAGGTGGAGTACTTAGGATCAGACATGTCCCTATCTTGCCAAGGAGCCCCATGCTTTTCGACGACCTGCCGCGCCCGGCCGTCCGCGTCACCGACGGGGTGGCGCATCTGCCGGGCTGGCTGCCGCCGCCCCGACAACGCGACCTGGTCGAGCGCGCCCGGGAGATCGCCCGCTTAGTGGCCGGCACCCCGGTCGCCATGCACCGACCCACAGTCGGCTCCGGGCAGATGAGCGTGTGGATGATGACGCTGGGCCGATTCTGGCGCACCCGCCCCTACGGCTACGTCGCCGAGGTCGACGGCACCGCCGTGCCACCCATCCCGGGGCCGTGGCAGGAACTGGCCCAAGCCGCGGTGCGCGCCGCCGCCGACGTCGACGAGACCCTACGCCCCTGGGCCGAGAACTTCCGCGCCGAGGTCGCCTTGGTCAACTACTACCCGCCCGGGGCGCGCATGGGCATGCACGTCGACGCCGACGAAGCCTCCGCCGCGCCCGTGGTCAGCCTGTCCGTCGGCGACGAGGCACTCTTTCGCATCGGCGGCACCCAGCACCGAAATCGCCCCTGGGACGACATCGCCCTGCTCAGCGGCGACCTCGTCGTCTTCGGCGGCCCCAAACGCCGCGCCTATCACGGGGTGCCGGCCGTGCGCGCCGGGACGCTGCCGGACGGCTGCGGGCTGCACGAGGGTCGCCTGAATGTCACGCTGCGCCAGCTGGCGGACTGAGGGCGTGCCTACGACCAGACGCATGAGGCGAAAACCGCGGAGAAAGCGGCGATACGTCTGGTCGAAATCCCGCTCACCCCGCCTAAGCGGCCGCCCGCCCGCCGGGTAGGATCACGCACATGCCCACACAGGTGTCGATTAGCGACGATTCCATCAAGCTCGGCCAATTCCTCAAACTGGCCAGCCTCGTAGACTCCGGCGGCCACGCGAAAGAAGCCATCGCCGACGGCCGAGTGACCGTCAACGATGAGACCGACACCCGCCGCGGCCGCACCTTGTACGACGGCGACGTCGTCTGCGTGGACGACGCCTGCGCCCAGGTCGTCACGGACGCCGTCGAAGAATTCTTCGACGAGGCCACCGCCGACGACGACTTCGACCCCGAAAAGTGGAGGAACCTGTAGATGCCCGCATTCGAAGCCATCGGTGGCATGCCGTACTGGATCGACCTGTCCAGCTCCGACCCGCGTAAATCCTCCTACTTCTACTCCAAGCTCCTGGGCTGGGAGATCAGCCAGGACCGTGACGACTCCGCCTACCGCATTGCCCGCAAAGACGGCCTCCCGGTCGCCGGCATCATCCCGCAGTCCGGCGCCATGCCCGATACCTGGGTGACCTACTTCCTCGCCGACGACATCGAGGCCGACCGCGCCCAGGCCGAAACCAGCGGCGGGCGCGCCCTGGGCGAGCCCACCGAAGTACAGCTGGGCACGATGGCCGTGCTCGCCGACGCCACCGGCGGACTCTTCGGCCTGATCGAACCCGCCGGCGAAGACTCCTTCGTCGCCGCCGGCGAACCCGGCACCGCCGTCTGGCACGAACTCACCGCCACCACCGACTTCTCCGGCGCCATCGACTTCTACAACGCCCTGTTCGACTGGGAGATCGTCGCCTTGGGCAACGACGACTACGGGTATGCCACCGCCATGCAAGACGGTGCCGCCTTCGCCGGCCTGCGCGACGCTCAAGGCCACTTCCCGCCCCAGGTCCCCAGCTTCTGGCAATCCTTCCTGGGTGTGGCCGACGTCGACTACGCGGCGCGCCGGGCAGTGGAGCTGGGCGGGGAAGTCATCCGCGAGCCCTTCGATTCGGAGTTCGGCCGACTGACCATCATCGCCGATTCCACCGGCGCCACGGTCACCCTCTGCGAAGTCGAGGAACCCGTCGACGAGGCGCAGCTCAACGAGTCGGACGACATCCTGGGGCTGTAGGTGCTGCAGCTGCCGGATCGGGCGGAGGCGGTGCTCGCGCTCGTCGATACGCTCGTCCCCGGCGAGGTGACCACCTACGGCGATCTGGCCGCCGAAGTCGGCGGCGGGGCGCGCAACGTCGGTGCGATCATGCGCCGCTACGGACACCTGAGCGCCTGGTGGCGGGTCGTGCGCGCCGACGGCTCCAGCCACGACCCCGCGGCGTCCGTGCCGCGGTGGGACGAGGACGGATTGGCCCACGACGGCACTAGAGTGGCACTCCATGAGCACCGAGTCCACTGGCAGGAGTAGCCGCGCCCTCTGGCTGCTCGTCGCCGCCATCGCCGTCGAAATCGTCGCCACGTTAAGCCTCAAAGCCGCGCTGACCGACCCCTGGTTCTACGCGGTCGTGGCCGTCGGCTACCTGGCGGCCTTCGCCCTGCTGGATCAGGTGTTGCGCGCCGGGATGAAGATCGGCGTGGCCTACGGGCTGTGGGCGGCACTCGGGGTGGCCGGCACGGCGGTGCTCTCGCACTTCTTCTTCGCCGAACCCTTGAACGCGCAGATGATTACGGGCATCGGCGTGATCATCGCCGGGGTGCTGTGCATCGAGCTGGGAGGCAGGACGCGATGAGCTGGTTCTTCCTTTCGTTGGCGATCGTCTTCGAAGTCGTGGGCACCATGAGCCTGCGCATGGCGTCTTCCGGCCGGCCCCGCTACTACGCTCTGGTGGCGGGCGGGTACGTCCTGTCGTACGCGATGTTGTCGGTGGCCTTGGTCTTCGGCATGCCGCTGGGGGTGGCCTATGGCATCTGGTCCGCGATCGGCGTGGCGGCCACCGCGATCCTCGGAAGAGTGCTGTTCAACGAGCGTTTCACGTGGGTCATGGGCCTGGGCGTGGTGCTCGTCATGGCCGGCGTGCTGCTGGTGGAGACCGGCGCGTACTAGATTGATACGCATGCGTTCCCTCCGGATCCTCCTCATCACCCTCGTCGCCGCGCTGGGTCTCACAGTCGCGCCCACCGCCGCGGCCCAACAGATCTCCACGCCTGAGCGCACCCAGATCGCCGTCCACTTCGACGGCGGCCACACCGTGGCCACCGGCAACGCCGGCGAGCAGCGCCCCATCCTGTCGCTGTCGAAGCTGCATCTGGGTTACTGGGTGCTCCACCACGGCAGTCAGGCCGACAAGAACCGCGTGCAGCACATGATCGCGGTCTCCGACGACACCATCGCCAGCGAGCTCGATGACCGTTACCCGCAGGCCATCCCGGATGTCATCCGCGACTTCGGGCTGCACCAGACCACCTATTCCGGTTATTGGGGCAGCTCGCACACCTCCGCGCACGACGCCGCCCGCTTCATCTCCGCGATCCGGCATGATCCCGTCGCCCACCCCGTCATCGACGGCATGCGCTACGCCGCCCCCGTCGCAGCCGACGGCTACCGCCAGGACTTCGGCACCGCCGTGCTGTCCGGTGCGCAGGGCACCAAGTTCGGCTGGTCGAACAACCGCGACATTCACGCCACCGTGACCATCGGCCCGGGCTGGGTCGCGGCCGCCAACACGTACGGCTCCGCCGCCGCCCACACCGCCGACGTGCGGGCCGCCGCCGGGGTGCTGGGCTCGAGCGTGCCCGGTGCTCCGGCCGCACCGTCCGTACCGGGCAGCTCCGGGGGCACCGTGACCTCCGGCGAGCTGCTGGACCGCGCGAGCTGCATCGACCCGCTGGGCTCTTCGCAGCACTTGCCGCAGGACATCCCGGTGCCCGGTGAGGTCGCCCAGTTCGTGCCGGCGTGTTAGGAGGTTTCTCCCGTAGGGAGCGGGCACCACTCCGTGACGCGCGACGCTGCCACCCCACTCGACGGTGAAAGCCAGAAGATGGGGGTAACCGTCGGATGCCGGTGACATCCTGGTTCACGGTCGGGAAAGCTCGATAACCCCTTGAATCTGTGTAGAAATCTATGTAGATTTGAGCTATGAAAACGATCACGATTACTGAAGCATCCCGCACGGGGGTTTCCGGGCTGGTCTCCGCCGCGGAGGCCGGTGAGCGGATCGTCTTGTCGCGGCACGGGCGGGTGGTTGCGCAGCTCGTCTCGGCGGAAGAGATGGAGCAGCTACGCAGGGAGCGGGAGCTGCTACGCGATACTGCGCTGGTGATGGCGAGATTTGCCACTGATTCCGGTGCCCGGACGGAGCTGGATGAGGCCATGGAAGCGTTCGGGCTGGATCGGGCGGAGCTCGAGGCTGAGCTTGCCGCTGACAGCTCGGCCGTTTAGTCTGCCGTGGCGTCTTTTCCGGAACCGCGGGCTCGGGTACGTCTGACGGAGGACGCCGTCGCGGACCTGCGTCGACTGCAGAAGAAAGACCCCCAGATCGTCCGGGAGGTCTTCAAGAAGATGCTTATTTTAGAGCGTTCCCCGTCTGCCGGTGAGCCTTTGGTGGAGGCCCTGGTGGGTTTTCGAAAACTGGTGGTCGGAGACCGCGATTACCGGATCGTATGGAGAGAAACCATCGATGAAACCCACCGGCCCGTGTTGGAGATCGCGGAGGTGTGGGCTGTCGGCGCCCGCGCCGACAGCGAGGTCTATGCAGAGCTGACTCGCCGAGTGGAACACCTGGCAGCTTCTGATCACCCGCACGCCCGAGCCTTGGTGGAAATCATCGAAGACATGGGCCGATTTTACGGTGAGGTGGAGGCGCATCAGGAGCCCTCCCCGGCTCCCACATTGCCGTCATGGCTGGCGGAGGGGCTGAGAAACCAGTTGCACCTGTCCCCCGAAGAAATTGCGGACTTGAGTCAGGAGCAAGCCCAGCAGTTACTTATCCAGCACTGGTCCACGCCGCCGGAGTGAGCCCATAACTGAGGCAGCGTCCCACTGATCTTTCCCAGCTAGGGCCCGTCGGGATGTGAGACTCCGGCCGCGACGTGGGCGACCCGCCCCACCGTGTTTTCAGTACAGTCGGCCTCAACCAACGGATCAGCGGCGCCGCTTCACCCGAGGCGGCCGCCCTGGCGAGGAGGACACATGAAAGCATTGACCTGGCAGGCGTCAAAGACGGTGAGCGTGGAGGAGGTCCCGGACCCGCAGATCCAGGAACCCACCGATGCGGTCATCCGGATCACCTCGACCGCCATCTGCGGATCTGACCTGCACCTCTATGAGGTGCTGACCCCGTTCATGGACGAAGGCGACATCATTGGCCATGAGCCCATGGGCGTCGTCGAGGAGGTCGGCTCGGCCGTCACCCACATCAAGCCGGGGGACCGGGTGGTCATTCCCTTCAACGTTTCCTGCGGGCATTGCTTCATGTGCCGCCAGGGGCTGCAGTCGCAGTGTGAAACCACCCAGGTCCGCGAGTACGGCACCGGCGCGCAGTTCCTCGGCTACTCGCGCCTCTACGGCTCGGTGCCGGGCGGGCAGGCGGAATACCTGCGCGTGCCGCACGCGGACTACGGGGCGATGAAGGTCCCCAACGTCGGCGAAGACGAGCGCTACCTCTTTCTTTCCGACGTCGTGCCCACCGCCTGGCAGTCCGTGGACTACGCCGCGGTCCCCGACGGCGGCTCGCTGGCGGTGCTGGGCCTGGGCCCGATCGGCCAGATGACCGCCCGGATCGGCAAGCACTTGGGCTATCAGGTGATCGCGACGGACTCGGTGCCCGAGCGTCGCGCCATGGCTGAGCGCTACGGCATTGAAACGCTGGACTCCTCCGAGGACGGCGTGGCAGAGCAGCTCAAGGACCTCACCGACGGGCGCGGGCCGAACTCGGTGGTCGACGCCGTCGGCATGGAGGCGCACGGTTCGCCGGTGGCCGGCGCGGCCCAGGCGGCCGTCGGCAAGCTGCCGTCGCCGCTGGGGCGCGAAGCAATGGAGATGGCCGGGGTGGACCGGATGAGCGCGTTGTACACCGCCATCGACTCCGTTCGCCGAGGCGGGACGATCTCCATCAGCGGCGTGTACGGCGGCATGAAGGACCCGCTGCCGATGCTGACGATGTTCGACAAGCAGATCCAGCTGCGGATGGGCCAGTGCAACGTGCGTTCCTGGACCGAGACGCTGTTGCCGCTGCTGGACGACCCGTCGGACCCGCTGGGCGTGCTCGACCTCACGACGCACACCGCGTCTCTGGACGAGGCGCCGGCGATGTACGAGAAGTTCCAGAAGAAGGAGGACGGCTGCATCAAGGTGGTGCTCAAGCCTTAAGTCTCCGGCACGCAGTTAACCCCGGCCATGCGGTTCAGACAGGCCGGGGTTTCTTGTGCCGCGTCCGCGCCCATCCGTTCTACACTCTCTGGCATGACTGTAACTGCCGACATCGACACCACCACGACCACCACCGTCCGCGCCCGCGGAGCCCACGGCCCCGGCCAGCCGCTCGAGGCCCTGGAGATCACCCGACGCGCGCTGCGTGCCGACGACGTGGCCATCGCCATCGAGTACGCGGGCATCTGCCACTCCGACATCCACACCATGGCCGGCGACTTCGGGGAGAAGCAGTGGCCGCTGGTGCCGGGGCACGAGATCGTGGGGAAGGTGACGGCCGTGGGTGAGGACGTCACCGAGTACCGGCCGGGCGACCGGGTAGGCGTCGGCTGCTTCATCAACTCCTGTGGCGCGTGCGACCCGTGCGAGCAAGGGGAGATCTCCTACTGCGAGAACGGGGTGGTGGGCACCTACGGCGGCACGGACAAGTACACCGACGGCGAGTACAGCCACGGGGGATACTCGCAGGCCATCGTGGTGCGCGAGAGCTTTGTCGTGCGCATCCCGGAGCAGCTCGACCCGGCGGAGGCCGCGCCGCTGTTGTGCGCCGGCATCACGACCTATGCGCCGCTGAAGAAGTGGGGCGTGGGCCCCGGCAAGCGCGTCGCCGTGATCGGCATGGGCGGGCTCGGGCATGTGGGCGTGAAGATCGCCGTGGCCATGGGCGCGGAGGTCACCGTGCTCTCGCATTCGGACCGCAAGCGGGATGACGCCTTCGCTTTCGGCGCCGTCGCCCATCACTCCACCCGCGACGGGCTACCCGAGGAGCTGGAACGCCACTTCGACGTCATCCTCAACACCGTTTCCGTGGATCTGGACGTCGACGCCTACCTGGGGTTGCTGCGCTTCAACGGCGTCCTGGTGCAGCTGGGGTTGCCGGGCAACCCGATGCAGGTCATGGCGCGTTCGTTCACGCAGCGGGCCACGGCGTTGACGGGCTCGCTGGTCGGCGGAATCGAGGAGACCCAGGAGATGCTCGACTTCTGCGCCGAGCACGGCGTGGCCCCGGTCATCGAGCTCATCGACGCCGACTACGTCAACGAGGCGTACCAGCGCACGATCGACTCGGAGGTGCGCTACCGCTTCGTCATTGACGCCGCGACGATCTAATTAGGCCTCGCGCAAAAACTTCGCCGTGTCCTGGATGCGCTGGCGCGCGACCTCCGGGGTGGAGATGCGGTGCTGCGAGACGTACTCGAGCACCTCGACGCGGTTGTCCAGCTCCGGGACGGTCCAGCCTTCCGGCAGCTCATCGATGACCTCGTCCTGCTGGGCGAGCTGCAGCAGCGTGCGCGGCCACTCGTCGGCGGCGGGCACGGCGGCGCCGTCGCGCAGCTCCTCCGGCAGGGCGGCCACCCCGCCGAGGTCCGGGTAGGTGAGCACGAGGGCGTCGACAAGCGGGGCCGTCATCGCGGCCAGCGCCGCGCCGGAGGAATAACCCCACGCCATGACCGATTCGGGGTTGTGGCTGCGGGCATAGCCGATGGCCTCGCGCACCTGCTCGAAGATCTCCGGGATCGTGGCGGTCGGCGCCAGCGGGTAATCGACGTCCAGGATGATCGTGCCGGACAGCTCCGCCGCGGCCGCGACCTCCGGGCGCCACTGGTGCTCGAGTGCGTCGCCGGAGCCGCGCCACCAGCCGCCGCCGTGGAAGGAGACCGCCCACCGGCCCGTCGGGTCGCTGGGCATGTACTTGCTGGCCCGGATCTGCGAGACGTCTTCTGCGGTGACGTCCCCGGCATAAGCCACGCCCGGCGCAGTGTGATCCACGGCGGTGCCCAACATCATCATCGCCGCGTGCGTGATGCGATCCGGCAGCAACGCCACATAGCGGTCCGCCGGGTCCTGGTTGCCGTCCCCGCCCCGCCACGGCGGGGTGAAATCCGGTCGCGGGTACGTCACGTCCATGTAGGAGACCAGCTGCTCCAGCTGCTCGACAGGCGGCAGCGTCCGTTTCACGCCGCCGACGTTGAAATCCTCCGACGCCTGGTCGTTGATGGGGTACTCGTCGTCCGGCTTGCCTTGTTCCAGCTTGGGTGGGGGTGTCATGCCCCCAGCCTAGTGAGCGATCCGAACCCTAGTGACGAAACCGCGCAACGGACTAGTCTGGAAGTAGGAACAACCAGCGACATTCGAACGGAATGAGGAAGACCATGAGCGGAACAGCCCAGATCTACGATGCCGTCCTACACCCCACCAAGGAAGAGTTCACCGCCCGCTATGGGGCCGTGGTCACGCTGCTGGGTTCCTACCGTCTGGTCGACCCGGCGGACGAGGCCGGCATTGAAATCCACATCGGCCGCGACGCCGAAGGTCGGCTGGTGCAGATGCCGACCACCTACCGTGCCGAGGAACTCGACCCGGCGGCCACGTTCTGCTCCGTGGACCACAGCGTCTTGGGCACCCGGTGGGTGTCCAACGCGCTCGGCGATCCGGTGGCGGTGGCGCAGATGATCCGCACCATCGTCCAGGGCGACGACGGCGCCGCCTACTCCAATGACTCCGGCCCGATCGTCGACGTGCTCGGCACCGGCGACCCGAAGGCGCCGGAGGGCGAGCCCGGCAGCGTGGTCGAGGATCTCGAGGTGGGCAAGGTGAAATTACAGGAATACACCCGCCAGCGGGCCGTGGGCACCGTGGAGATCGGCGACCACGTGCGCTCCTTCGAGCTGCGCCTGCCGAACCTGCTGCAGACCGAGCGCACCGTCGCCCGCGGATTCACCACCCCGCGGATGCACCTGACCGCCACCCCGAAGGATGAGCGCCTGGGCACGGACGGCCTCATCGTCGCCGAGCTGTACTGGGGAGACCTGGTCTAAGAACCCTCACTGAGGCGGACGCAGGGGGCGACCGTCCTCGGGGCGCGGGGGCGGTCGGGGCGCGAGGCTTTTGAAGGGGTCGGGGGCACCCGCCCGCAGTGATGATCGCCACGGTTTTCAAGCGCCGGTGGGGCCCGCCACGAAAAGGATGAAACCACTGTTCATGGCGCTATTTGGGGGCGGGGGAGACGGGGTTTGAGCCCACCTGCTGCGGGGTACAAAAGCATTCCCCGAACTTTCCATTGAACCCCGCCACCCCTGGGGTTGCGGAACTGCGTTGGCACGAAGATACTGGGGCGCACTCCCATCGGGGATGGAGAGAAGGGCAACGCCAACCTCATCCGAGCTACACGCTCACCCAACAGGAGTAAGCCTGACATCTCATGTGCACAGTATGACTGCACCTCGACGAACATCATCCCTTCCTGTGGCCTATGCCAAGGGCGCGAGGGTTGCTGGCCGGGGACCTCAAGCAGTCACACTACGACGGAGAAATCACAGAACTTCACGGTGCTGCCCCACTAGTGGGAGCACCACATCAAAAAACACCGGGAACGCTGCATCAAGCGTCCCCTTTTCCGTGCCATCATCACAGTCCTCGAACAGGAAGGACGCCCCAGCTATGTCAGCAATGGTGCTCCTTGGCCTCGTCGCCTCCGTCGCCCTTCTGGTCGCTTTTGCCCTCCTCAACATGGGCAAACTCACCCCGAACCACTACAGCTATCAAATCCTCAACTTCGTCGGAGCCGGTTTCCTGGCCGCCTCCGCCTTCAACCCGATGAACGCCGGCGTCTTCTGGACCGAAGTGGTCTGGGCGCTGCTCGGCCTCTACGGCATCGTCACCATCTGGCGGAAGCGCCGTGCGAGCCAGACCGCTCCGGCCGCGGCTCCGGCTCCGGTGACCCAGGTTGTCTCCACCGACCCGCTTCCCTCGACCCCGTTCCCCGTCGCCGCGTAGCGGACCAAAAGATAAGAGTGTAACCGTGGAATCTTTGACTCTTTCCCACGAAATCGGCATCCTCGCCGGAATCTTCCTCGTCGCGGCCTACGGGCTGATGAACTTCGGGGTGCTGGACACCTCGTCCCCGCTCTACCAGTCGCTGAACGTGCTGGGTGCACTGGGTTTCGCCTACACCGCCTTCGCTCCGTTCAACCCCGGCCTGCTGATCACGGAAATCGTCTGGGCCGTTGTCGCCGTGGCGTTCTTGTGGAAGATCTTCACCCGCAAGAACACCGCGACGGACGAGGGGGCTGAGGCCGAGGTCGCCGAGACTGAGCTTGCCGACGCCCACGTGGCAGAAGAACCCGCCCTGGACAGCGTTCCGAACCGGTAATCAGCCAGGGCCGTTGAGCAATAACCGCCCTCGCACAGATCCCCTCGCCCGCCTGGCCCATCTGGCCCGGCGGGCAATGTTTTTCGTCGAGCTACGCCGACACCATGGAGGCGGACGACGGCGCTCCGCGCATGGAGGTGAGGGTGAAGCTCGCCTGATCGGGCAGGTAGCGATCATCAGAGGATTCGATCGGCGTTCCCTCGCTGGTGAAGGCGCGGCGGCGCACCCGCAACAGGGGAGTGCCTTCCGGAACCTGCAGGAGTTCAGCGTCATCGGCGTCGGCGCCCACGGCGTCGATGGTGCGGGTGACGTGATCGATGTCGACCCCGGCGTCGAGCAGGCGTTGGTAGATGGACCCGGAGTCAGTGTCGAAGTTCAGCACGTGTTTACCCACCTCGAGGGGATAGTTGAGCCGCTCCACCATCGCCGGAACGTCGTCCATCAGGCGCAGCCGCAGCACGGACACCACTGGCGCGCGGTCCGGCAAGTGCAGGGGCGCGGCCAGGGTGGGGTCGGCGGGCCGGCGCATCACCCACTGCGTCTGTTGCCCCGGCCGGATGCCGGAGCTGCGACACCACTCGGTGAAGGAGATGGCGCCGTCGAAGGACTGGGACGGGACCGTGTTGAGCACCCGGGAGCGCCGGCCCTGGCCAGAAGAGATCAGCCCTTCATTTTTGAGTGTGGCGATCGCGTGGCGAACCGTTCCCCGGGCGCTGCCGAAGGTACGGCCCAGCTCGGACTCGCTGGGCAGGGGATCACCGGGGGCGTAGACGCCCTCCCGGATCGCGGTGCGCAAGTGGGCGGCGATCTCCTCATATTGCTGCAGAGGGGCTTGTGTCATTGGGGACCTCCTTGGTCAAGGAAAGCCGATCTTGGCTACACAGCCGCGCATCAGGAGGGAAAATCTCCCTCCTTTCACGGCGCGGGCCGTGGCGAGAGTCGCGTGTAAATCCATATTAGACCCGTTTAGGTGGAGCCTGGCCATATAGAAGATGAACTTTCGTTGAACTTGTCTAGTCGGGTAGCGAGAATTTGCCTGCCACGGCCCATGATGGAGCCATGACCAACACTTCTGACCTCATCGTCGTCGGGTCCGGCATCCTCGGACTCGCCACCGCTTTCCTGGCTCACGAGCAGGGCCGTTCCGTCCGCATCATCGACAGCGCCGATCGTCCCGTGGGCTCCTCCATCCAAAACTTCGGCCACGCCTGCTTCACTGGTCAGGCTGACGTCATCCAGGACACGGCGCGCCATGCCCGCGCCGGGTGGTTGCGCGCAGCTCAGGCGGCCGGCTTCTGGGCGGCCGAATCCGGCACCCACATCCCCGCCATGACTGACGTGGAACTGCAGGTCCTGCGCGAATTCGCCGAGCATCGCGGCGACGAGGTCACTCTGCTCACCGGCCCGGACGTGGGCGCGGCGTTGGGCAACCCCGATCTGCCGGCGGTGGGTGGGGCGCACCTGCCGCTGGACATGCGCGTCGACCCCCGCGAGGCGGCGCCGAGCCTGGCCGCCTGGCTGGATCGGGAAGGGGTGACGTTCAGCTGGAACACGCGGGTCACCGCGGTCGGCGACGGCGTCGTGGCCACCACCCGGGGAGACTTCACGGCCGCAGAGGTGGTGGTGTGTCCCGGATTCGAGCTGATGGGGCTGTTTCCGCAGCTGGCGGAGGCCTACGACGTGCGGGTCTGCACCCTGGTGATGGCGCTGCTGGAGCGCCCCTCCCACCTTCGCCAAGATCTGGCGATGCTCACCGGCACCTCGTTGGCCAGATACGACGGCTTCGCCGCGATGCCGTCGGCCCCGGCGCTGCGCGATGAGCTGGCCCGGCGCGAGCCCGCGCTCGTCGACTGCGTGGCCAACCTCATGGCCACCGGCATTCCGGAGGGGCTGCTGGTCGGCGACTCGCACGCCTATTCCCTGAGTCCGGAGCCGTTCATCGACGAAGACGTCGCCGACCTGCTGATCGATCGCTCCACTGCGCTGCTGGGTGTGGAACGCCCGGTGGTGCGCCAGCGTTGGCTCGGGCGCTACGCGGATTCCCCGAACACCAACCTGGTGCTCGAGCGCCCGGATGCGCGCACCACGGTCGCTGTCGTCACCTCCGGAATCGGCATGACTTTGTCGTTTGGCGTCGGTCATCTGGCGCTCAGCGGAGAGCAGATTCCGGGTTTCTAATCTGACCGGCAGGTAAACAGTCGGACCCGTGTGGGACGGCAAAGTTACTTGTACATGAACATTTCTAGCTCGGCTAGACAAGTTGGATCACGGGGGCGCACAATGCGATGTGAACCCGCCGAGACCGCTCGGATTCCCCGCTCCGGTCCCGCACGTCCCCCGGCCACCTCCCCGTGAGCCCGGGGCACGGACCCGCCACCACCGCCCGGAAACCTGAAAGGCCCCTCATGTCCAAGAAGACCGTCCTCCGCAGCGCCGTCGCCCTCGCAGCCGCCGGCGTCACCGCCTCCATCCTGACCGCCTGCGGCTCCGTCGAGGCCGGCGAGACGATCACCTTCGCGGCCGTCCCCTCGGAATCCTCCGCGTCGCTGTCGACCTCGTTTGAGAACATCACGGACCTGATTGAGCAGGAGACCGGCGCCACCGTCGAGTTCCAGAACGCCTCCGACTACGCCGCCGTCATCGAGGGCATGCGCGCCGGGCAGATCGACGTCGCCTCCTTCGGCCCGTTCTCCTACGTCATCGCCAAGGACTCCGGCATCGACATGGAGCCCGCGGCGTCCCCGACCAACGACCCGGACCAGGCGCCGGCGTATACCTCGCTGGCGTACGTCCGGGCGGACTCGGACATCGAGAGCATCGACGATTTGCGCGGTCAGACCGTCTGCTTCGTCGACGCCGCCTCCACCTCCGGCTACCTCGTGCCCATGGAAGGGCTGATGGCAGCCGACATTGACATGGAAGACGACCTCACCCCGGTGATGGCGGGCGGGCACGACGCCGGCCTGCTGTCGCTGGACTCCGGAAACTGCGACGCCGCCTTCGCCCACGACACCATGCTCACCACCCTGGAGAACTCCGGGCAGATGGAGCCGGGCGCGGTGCGCCCGGTCTGGGAGTCCGCTCCGATCACCGAGGACCCGATCACCGTCAACTACGACTCGCTGGGCCAGGAGCGCGGCGACCAGATCACCCAGATCATCCGCGAGCAGGCCAACAAGCCGGCGCTCGTCGAGGCGGGCATCTGCACCTCCGAGGACGACTGCGTCCTGCCGGAGGAGATCGAGCACGGCTTCGTTCCGGTCGACGACTCCGACTTCGACGCCATCCGGGAGCTCTGCGAGGTCACCGAGGCCGACGCCTGCCAGAACGTCGGTTAAGCGGAACTCAACGAGACATCAGGAGACATCACCATGAACACCCACATCCCCACCTCGACAGATTTTCAGCGCGAGATCGACGACATCTACGCGGTGCAGCTGGACAACGTGACCAAGGACTTCGGCGGCGGGGTATTAGGCCTCGACGACGTGACCTTAGGCCTCAAGACGGGCGAGGTCACGGTGTTGCTCGGACTGTCCGGCTCCGGCAAATCGACCCTGCTGCGCCACCTCAACGGCCTGCACACCCCGACCGCCGGCACCATCCGGGTCCTCGGTCAGAACGTCCCTGAACTGCGCGGCAAGGCGCTGCGGGGTCTGCGCCGCGACGTCGGCGTCATTTTCCAGAACTTCAACCTGGTCGGCCCGATGTCGGTGCTGGAAAACGTCTGCACCGGCCGCCTCGGCTCGCTGCGCGGACCGCGACTGTCGCTGATGATGTACCCCAAGTCCGTCCGTCGCGAGGCCCTGGAAAAACTCGACCGCGTCGGCCTGGCCGACCGCGCCTACCAGCGTGCCGACACCCTCTCCGGCGGCCAGCAGCAGCGGGTGGCCATCGCGCGGGCGCTCATGCAGAACCCGAAGATCCTGCTCGCCGACGAACCGGTCGCCTCCCTCGACCCGGTCTCCTCCCACGACGTGATCACCTTGCTGCGCCAGATCTCCGCGGAGGACAACCTCACGGTCATCTCTTCACTGCACCAGGTTCAGCTGGCCATCGACTTCGCCGACCGCATCGTCGGCCTGCGCGGCGGCAAGGTCGTCCTGGACCAACCCACCGAGGGCTTGTCAGCGGCCGAGGCGTCCAACATCTACTCCAACGTCTCCCGCGTCGACGCCGAAGCACGGGCCAAGGAAGCCAGGGTGTCGTAAATGAGCACACTGACCTCCCCTCAGGTGCGTGCGCCGGAGAGGCCGCGTCCGAACGCCAGCGTCATCGTCGCCGGCGTGGTGCTGCTGGCGCTGGTGGTCGCCGGCGCCTGGTCGATCGCCTCCCTGGGCATCAACGTCGCCACCATCGCCAGTTCACTGGACAACGCGGTGGCCTTCCTCGACCGGATGTTCCCGCTGGACTTCCCGCCGCTGGGTGAGACCCTGGGGCTGATTTTTGAGACTCTGGCGATCGTCTTCTTGGCCACCGCGCTGTCCGTGGCGCTGTCGGTCCCGGTGGCGCTGGCCGCCGCCCGCCCCACCGCCCGCACCCGCACCTCCCAGGGTGTGGCGCGTGCCCTGATCGTGCTGGCGCGTGCCATCCCGGACCTGGTGCTGGCCATCATCTTCCTGCGCATGTTCGGCCTCGGCGCCACCGCCGGCATCCTGGCCATGGGCATTCACTCCGTCGGCATGGTGGCCAAGCTCTACGCCGACGCCATCGAAGAGCTTGACGACGGCCCGCGTGAGTCCATGGCCTCCGCCGGCGCCGGCCGCAGGCAGCAGATCGTCTCCGCCATCCCGCAGGTGCTCCTGCCGCAGCTGATCGCCACCGCCCTGCACCGCTTCGACATCAACCTGCGCACCTCCGTGCTGCTCGGCTACGTCGGCGTCGGCGGCATCGGCCTGGCCACCGCCGAGGCACTGCGCACGCTCAACTATCAGCGCGGCATGGCGCTGGCGCTGATCGTGTTGGCGCTGTGCATCGTCATCGAGTTGATTTCCGGCGGCATCCGCGCAGCGCTCATGCGCAGCGCCGACGGCGGAATCACCGGCGGCACGTGGGTGGACCGCGCACTGAACAGGGGCCGCGTGACCGGCGTCAACGACGTCACGCTCACCCCGCCGTGGGGCCTGGCGCGTATCCAACGCTTCGCCACCGTCGCCCTCCTCATCGTCTTCACCTTCCTGTCGCTGTGGCAGGTCGACGTCAGCTGGTCCGCGCTGGGGCAGGGCTTGTTCAACCTGCCGGAGACTCTCGCGCTGTTCTTCCCGCCGTCAGCCGGCGGCTCGATGGCGGCGCTGATGGGGCAGTTGCTGGTCACCGTCCAGATCGCCTTGGCGGCCACGCTCATCGGCGCGGTCATCGCGATCCCGATCGGCGTGCTCGCCGCCCGCAACGTGGTGGCCAACCCGTATGTCCACGGCTTCTTCCGCACCGTCATCGTCGTCGTCCGCGGCATCCCGGAGCTGATCCTGGCGATCATCTTCGTGGTCATCTCCGGCCTCGGCGGCGTGGCCGGCACCCTCGCCCTGGCCGTGGGCGCCGTGGGGCTGCTGTCCAAACTCGTCGCCGACTCGCTCGAAGAGACCGACGTCGACGTCCAGGAAGCGCAGCGTACCGCCGGCGCCACCCCGGTGCAGGTGTTCTTCTCCGCGACGCTGCGGCAGGCGGCCCCGGCGTTCGTGGCGCACACGATGTACCTGCTGGACACCAACATCCGCTCCGCGACCCTGCTCGGGGTCGTCGGCGCCGGCGGCATCGGCTTCCTGCTGCTCAACGCCTCGCGCGTCAACCAATTCGACGTGGTCACCATGATTTTGATCCTGATGGTCGCCGTCGTGCTCATCGTCGAGGGCCTGTCCATGTGGCTGCGCCGCGTCGTCCGCTAACCCCCAGTCATTCCCGTAGGAACCCGTAGAAAGAAGACGTTCATGATTCAGCTTGCAGTGTTCGATATGGCCGGCACCACCGTCAACGACCGCGACGAGGTCTACCGCGTGCTCCGCGAGGCCACCGAACGCGAAGGCGCCGTCTACTCCGACGCCACCTTCCAGGAATGGATGGGCACGGAGAAGAAATGGGCCATCCGCAACCTCCTGGAGATCGGCGGCGTGGAACCCACCGAGGAGCGCATCGAGAAGTCTTGGGCCTGGTTCCGCGAGGAGCTGCGCCGCACCTACACCGATAACCCGCCCACCCCGCTGCCCGGGGTGGAAGACGCCCTGCGCGCCCTGCGCGAACGTGGCGTCAAGGTCGGTCTGACCACCGGGTTCTCCCGCGAGATCGTCGACCTCATCTTAGGCGCCATGGGCTGGCGAGTCGGCGAGACAATCGACGCCAGCGCCGCCGGCGACGAGGTCGAGGCCGGCCGTCCCGAGCCGCACCTGATCCGTACCGTCATGGCCGCCACCGGCGTCACCGACCCGGCCGCCGTGATCAGCGCCGGGGACACCGCCGCCGACGTGCGCTCCGCCCAAGCCGCCGGGGTGACCTCTGTCGGCGTACTCACCGGGCACGTGCCCGCCGAAGAGTTCACTGAACTGGGCGCCGACCTGATCCTCGATTCCGTCGCGGACCTGCCGGCGCACCCGGTCATGGAGGGCAAGTGAGCGTCGCACACGCACAGGTGTGGCAGGGCGGCGCTGACTTCCAGCTGCGCGAGGTTCCTTTCCCGGAGCTCAGCGACGGCGAGGCGCTGGTCGAGCTGACCGCCGCCACGATCTGCGGCTCCGACCGCCACACCGTCTCCGGGCGCCGCTCCGGCGCGTGCCCGTCCATCCTTGGGCACGAGGGCGTGGGAATTGTCGTCGACAGCCGCCGCCCAGGGCTGGAACCCGGCATGCGGGTGGTGTTCTCCGTGACCTCCAGCTGCGGGCGCTGCGGCAACTGTCGCCGGGGGCTGACGGCGAAGTGCGACACAGTGCGCAAGGCCGGCCATGAATCCTTCGAGGACGTCTGGCCCTTGTCGGGCACCTACGCCAGCCACATTCACCTGCTGGCCGGCCAGGCCGTGGAAGAGGTGCCGGAGCACGTCTCCGATGCGCTGGCCTCGACGGCCGGATGCGCCGCGGCGACTGTCATGGCGGTGTTGGACTCCGTCGGTGATCTGGCCGGGCGTCACGTGTTGGTCAACGGCGTCGGCATGCTCGGCGTCATCGCCGTGGCGGCCGCCCGCGCCCGCGGCGCCGCGCATGTCATCGCCTGTGACCCGAACCCCGTCAACCGGGAGCTGGTGGGCGACCTCGCGGACGTCACTGTCGCCCCCGGGATGGAGCACACGGTTGACGTCGCTTTAGAGCTCTCGGGCGCGAGCGCCGGGGTAGAGGCCTGCCTCACGGCGCTGGACATCGGCGGTACGGCCGTGCTGGCCGGCACCGTCGCGCCGGGTCCGGAGGTGAGCATCGACCCGGAATGGCTGGTGCGTGGCTGGCGCACGGTCACCGGCGTGCACAATTTCGAACCGAGGCACCTGACGCAGGCGGTGGAGTTCCTCGCCGCCGAGGGACACACCCTGCCGGCAGACAAGATTTTCGGCGGCCCGGTGCCGTTGGGTCAGCTGCCTGAGCAGTTCACCCGCCCCGGCGCCGCGCTGCGCACGGTCGTGGAGCTGCAGCCCAGCGCGCTGGGCGCCCACCGCGGGGCGAAGGCGGCGGAGCCGGTCTAAGACCGCGCCTGCGCCGAGCGCGGGCACCGCCTCACCGAGGCGTAACTACCAGATATTCACGCGCTGGCTCGGCTCGATCCACATCGGGGAGGTTTCGTCGATCTCGGGGAAGGCCTCGTAGAACTCGTCGATGTTGGCTGCGATCTGGTTGCAGCGGAACTCGGCGGGGGAGTGCGGGTCGATCGCCAGGTACTGCTGCTGCATCTCCGGGCGGATGGCGGTGCGCCACACCCGTGACCAGGACAGGAACAGTCGCTGCATGCCGGTGAACTCGCGCTCGTTAAGGCCCGGGTCGGCGCCTTCGGCCTCGAAGCGGGCGGGTTCTTCTTCGCCGTGGTCGTCGACCCACATCTGGTAGGCCACCACCGCGATGCCCAGGCCGCCCAGGTCGCCGATGTTTTCACCCAGGGTGAACTCGCCGTTGACGCCCGTGGTGTCTGTGCCCTCCAGCACGCGCGGGACCAGGCCGTCGAACTGCTCGACCAGCTGATCGGTCAGCTTCTTGAACTCGGCGCGGTCCTCGTCGCTCCACCAGGACTGCAGGTTGCCGTGGCCGTCGTACTGGGAGCCCTGGTCGTCGAAGCCGTGGCCGATTTCGTGGCCGATGACTGCGCCGATGGCGCCGAAGTTCTCTGCCTGGGGTGCTTCCGGGTCGTAGAACGGCGCGCGCAGGATGGCCGCCGGGAAGGTGATGTCGTTGACCACCGGGTTGTAGAAGGCGTTGACGGTCTGCGGGGTGGTGACCCACTCGTCGCGGTCGGCGGGCTTGCCGATCTTGTCCAGCTCATAGTCGTGCAGGAACGCGGCGCCGGCGCGCACGTTGTCCAGCAGGCTCGCCCCGCCGGCCGTAAACGTCAAGCCCTCGTAGGAGCGCCAGGTGTCGGGGTAGCCGATCTTGGAGCGGAACAGCTTGAGCTTGTCCAGGGCACGCGCCTTGGTCTCTTCGGTCATCCACGGCAGCGCCTGGATGCGCTGCTCGTAGGCGCGGGTCAGGTAGTCGACGAGGGTGAGCATGTGCTCCTTCGACGACGCCGGGAAGTGGCGGTCGACGAAGATGCGGCCGACCTCGTGGCCCACCAGCGATTCGGTCAGGGCGACGCCGCGCTTCCAGCGGTCCTTCTGCTCAGTGGCGCCGGAGAGCTTCGTGCCGTAGAACTCGAAGTTCTTCTTGCCCACTTCCTCGGGCAGCAGGCCGGCGCGCGAGCGCAGGATGTGCCAGGTGCCCCACAGCTGCCAGTCGGCGAGGTTGTCGTCGCGCAGCAGGTCCTCGAAGTGCTGGACGTAGCTGGGCATCATGTTGACCACCCGGCCCTCGCCCAGGCCCGCAGCGCCGAGCAGGGCGCGCACGTCGGAACCCAGCTCATTGAAGTCCATGGGGTTGTAGGTCTTGACGGCGTCGCGGGAGGACACCACGTCCCAGTGGCCGGCGGCGATCTGCGTCTCCAACGCGACGATGCGAAGCGCCGCGGTCTGCGCGTCCAGGCCGAACAGGCGCGCCGGGTCGAGGAAGCCGAGCATCTCCGCGATGTGCTCCTGATACGCGGCGAGTGTGTCGGCGTGGGTCTCCTCGCGGTAGTAGGCCTCGTCGGGCAGGCCGAGCCCGGACTGGACCAGGTAGGCGATCGCGTCGTCGCCGCTGGAGTCCTTTTCCACCCAGAAGCTCACCGGGGCGCCGACGCCGGAGCGCTCGAGTTCGCCCAAGTTGCGGGCGAAGGCTTCCGCGTCGGCGGCGGTGAGCAGGTCGAGGTCTTTGTCCAGCGGGGCCATGCCGGCGTCGTTCACGCCCTCGACGTCCATGAAGGAGCCGTAGAGGGTGCCGGCGCGTCCGGTGTCTTCCTCGACGATGGTGCGGACGTCGAGTTCGGCGTCGTCGCGAAGCTTGTGGAAGGTGCCGTCGACGCCGCGGTCGTCGGGGATGACGTGCGAGTCGAGCCAGGGTCCGTTGACGTATGCGTAAAGGTCTTTCATGGCTTCCACTCTATGTCAGACGCTGCGGTTACAGTGGTGGCTATGCATTCCTATCAGCTGCAGCCGGCGCGGGCCGGACGAACGTGGTGGGCCAGCGTCGGAGTGACGTTGGTGGTGCTGCTGGCGCCGGTCGCGCTCTGGTGGCCGGCCCCCGCCCCGGAGGGGACGGAGTCCGCGGTGGTCTTGGGCTCCGGCGAGTGGGAGATCCCGTTGACCGTGGACGGTGATCCGGTGCGCTGCGAGGACAACGCGCTGGGCTTGGCGGCCAGCTGGTGGTGCGGGGAGACGGTGATCGTGGACACGCTCACCGACCGGGCGACCGACGACCCGGATCAGGCGCTGCGGCGCCTGACCTCGGGGTTGACGGGCTGGCCGGAGAACACCTCGGACGACATCCTGCGGGAGGGCGGGGCGCGCATGCTTGTCGACGCCCGCAGCAACACCGTCGGCATGTCCCTGCAGGGCACCGGGGAGTACGAGGGGGCGCAGACCTTCGTCGCGGTCAGCGGCGTGGGCGCGGAGCTGGCGTTGTTCGTCGACGCCGTGTGGCTGGCCTTCACCGGTGAAGAGCTGCCCGAGGCGGTCGCTTCCCTGATCAGTGACATGGGCGGCAATCCCCACGGGTCGGAGTCTTTCCTGCCGGAGCTGTTCCCGGACCGGGAGGTGACGGTGTGAGTCAGCTGTTTCGGTGGACGCTGATCGTGCTCGCGATCGTGGGCGTGCCCACGGCGGCGCTGTCGCTGCTGCTCGGGGTGTTTTCCTCTGGCGTTGGCCTGGTCATCGGCTTGGTTCTCGGCGCGGTCTACACCGCCGTGATCGTGCTGGTGCTGCGGGCGATGCCCATCTGGCCGGTCGGCGGGGCGGGAGCGGCGTGGGTCTTGTCGTGTCTGATCTGGGGCTCCGGGATCGCGATCCTGGCCGCTTACATCACCGGCCTACCTGTCATTGAGCTGGCGCAGCTCGCCGGGTGGGAGCGGGCGATCTACTCCTTCGGCGGGGCGTACCCGGAGGAGATCGGCAAGGCGCTCGGCGTGGTGGTCATCCTCATGACCTTCCGTGGCCTGAACCGCCCCTGGCACGGGCTGGTCACCGGCGCGCTCATCGGCCTGGGTTTCGAGGTCAACGAAAACATCGGCTACGGCATGGTGTCCGCGCCGCTGGACCCCTCCGCCGACTGGATCGGCGCTTTACTCACCTGGGGGCTGCGCATGGTGGCCGGCCCGTTCATCCACATCCTGTGGACCGCCCTGGCCGGCTGGGGCATCGGCCTGGCGCTGTTTTCCGCCGGCAAGTCCGCCGCCTGGCGTGCCCGCACGGCGGGAGTGTGGCTACTCATCCCGTTCGTGCTGCACTTCATGTGGAACTACACGTGGGACTCCACGGCTGTCCTGGTCACCGCCTGGGCGATCAACGCGCTGATCCTCTACGCGCTGAGCGTCTGGATCTTTATCAAGGCGATCCGCATGGCGCGCTCCGACGCCAGCTACTCGTTTACCCCGCGGCCGCTGACCAGCGTGCGGGACTTGCCGCCCGAGGCCATGGCCCCGGCGCCGGCCCCGCAGCAGGTGGAAGGGCAACGCGGCTCCTCTTAAAACAAAATATGGACGACTATGCGCGCGCATAGTCGTCCATATTTTTCTGCAGCTGCAGAAAACAGCCGATCAGTTACGGGGGAGAACCCTTACTTCTTCAGTGCCTTCGCGGCCTTCGTGGCGGCGGCGGCCTTGGCGGCCTTCTTGCCCAAGCCCTTGGCCTTGGATTCCTTCTTCTTCTCGTCGCCCTGGGCGATCAGGCCGACGCCGAGGGAGAGCATGAAGATGTCCTTGGACAGGCTCAGGCCCTCGTCGCTCGGGCGGATGCGGTCGGCCTTGGTGTTCTCCGGGTTGGCGAAGTACAGCGACAGCAGGCCGGCGGAGAACGCGGTCAGGCCGACGCCGGCGACGCGGTTCGGGATGGCCGGGATCGCCAGTGCGGCGCCCAGGGCGACCTCGGAAACGCCGAGGATGGTGCCGAACTTATCGGCCGGCAGGGACTTGACCAGCGGAACGCCGGTCGCGGCGTACTGCTGCAGGCCCTCGGAAGCCTCGGCGGGCATGCCGATCTTGCCGACTCCGGAGTTGGCGATGAAGGCGCCCGGGATGACGCGGGTGAAGAAAGTGGCGATCTTGGACATGAAGCTCCTTGATTTTATGGAATTCGGTGACAGGTCACCATTTAGCTTAACGGATGGGCGGACACTCCACCACCAACCGTGTCAGGCTCTGGCCCGAGCCTAGAGG
The DNA here is from genome assembly GCF_000442645.1 of Corynebacterium maris DSM 45190. NCBI lineage: Bacteria > Bacillati > Actinomycetota > Actinomycetes > Mycobacteriales > Corynebacteriaceae > Corynebacterium > Corynebacterium maris. Next base: position 215,257 of record NC_021915.1, read on the forward strand.
ACCTGAACGACCTCGTCGAAGCTCAGTCGCGGGAGACGGTCACGGAAGGCGTCCTCGGCGGGCTTGCCGATGTTGACCGCCACCATGACGCGGTGGCGGCCGTCGGGGAAGAATTCCCGGGAGATGGCCTCGGCGTCGAAGCCCGTCATCGGGCCGGCGGCCAGACCGGCGGCGCGAATGCCCAGGATGGCGTAGCCGACCTGCAGTCCGGCGTTGAGCTGGGCCATGTCGTGGCGGGCGTCCTCGTCGCCGTCGAACATCTCCTTCATCCCTTCCGCGTGCGGGAACACGGTGGGCAGCTCGTGGTGGAAGTCGATGTCGGCGGCCAGCAGCACGGTGGCCGGGGCGGCCTCCGTCTTGGCGCGGTTGCCCTCGGCCATGTGCGGCAGCAGGCGTGCCTTCGCCTCCGCGGAGCGCACCACGACCACGCGCTGCGGCTGGGTGTTCATGGCGGTCGGCGCCCACTTGATCAGGTCGTAGATCGCGGCGATCTGTTCGTCGGTGACGGGCTCGGAGGTGAAGGCGTTGGCGGTGCGGCCCTGGTGGAACAGGAGGTCCTGGGCGTCCTGATCCAAGACGATGGGCGTGGTGTTCTCGGGTGTGCTGGAAGTGTTCATATTTACTTCAATTCTCAACTAACTCCGTACATTCCCGAAACCCTCCGTGTCTTTGGTCACACGGTCGGCGTCGCGTCCGCACAGACGTCCCGGGCGACGGCGCACAGGCCGACGGGCCGAACTTTCTGCGGTCGACCACAATTCATGCATAAGCTGGGCGGCAATGAAACGTGTCGCTGTGTCCGCAGCGCATTGACCGACTCGGAGGAGAGCACCGTGCGAAAGACAGTACTGGCCACCATCACCGCAAGCGCCCTGGCCTTGACCGCCTGCGGCGGCGCCACCGAGGAAAGCAGCCGGGGCCACGACAGCGATCAGCCCGTCGTGGGCCCGGCTGCCAACGTGGCGGAGCTTTCCGAGGAGCTCGATGAGCTGCTGCTGGAAGGGGTCGGGGCCTCCAACTGGGATGACGCGACCGAAGGTTGGGCCAGCGACGTCACCGGCACCGAAGTCAACGGCGCCACTCTCCTCGCGTACACGACCCTCGATGTCAACGACGGCGGCGCCGTGGACAATGCTGAGCTCATCGGCGGCGAGATCCTCCAGCTCATCGACGGTGACCCGGCGACAGAGCAGATCGCGCGGGTGACCGTTTCCTACTCCGACGGTCGCGGCGCCTACACCGAGCAGCTATAGAAAAGCTGTACGAGAATCCATGACGGCGCCCAGGTCAGAATCACGTTCTGGCCTGGGTGTCGTCGTGCCGGCGGGGCAGGGGTGTGTTCCGGGGTGTAGTGACTTTTCCGCCGCAGAAACCGCCCGCCGCCCTGATGGCAGGTGAATGATCTGCCCATAACGTGTGAACATGTCCGGTCAGACATAGTCAAAAGTTGATTTTACCTTAATAATGCATATAAGTAGCCTGGCTAAATATGCATTCCGCCAGGCCTCTCTTCCGGACCTTGACCGCAGGCGCAGCTGTCACCGCCCTACTCGCCACCAGTGCGTGCAGCTTCGGCCCCGACCACGAAAACTCTTCACTCGCAGACGGTCCGGACGTCCAGCCGAGCCCCGTCTTCGAGGGCGAGCACACTGATTTCGTGACTCGTCCGGACCTCGCGGACTTCCCGACCCAATTGACCGAGGGGGAGGCCTACCAGGACAGGCTGGAGGGCTACATCCCCGCTTCTCCGCGCATTGAGGAGAACCCGCCGGCAGAGCAGCCGATCGGCAACGTCATCGTCGACACCGACGCCAACACCGTGTGGCTGCAAAACCGCGACCACCTGAACCCGGAACACGACACGACCTACAACCTACATTTCCAGCAGTACCAGGGCGAGCCGGTGCTGACATGGTGGGAGGGCGCCACCCACGCCGGCTGGGGCTTCGGCGAGATCGTCATCGCCGACGCCAGCTACGAAGAGATCGCCCGGATCGCGCCGACCGAGGGAATCGTCGACGTCGAGCCGGACTTCCACGAGTTCCGCCTGACGGACAACGACACGTTGCTCACCTTGTACTATCAGCCGACGCAAACGGACCTGACCGCGGTCGGCGGTCCCGTGGACGGCTGGGTCATGGACGGGGTCTTCCAGGAATACGACGTCGAGACCGGAGAGCTGCTGTTCGAGTGGTCCGCTCTGGACCATGTCCCGGTCACCGCGAGCATGTGGGATTACCCGGTCGAGATCGACCGTGACCCGAATGTGGGCACCGAGCTGTTGCCCTTCGACTACTTCCACATCAACTCCGTGCACTACGACGCAGATGACACCGACACTTTCCTGATCTCCGCGCGCAACACCCACGCCGTGTATTCCGTCGACCGCGACACCGGCGAGCTGAATTGGACGCTCGGCGGGCGCTACTCCGATTACGACATGGGCGAAGACGGCTACTTCGGGTGGCAGCACGACGTGCAGCGCGCCGAGGACGGCACGATCCAGATCTTCGACAACGCCTCTGAGCCGGCCATGCGGGAAAACTCCCGGGTGATCAACTTCGAGCTGGATGACGACGACATGGTCGCCCACCTGGTCCGCCAGTTGGATCCGCCCGAGCAGCGCCGCGCGGACTACATGGCCAACGCGGAAGCCACCGACTCCGGCCACGTGATGGTCGGCTGGGGGTACGAGCCCTTCTTCACGCAATACACCCCGGACGGGGAGGTCACGATCGACGTCGACCACAGCCCCTACATCAACTACCGCTCCTACATCTCCGAGGACTGGACCGGCACGCCGCAGGAGGCGCCGGCACTGGCCGTCGAGGGCGACAGCGTCTTCGTCAGCTGGAACGGGGCGACCGAGGTCGCGCAGTGGCGCCTATTCTCCGGGGCGGACGAAGAAAACACGGAATTCCGGGAGGTCGCCGACTGGGACGGCTTCGAAACCGAGCTGTCTGCGCCGAATGACGACTACATCGCCGTCCAGGCCCTCGACGACAACGGTGACGTCCTGGCGGCCAGCTACATCGACGCCGCCACCTCCTAAACCCTCCGCTACCTGGATTGGACTGATCACCAGTGTCTAGATCATCGCGACGTCGGATGGTGCTGGCCGCCCTGACCACCTCCGCCTTGGTGCTCAGCGGGTGCGCCGGCGCCGACTCGCCGGAGCCGACCCCGGGCGAGCCCACGCTTGCCGACGGCCCCGACGCCCAGCCCGCCCCAGTCTTCGAGGGCGTGCACGAGGCGTTCGTCTCCCGCCCCGACCTGGCGGACTTCCCGGCCGAGGCCACCGAAGGCCCCGCCATCGACGATCTGCGCGAGGGATACATCGCGCTGACGCCGATGCTGACGGAGACGGCCCCCGAGGATCAGCCGCTCGCCTCGCTGATCCTGGATACTTCCGGACAGCCGGTCTGGATAAACAACCGGGAGGGGCTCAGCCCGGAGCACGACGCGGTCAACAACCTGCAGTTTGCCGAGCTCGACGGGGAGCCGGTGCTGGTGTGGTGGGAGGGCGCCGCGCGTGCCGGCTGGGGCCACGGCGACATCGTCATCGCCGACACCTCCTTCCAGGAGCTCCACCGCCTGTCCGCCGCCGGCGGCGCGGAAACGGTCGGCGCGGATTTCCACGAACTTCATCTCACAGACAACGACACCCTGCTGTTGGCCTACTACCAGCCCCACCCGATGGATCTCAGCGAATTCGGCGGCCCGGTCGACGGCTGGGTCTCGTCCGGGCTGTTCCAGGAGTACGACCTTCTCACCGGCGAGATCCTCTTCGAGTGGGATTCCATCGACCACGTGCCTGTCTCCGCCACCCAGTGGGACTTCGTGGAGCGCAACGCCAACAACGAGGCCATCGGATCGGAAGGGTGGCCCTTCGACTACTTCCACATCAACTCCATCAACTACGACGGCGAGGACACGGACACCTTCCTGATTTCCGCGCGCCAGACGCACGCCGTGTACTCGATCGACCGGCACACCGGGGACATCAACTGGACGCTCGGCGGGGAGAACTCCGACTTCGAGATGACCGGCGACAGCTATTTCGCCTGGCAGCATGACGCTCAGCGGGCAGAGGACGGCACCATCCGCATTCTCGACAACTCTTCGGAGCCGCCCATTCGGGAGGAGTCGCGCGTGGTGTGGCTGGAGCTGGATGAGGAGGCCGGGACCGCCAGCGTCGCCGAGCAGGTCGACCCGCCGACTCCGCGCGTGGCCCCCAACCGCGCCAACGCCCAGCGCCTGGATAGCGGGGAGCTGCTGGTGGGCTGGGGCGGGGAGCCGTATCTGACGAAGTACAACGAGCAGGGTGAGACGGTCATCGACGTCCACCACGACCCGTACGTTAGCTACCGCGCGTACTTCGCCGGCGCCGACTGGTCCGCGCAGCCGACGGACACCCCGGCGGTGTTCGCGGACGGGGAATCGCTTTTCGTCAGCTGGAACGGCGCCACCGACGTCACCCAGTGGCGCGTGTCCGCGGGCTCCGACGCCGAGGACGCCGAGTTTGTCACCGACCAGCCCCGCGACGGTTTCGAAACGCAGATCGCACAGCCGGAGGGCGACTACATCGCCGTCCAAGCTCTCGATGAGGTAGGCGACGTGTTGGCCACCAGTTTCATCGCGCGAGAGGGATAGCGGGGATCGCCTCCACCGAGGCGCGGAGTTGTTATTCTTTGATAACTACATTTCCCCGGTCCGCAGGAGCCCCGCGTGTCTCAGCTACTCCCGGCCAGCCCGGTCCCTTATTATCGCGGGCCCGCGGAAGCGGCCTTCGGCATGGAACCGCTCGTGGTCACCGGCAACACCGCCACCTCGGCCATGCAGCTGGATGACTGGGCGCTGACCGCAGATGGATCCGCGGTGCACCCGGGCGCCGCCGGGGTGCTTATCGACGACGTCACGGCCTACGCCGCGCTCACCGCACGCGGTGAGGGGCACTGGGCGGTGACCTCCGAGATCAGCGTGGATTTCCACGACCCCATCCCGGCCGGCGCCGCACGCCTGACCAGCACCGCTACCGCTGATCACTGCACGCCCGGCTGGGGCCACAGCAGCGGCACGCTGCGCGACGAAGGCGGGACGTTGCTGGCCACGCTGGGGCAGCGGGTGCGTTATTTCCCGGGCGATGATTCCCCGCACCACCGGGCGCATCATCCGGCAGGATCTCTCTCGTGGCTGACCTCACTGGATGAGCGGCTCGAGCTGCTTTCCCAGGACGGTCCCCACACGGAATTCCGCCTGGAGTTCGACCCCGGGATGCACAATGCCTTAGGCACCCTGCACGGCGGAGTCAGCCTATGCTTCACGGAATTGGCGGCCCGCAAAGGCTGGGAGGCCTCCCCGAACTTCCCGGGCGAGCCCTTCCGCACCTCTTCCCTCCAGGTCTCTTATCTACGCCCGGGCGTGCTGGATCAAGACTTCCGGATGACCGTGGAGATCATCCACGCCTCCCGCTCCATGGTGATCGCCGAGGTCTGGAACCGTAGCGCTGCCGGGGAGGTCCTGACCTTCGCGGTGGCCACCCTGCACCGGGTGGCCACGATGTAATCGCGAGTGGAGCGAGGAGATCGCTTCAACTACTGCACGTCAACGAAGATTTTATCGTCGCCTAAGACGTGTGCCCGAACAGCCAGCACACCTTCTGTGACATCTTCTGTTGGCACCGCAAATACTAAGTTTCCGGTGGTTGAAGCGCCTTGATAGAGGGTGTTTCCAGAGTTAAATTCGCTCTCCGGCAAATAGGCGAAGTGGTCGTAATCGTTGATGGTGTTTCCGCCCGCCGTGACATATTCAATACGCGGGGACGGCGTCTCGCCTTGGGGATCTGCCCCCTCATATAAGGCAGTGATGTTCACCATCAGATATTGCGATCCTGCTGGCGGTGGGTCATTGAATTCATCTTCATCAAGGACCACTTGGGTGGCATCAAGGGTGACCTCGTTGACCGTCACAGTCCAATCGCCCTCGGTGATGGCGCTGCCCACTGGGTAGGGATTGTCTCGTGAGTTGGTGGCACTGCCCGTGGCATCTCCTGACGTGGTCTCCTGGGAGCCTGTCGCGGTACCGGAATCCCCGAATATCAGCTCTTCCAGCGCGGGGTTTCTGTCCGACGCAGCCGGAGACGCCTCGCTGTCAGCTGAATCCGTGCCATTGGAGAAAATCAGTGCCGCCGCCACTGCGCCGATGATGGACACTAGCACTGCCGCGACGCTGAAGCCTTTCGTGCCGTCCAGGAAAAACGAGACCAGCGCCATGACGAAGGCGATCGGAAGAAGGACTACACCGATGAGCAGGGTGCCCGGAATACAGGCGAAAACGAGGCCGAGCGCCGCGACGACGAGCGCGAGGATGGCCAAAATATTGCGCGGAGTCTTAGTCTTCTGCTGCTGTGAGGGCACGGACGAACCAAAAGGATTGTGGTTGTCGGGCTCCAGAGTTTTCTGCTGCGAGAAAGTGGAGGCGGTGTTCTGCTCCTCGGGTTCTTCCCCTATGTATGGATTAGACATAAATAGGTAACATATCTCTTTTTTCGATATGTGCTCAAGCCAGCACCCGCAGGGGGTAATTTCCCAGGCGTAGAGGCACGACCGTCCAGCCTCATCGGGAAGACCAGAGACCCCGACTCATGTGTGCGACATAAGCCGGGGTTGCACGGCGTGGTTAGTCCTCGCGGATCTTCATCTCCGATTCGTGCCACAGCCCGGAACGCACGATCTCTTCGGTGTCGATCTCCGCGACGTCCGGAGTCTCGCCCTCGGAGTTGCCGCGCAGCTGGTACATCGAGATCGAACCCCAGTCACGGTGCCAGTCGTTGCGGGTGTAGCTGGGCAGCTCGTAGGAGGTGTTCACGGCCTCGGTGGTGGCCAGCGCGCCGCCGCCGTGGAAGTCCATGAACCCGCTCAGCGAGGACTTGCCCGGGTGGTCCGGGGAGACGCGGTACTCGGGGATCTCGGAGACGCCGGCGTAGTGGTCGAAGGGACGCTGGCAGGGGAACTGCAGCGCCACCGACCAGTCCAGCAGCGCCGGGGTTTCCTCGCCGACCCGCTCGGCCATCTGCGCCAGCTCCGGCACGCGCGGCGGGGTAAACGCCACCCAGTCGTCCGGGGCCAGGCTGGTGTCCTCGGCGACGATGCGCACCGCGTCGGCCTCCTCCGGCAGCTCCTCGAGCGGCAGGCGCAGGTTGCGCCACGTCGGGGCCGGCCCGATGTCCATCATCTCCTGCTCGCCGAGCAGTTCGACGGAACCGTCGTCGTCCGTGCGCCCGTATTCGAGCAGGAGCGTTTCACCGGGCTGCTGGACGCCGTTGATGTCGTGGTGGGCGATGCGCCCGGCGGCAGAGACCACCAGCAGGGGAGTGTCCTCGGTGGCCTCGGGCAGTTCGTACCAGGCGGTGGTCACGTCGACGGCGCGCAGGTCATCGTCTTCCTGGTACGAGCCGAGCACCGGGACCTGCGTGTAGTCCAGGTTGAACGGCAGTTGCGCGACGGCGCCGTTGACGCCGACGGTGGCGCGGGTGCCGCCGGTGGTATCGGCGGTCGCTTCGTCCTCGGCGCTTTCTTCGCCGGCGGCCGCCTCCTCCTCGGCGGTCTCCGCAGTATCCGCCGTACCTGCAGTGGCGTCGTCGTCCGTGGCGTCGTCGTCGCCGCCGGTCTGGCCGGCGACGGTGCCGGACTCCCCGCCCTCGCCGCCGATGGCGCCGACGTTGGCGGCCACGCTGTCCTCCGCGACGATGGAATCCGGGATCCCGCGCGGGTGGAAGCCGTTGTTCTCGCCGGCCTCCAGCGACTCGCCCAAGGACACGTCGCCGACCGGGGTGAGGAAGGAATCGTTGGTGTCGGTCTCCACCATGGCCTCATTGGCCAGACTGCAGGTGTTCCCGCCCAGGGTGCGCACGTTGCCCAGGCCCACGGTATAGGCCGGGTACTGGTCGATGAACGCCTTGGTGAACGACAGCAGCGAGGACGCCACGATGAAGATCGAGGCCATCGCGATCGGCGCGGACGCCACGCGGTTGAGCCGGGTCGGCGGCAAGGCGTGGGACTGCTTGAACTCGCCCACCGCGCCCGCCTCGCGGGCCTGTTCCTTGCGGTAGTCATAACGCAGGGACTGCACCAGGCCGATCGCCACCACCAGCAGCGCCAGCGCCAAAAACACCGAGGAGAACTCCAGGCCCCGGAACTGCGGGGTCTTGTCCCACCACGGCACCCCGAAGGAGGAGACGTACCACCAGGCGTTCAACCCGGCGAAAGTAAACGCCATCAACCCCAGCACAGCGGCCCAGGTAAAGGTCCGCGCCCGCGGCGACTTCAACACGATGTAGCTGAGCACCACGCCCGCCAACGCCCCGAGCGCACCCGCCAACCCGGCGTAGATGCCGAAGTGGTGCGTCCACTTCGTGGGCGTGAACATCAGGAAGAACACCGACAGGCCCAGAATGACCAGCAGGCGCACCGTCGGGCCCTTCGCCGCCCCCGGCACCCCGTTGTGGCGCGCCAAGGCATAGAGCACGAGCACCACGGAGACGATCATGACGATCATCGCGAAACGACGCGTCAACGACCCGTCCACGGTCTGCTCGAGCAAGGTGGAATACCGCACGTACTCCGAGTACCACTCCAGGGCCGGGCCGATCTCCCCGCGCACGCGCGTGGACTCCAGCACCGCGCGCAGCGTCTGGTCGCCGAACACCGCCACCAAAATGGAGGTGCCCGCCGCCAAGAACGGAGCGATCATCGCCAAGACGGAATGCCACCGCGGCCCCTCATACAGCCGCAGGCGACGGTTCAGGATGCGCAGCAGATACGGCAGCGCCACCAAGAACGCGCCCACCGCGAGCAGCCCGGTCGGCCCGGCCGACAACCCGAGCGTGGCCACGATCGTGCCGATCGCCGCCGGGAACAACCGGGAGGTGGCGATGGAACGCTCAAACAGCGCCCACGCCAACAACACGGCGAGAGCGACCACCGGCTCCGGGCGGGTGCCGTTGTTGTACGGCAGCCAGAACGCCAAAAACACGAACGCCGCGGTCCAGTGCGTGACGCGCCGGGCGGCGATTTCGGCGCCGAAGCGCGGGATGATCTCCCGTGACAGCAGCAGCCAGATCAGCACCGCGGCGATCAGCGACGGCAGGCGGATCCAGGCGGAGGCCGCCGTGAACTGCGCCAGCAGGCCCAGCAGGTCGTAGTACGGGGAGCCGAAGGGGGATTCGGGCACGCCGTACCAGCGGTAGTAGTTGGCCAGGTAACCCGAGTTCTCGGAGACGCGCGCCATCGTGGTGATGAAACCGTCATCGGAGGTGTTGGCGCCGAAGAGGTACCAGAAGCCCAGGATGCCCAGCACGAGCGCGTCCAGCGGTTTGAAGCTGCGCCAGTGGCGGTGGAAGAAGGGGATCTTCTTGCCGTCAGTGCGGTCCAGGCGCCACAGCGACCACAGGGCCACCAGGGTCAGCAGGACCCCGCCCCACATGGCCAGCACCTTCAGGGTGGTGGGCGTGGTGGTGAAACGCGAGTTGATCTCCACGTCGACGCTTAGGCCGGCGTCGTCGAGGGCGGCGAGGTTGTCCGGGGTGTCGTCGATCTCGGAGTAGATGCCGGTGACCTGCGGGCGCAGGTCCTCGTCCCCGGATTCGGAGTAGGCGGTGCCCGGGACGGAGACCTCGGTGCCGTCGCCGGTGACGCTGACTTCCAGCACGGCGTCGTCGTCGAGCTCGGCGACCTCCTCGGGGGTGAGCGCGAAGATGACCTCGGAGAGGCTGGCCACGTCCAGGCCGTCGCCGCCGCGGATGAACAGGCCGCGGCCGGTGGCGTCGGGGCTGCCCGACGGCACGGTGCCGACGAGCAGGTCCTGGCCCTCGCGCAGCATCTCCAGCGCCGTAATGGGCACGGTGGCTTCGAATTCCTCCGGCGCCACGGAGATCAGCGGCGCGTTGACGGAGTTCAGCGAGTCGTTCTGCGGCCAGGTGACCGAGGACTGCGTCTGGTTGACGGGCAGAAACGGCGTGGCCAGAAACAGCAGGAAGGCGAGGATCCCGGAGATGATCGCGAGATTCTTCAGCCACCCTGGTGCGGGGTGGGGCGCTTCGTCGGTGACCGGGCGCTCAGAGGCAACAGTAGACACGTGTGCAGATCCTAGTTCACGGCAGGGGCCATGCCCTTAGCCATTGCGGGTGACGACGACGAATGGACCGATTTGGGCGGTGGCCCACAGGGATTCGTCAGCGAAGGAGGCGGGGTTGAAAAACAGGGCGTCGTAACGCACGTTCGGTTGGTTGGGGAACAGGTCGCGGGCCAGGTGCGTCTTCCAGCCCTCGGGGTCGTCCTCGTCGATCTCGTCGAGCTCGCCGCGGAAGAGGAACACGTCCGGGGCCCGCCAGGGGGCCTCGTCTAGTGCGGCGGCGAAGTCCGCCGGGTCTTCCAGCTCGTCCCAGGACTGCAGGCCCCACTCCAAGATGACGTCGTTGCGGGCGTTGAAGGTGCCCAGCGGGTTGGCGTAGTGCGAGGTAAACGCGTTGAAGCCGTAGTAGGGGTAAAAGGCCAGGAAGCGGTTCTCGTCGGTGAGCACCACCGTGTCGGTCGGTTCATGCCCGTGCGAGCTGATTTCCTCGACGACGTCTTCGTAGTGGCTGGCGGCGTCCGGCGGGAAGCGGTCGGCGCGCTCGCCGTAGCCGTCGGTGTCGGTGTAGGCGTGGTCGATGGCGTCTTCGTTGCGGGTGGGGATCTGCTGCGCGTAGTGCAGCCCGCCCAGCAGGATCAGCACGACGCCGACCAGGGTGACGGTGCGCGCAGTGCCGTCGACGCGGCGTTCCGCCGGCAGCCGTTGCAGGCCGACCCGGCGCAGCGTGGCCAGGCCCAGGACGCCGGCGGTGGCCAGCTGCAGGGCGATGATCGCGTCGATGCGAAAGCCCAGCAGCGTGGTGTTCAGCAGCGTGGACAGCATGGAGGCCAGCGACCAGCCGTAGAAGACGATCGCGCCGATCCCCATCGCGCGCACATCAAGGTGGCCGCGGAAGGAGACGATGAGGTGGATCAGGCCGATCAGGCACAGTAGGCCGATCACCGACAGGGCGAGGAAGGGCACCGGGAGTTGGGTGCCTTCCTCGGGCAGGAAGTTCGGCGCCACGGCCGACTCGGAGGGCTGACCGGACAGCTCCGCCCAGAGGTACGGACCCCAGGAGATCAGCGCGATGAGGATGGAGCCGACGCCGATGACCACCAGACGCACCACCGGCGCCCAGCTGCGCCGACTGAGAGCGGCGATCAGCGCGATGACCACCGTGGTCAACGCCGCCACGCCGGTATACAAAGTGTAGAAGGACGCGGATATGCCCAGCAGCACGACCATCGCGCCCACGGCCCACCAGGATCCGGCGACCGCCCGGCGGGCGAGCACCGTCATGGCGGGCACCATCATGGCGATGACGGCGGCATAAGGCTCGTCGGCGGCCATCACTAGCGTGACGGCCGTGGTGGTCAGCGCAATCGCCGTGGCCGTCGGCAGGGAACCGGTCAGCCGCTGCCAGATCGGCACGAGCAGGCTGGCGGCCGCGGCGATGGAGACCACCGCCCACGGCTGGTACACCTCCCAGCCGGGCATCCCCAGGGCCATGGCCATGCGCCCGCCGAGCCAGAACCAGCCCAGCGGGTAGTAGGTGGGCATGTCCTCGTAGTTCATGTCCTGGTTGGCCCAGGTGGTGGCCATGCGGCCGAGGAACTGGGTACGGAACTCCTGGTCGACCTGCATGCCGTCGAGGTACAGGCGGCTGGCGGACAGTGGAACTGCCACCGCGGTGACCACCAGCCCCGCGGGCGCGAGGTAGGCGATCACATACGTCAAGAGGACGCGCCACCGCGGACGGGCGGGGCGTGCGCCGGTGGCGCGGTCGCGGTCGAAGACCCACCAGGTGAGGAAGACGGCCACCAGGCCGAGGATCAGCACGGTGCCGGCCGTCGCCACCGCGCGGGTGACCATGGAGGTGTTGAAGGCGGGCAGGCTGGTCCGATCCAGTGCCCACCACGCCACAAACGCCGCCGCGGCGCCGCCCACCAGGGCCACAAGCGCTGCGATCAGGGTGGCGCGATGCGTGAGCCGGTCCGGGGCGTCCGGTGCGGCGGCGGGAGCGGGATGAGGCGGGGCGGCTGTGCTCATGGGGGATAGTCTCGCATATTTCGCGCGTCAGATGAGAGCTCGCCGAGCGTACCTGCGTCCACCGTCACAGGTGGAGAAAGGCGACGGCGCCGAGAACCTCAGACAACAAGGAAGGTTCTCAGCGCCGAAGGGTCAGGGGCGGAGTATTACCAGAGGACGGCGATGACGGTGTTGATCAGCGCCAGGCCACCGACGGCGTGCGCCAGGCCCTTGGACACCGGCTCGCCCTTGCCCACCTTGCGGCGGCCCATGACCGCGGCCACGAGGACGGCGATAAGGACGACGAGCTTGATGCCGATCTTCATGTGGTTGACCTCGCCGTCACCCATCTCCAGGACGCCGACGAGCGCCAGGCCGGTGATCAGCTGCACCCAGGCGCCGATGTGCTGCCACTGGGTGACGGTGGGGGTGCGGAAGTTGGCGAACCAGCCGCCGACGATGGCGGCGGTGCCGAGGATGTGAATGAGAACCAGAATGTCGCGCAAGATGTCCATGCCGGTCATCCTACGGTGCCCAAACTATCCGCACGCAACTGCCGAAATGCCAGCGCCCCCTGGTGTTATGCACAACACACGGGGGCGCGGATGAAGGAATCAGTACGGGGCTTAGAAGTTGAGCTTCTTCATGATCTGGCTGGGCAGGTTCTTCAGCACCAGCGAGACGGGCCCGAAGAGCTTGTGCACGAAGATGGACTCCTTGCGCTGCACGACGGCCTCGACGGTGGCCTTGGCCACGTCGTCGACGTCGACGGTCAGCGGGGCTTCCTTGCCGTCCGGGGTGCTCGACATCTTGGTGCGCACCTGGCCCGGGCGCACGACGAGCACGTTGACGCCGCTGTCTTCCAGGGCGACGCCCAGCTGGGTGTAGAAGCCGTCCACGCCGGCCTTGGAGGCGCCGTAGACGAAGTTGGAGCGGCGCACGCGCTGGCCCGCCACCGAGCTCAGCGCCACGATCGCGCCGTGGCCCTGGTTCTTCATGGCCTGGCCGAGCAGCACGCCGACAGAGACATACGCCGTGTAGTTGATCTGGGCGGACTCGACGGCGGCCTCGTGGTCCTGCCACAGGGCTTCCTGATCGCCCAGGGTGCCGAAGGCCACGACGGCCACGTCCACGTCGCCGTCGGCGAAGGCGGTCTGGATGACCTCCGGGTGGGAATCGGTGTCGAGGGCGTCGAAGTCGACGGTGACGACCTCCGCGCCGGCTTGTTTGAGTTCGGCGCGGGCGGCCTCGATGCGCGGGGAGCCCTTGCGCGCGGCGAGGGTGACCTTGGCGGGGCCGCGGGAGAGGAACTCCTCGACGATGCCGAGGCCGATCTCGGAGGTGCCGCCGAGGAGCAGAATGTGTTGGGCTTGGCCCACTGCGTTGAGCATGTGCTGATTTCTCCTAGAAGGTGGTGGGGTTAGTGCAGCTCGAGGCGGCGCGACATGTCGGAGGCGAAGACGCCGGTCGGGTCGATCTCGTTGCGGGTTGTCAGCCAGCCTTCCATGCCCGGGTACATCTGGTGGAACATTTCCGGGGAGGTGCGCGACTCCTTGGCCAAGTAGAGGCGGCCGCCGAACTCGAGGACGCGCTTGTCCAGCTCGTCCAAGAAGGCGTGCAGGCCCTTACGGATGGGGAAGTCCACGCACACGTTCCAGCCCTTCATCGGGTACGACAGCGGGGCACGGTTGCCTTCGCCGAAGAGCTTAAACACGTTGAGGGCGGAGTAATGCCCGGAGGCCTGGATGTCGCGGATAATGTCCTTGAACGGTTCGACGGCCTCGGTGGGCACGACGAACTGGTACTGCAGGAAGCCGGCCGGGCCGTAGCCGCGGTTCCACTTACCGATCATGTCCAGCGGCTGATAGAACTGCGTGAGGTTTTCGATGTTGTTCTGCGAGGGCGCACCCATGGCGTAGTAGAGCTCACCGATGGTGTTCAGCGTCAGCTTGTTCATCGTCCAGGACGGGAAGATGTCCGGCACCGTCATCAGTTTCGGGGCAGAGAACTTCAGCGGGTCCTTCGCCAGCTTCGGGGCGAACTCCTCGAGCTGGGCGAGCGTGGCCAGCGAACCGCGCGAGATCGTGGAGCGTCCCAGCTTCGGGGCCGGATTGATCGCGTCGAACCAGGCGGAGGAGTACTCGTAGTTGGCTTCCGCGCCGGAGGAGTGCTCGGCGACGGTCTCGTCCAGGTTGTCGGTGCGCACCGTATCCGAGATGAAGTAGGCGGTCTCCGTCTTGGTCATCTTGATCACCGCGCGCAGGATGATGCCCGTGAGTCCCATGCCGCCGACGGTGGCCCAGAACAGGGTGGCGTCCGGGTCGTCCGGCGAGCCTTCCGGCTCCAAGTGGAGGATGCGGCCGTCGGCCACGAGCAGCTCCATGGACACGACGTGTTCGCCGAAGGCGCCGGCCGTGTGGTGGTTTTTGCCGTGGATGTCCGGGCCGATCGCACCGCCGATGGTGACCTGGCGGGTGCCGGGCAGAACGGGGACCCAGAGGCCGAAGGGGATGGCGGCCTTCATTAGCTGGTCCAGGGTCACGCCGCCGTCCACGTCGACCAGGGCGGTCTCTGGGTCGATGGAGTGGATGCGGTTGAGCTGCTGCATGTCGATGACCAGGCCGCCGCCGTTTTGGGCGGGGTCGCCGTAGGAGCGGCCCATGCCGCGGGCGATGACGCCGCGGCGCTTATGCTGGGGGAGATCTTCATTCTGCTCGGCGACCTGGGTTACGGCCTTGACGATGGTGTCCAGGTCCGGCGTGGATAACACGTGGGCGGTGGACGGCGAGGTGCGGCCCCAGCCGGTCAGCGATTTCTCTGTGGTGTGAAGGTTCATCATCCGATTCTTCTCATGTAGCGAGTACGTGCTCGATCTCAATCCTTTGATTGAGTGCCGAGTCTAAGCCTACTCCGTATTCGTCGTTCCTTTAAGCTCTAAGGGTTCAGGGTTTATGGACCCCATTGCCAGAAAAGGGCGTTTCGTTACTCGTATTAAAGGTTGTCCCCAGAAGTGGGCGGGCCCTCGGTGTGATGAATTTAAATCTCTCAGTAAAAATTAATACTTTAAGCTGGGGGAATGCCCTCAAGGTGCTTTCATTGATCCGTCAACTTCTTTGCGGGAGCGGTCTCGCTATTTCGTTGACGACGCAACCGTGGCATACTTGAAATTAACCGACAGCGAGCATCCGCTTGCTGCTCGGAGTTCATGAACCCCGATTCGAAAGGAACATCAATATGTTCGACGTTCTCACCTCCCTGTCCGCTAACCTCTTCGCTGAGGGCGGCGTGCTGGGCTCCCTGCTCACCGTCGTGCAGGACGTTGCAGACGCCATCCGTGGTGTCTTCGTCAACTAGGAAAGACTGAAACTCATCTGAGTTTCTCGTTGCCCGCCACCCTTCGGGGTGGCGGGTTTCGCACTTTCTGGGTGCGCTTAGTTTCAGAGGGGCGCTGCAACATCTTCGCCTAGAAGGGTTGCGAGGGTCGGTACGGTTTTGTTCCAGGGCCCTCCGCTCAGGGATGCGCATGGGGTGCGCTCGAGGGCGTGCATCTCTGGCTCTTCAGCGCGCTATTGAGATGGCTCCCTGGGGCAGCGAGCTGCGACGCACTGCTTGACGGTCAATGCCCTTTTGCCCTCGCTCTCGGGCTCGGAGGGCAAAAACGCGCGTGCACGAAGGCACTTAAAGATGACTGAACGGGCCCTGGCCCTTAACCCAGCGCTTAAAGACTGACCGTCCGCCGGACGTCGATAAGCGGCGAAAGCTATCAAGTCGCCTTCTGTAAGAGGGCAGAGCCTGATGTTCGCCCCAGGCAGGCCCGCCCGGGTGTCCTGAACATTTACCGGGCAGGAGAGGCTACTTGACGACGTCGTCAAGCAACCGGCACCACATGAGTGCCAGCTTGCCTTGATAGCTGCCACCCGAAGTGGGCAGCAGCCTCCAGAAAATTACTTTGCCGCGTGCGCAGCGAGACGCTCAAAAGCGACCAGGGCGAGCGAGGCTGCCTGGTCACCGAGGACCTCGTCGTCAAACGTGGCGAAGGGGGAGTGGTTCCACTCGCGCTCTTCTTCCGGGATCTCTTCGTTGCCCGAGCCGTAGAACATGAACGTGCCCGGGATTTCGCTCAGCACATAGCCGGAGTCCTCCGAACCCATGAAGGACACCTCCAGCGGGCGCAGCGTCTCCTCTCCGAAAGCGTGGCCGAAGACGGAGACGGCGAAGTCGTTTTCGGTGGAGTCGGTGAACGCGGCCGGGTACATCTCCTGGAAGTCCACGTCCACGCTCGCCCCGTGCGCGGCGGCGACGTGGGTGGCCACGGTGTGGATCCGCTCGCGGACCATGGCGACGTCGTCGTTGTGCATCACGCGCACCGACCCGCCGAGATCCACCGTGGCGGGAATCGCGTTGAACACGCCCACGCCGGCGGAGAGGCTGGTAATCGACGGCACGACGGGGCGCAGCACGCTCATTCTGCGGGTGACCGCGGTCTGTAGGGCGAGAATGATCTCTGCGGCGATGGGCTTGGATCGATGGCGGCCTGTGGGTTGGAGGAGTGACCGCCGACGCCGTTGACGCGGATGCGCAGGTTATTCGACGAGGCCATGATCGGCCCGGAAATGTAGTGGTAGGTCCGCTTGCCCTGTGGGTCGACGTGCGAATGACCACCCACACCTGCGGGCAGGTATTTCTACCGGAGGCATAAGCTCCATACAATGGAAACATGCGCGTCATCTACCGTGAAGAGCTCGACGCTTTCTCCCGAGACCTCGTCATCATGTGCGACACCGTGCGCACCGTCATGGCCCAGGCCTCTGTGGGGCTGATCGAGGGGTCCCTCACTGCGACGGAGGAGGCCCTGTCTGCCGCGGCGGGACTCGACGAGCTCAAAGCGCGCTGCGAACAGCGGGCCATCGACTTGCTCGCCCGACAAACCCCGCTCGCGAGCGACCTGCGCCAGGTGGTCACCTCGATCTACATCGTCACCAACTTCGACCGCATGGGCGCCCTCGCCATGAGCATCGCTGAGCTCGCCCGCGGCCGACACCCCGAGCCAGCGCTGACGGAAGAAGTGGCGCCGCTGGTGGTGAAGGCCAGTGAACTGGTCCAGAGCATGGCCGCCAAAGTCCAGGGCCTGCTAGAGGATCCGGATGCGGACGTCGCGGTTGCGCTGGCCGGCGAGGACGACGCCGTGGATAAGATCCGCGATGAGATGGTGGCTATGGCCACTCTGCGGCCCTGGCCGCATGAGGCCCGGCACGCGGCGGACACGGTGCTGCTCGCCAGGTTCTACGAGCGCTACGGCGATCACTGCGTCAGCGTCGCCAGCCGCATCGTCTACCTGACCACGGGGATGGATCCCGAAACCTACCTGGCCCAGCGCGAAGGCGACGATGCCCCGGAGAAGGGCTACTGGCCCGAGGGGTCCTAAAGAAGGTCAGGCGCGGCGCGAGCCCTTCGAACCCTGCCCCTGATCGAGGATCAGCGGGGAGAAGCGGTACTCGCCGTGCTCGGTGATGGTCAGCTCCTCGCCACGCACCACTTTGAGCAGCACGCCGGCCACCGGAATGACCATGATCCCGCCCGGGCTGAGCTGCTGGACCAGATCGTCGGGAAGCTCCGTCGGGTCCGCGGACACCAGGATCCGGTCGTAGGGGCCCTTGTCCGGAAGCCCGTGAACGTCGGCCTCCGCGTTGACCATCGTGGTGTTGCCCAGCCCCTCGGCCTTGACGTTCGCCAAGCCGAAAGCCATGAGCTCCGGGAGCAGCTCCGTGCCGATCACCGAGCCTTCTTCCCCGGTCAGCGTGGCCAACAGCGCCGTGGACCAGCCGGAGCCGGTGCCGACGTCCAAGACGCGTTGCCCCGGCTGCACGTCCAGTAGCGCCAGCATCTTCGCCAGCGTGCTCGGCCTGGTGTCGGTTTTGCCGTGCCCGATCGGCAGCGGAGAATCGATCTGCCAGTCGTCTTTATGTTCCGGGCGGACGAATCGGCTGCGGTGGACGGTTTCCATGACCTGGGCGATGTGGTCCATGCGGGCTCCTCCAGAGAGATCGGCGGATACTCATGAAAGTCTACCTATCTCTGAGAAATTAGCCCAGGGTTATGGGAGAGATTTTGCCTGCGGCAGCGCGGAGATCTGGTGGGCGCCGGGTTCGGCGGGTGTGCCCGTGGCGGCTGGGGCGGGTGCGGCGGGCGGGCGAAAGGTGAGCGGCCAGCGTAAATGTAGTACCTATGTTATGGCGTGTAATGTATAGTGGGAATTATGTAACCCAGATCACTAAAGGTGGCGGCCACTATGTTCACACTCCGGTCCCGACGCACCCGCGCGGGCCTTCTTTGCCTCGGCGTCGCATCTGCACTCGCGTTGAGCGCGTGCTCCACGACGGACACCACCCAGACCGAGGCCGCGGCCGACGATTCCGTCGCCGTGGCCGCGGCGGAATCCTCCGCCGGGACCGTCACCCGCGAGATCACCGCCAACGACTTCCCGGTCAACGTCGTCGAATCCACCCACCCCGCGAAAGACGCCCCCGCAGAGGGCGAGCTGCGCGTGACCCTGCTGGGCACCGGCAGCCCCGTGCCCAGCACGGAGCGCTTCGGCTTCTCGATCCTGATCCAGGCCGGCGACATGAACTACATGGTGGACGCCGGCCGCGGCGCCGTCGTCCGCCTCACCCAGGCCGGCATTGAAGCCGGCCAGCTCGACGGCCTGATCCTGACGCACTACCACTCCGACCACGTCCTGAGCATCGATGATTTGTGGATGACCGGGTACGTCCCTGCCTTCGGCGGACGCGACGACGGCGACTTCATGGTCTACGGCCCCGAGGGCGTGGGCACCATCGTCGACAACCTCTACGCCGCCTTCGAAAACGACCGCCAGGTCCGCGACGCGGACGGCGAGCTCGACATCGAGACCACCGGCATCGGCTGGGAGGAATTCTCCGAAGAGGGCGTGGTCCTGGAAAACGACGGACTTGAAGTGACGATGTTCGACGTCCAACACGACCCCGCCAACGTCATCCTGCCGTCGCAGGGCTACCGCATCGACTACGGCGAGCACTCCGTGCTCATCAGCGGCGATACCATCCCGCACCCCAACGTCGTCGAATACGGCACAAACGTCGACCTGCTCATCCACGAGGTCGCCGCCTTCGAAGACCCGGACGTGCTGCCGCAGGTCATCTCGCACCACACCACCCCGGAGCAGGCGGGCGAGATCTTCCGCGACGCCGACCCGGAGATGGCCGTCTACACCCACTTCGTCAACGGCATCCCGGGCAAGGTCGACGGCATCTCCGACGAAGAGATGATCGCCCGCACCAAGGAAAACTTCGACGGCGACGTCGTCCTCGGTGAAGACCTGATGGTCTTTTCCATCACCGACGACGGCATCGAGATGCTCGACCAGCAGGCGCTGAGCGAGCGCTAGCGGGCGGGCGGCCGGGTGCGGGGCTGGTTTTCTCTAGACTCGGGACGTACCCGATCATGGATTAAAGGCGGCCCCACACCGTGAAAACCCCGATTCCCGATTACCTGGAACACGTCCTCGACGAGGTCCGCGACATCGACGAGGGAGAAGTCGAAGAAGGCCTTCCCCACATCGACGTCAAAGACCCCACCGAGCTGGCCGCGGCCGTGTGCACCGTCACCGGCAACGTCTACACCGCCGGAGACGCCGAGGTGACGTTCACGATGCAGTCGATCTCCAAGGCCTTCGTCTACGCGTTGGCGCTGCAGGAACTGGGCCGTAAAAAGGTGTTCGAGACCGTCGGCACGGAAGCCTCCGGCGAGCCGTTCAACGAGCTGTCCCTGGGCCGGGAGACCAACCGCCCGATGAACCCGATGATCAACGCCGGGGCGATCGCCGTCAACCAGCTGATCAACGGCGAAGACTCCAGCGTGGAGGACCGGGTGGAGATCATCCGCGCGTTCCTCTCCGAGCTGGCCGGCCGGGAGTTAAAGGTCAACGAGGACATCCTCGACTCCGAGCTCGAGGACTCCGACCGCAACCTGGCGATCGCGCACATGCTCGCCAGCCACGGCGTCATCCACGACGACCCCCGCCAGGCGGTGATCAGCTACCAACGCCAGTGCAGCGTGGAAATCACCGTCATAGACCTGGCGGTGATGTCGGCGACCCTGGCCAACGGCGGGGTGCAGCCGGTGACCGGCAAAAAGGTGCTCGACGCGGACGCCTGCCGGCTGGCGCTGGCGATGATGGGTACCGCCGGCATGTACGACGGCTCGGGGCGCTGGATGTCCACCGTGGGCATCCCCGCCAAATCAGGCGTCTCCGGCGGGCTATTGGGCACGCTGCCGGGCGAGCTCGGCCTGGCCACCCTGTCCCCGCGGCTGAACCCGCAAGGCAACAGCGTGCGCGGGGTGGCGATCTTCGAGCGCTTCTCCGAGGAAATGGGCCTGCACCTGATGGCCTCGGACCCGATCGGCACGCATGCGGTGCGCGGCATCGAGACCGAGGGCGAAGAAACGACCGTGCAACTACAAGGATCGATACATTTCGCCGCCGCGGAGCGCGCCCTGGACAAGCTCTCCGACTACGACTTTGACTGCGAGTGCATCGTGTTGGACGTCTCCCGGGTGTCCGGCTTCGAGAAAGTTGGCCGAGTGCTGGTCAAGGAGGGGCTACGCCGCCTGCGCGACGACGGCTTCGAGATCGCGATCTACGACCCGAAGGAGAAGTTCGGCGACCTAGAGTTCTCCGATGGTACGCGCGCTGAGGTGGTGGGGGAGGGTTAAGCCTGTGCGGAGTCGACTCTTCATTCTCGCGATCCGGAAGGGCCTGGACACTGCAGGGCCGTCCCACAACCAGCTGGGCCCAGCTAAGTGGTGCAGCGCCTGCCTGGCGCACTGCGACGAACGAGACCGAGCAGGAGCGTGACGGAAGCCTGGCTACCTAAGAGATCCCGTCCCGGATGCGGTGCAACTACTGGGCGGTCGTGGTGAGGTTGGGGAACTTGCGCTCGATCACCTCCAGGGTACGTCGGGCACTCTTGCGACGGAGCTTGGCCATGCGGCGCTTGCGCTCTGCCTCATGCGCTGCTTTGTTGAGCTGATCTTTTTTACCGTTCTCATTGATCGTCGTCATGATCCCCGCCTCGTTACTAGTTATCTTCTCATTCCACATAGTTAGGCATGCGAGAACTTCCAGATCCCTACGAGTGCGACGTCGACTCGGTCGCGGGCCCAGACCAGAGAAGGTAGCGGTATCAGTACAGGTCCATCAGGTCGCGGATCTCCGTGGGCAGCTGCTCCTGCGAGGTGATCGTTTCGCCGCCGGCTTCCTGGTACTCGCGGAGAATCTCGTAGACGCGGCCGCGGTCCACGCTGTCCAGCAGTGGAAGCTCCTGGGCCAGCATCCGCAGCATGAGGTCATTCAGCGGCGCCTCCGTGGCCTGGGCAGCGAGGTGGATGCCCTCGCGCTCGTCGTTCGGGTCCACGTTCCTGCGCTCGATTCTTCTGATCATGGCCTTCAGGCTAGTCCACCGACCCTATTACGATGGAGCCCATGGTCAATCCCCCTCAGATCGACACCTCCCCACTCCTAGACACCCACGCTCTTCACTCCACCCGACTGGGCCGGTTCACGGACGCCGCCATCATGGGTGCGTCCGTCGCCGTCCCCGGATACGTGCCCAAGGGCGGTGGTCGCCGCATGCTGGCGCAGACAGCGCTCGTCGTTGTCGGCACGGGGGCAACGACCCTGGCGCGTCGTACCTCGTCGATGCCGTCGCCGGAGTACATGAGCTTCGCCGAGCTCACCCGCGACATGTCGAAAGACGAGAAACGTAGCGTGTGGACGTTTCTCGGCGTGGGCACCGGCGTCGCCTTGCTCGGCAGTTGGGGGTTGGCGCGTGGCACGCAGAAGCTCGCCAATACGCTGCGTGGGCGCGGAGTGAAGTACCCGTTCACGCTGTTCGGGGCAGTGACCGCGACGGGCATGTTCGCGCTGCTGGAATCCGAGCAGCGCCAGAATGCCACCGTTACAACAAAGGAGTCTTCGGATGACTGACTACCGGCCGATCGCGGTCGTCGATAAGCAGGACGACGCGACGATCATCTGGCACGTGCAGACCGACCCGAACGGCGCGGGCGTGCTCACCGGCGCGTGGATCACAGAGGATGCCGACGACATGGACAACCTGCTGAGCGGGACGGATCAGCTGCCCGTCGGCGGGGACGGCCTGGAGCGCATCCACCAGGCCATCAAGGACGACATCGCCCGTCTCAAGACGGCGGCGAAGGCCGCGAAGGAGGCTAATCCCTCGTTGACGGCGCCGCGCTTTGAAGTCCCGGGTGAGCCGGACGTCGAGAAGCAAGCAGACGCCTTCCGCGGCGAAGAGATCGCCCGTGAGACCTGGGCACATGCGGTGTGCGCCGCCCGACTCGTAGAGGCCTGGCACTCGCTGGAATCCCAGCGGCGGGTGCGCAAATACCTCACGGAAGAGTTCGGCGCGGACATCCGGCCCCTGCCTGTGGGCTAGGACGCAGCCCGGGCTAAATCATTAGGGTGGGGCCATGAGCAGGAAGCCCGTCCGCCGTGACGACCCCGACGACGCAGACGCGGAGGTCATCCCCCTGACCTCCCGCGCCCAGCGTCGCGGTCGCGCCAGCGCCGGATACGACTCCCCGCGCACCCTGATTCTGCAAATTTCCCACGTCCGCACCGACGCTGAAGCCCACCGACACATCGGCATCGACGACTCCCTCCACCTGTCCGACCTCCAGCACGTCATCGCCGTCAGCTTCGGGCTGGAAGAAACGGCGCCGTGGAAATTCGATGACGCCGGGGAACGGATAGAGGCAGACGACCCGCTGCACCTGCACCTGGGCGTGGCCGGCGACCACATCCTGCACACCTGGGGGTTGTGGGAATTCACCGTCACCGTCGTTGACTCCTGGGCCCGCGACGACAACACGCCTCGTGCGCTGTGCGTGGGCGGCTCCGGTTCTTTCGGCGGAACCCGCTTCAACCTCAACGAAATCAACGCCGAACTCACGGGCGAAGAAACCATCGAACACGTCCTCGCCGGAACCGTGCCGCCCGTCAGCGAGCTGGTTGAACGCAGCGGCCTCTACGACTTCGTTCCCTTATTGCAAGCCCTCGACCTGCGGAGGGCCACCTATTTGTCGGAGGAGGTGCGCCGCCGACTCGCGGAACTGCCGCTGGAAGACGACGCCGCCGGCCGTGACGCCTTCTGGTCTTCCACTTTGGCGCTGGCGTCGCTAAGCGGTGCAGACTTCGCCGAGCACGTCCTGGAAACCATCATGGCCGCCCTCGGCTGGATCGACGACGACGGCAGCCGACTCACCGCGGAGGCCGCCAAGGCGCTGTGCGCGTCCTCCCTGGAGGTATTGGAAGAGCTCGGCGCCGCCGGGGAAGACGTCCTCAGCCCCGTCGACCGGCTCGACCTGTACCGCGAGCTACTTCGCTACAGACCCCACGGGGAGTAAGCTCACCCTCCGTGGCCTCAACGCGCAAAGACAGTACCCTCTGGACCCAGCTGTCCAGCTTCCTCGGCGTCGGCATCTTCACGGCGATCATCGACGCCACCATCACCTTCACCCTGACCCACTTCGGCCTGCACCGCAACGCCGCCAAAGCCGTCGGCTGGGTCTTCGGCACCGCCGCCGCCTACCTGCTCAACTCCCGGTTCACCTTCAAAACCAAAGTGACCAAGGGCAAGGCGCTGGCCGTCTTCCTGCTGTACGCCTCCACCTTCGGCATCCAGAACCTCCTGTACTGGGCCACCAACGGCCCACTGCTGGCACTCGGGTTCGACGGGCTGACCAAAGACATCATCTCGTTCGTCATCGCCCAGGGCGTGGCCACCGTCACCAACTTCGTGCTGCAGCGCACCGTCGTCTTCCGCGAACGCCGCGTGCCCGTGGTCGTGGAAGACGTGCCGCCCTACGGTCGTGGCGAGACCAAGTAATGAGCTGGGGTTTCCGGCGCGCGAAGGTCGGGGACGTGGCGGCGGCGCAGGAGGCGTACCGCCGCATCATTGAGCACCTCGGTAAGACCGGGGACCCGTCCCGCTGGCACGAAGTCGGGCACCCGAAGCCAGCGCAGGTGGCGGCCTGGGCAGAGGCGGGGGAGCTGTATCTGGCGTTGGACGGCGGGCAGATCGCCGGCGTGGTCGTGCTCAACCATGAGGCGATCGACGCTTATGCCACGGCTGCCTGGGCGGTGGGGGCGTCGGCGTCGGAAGCGCTGGTGGTGCATGCACTGGGCGTCGTGCCTGATTATTTAGGGCAGGGCGTGGCCCGGTTCCTGCTGGATTCGACGCTGGACGTGGCCCGGAAGGCGGGGTGCCTGGCGGTGCGGCTGGACGTCTACGTGGAGAACACGCCCGCGCTGCGGCTGTACCGGCGCTACGGGTTCACAGACCTCGGCTGTCACACCGTGGATTACGGGGACATCGACTTAGATCAGTTTCACCTGTTCGAGTACGTGCTCTGAGGTGAGTGTCCGCGTTGGTGGGATGGCCTGCGTTTTAGGACTGCAAACGGCCGGTAGTGCCGGAGATTTTTGCAGGGGCGTGAGGGGCAGGGGCCGGAGAAGCCGTAGAGGTGTGTGCTTTCGGGGGATCAGGTACCTGACTCAAGTGCAGAAACCTTAATGAGAGACGATCTAGTTGTAGAGGTAGGGACGCAGGACTGGCCGTCCGGGGCTGCTTCCCGGCCGGGGATAAATTAGCCCGTCGGCGGATCATAGATGGCTCCCCTGGGGCACTGGGAAGGCTCGGGGACGCGCGCATCACTGCTCATGCAACGGTAGGGGTTTTCCGTGAACTGCTGGACCTGTAAGGCTTTGCAGTCGGGATGAAACTCGTAGGTTCCATCGCTGTAGCGTGCTCGGTCGGTCCACGAACCGCCCGCGAAGACGCACTCCACGAACTCGCGATCCGGCTGCGGCTCCACATAATAGGGGTTGAGCGTGGATCCGCACCCGGTGGCGGGATTGACGTAATTGGGCCACTGGTCGGGAGTGCCGGAGTAACACACCTGCCAGAATTCTTCCTCAGGGTTCATGAGCGTGGTCGTCGGCGTGGCCCGCGGTATCACCGCTGACTGCTGTGGGGAGGAAGCAGGAACTTCAGACACAGCTGCCGCAGGGGCGTCCGGCGTAGGGGTTGCAGGTACGGAGTCCTCTGACGGGGGAGGCTCCGGTTCACTTGTTTTACTGCTGGAAGACGTCGTCGACGACGTTGTTGTGCTCGTGGTCGTGGAGGTCTGTGCAGACTGGCTGGTCGTGGTGCCCTCTGGGGCCGTGTCCTCGCTGGCACAACCGCTGAGGGCAAAGAGGGCGGCGCCGGCGAGAACCGCCATCAGTCGTCGCATGTTCATGCGCGAGGAGTCCTTTCGGCAAAGCCTCCACTACTGGGAGTGCGTGAGCGGGCGACACCTACGCCAGATGGTTTAGTCGATGCCGAGCAGGTCCGAGACCCGAGTCTGCACAGAAGCCACCAGGGCCGGGATGGAGTCGGGGATGGAAGGCCCGCTCAGGGCGGGGGCCGGTGCGGGCGCCGCCTCCGGCAGGCCCTCGACCGACCCCGGAGCGACGCTCTCGATCCACTCTGCGTAGTCCTGCGTCGGTACGAAAGTCATGGTGAAGGGAAAATCGCGCTCCACGCCGGCGTTGACGCCGATGACTTGGTCGTAGTCATGCAGTGGCCCGCCTGAATCACCCTGGGTGATCCGGTCATTGCCCGTCGGGGTGCCGAAGTAACCCACTTGCGTGGTGTCGGCCATGCCGTCCAAGCGGAACTCCTGCTTTCCCCTGAGCCTGATGGAGGCCTCGCCCATGTGCTCCAACGGCATATTGCCATCGCCGGTGCCGAACCCGGAAGCGACGGCGTACCCATTGTCATCGATTTCTTCGGCCAACACCGGCGCCGGGGTGGTGTTGTCCACGGGCCGGTCCAGGGTCAGGACCGCCAGGTCCGCGGTGGGGTGAATGTCCACGCCGTCAGTGGAGACGGTGCCCGTGTCGGTGGGTGCAGTGCGGTTCAGGCCGATGGTGGCGGTGGCACTCTCGAGTATTTGCTCGTCCGTGTTGGTGTCGTGGACACAGTGCTTGGCGGTGAGCACGTGGACCTCAGTGATCAGGGTGCCGGAGCAGACGTACGACGCACCCTGTGGGGAGTTGATCATCAGGTAAGTGCCGGCGTTGTTGACCGTGGAGTCGCTGCGGGCGAGGGTGTCACCGATGGTGAAAAACTGGGCCTGAGCGGTGGCTTCCCCTACTCCGAAAGGAGTGGGAGTCAGCGTGAGAAGAGCCGCTGCCGCGGCGGCCGTTGCCTTGCGAAGGCAGGGAATCTGAGCGAAGCAGCGCATAAGGCCCTTTCGTAGAATTTTCTGGGAAGACCCTAACCCATTCCCGAAGAGAAAGGCAATGGTTAGGTGTCCTGAACCGATACGTCTGCGCTGGCTAGACCGTCTGCTGCGTCGTCCAGCTCGGTGGGATGGTCATGAGTCGACCGGTTCTTCTCTCCGAGTTCCCTCTGCCATACGGGGACCTTTTCCCGGGCCAGGAGAAGAGGGGCGACGCTACGCGCTAAGGCCTGCGGAAATCTTCGTTACGGCCCGCCCGGTGCAACTTCAGCCACTCGCGGAAACCCTTGACGTCGCGGCGCTGGACGAGGAAGAACCACGCGAAGCGGCCCACCTCCTGCAGCGCGAGTTTCCGGTTGCCGGGCTGGCTGATCAGATACCCGCGGTTGCGGTAGGTGAAATAGCGTTTGAACTCGCCGTCGGGGTACTGGGCGTGCATCTTGCCGCCCAGAATCGGCTTGAACTCATCCGAGCCGTCGGGGTGGAGGTAGAACGTCGTCAAGCAGGTCCCGTACTGCAGCCCAGAGCGCGACAGCCGGCGGTGGTATTCGACCTCGTCGCCGCGGATGAACAGGCGGTAATCGGGCACGCCGATGATCTCCATGGCGCGCGCGGAAATCAGGGCACCGTTGAACAGCGAAGCATAGGACTCAAGGAACTCGCCCTCGAGCTCGTCGACGCGCCTGTGCCACGTCAGGCCCTGGCGCAGCGGAAACGCCAGGCGCGCCGGGTCGTCGATGTTGCACACGGTGGGGGAGACCTCGTGCAGGCCGCGGTCCTCGGCGACGCGGTAGAGGGTTTCCAGCACTTTCTCGTCGGCGGGGCGGCCGTCATCGTCGGCGCACCAGATGGCGTCCGCGCCCAGGGCGAGTGCGTGGAGGAACCCGTAGGCGAAGCCGCCGGCCCCGCCCAGGTTCGTGCGCGAGGGCAGATAGATCCCGCGCTCGCCGGCGACCTCGGCCACCAGATCACGCACTTGCGTCTCGGCGCCGTTGTCGACCACGATGATCCAGTCCACCGGGTGGGTCTGGGCGGCCACGACCTCCAAGGAGGCGCGCAGCAGCTCCACGCGCTGATGGGTGACGATCACGGCGGCGGTGGTGCCGGTGGAGGCAAGCGGCGGGGTATCAGTGGACATCGGGTTCTCCCTCGTCTTCGCGCAGGAATCGTTGCTGCAGGGAGCGGACGTGCTCGCCGGCCTCTGTGCCTTCGTAGGCTTCCACGACTTCGTCGACGAGCCCGGCCTGCTTGATCTGGCCGTGGTCGATCCACAGGCCCGTGGTGCACAGCTGGGCCAAAAAGTCGTTGGAGTGTGAGGCGAAGACCAGGATGCCGGAGCGCTTGACCATCTCGCGCAGGCGCACGCGCGCCTTGGCCATGAAGGCGGCGTCGACGGCGCCGATGCCCTCGTCCAGCAGCAGGATCTCCGGCTCAATCGAGGTCACCACGCCCAGCGCCAGGCGCACCCGCATGCCGGTGGAGTAGGTGCGCAGCGGCATGGACAGGTAGTCGCCGAGCTCGGAGAACTCCGCGATGTCGTCCATCTTCTTGCGCATCTGCCGCCGCGACTGGCCCAGAAACAGGCCGCGGATGATGATGTTCTCGTAACCGGAGATCTCCGGATCCATACCGACGCCCAGGTCGAAGACCGGCGCCACCCGGCCCCGGACGTCCGCGACCCCGCGGGTCGGCTCGTAGATGCCCGAGAGCAGCCGCAGCAGCGTGGATTTACCCGCGCCGTTGTGGCCGACCAGGCCCACCCGGTCGCCTTCGCGCAGGTGCAGGTTGATGTCTTTGAGTGCCTCCACTACGACGGTGTTGGCCTCGTTTTTGCCGATCGCCCCGCCGGCGGAAGACAGCACCGCCTTCTTCAGTGAGCGGGACTTGGCGTCGAAAATCGGGAAATCGACGCACGCGTTATAGGTGTCGATGGAAACCATGGTTGCTCCTCCTACACCCAGTAGCTCACGCGGAAACGCCACTGGCGCATCGCCAGCAGGGTCAGGCCGAGCCCCACCACCGTGCAGCCCAGCACGATGGCCCAGTGGTAGAACTCCACGTGGTTGCCCAGCATCGGGGCGCGCACGATCTCCAGGTAGTGGAACAAGGGGTTGATCTCCACGATGCGGGCCTGCTCCGCGACCTCCCCGCCCTGCTGTTCCAGGGTGTGGGTGGTCCACACGATCGGGGTGACATAAAACGCCAGCTGTATCAGCGCGTCCAGCAGCGGGGCGACGTCGCGGAACCGGGTGGCCACGATGCCGAAGAACATCGCCACCCACACGCCGTTGAGCACCAGCAGCAGCAACGCCGGGATCGCCAACAACGACTCCCAGTTCAGCGGGATGTCCAGCACAAACACCAGGATCAGCCAGATGACCAGGTTGTGAGCGAAAAACAGCAGCTGGCGCCACACCACCCGGTAGACGTGCACGCTCAACGCCGAGGGCAGCTGCTTGATCAGCCCCTCGTTGTCGATGAAGATCGTCGAGCCTTCCTTCACGCACCCGGAGATGAACCCCCAGACGATGAACCCGACCGTCACGTGCGGGAGGAACTCCCGCCAGTCGATCTGGAAGAGCAACGAGTACAACAGCCCCAGGGCGGCGGCCATCACGCCGGTGGCGATGGTGATCCACAGCGGACCCAGGGTCGAGCGGCGGTAGCGCTGCTTGATGTCCTGCCAACCCAGCTGCAGCCAGAGCTCGTGCTGGCTAAAGCCGTAGGTGAGGTCCCGCATCGAGGCCTTAAGCGTCTGCGACGACGACTTGGGCACCTCGGCGGCGTCGGTGACCGTGGTCATCCGCGCGACGTCGGCACGTAATTGTTCAGTGGTCTTGTCCTGCACGGCCATAACCCTAGTCCGTGTCGTCGGCGGTCTCGGATTCCGACGGGCTCGCCGGCTCGTCGTCGTCGCGGAGGTCGAGGTACCAGCCGTCGTCACGCTCCACGCAGTCCGTGCCGGCCAGCTCCTCGCACTCATCCTGCTCCGGGTACGGGCCGAACAGCTGCTCGTTCGGGTTCGTCGCCTCCGCCGGATCGCCGATCGCCCAGCGTGTCGCCGTCTCCGTCACGGTGGTCTCCGCGATGGTCGAGGTGTCCGTCACCGTGGTCTCCTGCTGCTCGACCTCGGTCTCCGTGGCGGTTTCCGTGACCGTCACCGGGGGAGCGTCCGCCGCGGTCCCGGTAGTGGAACCACCCTCGGAGGGGATCGTGCAGGCGGCCAACGGCAGGGCCAAGACAGCTACCGCGAACAATCGCAGTCGCCGTGTCGGCTGCCGTGCACCCATGGCCCCGCCTTCCGTTCGCCGTGTGTAAATCAACCCATTACTCTAGCCGTGGGGAATCCGTTTCCACGTGGCCAGGGCTGAGAATCGCCTCCGAGAAACCTGTCGATGCACGCCGTCTAGGCTAATGCCCCGCCACTGCGTAGAATCCACAGAATGGGCATACGCACAGGCCACCGCAGCGGGGCGGGTCTCGGCCACTTCACGGGTATGCGGGAAAGGAACTACACATGGGCAGCCAGACGCGGTACGACGTCGCCAATGTGCGCGGCCTCTACACGTCGCTGAGCGACGGCTGGACCTACCTCAACGCCCACGATCGCCCCCAAATCCCCGAACGCGTCTCCGCTGCCGTCGCCCGCGCCTTCCGCACCTCTACCGCGATGACCCGTCCCGGCAGTACCCACCAGCAGGAACCGTGCGTCCCCGTCGCGCCGGGCATCATCGCCGACGCCCGCGCCGCCGTGGCCGAACTCGTCGGCGGAGACCCCGACGCGGTGGTCTTAGGCCCGTCGCTGCAGGTGCTCTACCAGGGCCTGGTCACCGCCATGCGACCCCAGCTGCGGTACCAGTCGAACCTGGTGCTCAGCCACTTCGACGCCGAGGCGCTCACCGTGCCGTTTAACGCCGCCGGCGTCGCCGATATCCGGTGGGCGCAGGCGGATCTGGGCACCGGCGCCCTGCCCGCCTGGCAGTACCGCGAACTCGTCGACGGCTCCACCCGGCTGGTCAGCGTTCCCGCCGCGCAGCCGCTGCTCGGCGCGGTCGTGGACGTGGCCGAGGTCGTCGAAGAAGTTCGCGCCCGCTCGCGTGCGTGGGTGCTCGTGGACGCCTCCGCTTACGCGCCCTACCGGCTGGTGGACATCGAGGAGTGGAACGCGGATATCATCGCGGTGGACTTCGCCCAGCTCGGCGGGCCGCAGCTGGCGGCGCTGATCTTCCGCGACCCGCGGATGTTCAAACGACTCGACTCGCTGGACCCCGCTTATAGTCGCGCGGACGGCGTCGCCGCGAAACTCGAGACCCCCGTCTCCGTGGGGCTGGCCGGCGGGGTGGCCGCCACCGTGGAACACCTGGCCCGTTTCGTCGACCTGCCGGCGGACGAGGTCACCGACGCCACCACCGGCCGGGATCGGCTGGCCCATTCCATGGGGCAGCTGGCGGGATACATGGACGGGCTGTGCGACCGTCTCTACCAGCAGCTCGGCTCGCTGCCGCAGGTCCACATCTTCGGAGCCAGCGGGGAAGTCGCCCAAGACTCCGGCGACGAGGTCGAACGCCTCCCGCGCCTGTCGTTCGCTGTGCGCGGCGTCCCGGCGGCCACCGTGCAGCGCCGCCTGTTGGACAACGCCCTGATCACGGGCATCGCCCCGGACATCACGCTGCTGCGGGAGATGGGCACGGAAGAGACCGGGGGAGCGGTCACGGTGGCGCTCGGGCCGTTCACCACCACCGGCGACCTGGACCACCTGGTCCGGGTCGTCGCCTCGCTGGCTTAAGGCGATTTAAGGCGCGCGCAGCACCAGCTTGCCGGTGACCTCGCCCGAATCCAGCAGCTCATGCGCCCGGGCGGCGTCTTCCATCGGCAGGACGTCGTGGATGTGCGGGGTGACGCGGCCGTCGGCGAGCATGGGCCACACGTTCTTCACCGTTTCTTCGACGATGTTGGCCTTGTCATCCAGGTCGCGGGCGCGCAGCGTCGTCGCCGAGATGTTGTGCCGCAGCGGCAGCATCCGGCCCAGGTTCAGCTCCGCCTTCGTCCCGCCCTGCAGTCCGATGATCACCAGGTGTCCGTCCTTGGCCAGCGAGCGCATGTTCTGGTTGAGGTACTTCGCGCCGATGATGTCCAAGATGACGTCGCAGCTGCCCTTGAGCTCCTCGGAGAAATCCTGCTCCTTGTAATTGATCAGGATGTCCGCGCCCAGCTTCCGGCAGGTCTCCAGCTTCTCTGCGGAACCGGCCGTCACCGCCACCTCTGCACCGAGCGCCTTGGCGACCTGGATCGCCGTGGTGCCGATGCCGCCCGCGCCGCCGTGGATGAGCACGCGCTGGCCTTCCTTCAGCCCCGCGGTCATCACCAGGTTCGACCACACCGTGCAGGTCAGCTCCACCACGGCGGCCGTCTTGACCAGGTCATAACCCTCCGGAAGCGGGGTCAGCTGGCCCTCCGGGACGGCCACGTACTCGCCGTAGCCGCCGCCGACGAGCAGGCAGCCGACCTCCTCACCGACCTCGCGGTTCGTATCCCCGGCGTCTTCGATAGTGCCGGAGCACTCCAAGCCGAAGATCTCCGATTCCCCGCGCGGCGGCGGGTAATGGCCCTTGGCCTGGAGCAGGTCGCCGCGGTTGACGCCGGCGGCGGCCACCTTCACGAGCACTTCGCCCGGCCGCAGTTGCGGGGTCTCGGCCTCGCCCCATTCCAGGGCGCGGGGATTGTCGAGGTCGGTCTGAATGATTGCCTTCATGGCCACCAGGGTAGGGGGAATGTGCGGCCGATGCCCCCGCCTCAGCTAAGATTCCCCTCAGACGGCACCGCAGCTACGGTGGCGCCGTGAGGAGGCGTGGCAGAGCGGCCGAATGCACCGGTCTTGAAAACCGGCGAAGGGCAACCTTCCGAGGGTTCAAATCCCTCCGCCTCCGCCCGTGGCACAAGCCCTGATCCGCGCGGATCAGGGCTTTCACTGTATGGTGAGCTGCCTGCTGCAGATATCTCATGAGGTGGCCATCACTGCTCGGGCACGCACGCCCCGCGCTCCCGTGGCGCGATACCACCCGATGAACAGCAACACGATGATCGTCACGTCCACGACGTCGCCGCCATAGAACATCACCTGCGCCCCGATGCGGCCGTCCGCGGCGTCGACTCCCGCCGGCGGGTACGCGTACAGCCATTTCGCCAGAATCTGGTGTGCGGCGATGAACACGATCAGCACCACGGACCTCGTCCGCATCGACGCGCGGTGGGGGTTCGGGTCCACGCCGATGATCGCGGCGGTGAACACGTAACCGGCCAGGAAAATGTGCGCATGGATCAGCCCGTATTCCACCGGGGAGGAGTGCATGAGGTGGAAGATGTCGGTGGCATACAGCAACCACAGACCGCCGGCGTTGAGGATGGCCGCCGTAACGGGGTGGCAGATAAAGCGCGCCACCCTGGAGCGCAGCACCCGGGAGACCCGGCGTGCCCCGGTGACCGGTAGCGCGCGCAGCAACAGGGTGATCGGCGCAGCCAGGACCATCAGCAACGGCGCGAGCATGCCGAGCAGCAAGTGGCCGACCATGTGTCCGGTGAAGCTGGCGTGCGCAGCGTTGGCCACCGGTCCGATCAGGCTGGCCCCGAGACAGGCCAACCCCAGAAACCACAGGACGGGGTGGTGCATCGGCCACCGGCTTCTCGAGCGGGTGGCCCATAACCCGGCGGCGTACCCGAGGGCGAGCACCACGACCACGGCCGCGGCCAGATACTCGAGCACCGCCCACCCAGGGTCGTGGTGTCCGACGTGAGCATGCGTCATGTCGTGGGGGCGGGCGTGCGGGCGGGGCGGGTGCACCAGAGGACGATCGCACCGATGAGCATCAACAGGATGGCGGAGCCGATCCAGACGACGTCATAGACCAGCAGGTCGACGCCGTAGCGGATCTGATGGATGCCCAGGATTTTATGGTTGACTACGCCGTCGATGAGTTGGAAGAAACCGACCCCGGTGATTACCGCCCCCGTCCAGTAGGACCAGGAGATGGGGCCGTGACGGCGGACGTCGGCGAGCAGAAACAACCCGGCCACGGTGATGAACCAGCCCACGGCGTGGAAGAACCCGTCGGCGATCAGCGCCACTTGCGGGGTGGATAAGTCGTAGAAGTGGTGCCACTGCAGCAGCAGGTGGAAGATGAACAAGTCGATGAGGGCGGCGGCGATGCCGCAGCCGAACAGCAACCCGGAGGTCAGCGTGCGCCGGTGAAGCGCATCGGTGGACGGACGCGGCGCCGGGGGCCGGGCATGGTGGTGGGCGGGTGTTTCTGCCGAGGACATCGCGGTTTCCTTTCGGCCCTACACGGGAGGCGGTGTCCTTTATTGTGCCTGCGGCAGGTGGGCCGGGCAACGGTTTCGCCCGGCGGGGCTGGCGGGGACTGGACGAGCCGCGTCGGGCGGGTGCTTGACCGGCTGAGAATCAGTAAAGTGGTCTCATGCCACGACCTCGATTCCGCCAGCCCGCCACGCTGATGAAGAAGCTGGATCCCCGCGACGTCCTCAGGGTCGCCGGCGTCACCGCCGGCGCGGCCGCGAGCGTCCCGGTGCTTGCCGCCCTCTCCGTCACCGCGATCGACTGGGTGATGCAGGTCGGTCGTAAGCGCCGCCAGGCCCCGCGCCCCGGCACTTTCCACGCCTCGGTGGAGGAGGCGAAGTTCACGGTCTACACCTCCGGCGCTGAGCTCTACGACGACATGATCGAGGCCATCGACGCCGCCGAAGAGGCCGTCTACTTGGAGACGTATATCTGGAAGAACGACGAGGTCGGGCAGCGTTTCGTCGACGCGCTCAACGCGGCGGCAGACCGCGGCGTCGACGTGTTCGCGCTCTACGACGGCTTCGCCAACCTGGTGGTGCCCCACACCTTCTACAAACAGCTTTCCGACGACGTCCGCGTCTACCGCCTGCCCGTGGTGGGCAAGCGCTTCTGGAAGGGGCCGCTGCAGCACACCGGCTTCAACCACTCGAAGATTTTGGTGGTGGACGATCACGTGGGCTTCGTCGGCGGCTACAACATCGGCTCCGTCTACGCCAAGCACTGGCGCGACACGCATGTGCGCGTGGTCGGGCCCGGCGTGTGGGGGTTGAAAAACTCCATCGCGCAGCTGTGGAACATCATCCACGATCCGCAGGACCAGATCGCGTGGACCCCGCCGCCGAGCTGGAACCCGGAGGTGCTGGTGCAGTCAAACCTGCCGGTCCAGCTGGTCTACCCGATCCGCAACACTTATCTGAAGGCCATTGCCCGGGCGCAGGACCACATCTGGATCACCACGCCTTATTTCATCCCTGACCAGCAGATTTTGACCGCTCTGGTCACCGCCGCCGAGCGTGGGGTGGATGTGCGCGTCATGGTGCCGCAGAAGTCGAACCACGTCGTCGCCGACTGGACCTCCCGCGGCTTCTACGGGCAGCTTCTCGACGCCGGGATCACCGTCCTGCTGTACGAGTCCGCGATGATCCACGCCAAGGTCGCCACCATCGACGGGGAGTGGTCCACGGTGGGCACCGCCAACATCGATCGACTGTCCTTGTCCTTCAACTACGAGACGAACGTGGAGATCATCGATCCCCGCTTCGCCGAGGAGATGGAGAAGATCTTCCACGCTGACAGCGAGCACTGCGAAGTCCTGGAGTCCTCGGACTGGATGGACCGCCACCCGGCGGCCCGGGCGGTGGAAGTGGCGATGACGCCGCTGCGGCCGTTTCTTTAAGGCGTTGCCCGGCGTCCTGCCCGCTGGGTAGGGAAGCGACAACCCTCACCTCCGGGAAGGGGGTGAGGGTTATCGGTGTGGGGTCAAAGAGCTTTACTCTTCGCCGCCACCGTTGCCGGTGTCAGGGTCGGTGAAGATGCCTTCGATGGCGGCGACTGCGTCGAGGACGAAATCAACGAGGGTGCCGATGACCGGGAGGTCGGAGGAGGTCTCGGTGAGGGTGGTGAGGAAGTCAGTCATGAAAATTGCCTTTCAAGAGTGTGTCTAGAGTCCAAAGCCCGTGCGTAGCGCGGATGCGTCAACCGGTCTTTGGTTGTCATTGCGTGGACTTCCACGGTGCCTGAAGTGATCTCAAGCACTTTTAAAGTCCAATTCCCTGTATAACACGACGGAATTGTTCCTGCACTAGTTTCTTAGAAAACTTAGATTTCATATGAAACTGAGGTGGGGACTTAAGGGAAACTCAGCCGTATGGGAGGGCGTCCACCACGGTGGCGGAGCACCCGTTCGTCATTTCTTAGGAGGAGAGGAGAACGGAGGACACGGCGTCCACGGAGCCGTTGACGAAGCCGACTCCGGCGTTCCAGATGTTGGTGACGAAGTCGATGGACGGCTGGGCCAGTTCGATGACGGAAGAGGTGATGGTGCTCATCAAAAGTGCCTTTCGTATGGGAATTTACGGGTTCTGCCATCCGGAATGGAGGTGCCGTGGATGGTCTGTGGCCCGTTATAACACGGAATTTTCAGGCGGGCCCGGGCTCTGGGCTGCGCCTGTGTTGGCGCTGCATTTATTCCCGGTGACGAGGTGAAATTCGCTTCACAAAAACTGAACAAAAGTGAAAGTAATTCTTTCTGTTTCTCGCCGGTGTGCGCGCGGTCATGGTGTTCTTCTGTCAGGATGGGTCACATGATAGACAACACTGACATGGGACATCTCCGTACTGCCGTCGCCTTGGCCGAGCAGGCGCTCAACGCCGGCCACAGCCCTTTCGGCTCGCTGCTGGTCAGCGCCGACGGTGAGGTTCTCTTCCAGGACCACAACCGCGACGGCGATGGGGAACTCACCCGCCACCCGGAACTGGCCATCGCGCAGTGGGCCGAGCGCAACCTGGAACGCGAGCAGCGCGCTAGCGCGACCGTCTACACCTCCGGGGAGCACTGCCCCATGTGTGCCGGCGCGCACGCCTGGGCGGGCCTGGGGCGGATCGTCTATGTCAGCTCCGCGGAGCAACTACGGCAATGGCTGCGGGAGTTCGACGCCCCGGCCTCCCCGACGGCCTCCCTGCCAATTACTGACGTCGCCCCGGATCTGCAGGTCGACGGCCCCGTCGTGGAGCTCGCCGAGCAGGTCAAGCTGCTCCAGCGCCGCCACCACCTCGGCGAATCTTAAGCTCTGGTCGCGATCTCACAGGCCACTCGCTGGCCGGCGGAGAGCTCCAAGGCGTGGCGTCGCTGAGATCACCACAAGCGTTCAGAGATGATGAACGTTCACTGATGTTGAACGCTTTCCTTGCTGGGAGCCCAGGGTGTACCGGCCTGGGCGAACTCTAACCCCGCTGATCCAGCCAGCGGTCGATGCCGCCGCGCAGGCTGAGCAGCCCGGCCACGCCGCGTTCACCGAGTGCCGCGACCGCCCGCGCAGAGCGCACCCCGCCCGCGCAATAGACCACCACGTCCCGCTCGCCCGCGCCCGCGATCTCCTCCGGCGTGCGTCCCTCCAGAATCTCGCCCAAGGGCACGTTCACGGAGCCGGGGATGGCGAAGTTCGCCACCTCCTCCGGCTCCCGGACGTCGATGAGCACCGCGCCCTCCGGCACCTCGTCGACCTCCTCGACCGCCGGGGCGCTGACCGGCACTGCCGGGGCCTGGCGCGCCGGGTCTTCTTCCAGCAGCCGCTGCGTGACCGCGGGGTCGCCGGCGACGGGGATGTACTCCCACCTCCCGCTCATGGAGTCGTAGTAGCCGAGCTGGCCCACCAGCGGCTCGCCCACCCCGGTGAGCACCTTGAGCGCCTCCATCGCCATCGAAGAACCCACCACGCCGACGACGGGGCCCAGCACGCCCGCCTGGGAGCAGCTGGGCACCTGGCCGGGCGCCGGGGGAGCGGGGAAGAGGTCCTCGTAGACCGGGCCGCGTCCGGCCCAGAACACGCTGAGCTGTGCCTCGAAGCCGAGGATGGAGCCCCACACGTGCGGCACGCCCAGGCGGGCGGCGGCGGTGGAGGCGATGTGGCGGGTGTCGAAGTTGTCGGCGCCGTCCATGATCACGTCCACGCCCTGGAAGATTTCCTGGGCGTTGTCCCAGGTCAGGCGCTCCTGCACGAGGCGGACGTCCACGTGCGGGTTCAGCGCCGCCATGGCGTCTGCCGCGGAGCGGGTCTTGGGCATGCCGATGCCGTCGACCGTGTGGATGACCTGGCGGTGCAGGTTCGACAAGTCCACGACGTCATCGTCGATGATCGTCACCCGGCCCACACCCGCGCCCGCTAGGTACAGCAGCGCGGGGGAGCCGAGGCCGCCGGCGCCGATGACGGCCACGTGGGCGTCGATAAGTTTCTCCTGCCCCGCAGCGCCGAACCCGCCCAAGGTGATCTGCCGGCGGTAGCGCGCGACCTGCTCGGGGCTCAGCCCGCTCACTCCAACCCCACCCAGGTCGACGGCCCGGCGAGCAGCTCCTGCTCCTTCCAGATCGGCACCTCGGCCTTGACCCGGTCCGCCAGCTCCGCGCCCGCGGCGAACGCGTCCCCGCGGTGCGCGGCGGCCGCCACCACCAGAAACGCGGTCTCGCCGATCTGCAGCTGACCCGTGCGGTGCGCGGTCCACAGGCGCGTGTTCGGGTGCGCCTCGATGACGCTGGCGGTGACCTCCGCGATCCTGTCGTCGGCGGTCGGGTGCGCCGAATACGTCAACGACGCGACGCGCTCGCCGCCGTCGTGATCGCGCACCACGCCCTCGAAAGTCACCAGCGCACCCATCGCGCGGGTGACGGTGTCCTCCTTCGCCTCGTCGATCATCTGCTCCAGCGGCTCGGCCGTCATCATCGCGGCGATGACTTTTCCGGTCTGCTCCGCCACGTACGCAGGGTCATTATTAGTGCTCATGCACGCCTTCCAACATGTCAACGATCGGGACTACTATTTTGTCCAACACGGCGCAGCCGTCTTTTACTCCCCCGGTGGATCCCGGCAGGGTCATCACGAAAGTCGTGCCGGTCACCCCGGCCACCGCCCGGGAGGCGACCGCCGTGGGGATGTTCTTGAGTCCTTCCGCCCAGAAGGCCTGCACCACGCCGGGCAACTCGCGCTCCAGGTGCGGCTGCACGGCCTCCACCGTGCGGTCGTCGGCGGTGATCCCGGTGCCCCCGGAGGTCAGCACCACATTCGGCAGGGCGTCGGGATCGGCGAAGAGCTCGTCGACGGTCTGCTGGATCTGCGCGTCGGCCACCACCGTCGCCGCCGGGGTCTCAAACCCCTTCGAACGCAGAAATTCCACCGCGATCGGGCCGGAACGGTCCTCGTACTCTCCCGCGGCGGCGCGGGTGGACGCCACGATGACTAGGCCAGTGCGGGCCATGACAACTCCTCTGGGTCGTGTCTTGCTGGGACTTTACAACGGGTACACGGTGACTGCGTCGCCGGGCCGGAGCACGGCGTCCGCAGGGACGCGGATCAGGTGGGTGGCTGCGATGGACTGGGCGATCAGGTGGGAACCCTCCCCGCCCAGGATCTCGGCCCACTGCACGCCTTCGGTGTCCACTACGACCCGGCCGCGCAGAAACTGATCGCGGCCGCCGAGCCCGATGCGGTTGGTCGTGATCCGGGCCGTGACCGGTTTCGGCGCGTGCCCCAGCGCCGGGGCGACGAACAGGCGGAAAGACACCAGTGTGGACACCGGGTTACCCGGCAGGCAGATCACCGGCGTGTTCTTGATGCGTGAGACCCCCTGCGGGCCACCCGGTTGCTGGGTGACGTGCCCGAACCAGCCGTGGCGCTCCAGCACCTGGCGCACCACCTCGAACTTGCCGTGGCTGATGCCGCCCGAGGTCACGATCGCCGTCGGGGCGTGCTCCTCGACGGCCCGGGCCAGGTCGCGCTCCAAGGCCTGCGGATCGTCGTCCGTGCGCACCACCGCGGCCACCTCGATGCCGTACTGCTCCGCTTGTGCCCGCATCATCGGGGTGTTCGAGTCGGGGATCGCCGCGGCGCCGGGCGCGTCGATCTCCGCCCCGCCCGTGCACACCACGATCGACGCCGGCCGAAACACCTTCACCTCGGCGATGGACTGGCCCGCGATCGTGGCGATCGCCGCCGCATTCAACCGCGTGCCCGCCGTCAACAGCGTCTCCCCGGAGCGCAGGTCCGCGCCGGCCTCCCGCATGAACTGCCCCGGAGCGACGTCCGGGACTTCGATGAAGTCGCCTTCCTGGGGGAAGTCACCGGGGGAGCAGGACTCCACGGCGACGACGCCGGCAGTGCCGCGGGGAAGCTTCGCACCCGTCATCACCGGCGCCATCGCGTCGGTGACGCCCTGCGGATACACCTCGTCCGGGTCCGTGCCCGCCGGGATCGTCGGCCCGACCCGGAAGGTGCCCGGGGTGGCCGCGACCTGGTTGACGGACAGGGCGTAGCCGTCCATCTGCGAGTTGTCGAAGCGCGGCGAGTCGTGGGCGGCGACGATGCCTTCGGCGGCGATCAGCCCGGCGGCCTCGGCCAGCGGCACGGTGATGACGTCCGGTTCCGGGAACATCGCCCGGATCTGCTTGAGGTGGTACTCCGGCGACCGCATGCGTCCCCCTGTGAAGTCGATGAGATGGATGGCTCGAATGTTATTCGAGCATACCTAGGCGGCCTGGCGAGGGGTGGATTTTAAGTCCAGAAAAAGGCATAGTAATACGAGATAACACCTTGAGGAGGTTCGATATGGAGATTCACTACTTCGCGGCCGCGCGTGCCGCCGCCGGCACCGACCGGCAGGTCGTCGACCCCCGCAGCGGCACCCTGGATGAGCTGCTGGGCGAGCTCGCCGGCACCAACCCCGGCGCCACGGAAGCCGGCATGACGTTGGGTGAGGTCTTCGACCGCTGCACCTTCCTCGTCGACGGCCGCAACAGCCCGCGCGACACCGTCCTTAGCGGCGCCCGCCGCGTGGACGTCCTCCCGCCCTTCGCCGGGGGATAGGCGGGGAGGGGCGTCCCGGCCGGTCCGGGTCAGGCCCGGGTGCGCAGCGGGCCGGTGAAGAAGCCGAGCACCACCCGCACGATCGCGAGCACCGCCGCACCGATCAGCGCCTGCCAGAAGTCCTCGATGACCAGCCCCAGCCCGATTTGCTGGGAGATCCAGCCCGCCAGCAGGAAGACCGCGGCGTTGATCACCAGCGCAAACAGCCCCAGCGTCAGGCACGTCAGCGGCAACCCGACGGTGCGCAGCACCGGGGTGACCACCGCGTTGACGATGAGAAACACCACCGCCACCCCCACGAACACCAGGGCGTGGTCGTATTGCCCGTCGGCGTAGAGCGTCTGGTTCGGCGGCAGGACCTGCACGCCCGGCACCACCACGGTCACCAGCCATAAGGCGATGGCCGTGACGACGATGTCCAGCAGCCAGTTGATGATCTTTCCCATCGGCGTCTCCTACAATCCCGCGGCGCGCCACGCCGCGATCACTCGTTGGGCTTCGTCTTCGGTGGTCACGGTGACGCGCACGCCCTCCGGGAAGGCGCGCACCAGCACGTTCTGCTCCGCCATGGCCGCGGCGACCTGTTGCGCGTCGACGCCCGGCAGCCACACGAAGTTGGCCTCGCTGCGCAGCGCGCCCAGCTCGTCGGCGACCGTATCGCGCACCGCGACGGTCTCCTCCGTGCGTTCCATGAGTTCGTCCGCGGCGGCCAGCGAGGCGATCGCGCCGGCCTGGGCGACGGAGCTGACGGCGAACGGGATCGCGACCTTGTCCAGAGCCTGCATCAACTCCGGGGAACCGAAGGCGTAGCCCGCGCGCACCCCGGCCAGGCCGTAGGCCTTGGAAAACGTTCGCAGCCCCACCACGTTCGGGTGCTCGGCGATCGCTTCGGTGGCCACCGGGGTGTCTTCCGCGCGGTTGTACTCGAAGTAGGCCTCGTCCAGGCCCACGACCACGTCCGCCGAGACCTTCGCCATGAACTCGTCGAACTCGCCCTGGGTGAGGGTCTGGCCCGAGGGGTTGTTCGGGTTGCACAGGAAAATCAGCCGGGTGCGTTCGGTGATGGCGTCGGCCATGGCGTCGAGGTCGTGGCGGCCGTCGGCAAGCAGGTCCACGGCCACCGGCGTCGCGCCGACGATGCGCGCGAAGATGGGGTAGGCCTCGAAGCTGCGCCACGGGAAGATGATCTCGTCGCCCGGGGTACACGTGATCTGGGCCAGCTGCTGGCACAGCGCCGAGGAGCCGTTGCCCACCGCCACCTGCTCCGGCGTCAGACCGAGGTGCTCCGCCAGCGCCGCTTTCAGCTCCACCGCGCCCATGTCCGGGTAGCGGTTCGCCCCGGCCGCGGCCTCGGCCATGGCGCGCGCCGCGGACGGCAGCGGCGCCACCGCGGTTTCGTTGGAGGAGACCTTCAGCGCCGCGTCGTTGCGGGCGCCGGGGACATAAGCGGGAATGGAGTCGAGATCAGCGCGAATCATGTCCCCGAGTCTATGGCAGGGCCGGGTGCGGGGCCCCGGTTTGGTGGGCGTGGCGGCACCGCGTTACGATGTCGGTCGGTATCCGGGTGTAGTATTGTTCCGGTAACCAGGAGGCGTGCCAGAGTGGCCGATTGGGGCTCCCTGCTAAGGAGTTGACCCTTCACGGGGTCCGGAGGTTCGAATCCTCTCGTCTCCGCAACGTGCGGCTCCCTGACCGAAGAGATGGACGGTCGGGGAGCCGCTGTGTGTTTCCTGGGGCGGGATTTGTTGTTTTCGCTGGCCCCGGAGTAGTGTGTCTATCTAGCTGATACGCGCCCGTAGCTCAACGGATAGAGCATCTGACTACGGATCAGAAGGTTGGGGGTTCGAATCCCTCCGGGCGCACCACAGGAAAGCCGCCGCCTTATCTTTAAGGCGGCGGCTTTTCCGTACTCTCAAAGGCATGCGCATCAATCACGGTGACCCTGCCTGGCTGGAACTGGCCACCCACGACCTTAAGGAGGCGGCCGCCTTCTACGGCGAGGTGTTCGGCTGGCGTTGGGAGCGCGACACGGCGTCCGGCGGGGTGACGGCGAGCATCGACGGGCAGCCGGTGGCCCGGGTCCGCCCCGCCCTGGAAGGGGCCCCGGCGCAGTGGACGGTGTGGCTCAAGGTCGACGACGTCGCGCAGGCGACCTCGGCGGCGGTCGGTGCGCACGGCAACGTCGTGTCCCCGCCGATGCGCTACGGGGGACTGGGATGGCAGGCGGTGGTCGAGGACCCCGCCGGCGCCGAGGTGGCTCTGTGGGAGGCGGGTCGGGAGGATTGGGCGCTCGGCTCCGGCCACGGCCGCCCGTGCTGGTTCGACGTGCTCAGCACCGGATTCGACGAGGCGCGCTCGTTTTATGCCGCCGTGGGCGGCTGGCGCTATCACTACACGCTTGCCGACGGCACCCTGGACACCTCCGAACCTCTGCAGGGCGGCTACCGCCACGCCGTTAACGGCGGCCAGGGTGAGGCGACCGCAGGCATCCTCGACGCCTGGGAGGTCGGCGGCGCCGACGAAGGGAGCCGGTGGTTGATGTACCTGGCGGTCGGCGACGTCGACGGGGTGTGCGCGGCGGTGGCGGCCGCCGGCGGCGAGGTGGTCGAGGGGCCGCGCACCATGCCCTTTGGCCGGATGGCTGAGATCCGGGACCCGCACGGCGCGGAATTTCGTGTCCTGCGCTCGCCGGGCGCTTAAAGGCGGGCGTCGCGGGGTCGAACTTTTGCTGGAGATGCGATTGCGGACAGTGGCTCCACCCCTGAAAGGGGCTAATTAATGGGGATTCCCGTGTTATTAAAAGCCGGGTTTCTGGTGGCAGGACGATTGGGAGTATGTCCCTAAATGCCCGTCGCCGGTGACCCAGTTCACTGAACCGGGGTCTGGTCGTTAGGGTTTGGCTAGTTGAACCGGAAGCTTTCCGGGCGTCACGGCAAGGGACTCCGCCTCCTCCGAAAGGAGGGCGCGGAGTTCCGGTGATTCTCAACATTCCCGTATCTGAGACTTTTGACGCTGAAGGCACGTAAAACATGAGCAACCCTGAGTCCACCGGCGGATCGACCTCCGTCGAAGAGCTAGAGCGCCGGGCCTCCGGCGGTGAACAGACCAAGGCGCCCGACCGCCGCGACTGGCACCGCAGCCTCACCGGCATCATCCTCGGCCTGGCCCTGGCCGCGCTGGTCTACATGATCTTCCCGCAGGACGCGGTGGAGACGGTCATGCAGTCGGTCGGCGCCGATCCGGACGCCGAGTACAGCCACCACGCTATGCGCGTGGTGGCGGCCACCACCGTCCTGATGGCCACCTGGTGGATGACCGAGGCCATCCCGCTGGCTGCCACCGCCCTGATCCCGATCGCTGTGTTCCCGATCCTGCAGATCGCCACCTTCAGCGAGGTCGGTAGCCCGTACGCCTCCGCGACGATCTTCCTCTTCCTCGGCGGCTTCCTGCTGGCCCTGGGGCTGCAGCGCTGGAACGTGCACCGCCGCATCGCCCTGGGCATCGTCCTGCTCGTGGGCACCAGCCCGAAGCGCCTGATCCTCGGCTTCATGATCGCCACCGGCTTCATGTCGATGTGGGTGTCCAACACCGCCACCGCCGTGATCATGCTGCCCATCGGCATCTCCGTGCTGCACCTGACCGCGGAAACCATCGGCGGACACCGCAACCAGAAGAATTTCGCCACCGCCCTGATGCTGGCGATCGCCTACTCCGCGTCGATCGGCTCCCTGGGCACCCTGATCGGCACCCCGCCCAACGCCCTGCTGGCCGGCTACATGGAGACCGCCCACGACATCACCATCGGCTTCGGCCAGTGGATGATGGTCGGCGTCCCGATCGCGCTGATCTTCACGGTCATCGCCTGGCTGGTCCTGATCACCGTGTTCAAGCCGGAGATGAAGGAGATCCCGG
Source organism: Corynebacterium maris DSM 45190 (assembly GCF_000442645.1). Lineage (NCBI taxonomy): Bacteria > Bacillati > Actinomycetota > Actinomycetes > Mycobacteriales > Corynebacteriaceae > Corynebacterium > Corynebacterium maris. The sequence goes on from NC_021915.1 coordinate 259,588, forward strand.
GCGGGCGCGAGCTGATCAAAAACGAGCTGGCCAAGATGGGCAAGTGGACCTACCCGGAGATCATGGTCACCATCATCTTCGTGGCCGCCGCCGTGACCTGGGTGTTCCTGCCCCTGGCCAGCGACTGGTTCGGCTGGGACTTCGCCTACGACGACGCCGTCGTCGGCATCATCGCCGGCCTGCTGATGTTCACCATCCCGGCCAACGGCACAACCGGCGTCCGCCTGCTCGACTGGAAGACCGCCAACGAACTGCCCTGGGACGTGCTCCTGCTGTTCGGTGGCGGGCTGTCGCTGTCCGGCATGTTCACCGCCACCGGCCTGTCCCTGTGGATCGGTGAAGTGGCCAAGGGCCTGGGCAACCTGCCGATCTTCCTGCTCATCGCCGCCGTGGCCCTGCTGGTCCTGGTGCTCACCGAGTTCACCTCCAACACCGCCACCGCCGCGACCTTCCTGCCGATCATGGGCGGCGTCGCCGTCGGCATCGGCCTGACCACCGACGGCAACGAGATGAACGTCATGCTGCTGACCATCCCGGTCGCGCTGTCCGCCACCTGTGCCTTCATGATGCCGGTCGCCACCCCGCCGAACGCCATCGCCTACGGCTCCGGCTACGTCAAGATCGGCGAGATGATCAAGGGCGGCGTGTGGCTGAACCTCATCGCCGTCATCCTGATCACCCTGGCGACCTACTTCATCGCCATCCCCGTCTTCGGGCTGACCGTCTAAGCGCGGGCCACTCCGCCCCGCGCGGTTAAGATGACCTGCGGGCCACACACGCCGGTGGGCCCGCAGGAAAGGAGTGGCCATGTCGGAGCATGCGCAGCGCACGGACCGCGCGGATGAGGCCATCACGCGGCTCGAACAGATCGTGCGGGAAGGCGACGACGTCGCGCCCCAGCGCGCCCGGGAAATGTCCACGCTGCTGGAAGCCATCCCGCTCAAAGACGTCGTCAACCTGATCGAACGCCTGACGCCGGTGCGCGCGGCCCTGATCCTGCGGCTGTTGCCCAGACGGCAATCGATCGCCGTCTTCGACGCCCTCAACGCCGGGCACCAGGCCGACCTCGTCGACGCCCTGGGCACCGACTCCCTGGCCGCCTTCTTCGAGGTGCTCGAACCCGACGATCGGGTCTCCCTGCTCGACGAGTTGCCCGCCGAGATCGCTGAGCTGCTCATGCGCAGCCTCGACGAATCCGACCACGGGCTCACCAACGTCATCCTCGGCTACCCCAAAGGCTCCATGGGGCGGCACATGTCTCCCGCGGTGCCCATGGTGCGCGTCACCGCCACCGCCGGGGACGCCCTGACGGCGCTGCGGGAGCAAAACGACCGGGTGGAAACGATCTACACCGTCCCCGTGGTCACCGACGACCGCAAGCTCGTCGGCGTCACCAGCCTGCGCCAGCTGCTCATGGCGGCGCCGGAAGAGCCCGTGGCCAGCCTGATGGACCGGCCCATCTACGCCCACACCAGCGACGAGGACGAAGAAACCGCCCGCTGGTTCCTGGCCTTGGACCTGCTCGCCCTGCCCGTGGTCGACGACTCCACCCGGCTGGTCGGCCTGTTGTCCATCGACGACGCCGTCGACATCATCGAAGACGCCGACCACGAGGACACCGCCCGCTCCGGCGGCTCCGAGCCGCTGCAACAGCCCTACCTGACCACCCCGGTGTGGCGGCTCGTGCGCTCCCGCATCGTCTGGCTGGGCGTGCTGGCGGTCTCCGCCCTGCTGACGGTCAGCGTCCTCGACGCCTTCGAAGACGCCCTCGCCGCGGCCGTCGTGCTCAGCCTGTTCATCCCCCTGATCACCGGCACGGGCGGCAACACCGGCAACCAGGCCGCCACCACCGTCACCCGCTCCCTGGCGCTCGGCGACGTACGCAAACGAGACGTGCTCCCCGTGATGTGGCGAGAAACGCGGGTGGGACTCCTGCTCGGGGCGATGCTGGGCGTGTTCTTCGGCGTCCTGCTCGGCGTCTTCTACGGCGCCTCCATCGGGGTGGTGCTGGGAGTGACGCTGTTTGCGGTGTGCACCCTGGCCGCCACGGTCGGCGGCATCATGCCGCTGGTGGCCAAGGCCGTGGGCGCGGACCCGGCGGTGTTCTCCAACCCGTTCATCACCACCTTCGTGGACGCGGCCGGGCTGATCATCTACTTCCTCATCGCCAAGGCAGTCCTCGGGGTGTGATTGCTTCCTGGAAAGGGGCCCCTGCCACGGCTTTTGGGGAAAATCCCGCCACGGTGTAAAGTTATATCTCGTTGCACACGCACAGTGTGCGGCAGGTTAGCGCCCGTAGCTCAACGGATAGAGCATCTGACTACGGATCAGAAGGTTGGGGGTTCGAATCCCTCCGGGCGCACCACTTGAAAAAATCTCGCGGCACCGGTTCTCCGGGCCGCGAGATTTTTGCTTTGTCCTGGTCCGATGCGTCAGTAGATCTCGATGCGCCCGCCCAGATCCTCGGTCTGCGCGAGCTGGCGCACCCACCCGGGGCCGCCCGGGTGCAGACGCAGCACCGGGCGCGACGAGATCTTGATGGGGGAGACGGACTCCTTGCGCGCCCCGGAACGGGCTTCGAGACGAGTGCGTGCCCGGTGGCCGCTCTCGACCAGCTCGGTCAGGTCCGGCGTCTCCTGGGACAGTGACGCGCGGGCCTCGCGCAGCAGCTCGATGGTCTCGTCGAGTGCGCCGATGAGCGCCTCGGAGTTGGACTCGCACATGGCGCGCTGCAGGTCAGGCTCGGTGCCCGCGACCCGGGTGGCGTCCTTGAAGGAGCCGGCGGCCAGGGACTGCGCCAAGGTACCGCCGTTGTCGCCGACCACGGACAGGGTGTTCGCCAGCACGTGGGGCAGGTGCGAGACGCGTGCGACGGCGGCGTCGTGGTTGGCCACCCGCGTCGGGATGGCCTCGGCCTTGGCGTTGATGATCATGCGCACCACATCCGAGAAGAGGTCGGTCCAGCGCTGCGGGACACGCTGGCCGGCTTCCTCGAGCTCGGCGGCGTAATCGTAGGTGACCACCCACGCGGCGCGGTGGAACAGGCCTGCGTGGGAGGCCTTCCAGCCGGAGAACTCCGTGCCGGCCATGGGGTGGCCGCCGACGTAGCGGGACTGCAGGCCGCGGGCCTTGATGGCCTCGTACACCGGGGTCTTGACGCTGACGACGTCGGTGATGCCGCACGACGGGGCCTGGGCGGCGATGGCGTCGAGGGTGGCGTCCACGGCGCCCATGGGCACGGCGACGACGATCAGCGCGGCGTCCTCCTCGGCACGCGACAGGGCCTTGTCCAGGTCATCGGTCGCCTCGAAGCCTTCTTTGACGGCGGCGCGCATGCCCGAGGTCGACTGGGTGTAACCGTAGGCCGGATGTCCGGCCGCGACGAGATCGCGCAACAGCGATCCGCCGATCAGGCCGAGGCCGATAATACAGATGGGGCGGGTTACGTCTCTGGAAGTCACAGTGTCAAGTATGCCCCATTCCGACTAGGGTTACCCACATGGAAGATGAAGGAACCGGCGTAAGCTTCGCCGTCACGGTCGCCTACGGGGAAAACGCGTGGCAGGTGCGCTCGTTCCGGGACGATTTCACGGACCCGCAGGTGGCGGTGGACGCCGTCCGCAACCTGCGCAGCGAGGGCGCCGCGTTCGCCCTGCTGTGCGTGGACGACGACTATTTCGTCATCGTGCGCCCGCACCCCGCCCGGGACATGTTTCTGCTCTCGGACGCGACGATGGCGGTCGACGACGATTTCGCGGCCGACATCCTCGACGAGCTCGAGGCGGACGTCCCGGACCTCGACCCGGAGGAGCTCGACGACATCGACGGGTGGCCCGACGGCGACTTCGACGTGCTCGAGGACCTGGGGCTGAGCGAAGAGGTGCTGGGGGTGCTCGCCGACGACCAGGAGGCCTGGCCGTCCGAGCAGCTCATGCGCATCGCCGAGGAGCTCGGCTTCGGCGAGGAGCTGGCCGAGGCCACCGGCCTGGAGCGGTGACGCTGCCGCGACCGGCCGGACTGCTGCGCGCCGAGACGCGCATGCGCCGTGCGCTGGAGGTCGCGCGCACGCACACCCCGGCGGGCGACATCCCGGTCGGCGCTGTCATCTACGGCCCCGACGGCCGGGAGCTGGGGTGGGGGACCAACCGTCGCGAAGCGGATTCCGACCCCACCGCCCACGCCGAGGTCGTCGCGATCCGGCGGGCCGTCGCCGAGTACGGGGACGGCTGGCGGCTGACGGACTGTGAAATCGTGGTCACCCTGGAGCCGTGCGCCATGTGCGCCGGGGCGCTGGTGGGCGCGCGCATCGGGTCGATCGTCTACGGCGCCGCCGAACCCAACACCGGGGCGTGCGGATCGTTGGTCGAGGTGCCTCGCGCGCCCGGCGCATTATTCGTGCCGCAGGTGCGCGGGGGAGTGCTCGCTACGGACGCCGCCAGCTTTCTCACAGACTTTTTTGGTGGGCTGCGCGGTTAAACGCCGCTACGATGGTGGGTGCCAGTGTGATACGCGACACGAAAGGATCCGCCATGAGCTTCCTGGATAAAGCCAAGAACGCGGCGCGCAACCTTGACAAGGACAAGCTCCACGAGACCGTCGACAAGGTGCAGGACAAGATCGGCAACGAACAGATCAACGAGAAGATCGACGGCGTGCAGGAAAAGCTGGGTCACACCGGGGCCGCAGACGCCCGGGACCGTGACCCGCAGGATCCCCAGCGCGACGGCGGGGTCGGCGGGGCGGACAACCCCAAGGACGACCGCGCCGACGACCCGGACAGCGGATAACGCTCGGGTCACGATTTGTCTCGCTGACGGCACGGGCCGTCACGCGTCGTTAATGTTGAAAGAGTAAGCCACAACTGAGAAAGAAGGGGAAAGACATGTCCAACGATTTCCAGAACAAGGCCAAGGAAATGGGCGGTCGCGCCAAGGAAGCCTTCGGCGCCGCCACCGACAACGAGAAGACCAAGAACGAGGGCAAGGCCGACCAGACCGAGTCCCAGGCCAAGCAGAAGATGGAAGAGGCCGGCGACAAGCTCAAGGAGAAGAAGGACGAAGTCTTGGGCTCCGTCCAGGACGCCAAGGACAACAAGTAGCAGGCGATTTGGTTGCCCAAGCGGCACTCCACTAAAGTTTCTTCACGGTGGCGTGTCCGAGCGGCCGAAGGTTCTCGACTCGAAATCGAGTGTGGGTAAAACCACCGAGGGTTCAAATCCCTCCGCCACCGCCACACCGGATCCCCGGGCTCAGACAATGGGCCCGGGGATCCGGCATTTACACGTGGGCGCGCACTATCACTAAACTGCGAAGGGTATCGCCCAGCCCGGGCCGTCGGGCATCACAATCGCAGGGAGTAAGCGAACACAGTGGCACAAATCCTTTTCCGACTCGGCCGGTGGTCCTTCCGTCGCAAATGGACGGTCCTGACCTCGTGGCTGCTGATCCTCGCCGGCGTGCTCGCCGCGGCGCTGTCGCTGTCCCGCCCCTTCACCACCGAGTTTGCCATCTCCGGCACGCCGGCGATCGACGCGATCTCCACCCTCGACGAGAAATTCCCCGGCGCCGGCGACTCCATCAACGCCGCCAGCGTCAACATCGTCTTCCACGTCCCCGACGGCGAGTCCGTCGCAGACCCCGAACACACGGACACGATCGATGACGTGGTCAACTACATCGAGGACGGCCTCGGCGACGAACTGACCGGCACCGAACGCTTCGGCAACCCCACCACCGTCTCGCCGGAGCTGCAACAGACGGTCATCGAAACCGAAACGGAGATGGGTCTGCCGGAGGAGACCGCGCGGATCGACGCCGAGAACGTCGCCATGGTCTCCGACGACGAGACGATCGCTTACACCACCTTCACCATCGACGTGGAAAGCGCCCAGGCCGTCACCGACGAACACCGCCAGGTGATCAACGAGGCCATGGATCTGGGTCGCGAGCAGGGCATGCAGGTCGAGGCCGGCGGACCGGGCTTCGGCGATCCGATCGTCATCAAGACCACCAGCGAAATCATCGGCCTGATCTTCGCCTTCATCGTCCTGATCATCACCTTCGGCTCCGTGGCCGCGGCGGTGATGCCGGTGATCACCGCCGTGATCGGCGTGGGCATCGGCGTGCTGCTGATCGTCACCTCCACCCAGTGGATCGAACTCAACAACATCACCCCGGTGCTGGCCGTGATGATCGGCCTGGCCGTGGGCATCGACTACTCGCTGTTCATCCTGTCGCGCTACCGGGACGAAAGAAAACGCATGCCGCCCGAGGAGGCCGCCGGCATGGCGGCCGGCACCGCGGGCTCCTCAGTGGTGTTCGCGGGCGCCACCGTGTTCGTGGCGCTGGCGGCCCTGGCCATCGTCAACATCGAGTTCCTCACCTGGATGGGCCTGTCGGCGGCCGTGACCGTGGCCATCGCCGTGCTGGTCGCCCTGACCCTGACCCCGGCCCTGCTCGGGATTTTCGGCAACAAGGCTTTCGCACTCAAGGCGCCCGGCATGGCCGGCAACCCCTGGCGCAAGGGCGGCAAGCCCCGCATGCAGGGAGAGGCCGTGGGCACCAAGTGGGTGAAATTCGTCCACCGCTTCCCGGCCCTGGTCGTCGCCGTCGTCGTCTTAGGCCTCGGCGCAATGTCGATTCCCACCATGAACCTGGAGATGTCCCTGCCGTCGGACTCGACGTCGAACAAGGACACCACCCAACGCAAGTCCGCCGACCTCATGGCCGAAGGCTTCGGCGAAGGCGTGAACTCGCCCTTCCTGGTCATCGTCGACGCCGAGGACGCGAACCCGGAAGCACCGGCGCTGACCCCGCTGATGCAGGCGCAGTCGTCCATGGCGGGCGAGGCCCCGGACGCGCCGACGGAGCAGGAGATCGCCGCGACCTCGTCATTTTTGTACACCGTGAACAAGATGCAGTCCGTGGGCGGCGTCAAGCACGCCCAGCTGATCGCCGCCAGCGAGGACGGCACCGCCGCCCAGATCCTGGTCACCCCGTTCACCGGACCGGACGAGCAAGTCACCGTCGAGGTCGCCCACGCCCTGCGCGCCCAAGGCGAGGAAGTCACCGACGCCACCGGCGCGACCATCGGCCTGACCGGGCTGACGGCGGTGCAGATGGACATCACCGAGCGCCTCGGCGGGGCGATGCCGCTGTACCTGTCCATCGTGGTGGGCCTGGCGATCGTCCTGCTGCTGTTGGTGTTCCGCTCCATCATGGTGCCGGTGGTCGCGGGCCTGGGCTTCCTGCTGTCGGTGGGCGCGGCCTTCGGCCTGACCGTCCTGGTCTGGCAGGAGGGGCTGTGGGGACTGGTCAATACCCCAGCGCCGCTGATTTCCTTCATGCCGATCTTCCTCATCGGCGTGACCTTCGGCCTGGCCATGGACTACCAGGTCTTCCTGGTCACCCGTATGCGCGAGCACTACGCCAAGAGCGGCGGCAGATCCACCCCGGGCTCGAAGTACAACGCGGTGGAAGAATCCGTCATCGTCGGCTTCTCCCAGGGCGCGCGCGTGGTCACCGCCGCCGCGATCATCATGATCGCCGTGTTCGTGGCCTTCATCGACCAGCCGCTGCCCTTCATCCAGATCTTCGGCTTCGCCCTGGGCGTGGGCGTGTTCTTCGACGCCTTCTTCATCCGCATGGGCCTGGTGCCGGCCACCATGTTCCTCATGGGCCGGGCCACCTGGTGGATGCCGAAGTGGCTGGACCGCATCCTGCCGAACATCGACATCGAGGGCACCGCCTTGGAGCGCGAGTTCGAAGAGAGGCAAAAAGCGCAGCAGCGCCCCGGCGAGAATGCTGAGGCGCGGGAAAAAGTTGCGGCCGGTTCGACGGCGGCGTCTGCGCTGGCCACAGAATCTTCCGGCTTTGAGGCCGCCACCTCCGACGCGCGCTACGGGTCCCGTGGTGGCGGGACCCGTGAGGAGAGCCACGGCCCCGTCCGTCGTGAAGACGACGATGACGGCGGGCCGTCGACCGACGAGATGCCGACGGTGAAGTGACTCTGCCGGGGCGTAGAGCCCTGGCTTAGAGCTCCGCGGTGCCGGTACCGCCGTCCGGCTTATCGCCGGTCACGCGCGACTTGGCCATTTCGAAGAGGTTCTCGATCTTTCCGCCCGAGAGTCCCCAGGACTGTGCGGATTCGGCGTTGGCGCGGAGCAGGCCCAGGTTCGGGTCGTGGCGACCGTCGAAGTAGGCCTCCATGTCCTCGTTCCACAGCTCGTCGATCTTCGCCTGGTCGTCGACGAATTCCACGGTCGCCGCTACGGACAGCCAAGAACCGGTCTCCGAGACCGCGATGTTGACGTGGTTGCTCTTCTTCAGCGCCTCCGCCTGGCTGACCGCGGTGGAGAAGAGGAACAACACATCGGCGTCGTCGGTGACCTCCTGCGGCGTCATCGGGTGAGATACGAGCTTGCCGTCCGCGCCCGTGGAGGTCAGCATGACCCAATCCGCGTTGCGCAGCTGCTTGACGACGGTTTCCTTGGACAGTTGCTGGTCAGTCATTAGTGCTCCTTACTTCTGTCGGGGCGAATCATAGAAGACTCGCTTTCTGTGACCCAGGGTACATACGGGCGGGAAGGGCTGCCACGGGGTGCCTGGATGGAGCGAAGTGCGTAAGGGGCGGCGCCGCCGGAGAAAGCGGTAGCTTGAGATGGCGTGGTGGCAGGGCAAATCTGTGTAGAGTGAGGGTTGGGTCCACATTAGTGCTGGCCATCAAGAGTGTTCCCCGCGCCAGCGGGAATGAGCCGTGAGGCCAGGTCTTCGACGGGGGCAGTCCTGCGTGTTCCCCGCGCCAGCGGGGATATAACCACGCCGCCGGCTACCTGATTCTGTACTCGTTGATTACTGATGGCCACTAGACTTCCAGCATGTCTCATAAATTAACCATTTAGGCATCACTGATGCCAGAGTTACACTTCTGCTGCTTCCGGCGATTCCGGCCGATGCCCCGCCCGGCCCTAAACTGGCGGGCATGACTGACACACCCCGCCCCGCCGTAAATGGATCGACGGACACCACCTTCACCCTGGGCACCGAGCTCGAGAAAGCTCCCGGTCGGCACGGCCGCACCGGTGTGATCCATACCCCGCACGGCGACATCCAGACCCCGGCGTTCATCCCCGTAGGCACCAAAGCCACCGTAAAGACCTTGACCCCGGAGCAGATCCGCAACACCGGTGCGCAGGCCATCCTGTCGAACGCCTATCACCTGTACCTGCAGCCCGGCCACGACATCGTCGACGAGGCCGGCGGGTTGTCGGCGTTCACTAATTGGCGCGGTCCCACCTACACCGACTCCGGCGGCTTCCAGGTCATGAGCCTGGGCTCCGGCTTCAAGAAGGTCTTGGCCATGGGCACGGAGGGACTCAGCGAAGCCGATATCAAGGCTCGCGACAAGGAGCGTCTGGCCAAGGTCGACGAGGACGGCGTGGACTTCAAGAGCTTCATCGACGGCTCCTCCCACCGCTTCACGCCCGAGTTCAGCATGCAGATCCAGCACGGCCTGGGCGCGGACATCATGTTCGCCTTCGATGAGCTGACCACGCTGGTGGACACGCGTAAATACCAGGAGGGTTCCGTGGAGCGCACCCACCGTTGGGCCGAACGCTGTCTGCGTGAGCATGACCGGTTGACCACCGAGCGCAGCCACCGGCCGAAACAGTCGCTGTGGGGCGTGGTGCAGGGCGCGCAGTACGAAGACCTGCGCCGCCAGGCCACCCGTGGGCTCATCGAACTTTCCGACGCCGCCGAAGCCGACGGCCGCCGCGGATTCGGCGGCTTCGGCATCGGCGGCGCCCTGGAGAAGGAAAACCTGGGCACCATCGTCGGCTGGGTCTGCGACGAGTTGCCCGTCGACAAGCCGCGTCACCTGCTGGGCATCTCCGAGCCGGACGACCTGTTCACCGCCGTGGAGGCCGGCGCCGACACCTTCGACTGCGTCGCGCCCACCCGCCTGGGGCGCCGCGGCGGGGTGTACACCCTCGACGGACGCATGAACCTGACGGCTGCCCGCTTCAAGCGCGACTTCCGCGGCGTCGACGAAGAATTCGGCGGCTACGTCTCCGAAAACTACTCCCGCGCCTACATCCGCCATCTGCTCAAGGCGAATGAATTCCTCGCCGGCACCCTGTGCACCATGCACAACGTCGAATTCATGATCCGGCTGGTCGACAACATGCGCGCCGCCATCGAGGCTGGCGACTTCGAGGCCTACCGCGACGAATTCCTGGGCCGTTACTACCACGGGCAGAAATAATGGGCGCCGGCCGCTACGCCCCATCACCCAGCGGGGACCTGCACTTCGGCAACCTGCGCACCGCCGTGCTGGCCTGGCTCTTCGCCCGCAGCACCGGGCGGGCATTCCTCATGCGCGTCGAGGACGTCGACACCCAGCGCTCCTCGATGGACTCCGCACGGCGCCAGCTCGAGGACCTCGCAGCCTTGGGCCTCGACTGGGACGGCGAGACGGTCTACCAGTCGCAGCGCTTCGACCGCTACGACGAAGCCATCGCCGCCTTGGCCGCACGGGGGCTGGTCTACGAATGCTATTGCTCACGAAAGGACATCCAGCGGGCGTCGTCGGCCCCGCACGCCGCGCCGGGCAGCTACCCGGGCACGTGCCGCGACCTGACGCAAACGCAACGCGAAGCCCGGCGGGCTGAATTACAAGAACAGGGCCGAGTGCCGGCGCTGCGATTGCGCGCCTCGGTGACGTCGTGGCCGGTCACGGACTATTACGTCGGCGAGTACACCGGCGACGTCGACGACTTCATTCTGCGCCGCGGCGGCAACGCGAACCAGGGGCAGGACTACGCCTACAACCTGGCCGTGGTGGTGGACGATGCCGATTACGGCGTGGATCAGGTCGTCCGGGGCGATGATCTGTTGTCCTCCGCCCCGCGGCAGGCGTACCTGGCGGATCTGTTGGGATTTAAGCCGCCGGAGTTCGTGCATGTGCCGTTGGTGCTCAACGCGGATGGTCAGCGGCTGGCTAAACGGGACGGGGCGGTGACGTTGCGCGAGATGCTGGAGACCCGCACCGTGGCCAATGTGGTCACCGCGATCGCCGGGTCGGTGGGGGTGCCGGGGGCGTCTGCGCTGCCGGAGATAGTGGAGCGTTTCGACCCGCGGGCGTTGCCGCGCGAGCCGTACGTGTGGCGCTAAATTAAAGGGCAAAGATATAACTTCCCTTTGATGATTGAACGGCCGTGTGCTGCGGCCTAGAAGGACGGCTGCCATGGACTGGCTTTCCGTGATCACCCCGACCATGCCGGTGCTGGAAATCATCGCCCGGGGAACCGTCACCTTTTTGTTGCTCTACGCGTTGTTGCGTCTCGTGGGCCGACGCGAGTCGGCGAGTGTGGGCATGACGGATGTGCTGGTCATCGTGCTCATCGCCGATGCCGCCAGCACCGGCATGGTCGGAGACAGCGAGACCCTGGCGGACGGGTTCCTCCTGGTGGTGGTGATCTTGTTCTGGAGCCTGGCCGTGGACGCGTTGAGCTACTGGTTCCCGTGGTTCCGGAAGTTCGCCAAGGCGGGGCCACGCTCGCTGATTGAAGACGGTGAATTGGTGCGCAAAACGATGCGGCGGGAATTCATGACCGAGGGCGAGGTCCTGTCCCAGCTGCGCATGAACGGCATCGAGGACCTCGACCAGGTGCGTCGCGTCTATTTGGAGGGCAACGGCGGGATCAGCATCATCACCGAGGACGACGACGACAGCGCGGAAGAGTCCGCGCAGAGGCACGGCAGGAACCACCCGTCGAGGGACGTGATGGACGATCCTGAAGGTTAGCTTTCCCGGTGGGGTTGGAACTCCAGGCCATCACGGGCGGCGAGCCGGAGCGGGCCATGGAAGTCCGTGCCGGTGACTTCCTCGCCTTTCTGCGTGATGGCTAAGACGCCGGCGTCGCGTAGTTCCACGGCGATCTCTCGGGTCAGGGGCATCAGGTCACGCCAGTCATCGGCGCCGACGACACGGGCGGCGTCGCTGGGGCAGATGGTTTTCTCCCCGCGCTCGCGCAGCAGGGTACGCATCGTGGCGGCGAGGCGTTCTCGGCGGCCGTCGTCGGTGGGCTCCCACCACGGGTCGCCGCGCTCGCCGAGGGCGACTTTGGCGTCGTGGACCATCACGCGCGCAGCGTCGCCCTTGGTCTTGACTAGGCGACGCCCGGTCATCAGCGCGGAGACCAACTGCTTACGCAGCGGCTCCGGGATGGCGGGGTCCGTGGCCCGCCATTTTCTGCCGTTGACCACGATGTAGCGGCCGTCGTCGGTGGTCTCCACGGTGCGTTCAGCCATGAGCCGATTCTACCGGCGTGCGCGGATGACCGTCGGGACAGTTTCACGTGAAACCCCGGGCCGCCTCCCATGAAAAGGAAGCGACCCGGGGCCGGGGGAGGGGCGAAACGACGTTACTGCTGCGCCGGAACCGGGCGGGTCCACACGCGGTGGGCCGCCAACAGTTCCTTGACATCTCCCAGCAGGTCCGGCAGCTTCTTGCCGGTGACCACGCCGTCGGCCGTGAGGTCGACGCCGGCGGCCTCCACGTCCGCACGGGCGTCCTTACGCAGAGCGATGGCCTTGTTGTGACGGAAGGCCTCGTCCAGCAGCACGCGGGCGGCCGGGACTGCCGGGGCGTCGGCGACGATCAGCGCGTCGAACTCGACGGAACGCGCCGTCAGGTACGTGCGCGAGACGTCCACGTCGGAACCGGCGAGCTTGCCACCGGTCGGGGCAATCACCAGCGGGATCATGCCCTCATCGAAGATCGTGGACACCAGCTTCTCGACCTCGTCGACCGGCGAGTCCTCGGTGGTGAGGATGCCAATCTGGCGGCCGTCGATGGGCCAGGTCTTGCCCAGCTGTGACAGCGCCGGACTGGTGGTCACGTCGGCGACCTCCACCGGGGCCGGGGCCGGCAGGCCCAGATCCGCGGCGACGCCCTCGGCCAATCCCTGGTCGACATTCGTCAGGACGTCGACCATGCGCTCCTTGACGGCCTGCTCGTAGCACTTGCCCAGCTCGAAGCTGATCGCGTCCTTGAGGTGGCGCTTCTCCACGTCCGACAGGCTCAGGTAGAACATGCGCGGCTGGGAGAAGTGGTCGTCGAAAGACTCCGGCTTCTTGCGCGTGATCTGGCCTTCCTTGATCTCCGCGGGGATGTCGATCAGGGCGGCGTCTTCGTTGCCGGCCATAAACGGGCACCCGCCGTCCAGCGAGTTCGGCTGATACGGGGCCACGCCCTTGTGCACCGCGGTCTGGTGGAAGCCGTCGCGGAACATGTCATTGACGTCCGTATGCGGGCGGTTGATGGGGATCTGGCTGAAGTTCGGCCCGCCCAAGCGTGTCAGCTGGGTGTCCAGGTAGGAAAACAGGCGGCCCTGCAGCATCGGGTCCTCGGAGACGTCGATGCCCGGCACCAGGTGGCCCGGGTGGAAGGCCACCTGCTCGGTTTCCGCGAAGTAGTTCGAGGGGTTGCGGTTCAGCGTCATCGTGCCCACGATCTGCACCGGGGCGATCTCCTCCGGGATGATCTTCGTGTCGTCCAGCAGGTCGATGCCGTCGAACATCGCGTCCTCGCTGTCAGGGAAGACCTGCAGGCCCAGGTCCCACTCGGGGTACGCGCCGGACTCGATGGCGTCGGCCAGGTCGCGGCGGTGGAAATCCGGGTCGGCGCCGCCGGTGATCTGCGCTTCCTCCCACACCTGGGAGTGCACGCCGAGCTTGGGCTTCCAGTGGAACTTCACCAGGCTGGTCTCGCCGGCGTCGTTGATCATGCGGAAGGTGTTGACGCCGAATCCCTCCATCATGCGGTAGGAGCGGGGAATGCCGCGGTCGGACATGTTCCACAGCATGTGGTGGACGGCCTCGGTGTGCAGGGAAATGAAATCCCAGAAAGTGTCGTGCGCGCTCTGCGCCTGCGGGATCTCCCGGTCCGGGTGCGGCTTGGCGGCGTGGATGACGTCCGGGAACTTAATGGCGTCCTGAATGAAGAACACGGGGATGTTGTTGCCCACCAGGTCCCAGACGCCCTCGTCGGTGTAGAACTTGGTGGCGAAACCACGGGTGTCGCGCGCGGTGTCCATGGAGCCGCGGTTGCCCAGCACAGTGGAGAACCGGGTGAAGACCTCGGTTTCCTTGCCCTTTTTAAACACCCCGGCCTTGGACACGCTCTCGGCGGCGCCGTTGGCCACGAACACGCCGTGGGCGGCGGCGCCGCGGGCGTGCACGACGCGCTCCGGGATGCGCTCGTGGTCGAAGTGCATGATCTTTTCGCGCAGGTGGTGATCCTGCAGCAGCACCGGGCCACGCTCGCCGGCACGCAACGAGTGGTCGGTGTTGGACAACCGGGCGCCCTGCGCGGTGGTCAGGTACTCGCCCTGCTGGGCGAGGTCCTCTGATTCGACGGGCAATTTCTTACCTGCGGGCGTGTGTGGGGTCGGGCCCTTCTGGTCCGGCTTCGGCGGCGCCGGCTCGGTCGGGGTGGTCGGCTCCTCGACCTGCGGGGTGATCGAATTCGGGGCGCCCGGAACCACGTGGGCGTCGTCCTGCTGCTTCTTGTCGTCGGATGCGGTCATGGCTGACTCCTTCCAAGGATGCTGCGTTGAGTGAACCTCATACGTGACGCCCGTTACTTTTGGCGTCACTGTTGTCGAGCATAGGTAAAAACTCCGTTATGGGTGGGAGAGTGCAGATGTGACTATGCAGGGGCCGGCACTTCCTCCAGGGTGCGAAGGCGGCAGCTGCGCAGAGGGAGGGGCGGGCATGTGCGCCGTGCTCGGCTGAGGGCGTCGACATTCGGAGGTGTGATCATCTCTGGTCGTCAAGTGCAGGGGCGCTCAGTGGAAAATTCCACGCGGGTCGGTTGAGTCGCCTCCAGCTGCGTATCACCATGGTGCTGGGTGTCCTGGACGCTTCTTGCCCGACGGTGGACGCCTGGCCTTGCCGCTGGCTGGAGGCGGGTGGCTGGGGCATCGCCTGTGGCCTGCATGGTGCGAGCGTGGCCATCCGCGGCGGGGCCGTCGTCGTTTCACGTGAAACATTTAGGGGTTGTACTGGCGCGAACTGGGCCGACCCCACGCGCGGGATGCTTAATCCACCCTTAACCCGCGCAATCGTGGAAGCGAAAAATCTCCGGCAGCCGAAGCTGCCGGAGATTTTTGTGGCGGAGGATGAGGGATTTGAACCCTCGAGGGTATCGCTACCCGCACGCGTTCCAGGCGTGTGACATAGGCCGCTAGTCGAATCCTCCAGCGAACCAGCCGCACGATATGTGCTGCTTTGTTCTTGTAGAAACACTACACAATCCTCTCCAGATTCGCCAAATCGCTGGTCGTCCGGCGCGTTTGCGGCGCCCTCCAGGCCAAAAGGGCGTCGCAGCCCCCGTTCGCGGGGAGGTCCTTGGCTTCTGGTCACGGTGACCGTAAGCTGCGTCACCAGGCTTCAAGTCATTCGGACTTTAAGTGCCATTGCGGACAGGAGGAGGGGTCATGGGCAACGACGCACGGCTGGCGGTGTCCACCGTCATTTTCACGCTCCGGGAACAATCGGACGTCGATAAGCGTGCCGGCGTCCCCGCCCTGTGGACCCCTTTTGTCCTGCGCACCCGCGATCCCTATCAGGATCGATGGGCCCTGCCCGGGGGATGGCTGCCGGATGACGAGGAGCTGGAGGAGGCCGCCGCCCGCACCCTGGCGGAAACGACCGGGCTGCACCCCAGTTACATGGAGCAGCTCTACACCTTCGGCCGCGTCGACCGATCGCCGACCGGCCGGGTGATCTCCGTCGTGTACTGGGCGCTGGTACGCGGCGCAGAGGTCGAGCAAGCCGTCCCCACCGAAAACGTCCGCTGGTACCCCGCGGACGACCTGCCTGAACTCGCCTTCGACCACCGTCAAATCGTGGACTATGCCCTGACCCGGCTGCGCACCAAAGTCGAATACGCCCGGATCGCGCACGCCTTCCTCGGCGAGACCTTCACCCTGGGGCAACTGCGCATGGTGCACGAGGCGGTCCTCGGCGAGCGCGTGGACCCGGCGAATTTCCGCCGTTCCGCGCTGGCCGAAGGCGACTTGGAAGAGACCGGCGACTACCTGGCGGGCACCCCGCACCGGCCGCCGAAGCTATACCGCTACCGGGCGGACGTGGACGTCCAGCCCGGCCTCACTCACTGATCACGACGACAGGACAACCATGACCATCCAGGACACTCGTTCGGCCGCCTCCGTGGACCGCCGACTCAAGCTCATCGCCACCGGCTCCTCCGCCGGTTCCAGCTGCTCAGGGGAGCTGACGTCCGGCCCCTGGGAGTTCGACGCCCCCACGATCGCCCACGGCTACGGCCCCGGCGCCTCCCAGGCGGACCAGATCCCGGCCGCCGCCCCGCGCCAGGGCCAGATCCCGGCGGAGTACACGAATGCCCCGGACGAGGAGCTCCACGAGCGCATCCGCGCCGCCAAGGAAGAACTCGGCGAGCGCGCGGTCATCCTCGGGCACTTCTACCAGCGCGACGAGATCATCCAGCATGCCGACTTCGTGGGGGATTCCTTCCAACTGGCCAACGCGGCGAAGACCCGCCCGGAGGCCGAGGCCATCGTGTTCTGCGGCGTGCACTTCATGGCGGAGACCGCCGACCTGCTGTCCACCCCGGAGCAGGCCTCGATCCTGCCGAATCTGGCCGCCGGCTGCTCCATGGCGGACATGGCCGACCTGGATTCGGTGACCGAGTGCTGGGAGCAGCTCGAGGAGGTCTACGGCACCGAACCGGACGCCGACGGCCGCGCCCCCATCATCCCGGTGACCTACATGAACTCCTCGGCGGCGCTCAAGGGCTTCGTCGGCGAACACGGCGGCATCGTCTGCACCTCCTCAAACGCCTCCGCCGTATTGGACTGGGCGTTTGAGCGCGGCCAGCGCGTGCTGTTCTTCCCCGACCAGCACCTGGGCCGCAACACCGGTAAGGCCGCGGGCGTCCCGCTGGAGCAGATGCCGATGTGGAACCCGAACCGCCCGCTGGGCGGCAACACCGAGCAGCAGCTCGAGGAGGCCAAGATCCTGCTCTGGCACGGTTTCTGCTCCGTACACAAGCGCTTCAGCGTCGAGCAGATCGACCAGGCCCGCGCCGAACACCCGGACGTGCACGTGATCGTGCACCCGGAATCCCCGATGCCGGTGGTCGACGCGGCCGATTCCGCCGGGTCCACGGACTTCATCGTCAAGGCCATCGAGGCCGCCCCGGCGGGCTCCACCTTCGCGATCGGCACCGAGATCAACCTCGTGCAGCGCCTGGCCGCCGAACACCCGGAGCACACCATCTTCTGCCTCGACCCGGTGATCTGCCCGTGCTCCACGATGTATCGCATCCACCCCGCCTACCTGGCGTGGGTGCTCGAGGAGCTGGTGGCCGGCAACGTCGTCAACCAGATCTCCGTGCCGGACAGCGTCGCCGACCCGGCGCGCACCGCCCTGGAGCGCATGCTCTCGGTGGCGCCGCAGCAGGGGGCGAAGAAGAAATGAGCGACGCCATCCGCGGCATCGTCGCCGCCGCTCTCGCCGAGGACGCGCCCCACGGGGACCTGACCTCCGAGGCATTGGTCCCGGTCGACGCCCAGCTCAGCGCCTCCCTGGTGGCGCGCGAGCCGGGCCGGTTCAGCGGCGGGGAGGTCTTTGCCACCGTCTTCGAGCTTGTCGACGCCTCCGTCACCGTCGAGCTCGCCGTCACCGACGGCACCGCCTTTCAGCCGGGCGACGTGTTGGCCACCGTTAACGGCCCGGCCCGCGCCGTGCTGCGCGCCGAGCGGATCGCGTTGAACCTGGTGCAGCGCATGAGCGGGGTAGCCACGCTCACCGCCCGCTACGTCGCGGAGGTGAAGGGTACGGCGGCGCGCATCGTCGATACGCGCAAGACCACCCCGGGCCTGCGGGTGCTGGAGCGCCAGGCCGTGCGCGACGGCGGAGGCCACAACCACCGCTTCTTCCTGTCGGACGCGGTGATGGCCAAGGACAACCACCTGGCCGCGTTGTCCACCGCCGGGGTGTCGCTGGCCGATGCGCTGCGTCAGGCCCGCGCGCGGATCTCGCACACCACGCACCTGGAGGTCGAGGTCGACCGCCTGGATCAACTCGAGGAAGTCCTCGCGGTGGAACCGGGCGTGGTCAACTCCGTGATGCTGGACAACTTCGAGCTCGCTGACCTGCGCCGCGGGGTGGAGCTCGTCGACGGCCGCCTCATCGTCGAGGCCAGCGGCGGCGTCACCCTGGACACCGTGGGAGACATCGCCCGCACCGGCGTCGACGTCATCTCCGTGGGTGCCTTGACGCACAGCGTGCGCTCGCTGGACCTGGGGTTGGACGTGCAGTGATCTACCTCGACCACGCCGCCACCACGCCCGTGCGCCGCAGCGCTCTGGAGGCGATGTGGCCGTATCTGACCGGGGAGTTCGGCAACCCGTCCAGCACCCACGGCCTGGGCCGCGCAGCTGCGGCGGGGCTCGTCCAGGCGCGTGCAGCGGTGGCGAAGGTGCTCGGCGGGCGGGCCTCCGAGGTGACCTTCACCGCCGGCGGCACCGAGGCCGACAACTTGGCGCTCAAAGGTTTCGCGCTGGGCCGTCCGCGCGGAAAACACCTGGTGACCACCCCGATCGAGCACGATGCGGTGCTGGCCAGCGCCGAGTACCTGCAGCGCATCCACGGCTTCGAGGTCGATTACCTGACTCCTTCTGTCGAGGGGTTGATAGACCCGGAGGAGCTGACTGAAGTCCTGCGTGAAGACACCACGCTGGTCTCGATCCACTACGCCAACAACGAAATCGGCGCGATCCAACCCATCGCGGAACTTACGGCCGTGGCGAAGCAGAAGAAGGTGCCGTTTCACACCGATGCCGTGCAAGCCGCCGGGCAGCTGCCGCTGAATGTCGCTGAGCTGGGCGTGGACGCGCTGAGCCTGTCCGGCCACAAGGTCGGCGCACCGAAAGGCAGCGGGGTGCTGTGGTCGCGCGGGCGTTACGCGCTCGAGCCCGTCATCCACGGCGGGGGACAGGAACGCGGCCGACGCAGCGGCACCGAGAACATCGCCGGGGCGGTGGCCCTGGCCGTCGCGCTGAGCGAGGCCGAAGCCGAACGCGTAGAAACGGCCGTCCGGCTGAGCACGCTGCGCGACGAGTTCATCGACGCGGTGCTGTCGACGTGCCCCGGCGCACAGGTGAGCGGCCCGCGGCAGGCGCGTCTGCCCGGACACGCCTCCTTCGTCTTTCCGGGCGTCAACGGCGAAACGGTGCTGCTGGAACTCGAGTCCCGCGGGATCGTGTGCTCCTCTGGGGCGGCGTGCGCGGCCGGGGCGGACGAGCCCTCGCATGTGCTCACCGCCTTAGGCATGGGGGAGGAGCTGGCGCGCACCGCGGTGCGTTTCACCTTCGGCCCGGACGTCACAGGCGCCGATATCGACGCCGCGGCGCAGGCCGTACGCGAATCTGTGGCCGCGGTAGGGGCGCTCGGCGGGCGTTGAGCAGGCCGGTTTGCCTACCCGGCGGTGCTTTGGGATAAGGTAGGACGCAGGATCCCACGCGGTGTCCATCTTGTGAACTCCCCCAGGGCGGGAACGCAGCAAGGGTCAACGAGCTCTGACAGGTGCGTGGGGTCCCCTTACTTTTTCTGGGGGCTTTCCTGATCTGTGGCGCCGTCTTTGTGTGAGGCGAGCTGCCCGTCAACTTTTCCGGACCGTCGTATTATGTGACGTCGCGGGTCCTTTTCTACGTAAGCGACCAGGCGATATGCGGGGAGGCATGTCAGAAAATACGAGCGGTCGTATAAAGGCCGACCACCCTGAAGAATGGCCAGGCTGTTTCCCGCAGCACACGACGACGCCTCTCTTACCACGATGCGGTAAGAGAGGCGTCGTCAAGTATCAGTGCTGTGTTAGGCGCTAACGGGTTCTTCCTTGCGCAGGAACTTCAACGCGTAGTCGAAGATCTTGGTCACCACGAAGTCGTCCTCCGCGCCGGTGGACGCCATCACCAGCAGCTCGGCGAGCTCCTCGGTGGACTTGCCCTCCACCAGCTCGGCCTCCGGATTGTTCTCCAGGTAGCGGTGGAAGAGGCCAGCGAGTTTCTCTGCCGGGACCTCACGGAAGATATCCCACATGTCGACGTGTGCCATGGTGTTTCTCCTTATTGTTTGTTGCGGGGTCGGGGTGTCTTAGATGTCCAGGACGAGCTTGGAGCCGCAGGCGCCGCGGGAGACGCAGGTCATCAGGGAGTTGTTCTCGCGCTTTTCCTTCTCGGACATCACCAGGTCGCGGTGCTCGGCCTTGCCGGAGACCATCCCGACCTCGCAGGTGCCGCAGATGCCTTCACGGCACTCGGCGTAGAGGTCCTCGCCGGCGGCCTCGAGGGTCTCCAGCAGGGTCATGTTCGCCGGGACGGTGTACTCCTCGCCGGTGGAGTTTTTCACCACGGTGAACGGCTTGTTCTGGGAGGCGTCGATCAGCGTGGTCGCGGTGAAGGATTCGCGGCGGACGGTGTCTTCCGGCCAGTGGGCGGTCGCCTCCAGGATGGCGGAGGTGAACCGGTCCGGGCCGCAGGTCAGCAGCTGGACGCCGTCCTCGTAGCGGTCGGCGAACTGCGTGACGTCCATGCGGGTGCCCTCCTCGGAGATGTGCAGCTCCGCGGTGCCGCCGTGGTCGCGGACGATGCGTTCCAGGTAGGCCATGGAGTCCTTGGAGCTGCCCGAGTAGTGCAGCTCATAGTCGATGCCCTCGGCCTTGGCTTCGTCGGCCATGGCCAGCATCGGGGTGACGCCGATGCCCGCGCCGACCAGGATGAGCTTGGTGGCCTCCTTGTTGAAGCGGAAGTTGTTGCGCGGACCGCGGACCTCGACGACGGAACCGGGGGTGAGGTTCTCGTGGATCCACTTGGAGCCGCCGCGGCTTTCCTCTTCGAGCTGCACCGCGATCTCCCAGACGTCGGGTGCCTCGTTAACCAGGGAGTACTGGCGGTTGAGCCCGCCGGCGTTGATCTCGATGTGGGCGCCGGAGTAGCACTTCGGCAGTTCCGTCTCATCCATGTTGGTCAGCGTGATGCGGCGGATCGTGTCGGTCGTGTCCTCGATCTCGGAGACGACCATGGTGCGGGTGCGCAACTCACGGCTGGGTCCGTTGTAGACGATCGCCGGGTTCTCCTCCGAGACGGGGCCGAAGTTCTCCGGGTTCTTGGACGCGTCCCAGTGCGCCCGGATGGTCTGCGGGCCGCGGAAGGACATCGACGGCAGGCGGCCGAAGCTGGTGTCCTGGCCTTCGTCGAGCTGGATGTGCGGCAGGCGCTTGAGCAGCTGCTGGAACAGGATCTGCATCTGCATGCGCGCCAGGTTGCGGCCCATGCACTGGTGGATGCCGTAGCCGAAGGTCAGGTGCTTGGTGACGTTGTCGCGGTAGAGGTCGAAGGTGTGCGGGTCCGGGAAGACCTCCGGGTCGCGGTTGGCCACGGAGGTGACCAGCAGGACGTTTTCGCCGGCCGGGATCGTCACGCCGCGGACTTCGACCTCGTTGACGGTCTTGCGGCGCCAGGCGTGCGATCCGCCGTTGAGGCGCAGGGACTCTTCGATGGCGTTCGGCAGCAGCTCCGGGTTCTGCTGCAGCGTCTTCCACAGGTCGGGGCGCTCGGTGTGCAGGTAGATGAACAGGTTCGACGCGGAGTTCGCGGTGGTGTCGTGCGCGGCGGTGACCGCGGACATCGTCTTGGAGCGCAGGTAGTACATCGGGACGGTCTCCGGGTCCTCGCGGTGCGCGCGGATGGAGTGCGGCACCCAGCCCTCGGCCGTCTCGTCGGCCATGAGCTTGGCCAAGACCTTCTGGGAGTGCTGCCAGAACTTGCCGTTGGTCTCCGCGACGGTCAGATCCTGGCCCGGGGCCGGCTTGCCCCAGGTGGTGGTGGCGTGCGCCATGGAGTACTCGTGGATTTTGGCCATGTCCTCGGCCGGGATGCCCATGAACTGCAGGGCGACGGTCAGCGGGGAGATGTGCAGCAGATCGGTGTAGACGTCGGCCTCGCCGTCGGCGATGAACTTGTCGATGTAGCTGTCGACGGTCGCGCGCGCGGTCTCCTCCAACTTGCGCAGCTGCTCGACGCGGAAGGGTTCTTCCAGGGCGCGGCGGCGCGGGGTGTGGATCGGCTCGTCGGTGTTGACGATGGTGTCGCGGAAGTCGTAGCCGTAGTCGTCGAGGACGTCCTTGGCCTCGTCGGAGAGCGGGACGGCCTTGTCCAGGACGTTGGACGCGGAGTAGTTCTCGGTGTCCTTGAAGATCTTCATGATGTCGTCGTAGCGGGTGACGACCCAGTAACCGAGCTTGTGGGAGTAGAACACCGGCTCGTTGTGGAAGGACCACTCGGTGTGGCCCCACGGGTCGTTGACGAAGTCGGTGCCCAGGGGGTCGAAGTGTTCGTCGGAGACGCTCTCGCGGTTGTTCAGCGCGGCGACGTCGACCATCTCGCCGTTCAAAAACGGGCAGGCGGAGGCGCCGGCGTCGGTGTTCTGGTTGGCCAGGGTGTCGGTCATGGAAAGCTCCTCGGGTCTCGTTCTCCAGGGGGCGCTCCAGTCCGCTGAGCTGCGGTCCCGGTGCGTCGTGGGTTATCCACGGACATTAGGAGTGATCTGGCTTACAGGACAAGTGTGAGGGGAAGCATACGGCGAAAGAATGACCTTTTTCGGGGGTGCAATAATAGGATCTAGCGGGCTGTGGGCAAGGTTTGGGGTGTGTGTTTTTCTGGGTTGCCGCTGCTTGGCGTAGATGTCTCACCCCAACGGGGGTAAAGAACCTATCATTGTCGAATCGGGGCGCGTTTTGGTGTTCTTATAGCGCACAAAATAGGTCCGCGGCCCGCCCGGAAACGGCCGTTTTCTTCCCGGCCAGCCCGGAAAACTCGCCCGGCGGCGGCGAACTACGATGGGGGCCAGTCAGGCGCGCAGCCGGCGCGCCCCCGATACAAGGGGAGGTTTTCACCTTGTCGCTTCTTGATTTCGACGCAGACCAACTCGCCGCCTTCGCCGCCGAAGTCCGCCAGGACTACGACGTGCTGAAGGACAAGGACCTGAAGCTGGATCTGACCCGCGGCAAGCCCGCCGCCGAGCAACTGGATCTGGCCGACGCCCTGCTCGAGCTTCCGGGCAAGGGCAATCACCACGCGGCCGACGGCACGGACGTGCGCAACTACGGCAACCTCGCCGGGCTCGCGGATGTCCGCGGCATCTGGGCGGAGCTGCTCGGCGTGGAGCTCGAGCAGATCTACGCCGGCGATTCCTCCAGCCTCAACATCATGTTCGACCTCGTCTCCTGGGCGTACGCCTTCGGCACCAACGACTCCGAGCGCCCCTGGAAGGACGAGGAGACGGTCAAGTGGATCTGCCCGGTCCCGGGGTATGACCGCCACTTCACCATCACCGAGAAATTCGGATTCGAGATGATCTCCGTGCCGATGCTCGAGGACGGCCCCGACCTGAACGCCATCCAGGAACTGGTCAAAGACCCGCAGGTCAAGGGCATGTGGGTGGTGCCGGTCTTCTCCAACCCGACGGGGGTGACCACCAGCGAGGAGATCGCCCGCGGCCTGGCCGAGATGGAGACCGCCGCCCCGGACTTCCGCATCGTGTGGGACAACGCGTATGCCGTGCACACGCTGACCGACGAGTTCCCGCCGGTGCACGACGTGCTGGGCTTCGCCGAGGCCGCCGGCAACCCGAACCGCTTCTGGTATCTGACCTCGACGTCGAAGATCACCCACGCCGGCGCCGGCGTCAGCTTCTTCGCCTCCTCCGTGGACAACCTCGACTGGTATAAGTCGGTCGCCTCCGTCCGCGGCATCGGCCCGAACAAGGTCAACCAGCTGGCCCACGCCCGCTACTTCGGCGACGCCGACGGCGTCCGCGAGGTTATGCGCAAGCACGCCGACATCCTGGCGCCGAAGTTCACCAAGGTGCTGGAGATCCTCGAGGAGCGCCTCGGCCAGTACGAGGTCGCCCGCTGGACCGAACCGAAGGGCGGGTACTTCATCTCCCTCGACGTCATCGACGGCACGGCCTCCCGGGTGGTGGAACTGGCGAAGGAGGCCGGCATCGCCCTGACCGGCGCCGGCTCCTCCTTCCCGTTGAAGCAGGACCCGAACAACCGCAACATCCGCCTCGCCCCGTCGCTGCCGCCGGTGGCGGAGGTCACCGCGGCGATGGACGGCGTGGCCACCTGCGTGCTGCTCGCGGCCGTCGAGAAGCTGGGGGCGTAGGGCCCTGAACTTCGACGACACCGCCTACTGGCTCGACCAGATCCTGCCCGGCGATCTGACCCTGCGCAAAGTCGACGGGTGGCGCGTGGCCACCGGCACAGTCGACGACGACCGCCGGTTCGCCGCCACCTTCGACTTCGGGGGCGTGGACACCGGGCTGGTCATGACCGAAGAAAACGACACCGAGGTCCGCTGCGAACTGCTCGTGATCGCCCACGAAAGCGAGGTGATGCTCAGCGCCGCCGTCACCGAGGCCGCCGACATGCTGCAGAAGGCGAACGGGACCGTGCCCGCCCAACCCGGCGTGCTCCTGCCCGATCTGGGCACCCGGGCCGGGCTCACGGCCGACGGCGACCTGCTCATGGAACACGGCCTGCTCATCGCGCCCACCTTGTGGGGCGGGCAGACCCCGCACGTGCGCGAAGACGGCCGCATGACCCTGATCCTGCAGCTGGCGCTGTTGACCGACGAGGAGTACTCGATCGGGGTGGACCAGGGCGTCGACAAGCTGCTACGCCGCTTGCACCGCCGAGGCGAAGACCTCGCCGACTGGCGCCGCGACTGACCCCTACCCGGAGGTGCGCAGGCCGGTGGCCAGGCCGTTCATGGTCACCTGGATGGTCTTGGACACCAGGAAGGAATCGTCCCCGGCGCGGTAGCGGCGCAGCAGCTCCACCTGGATGGCGTTGAGCGGCAGCAGATACGGGTAGCGCCGGTACACGGAGCGCTCCAGGCGTTCGTTGCCGGCCATGAGTGATTCGTGGCCGGTGATGCGCCGGAAGATTTCGCGGGTCAGCTCGTACTCGTCGGAGATGGTCTGGAAGATGCGACGTGAGACCTCCGGGTCATCGACCAGGCGCGAGTACATCTGCGCCAGGTCCATCGACGCCTTGCCCATGACCTGGGCCATGTTGTCCAGCACCGAACGGAAAAACGGCCACGCCCGGTAGAGGGTCCGCAGGTCCTGCCAGCGGGCCTCGTCGTCGCCTGCCCAGCGGGTCACGCCGGTGCCGACGCCGAACCAGCCCGGCAGGTTCACCCGCGACTGCGACCAGGACAGCACCCACGGGATCGCGCGTAGATCGGCGACCGAGGAAGTCTGCTTGCGAGCGGTCGGGCGCGAGCCCATGTTCAGGTCCCCGATCTCGTGCAGCGGGGTCGACTGGGTGAAGTAGTCGATGAAGCCCGGGTCCCGGCGGATCAGGTCGGCGTACTTTTCCCCGGCCAGCTCGGCGATCTCGCGCATGATCCCGTAGGCGCGCTCCGATTCCTGCAGCGACTCGGTGTCCAGCAAGGAGGCCTCCAGCGTGCCCGCGACGAAGGCCTCCAGGTGCCTGCGCGCCGTGGAGTTTTGCCCGTAGCGCGCGGAGATGACCTCGCCCTGCTCGGTGATGCGGATGGAGCCCTGCACCGCGCCTTTGGGCTGGGCCAGGATCGCGTCGTAGGTCGGCCCGCCGCCCCGGCCGACGGCCCCGCCGCGGCCGTGGGAGAAGCGCAGGTTGATGCCGCGGGCGGCGCACGCCTCCACGACGGCGAGCTCGGCGTCGTACAGCGCCCAGTTCGCCGAGAGGTAGCCGCCGTCCTTGTTGGAGTCGGAATACCCCAGCACGACTTCCTGGAGATCGCCGCGCCCGCGCAGGTACTGGCGGTACAGCGGCACGTCCCACAGCTCCTCCAAGATGGCGGCGCCGGCCTTGAGGTCGTCGATCGTCTCAAACAGCGGGGCGACGTCCACGGAGCCGACCAACCGGCCCTGCGCCGCGTCGAAGTTGATCAGCCCGACTTCCTTGAGCAACACCATCGGTTCCAAGACGTCGCTGACCGTGCCCGTCATGGAGACGATGCAGTGCGGGATGACCTCCGGGCCGAGGAGATTCACGGCGTCGGCCGCCGCGCGGAAGATGCCCAGCTCACGTTCGGTCGGTTCGCTGAACGGTTCCGCCCAGGAGAAGGTCAGCGGGCGCGCCGAGGCGAGCTCCTCGGTCAGCACCTTGCGCTTCTCCTCCTCGTTGAGTCCCGCGTAGCCGCGGACCACGCCGGCGGCGGCGAAAAGCTCGTCCAGCACGGCCTCGAAAGACTCCGAGTTCTGGCGCAGGTCCAAAGCGTTGAGGTGGAAGCCGAAGGACTCCACGGCGGAGCGGATGCGCAGCAGGCGGTCGTCGGCGATGATCGCGTCGCTGAACTCGCGCAGCGAGCGGTCGATGACGTCCAGATCCGCCAAAAACTCCTGCGGGGAGGCATACGGCTCGTGGCCGTCGGCGGCGGTGTCCCCGGCGACGACGGCGCGGGTGGCGCGGATGCGGCCGTGGACGCCGTGAATCGCGCGTCGATAAGGCTCGTCCACCCGGCTGGGCACGTCGTTGCGCCCGCGCGCGGCCAGCTCCTGCAGCTCCGCGGAGCTGTCCGAGTACCGGTCGGACAGGCTCAGCTCCCGCTCCAGCTCGCCGAGCTCCTCCACGTAGTGGCCCAGCACCGTGTCTGCGGCCTTGCGGGTGGCATACGTCAGCGTCTCGCCCGTGACAAACGGGTTGCCGTCGTGGTCGCCGCCGATCCAGGAACCGGTGCGCACGATCTGCGTGCTCGGCACCTCCGTGCCGAAGACCTCCCGCAGCCCGGCCAGCACGTCGCGGTTGATCGCCGGAACCTCCTCCAGCAGGCTCAGCTTGAAATAGCGCAGGCCCACGTTGACCTCGTCCTCGATCTGCGGACGCGCGATGCGGATCAACGCCGTCTGCCATAACAAGGTCATGCGCAGATGGATCTCACGCTCGATCTCGCTCAAGCGGTTGCGCCGCCGCGGGGTCTCCGGCCGGTTGATCAGGCCGTGGCGCTCCCGCAGCAGGTGAATGATGCGCTTTTGCACGTCAAAGACCGTGCGGCGGCGCGTCTCCGTCGGGTGTGCGGTCAACACCGGCGACACCTGGGCGGTGCGCAGCATCTGCGCCACGTCCCCCGGGGTCACCGAATCCGCCTCCCGCAGCTTGGCCAGCACCCCGTCCAGCGACGCGGCAGGGGCGGCTTCCCCGGCGTCTTCCCGCTGCGCCAGCGAGGTCTCGTCGTCCAAGTCCTCCGCGATGTTGGCCATCAGCGCGAAGTAGCTGAACGAGCGGGCGACCAGGTTGATCTTGTGCTCGTCGACGGTGCGGAAAATCGCCAACAACGACTCCGGGTCCTCCTCCCCGCGGGCCACCGCGAACGCCCGCCGCCGGGTGTCCTCCACCAGCTCGTATATGTCCTCGCCCTCCTGCTCGGCGATGACTCGGCCGAGAATGCGGCCGAGGAGGCGGATGTCGTCGCGAACCTGATCACTCACTGGTTCCTGATCCCTTCATGAGAATGCGTGCGGTGTGCAGTGAGGTTGAACATAGCGCAGCGCGCCGGGCAGTGTCGCCGCTTTAAGGGGAGGGCGGGGTGGGACCGCGCGCCGGGTAGGCTCTGATGCGTGGCTTTATACCGGAAATACCGTCCTGCGACGTTTGCTGAAGTGATCGGTCAAGAGCAGGTCACCGACCCGTTGTCGGTGGCGCTGGACTCTGGCCGCATCAATCACGCCTACTTGTTTTCCGGCCCCCGCGGCTGCGGAAAGACTTCTTCCGCCCGCATCCTCGCGCGTTCGTTGAACTGCGTGGAGGGGCCGACGTCGACCCCCTGCGGCGAATGCGCGTCGTGCGTGTCCCTTGCTCCTGGGGGCTCGGGCAACCTCGACGTCATGGAGATGGACGCCGCCAGCCACGGCGGCGTCGACGACATGCGTGAACTCCGGGACCGCGCCCAATTCGCGCCCGCCGAATTCCGCTACCGCGTCTTCATCATCGACGAGGCGCACATGATCACCGACGCCGGCTCCAACGCCCTGCTCAAAATCGTGGAGGAGCCGCCGGAGCACCTCATCTTCATCTTCGCCACCACCGAGCCGGAAAACGTCATCGGCACCATCCGCTCGCGCACGCACCACTACCCGTTCCGGCTGCTGACCCCGCAGTCCATGCGCCAGCTGATCACCACCGTCGCCGACGCCGAATCCTCCTACGTCGAGGACTCGGTCTACCCGCTGATCATCAACGCCGGCGGCGGCTCCCCGCGCGACACCCTCTCCCTGCTCGACCAGCTGCTCGCCGGCGCCGGACCGGAGGGGCTGACCTACGAAAAGGCGCTGCCGTTGCTGGGCGTCACCGACCTGACGCTTATCGACGACACGATCACCGCCCTCGCCGACGACGACGCCGCCGCGCTATTCACCACCGTCGACCGCGTCATCGAAGCCGGCCACGAGCCCCGCCGCTTCGCCCTCGACCTGCTCGATCGCCTGCGCGACCTCATGATCCTGCAGTCCGTGCCCACCGCCTTCGACCTCGGTTTGGTCGAGGCGCCCGCCGACCGCGCCGGGGTGCTCACCGCCCAAGCCGAGCGCTTCACCACCGCGCAGCTGGCCCGGCTCGCCGGCGAAGTCAACGATCGTATCGCCGACCTGCGCGGCGCGACCTCCCCGCGCCTGCTGCTGGAGATTCTCTGCGCCCACCTGCTCGCTGACGCAGCCCCGACGCCCACGCCCGTGGCCCCCAGCAACCGCGACGCCGCGGCAGCCGCCGCCACCGCCGCCGTCAACGCCCGCCGCCGCGAGCAGCCCACCGAGACGCCGAAGCAGGCGGCGCCGAAACGGCCGGAGCCGAAGGAGCCGTCCAAGCGCCCCGAGCGCACACGCCCGGAACCGCAGCCCGCGCCGCAGCAACCGAAACCGGAAGCTACGCCTGCACCAGAGCCGGAACCCACGCCGGAACCCGAACCCGCAGGAGAGCCTGCGCCCGCCGCTGAGCCGCAGCCAGCCGAGAGCGCCGAGGCGGTCGTCGAGAAGCTCCGTACCCGGTGGGCGTCGCTGCGCGAAGACATCAGCCAGCGAAACCGCACTGCCGGCATCATGCTCGCCGAGGCACGCATCCTCGGCCTGCGCGGGGACACCGTGGTGCTCGGCCACAACACCGGCGCGCTCGCGCAGCGGATCAACGACCCCAGCAGCAACACTGACGTCGCCGCCGTGGTTTCCGACGCCGCCGAGCGTCCCCTCACGGTGGAGTGCGTCATCGGCACCGACCCGGCCGCCGCGGGTTTCCCGCCCGCCGGCGCCGCCCCGCAGCAGCCGACGTGGAACCCGAACCAACCCGGCGCCCGCGAACCCCAGGGCGCGCCCCCGGCCCAGCGTCCCGAGCCCGCGGAGGCGGACGAGGAGCCGGAGAGACCCGCTGAACGACCCACGGGCGGCTGGGGCGCCCCGGCACGCCTGGGCGGCCAGCAGCAGACTCCGCCGCAGCGGCAGGAGCCTGCGCAGGAGGCTTCCGGCTGGGGCGCGCCCGCCCCGCTCGGCGGGCAGCAGGCCGCGCAGCCTGAGCGGTCGCAGCCTGTCCCGGCCCCGCAGCCGACGGCACCGGCCCCGGCGCCGCAGCAGCAGGAGCCGCCGGCGCCTGAGCCGCAGCGCCAGCAACCGCCGGCGACGCCCGCCAACGACTGGCGTGCCACCGCTGCCCAGGCAGCCCAGCGCGCCGAGGAACTGTCCCGGCAGCGCCGGGAGCGCCCGGCCTTCGACGACGGTGTGCCGCTGCCGCCGGAACCGGGCCCGGACTACGAGGGCGGCGGGCCGCCGCCCGCACCGGAAGACGCCCCGGTCGACCCGTCGGAATTGTCGCGCACCTCCGCTCGGCCGCCGGGCCAGCGGGGACAACAGGGCCAACCACCCGCGCAGGGGGCTCAGTCGCAGTCGCAGCAGCAGCCTCAGCAGCCGCCCGCCCGACCGCTCAGCCGCGCCGAGGAAGAAGACATGATGGCCGAAGAAGCCCAGACGCCGGGGGAGCGCGACCGCCGGGACGCGCTGGACATCGCGTCGCAGCTACTGCACGACGAGCTGGGGGCGCGCAAGCTGTAGAAGACCGGCCGTACGCCCTGCGCGATCAGCCCGGCCCCGCGGGCCCGGTGATTGTAGGATGGCCCTGGTTACGCGACACACCCGATGAAAGGACTTAGCCCATGACTCAGCCGGATATGAACGAGATCCTCGCCCGCGCCGCAGAAGTGCAGGCGCAGATGCAGCAGGCCCAGCAGGAGATCCTGGACTCCATCGTCACCGGTTCCGCCGGCAACGGCCTGGTGGAGGTCACCATGACCGGTTCCGCGGAGATCAAGTCCGTGAAGATCGACCCGCAGGTGGTGGACCCGGAGGACGTCGATACGCTGCAGGACCTCATCGTCGGCGCTTACGAGGACGCGCACGCGAAGGCCGGTCAGCTGGCTGAAGAGAAGATCGGCCCGTTGGCCCAGGGCGGCGACAACCCCTTCGGCAGCCTCATGTAATTGCCCCGCCAGCGCCCGCAGCGCCTATCCTGGAACGGTTAAGAAAGTAGTTACCGTGAAGGGTGGGCGCTGCACGTGTTTGAGGGACCAATCCAGGATCTGATCGACGAGTTTTCCCGGCTGCCTGGCGTCGGCCCGAAAAGCGCGCAACGCATCGCCTTCCACCTGCTCAAGGTGGAGCCCGACGAGATCGACCGGCTGCGCGAGGCCCTGGCGGCGGTGCGCGACGGGGTGGCGTTCTGCCGGATCTGCTCGAACATCTCCCGCGAAGAGGTCTGCCGGATCTGCGCCGACTCAGGCCGTGACCGCGGCACCGTCTGCGTGGTGGAGGAAGCCAAGGACATTCAGGTCGTGGAGCGCACCGGCGAGTACACCGGCCGCTACCACGTGCTGGGCGGGGCGCTGGATCCGCTGGCGAACATCGGCCCGAAGGACCTGACCGTCTCGCAGTTGTTGCAGCGCATCGGCGGGGTGTTGCCGGACCGGGCCCTGGCGGATTCGACGCCGGAGGAACCGCTGCACGATAAGGCCCCGGAGATCACCGAGGTGATTCTGGCGACGGATCCCAACACCGAGGGCGAGGCCACCGCGTCGTATCTGGCGCGGTTGCTGAAGGATTTCCCGGGCCTGCGGGTCTCTCGCCTGGCGTCGGGGATGCCGTTGGGCGGCGACCTGGAGTTCGTCGACGAGCTGACGCTCTCGCGCGCGCTCTCGGGCCGCCAGACCTTGTTTTAGTTCTGCCCGTTGTCCCAGGCCTCGGCGACGGCCTTGGCGACGGCCGGGGCCACCCGGTCATCGAGCGCCTGCGGCACGATGTGCCCGGCGTCCAGGGTTTCGGCGGCGACGTCGGCGATCGCCCGCGAGGCGGCCAGCAGCATTTCCGGGGTGATCTTCGTGGCCTGCGCGTCGAGGGCGCCGCGGAAGATGCCCGGGAAGGCGAGCACGTTGTTGATCTGATTCGGCAGGTCGCTGCGGCCGGTGGCCACGACGCCGCCGTAGCGGGCGGCCAGCTCGGGGTGGATCTCCGGGGTCGGGTTGGCCAGGGAGAACAGGATCGGCTGATGGGCCATGTGGCGCAGCTGGTCTTCGGTGATGTTGCCGCTGGAGACGCCGATGAAGGTGTCCGCGCCGTCGAGGGCGTCGGCCACTCCGCCGGTGACGTTACGCGGGTTGGTGCGCGCGGCCAGGGACTTCTTCACCGGGGTCAGATCCGCGCGGTCGCCGTGGATGGCGCCCTTGGAATCCAGGACGACGATGTCGGTGACCCCGGCCTCCAGCAGCATGTCGACGATGGCCACCCCTGCCGCGCCGGCGCCGGAGATGACGATCTGCAGGTCGGTCAGCGTGCGGCCCAAGACCTGGGCGGCGTTGCGCAGGGCGGCGAGCACTACGACGGCGGTGCCGTGCTGGTCGTCGTGCAGGACGGGCATGTCCAGGCGCTCCTTGACGCGGCGTTCGACCTCGAAGCAGCGCGGGGCGGAGATGTCCTCGAGGTTGATGCCGCCGAAGGAGGGCGCCATGGCCACGACCGTCTCGACGATGGCGTCGACGTCCTGGGTGTCCAGCACGATCGGCACGGCGTTGAGCCCGGCGAACTCGGAGAACAGCTGCGCCTTGCCCTCCATGACGGGCATGGCGGCTGCCGGGCCGATGTCGCCCAAGCCCAGGACCGCGGAGCCGTCGGAGACGACTGCGACGGTGTTGCCGGCGCCGGTGTAGGTGCGGGCCTTGGCGGGGTCCTCGGCGATGGCGCGGCACACGTCGGCGACGCCCGGGGTGTAGGCGATGGACAGGTCGCGCATGGACGTCAGCGGCGCCGTGGACTTGGTGACGAGCTTGCCGCCCTCGTGGGCGGCGAAAATCTCGTCCTGGGTGATCTGCTGGTCGCGGGGCGTCACGGTCGTCATGCTTCTCCTGGTTGATCGATTGGGTTGGCACATCGTAACCCACGAAAACCGTCACACCGACTTGACGCTGTGACCGATATAACATTATTTTCCATAACTCGAGGGAGTCCTCACGTTTGTCTATGAAAGTAATTCTATTTTCGGAGGTGGCGGACTTGGCGGCCCGCTAGTCTGGCCGCATGACTGGACCCCTGATTCTTTCCTACGCAGGCAAAACCCCGCGCGTGGCGGCCTCGGCCTTCGTCGCGCCCACCGCCGTGCTCATCGGCGACGTGGAGATCGGCCCCGACGCGTCCGTGTTCTACGGCTGCGTCCTGCGCGGCGACGTCAACCGCATCGTCGTCGGCGCCCGGGCCAACATCCAGGACAACGCCGTCCTGCACGTCGACCGCGACGCCGACTGCGTCCTCGGCGAGGACGTCACCGTCGGCCACGGCGCCCTGGTGCACGCCTGTCGCGTCGGCGACGGGGTGATGGTGGGCATGACCTCGACGCTGCTCTCGCGCTCGTCGGTGGGGGCGGGCGCGCTCATCGCCGCCGGCGCCGTCGTGCTGGAGGGGCAGGAGATTCCGGAACGGGCGCTGGCCGCCGGGGTGCCCGCCAAAGTCCGCCGCGAGCTCTCCGCGGAGGAGTCGGGGGCGTTCATCCCGCACGCGGGCCGCTACGTCGACCTCGCCCGCGAACACGCCGACCTGGGGCCGGGGCTTTCGCTGGACGAGGTGCGGTTTTAAGCGCGGGGCGGGGGTCTCTCCGCCGTAGCCCCATAGGCGGAACCCCATAGGCGTCGTTTTTCTCGGCCGGAGCACGCAAAATTGCTCCCTATGGGGTTACGCCTATGGGGTAACGCGGCGCATGACCCTAACCCTGCGCCGCCGCCAGCCGCTCCGCCCGCAGCGCCGTCACCGCGTCGATCTCCAGCGGCTCCAGCTCCGCCAACGACACCCCCATCGCCTTCGCCAAGAGCAGGTCCGCCAGCTGCGGGTTCCGGGCCAGCGCGGGGCCGTGCATGTAGGTGGCGATGACGCTGCCCTGCACCGCGCCCTCGGAAGCGCGCTGCTGCTGGCCGTCGGAGATGTCGAGAAACGTGCTCTCATCCATGTTGCCGGTGCCGGCGCGCAGCCTGCCCAGCGGCTTGGCCTCGCGGCCGAGGATGGAGGCGCCCATGTGGTTTTCGAACCCGGTCAGTGGCTCGGTCAGCTCGGCGGTCGCACCGTGGCCGGTCGGGGTGGAGACGACTTCGCCGATGGCGCGGTTTTGCATGGCGGCGGTGGTGGCGTCGATAAGCCCCACCCCGTCGTAGACCCGGCCGCCGGCGCGGAAGGATTCGCCAAGGACCTGCAGGCCGGCGCAGACCGCGAAGATCGGGCGCCCCGCCCACGCCGCCCGGCCCAGGCCGCCGTCGGCGATCAGGTGCTGGGCCGCCAGCGTCTGGGCGGAGTCCTCCCCGCCGCCGATGCAGTAGACGTCCAGGTCATTCGGGACCGCCTCGCCGAGCCCTACGCGCACGATCTCTGCGTCCAGGCCGCGCCACCGCGCCCGCTGGCGCAGCACCAGGGCGTTGCCGTCGTCGCCGTACGTGCCCAGCACGTCCGGCAGGATCAAACCGATGCTCAGGCGATCAGCCATGGGCGTCTTCCTCCTTGTTCAGGGCCTTCTTCAGGTCGCGGAAGGCGGTGTAGTTGGCCAGGACCTCGATGCGCCCTGCCGGGCACGCCCGGATCGCGGCCAGCGGGTCAGGGGACAGCTCGTGCTCGATGCCGGCGTAGGTCAAGCGCACGGACAGGTCGGTGCCGCGTTCGCCGGCGGCCTGCACGACGGTGCCGTCGAAGTCTTCGAAGCGCACGTCCCACAGCCAGGACAGGTCTTCGCCGTCGCCTTGTTGGCCGTTGACGGCGATGACCACGCCGTCGGCGGAGCGGTCGATCATGGTCAGCGCCTCCTGCCAGCCGGCGGGGTTCTTCGCCAGCAGCAGGTGTACCTGGCGGTCGCCGTATTGGACGGTGGCGTACCGGCCGGCGACGTTGTCGACGTCTTCGGTGGCCGCGATCGCCCGGTCCAGGTCCACGTCGAAACCCTCGACGGCGGCGGCGACGGCCTGGGTGGCGTTGCCGCGGTTGGCCCGGCCCGGCAGCCGCAGGTCCAACCCGCGCGTGCCGGCGGGGGAGACGATGCCGGCGTCGGTGATTTCCCAGGTGGGGGTGGGGCGGCGGAACTCACGGCCGTCGGCGAGTTTCTTCACCGCCCACCAGTCGTGTTCGTGGCGCACGACGTGGCCGCCGGTGCGCGGGCAGGTGACGGAGTCGCCCAGCCAGCCCGCCCCGGCGGAGACCCAGACGACGTTTTCCGCGTCGTAGGCCACCGAGGTCATCAGCACGTCGTCGCAATTGGCGATGATCAGCATGTCCGGGTGCGCCGCCACCGCCCCGCGCAGGGCGTTTTCGATCTTGTTGATGTCGCCGACCCGGTCCAGCTGGTCGCGCGAGAGGTTCAGCAGCACGAGTGCGTCCGGGTCGAGTTTGTCGGCCACGCTCGGCACGTGCAGCTCGTCGACCTCCAGGACGATGTGGCTGGCGTCGCCGTCTTCCATCAGCGCGGAAATGATGCCCGCGTCCATGTTGTCGCCGCCGTCGTTGGTGGCCAGGGTGTGGCGGGTGCGCATCGCGGCCGCCAGCATCCGCGTGGTCGTGGATTTTCCGTTCGTGCCGGTGACCAGCACCGTCGGCCGGCCGGCCGCGAGGGTGGACATGATCGTCGGGTCCAGGGCGCCGGCGACCAGTCCGCCGATCATCCCGCCCGCCCCGCGTCCCGTGGCGCGCGAGGCGGCGGTGGCGAGTTTCGCTGCCGCGGTGGCCGTTTTCGTGCGCAGGCGCTGCAGTCTGCTGGGGGAAGAATCGCTCATGTACTACAGAATAGCGCTACGCGCCCGGCTGCTCCTTGACCCGCTCCGCCGCCGCCAGGAAAGCGGCGTCCGACATCAGCGGGATGTCCTTGCGCGCCGCGTGCATCGCCTTGCCCGCCAGGTCGGTCGTTTCGTTGCAGACCACCAGCGAGGTTTCCCTGGTCAGCTTCTCCGAATACACCAGCTCCTCGCGTAGGCACGCCTCGATCAGCGTGTTCGGGTCGATCTCGACTTCCGGGGCGACGACGACCTCCATCCCGCGGATCAGCGAATGCCCCGGGCGGTAGCGCCCCGGGTTCGGCCGTGGCCGCGGCACCTCCACCGCGTCGACGCGCACGTGCGAGCGCTGCAGCCCGAAGCGGTCGGCGCGCAGATCCTTCGGCGAGCGCTGCGCCACCGGGCCGGCGTCCCGCACCGCGAAAAACAGGTCGCGCACCAGCAGCGTCTGCTCCCGGGCGACCTCCTGCGGCGGGCGCTGGGCCCGCTCCACGGAGGCGACCGGCGACGGGGCGGGCAGCCCGTAGCGCTGGGCGACGGCGGCGATGCGGGTGTCCGTCAAGGGCGTGGCTTGCCGACGCGCGGTCGCCAGTGTGTCGACGATCCGCTCCGGGCGCGGCACATGCCCCACCCGCTGCCGGCGCCGCGAACGCCCCCGCCCGCGGGAGCGCGAACGGTTCGCCCGGGCCGCGGCGTTCATGGCGCGCCGGGCCTCCGAGACGACGAACCCCCAGGTCCGCGGGGCGCGGTGGACGACGAGGGTGCGGCCGTCGATGAGCCGGTCGAGCGTTTTGAGCACCTGTGAGAAACGCTGCCCCGCCGCGATCTCCTCCCGGGTGTGGCCGTGCTGGTGCTTCGGCCCCGGGTCGGTGTTCGGGTCGAGTACGGCGTGGAAGTCCTCGCCGATCTCGCCGGCCTCGTTGAACGTCACGACGTCCACCGTGATCAGCCGGGACGTCGTGGGGTGGATGCCGCTGGCGTGCGTGACGAGGGCCACGTAGGGGTGCGCCGCCACCGCTTCTCGGCGGCGACGCTCGCGCTCTTCTTGCGCGGCGCGCTGGTCGCGGTTGTTCTTCTGCGTCTGCTCGTGCGACTGCTCGGAGGGGGCGGCGTCTTGGGCGGCCGCGTCAGAGTCTTTCTCCGTGGTCGTGGTCATTGTCTCAGCATAGAACAGCCCACCGTTTACCTGCGCCCTGACCGTGGGCGTCGCGCTACGGTGGGGACATGTCTTCCCCCAAAGTCATGGCCTTGTCCGAGGACGAGGCGCAGTGGCTGGCCACGCGCCTGTTCACCGCCCAGGAATCCGGGCTGCTGTCCTCCACGCAGGCGTTGGCCGAGTCCTTCGACGCCAGCCGCGATGACTGGCACGCCCTGCCCGCCCACGAGCGTGGCGACGCGTCGATGCTGGTCAACATCTACTCCGTGGCCTTCGGCGAACAGATCTGCCGGGAATTCGACCTGCAGTGGTGCGTCGTGGAGCGCGGCGACGACGCCGAAATCGGCCTGTATGGCGAGGTCCAGGAACTGATGCTCTACCCGCTGGCCACTGTGCGGCGCCGCTGGGAAGACCCGGCGATGCGCCCGATGATGGACCTGATCGAGCAGACCCGCGACTCGCTGACGAACGCGGCGCGACAGTGACTGCGGGGAGTGCTTCCCTGCGTTACCGGTTCATCGCCGCGGTCTCTGGCGCGGCGCTTTTGCTCGGCGCGTGCACCACGACGCCGGTGGAGGAACCCGCCGCCGAGCAGGAGACGCAGGCGTCGACCCCGGAGTCTGCGCCGGTGCTGGACTCCGGCCTGCCGATCGACGCGGCGCCGGAGGTCCCGGCGGGCAAGGAGAGCTGGACGGAGTGTCCCTACCTGGACACCCACTGGGTCGCGGAGACCAACGGCCAACGCATGACCGCCGTCGGCGTCGACGAGCGTTTCGACGTCCCCGCCTGCGTCTTCTGGTCCTACCCGGACGAGCCGCAGGCCCAAGTCATCGTGCGTCACCTGCAGGATGAGGACGAGGCCACCGCCGTTGTGGACTGGGCCGCACCCGTCGACCACACCGAACCCGCCGACCAGCCCGCCGGCTGGATGGGCGGGCGCGGCGGCGGGGGCAGGGTTCCGGACGTGGATGGCGCGGTCTATGCCGTGCAGTCAGGGCCCGTCGCCGTCGTCGTATTCACCAACCAGGGGCAGTCGTTCAAGGCCGAGCAGATCGCCCTCGAGGCCATCGCCAACCTGGGGCTGTGACGCGTCGGTCGAATCAGACGGAGACGTCCGAGTACGGCATCTGCGCCGACACCCACGGGAAGACCATTTCCATCAACACCAGGAAGACCACGGCCAGCACCGCGATCACGACGACCGCCTTGACCGCCGTCGGTCCGGGCAGTTTCCGCCACAGCCACAGATACATTTAGTTCTCCTCCATCACGTCGGGCCGCTCGCCCGGGATCTTCGGCTGGGTCTCCACTTCCATGGCGTGGACGATCATGCGCTCCCGGTTCGAAAACTGCGGGTGACACGTGGTCAGGGTGAGCACGGACTCCGGCGCGTCGGCCCCGCCCTGGCCCGGCACCGGGTCAAGCACCCCGACGTCGCCCGGCAGGGTGATGTGGCGGCCGAGCACCCCGGCATATTCCCCGGTGGCCAGGCGTTCGGCCTGGTCCGGGGCGAAACAGCCCGCCGCCTCCGCCGCCCGCTGGCCGCCGTCGTGGGACATCGGCAGGACGCGGTAGGTGATCCATTCCGTCTGAGTCTCCACCACGATCGCGTCGCAGACCTCTAAGGCGCCCAGGTCATTGAAGGGCGCGCCCTTGCCCACCCGGTGCCCGGCGACCGCGAAGTTCCCGGCCTCACCCGGCAGTTGCGTCTGCGCATAGCGGCCCGGCCCGGCCAGCAACGTCTCCTCGTCGGTCCCCTCCATGATCGCGTACTGCCAATCCGAGCCGTAGGCGGGCACGTGGATGCGGGCGAACGCCTCACCCAGCTCCGGAGTGAGCGCACTGCGCGGGTTGACCCGCTCCTGCTCCCACTGCTGCGCCAGGCCCGCGTCGGCGTCGGCCTGCAACCGCCCCGAGGCAAGGTTGGTCCAGAACGCCTCATAGAAAGCGAAGAGCAGCGCCAGGGCGCCGACGGTCAACAACAGCTCGCCGAGCACCTGCCGGGCGCCGATCTTGGGGCGGGAGCGCGTAGTCATGTCAGGACATTTTATCTGAGGGGCGGACCGAGGGAGGAGAGATGAACCAACGCCCGCATCCTTCGAGAAGGACGCGGGCGCGGGTTCATCTGTGTGGGCCGAAGTGAGGTTAGACGCCTCCGCCGCGGACGGCGATGGCGTTGGCCTGGCCGCGGTTGACCGCGGAGGTCACGGCCTGCAGGGACGCGAAGGTGATGGAGCCGGCCACGCCGACGCCCCACACCTTGGCGCCGTCGACGTCGGCGTAGACGTAGGTGGCGGCCTCGGCGTCGTCGCCGGCGGTGCGGGACTGCTGCGAATAGTCCTCGACCTCGACGTCGATGCCCAGCTTCTCCAGGGCGTTGGCGTACGCCGCGATCGGGCCGTTGCCGTGGCCCTCGACGACGGTTTCCTTGCCGTCGTGGTTCACCGTGGCGGTGATCGTGGCGTCGTCGATCCCCGTCTCGGAGTTCTCGACCTTGGCGGAGATCAGCTCGACGGCGTCGGAGCGGTCCAGGTATTCGGTGGCGAAGATGTCCCACATGTTCTTGGAGTTGACCTCGCCGCCCTCGGAGTCGGTGACTTCCTGGACCACGCGGGAGAAGTCGACCTGCAGTCCGCGCGGCATGTCCACGCCGTGGTCGGTCTTCATCAGGTAGGCCACCCCGCCCTTGCCGGACTGGGAATTCACGCGGATCACGGCCTCGTAGTCGCGCCCGACGTCCTTCGGGTCGATCGGCAGGTAGGGCACCTCCCAGACGGTTTCGCGCAGCTCTTCCCAGGTGACCTCGGTGCTGTCGGCGCCCGGGCGGTACTCGTCGGCCATGGCGTCCAGCCCCTTGTTCACGGCGTCCTGGTGGGAGCCGGAGAAGGCGGTGAAGACCAGCTCGCCGCCGTAGGGGTGGCGCTCGTGTACGCGCAGCTGGTTGCAGTATTCGACGGTCTCACGGATCTGGTTGATGTCGGAGAAGTCGATCTGCGGGTCGACGCCCTGGGTCAGCATGTTCAGTCCCAGGGTGACCAAGTCGACGTTGCCGGTGCGCTCGCCGTTGCCGAACAGGCAGCCCTCGATGCGGTCGGCGCCGGCCAGGTAGCCCAGCTCAGCGGCCGCGACACCTTCGCCGCGGTCGTTGTGGGGGTGCAGCGACAGGATGATGGAGTCGCGCTGGGCGAAGTTGCGGTGCATCCACTCGATCTGGTCGGCGTAGATGTTCGGGGTGATCATCTCCACGGTCGACGGCAGGTTGATGATCATCGGGTTGTCCGGGGTGGCGCCCATGATCTCGACGACGTCGTCGCAGACCTCCAGGGCGAAGTCCAGCTCGGTGCCGGTGAAGGACTCCGGCGAGTACTGCCAGCGCCAGTTGGTGTCCGGGTAGTCCACGGCGATGGACTTGATCAGCTCGGCGGCGTCGGTGGCCATCTTCTTGATGGCGGCCTTGTCCTTGCCGAAGACGACGCGGCGCTGCAGCTTCGAGGTGGAGTTGTAGAAGTGGACGATGACGTTCTGCGCGCCCTCGCAGGCCTCGAAGGTGCGGCGGATCAGGTGCTCGCGCGCCTGCACCAGCACCTGGATGGTGACGTCGTCCGGGATCATGTTCTTCTCGATGATCTCGCGCACGAAGTCGAAGTCCGTCTGCGAGGCGGACGGGAAGCCGACCTCGATCTCCTTGTAACCCATCTTGACCAGCAGCTCGAACATGCGGCGCTTGCGTTCCGGGCTCATCGGGTCGATCAGCGCCTGGTTGCCGTCGCGCAGATCCACGGCGCACCACTGCGGGGCGCTGGTGATCTTCTTGTCCGGCCAGGTGCGGTCCGGCAGGGAGATCGGCTCGACCTCCTGGTCGAAGGACAGGTAGCGCCCCACCGGCATAGAGGACGGGCGCTGTTTGTTCCACGCCGGCTGGTCGGCCGGGATGTCGCCGCTGGGGGTGCGGATATCGGAGGGGGCGGAGATGAAAGCGTCGTTCGGGCTCATGGTTTCTTCCTTCAGTCGGGTCTGTGTCGGCTGCCAGGGGCCGGAGATGGCCTTCACTGTAATAGCCTTCTGGATCTCACCGCTGCGACAAAGCAACGGCGCCAGCGACCGGCGACACCGAACTCCGCGACGGGGTGCCGGTCGCTGAGTTACAGGACCTGAGACCCGCCGCGGCGAAGAAGAAGTAGGTTCGCGCGGAAGAACATACCTCAGATGATACACCCCGCCGGGCGGGCGGCAAGGCCCCGACCGCCAAGGCTGGTCGGCTCACCCGCAGCACCAGACCCGGGAGGGGCTGCGGGCAGAAAAATGGCCTCCCGGACGGGCCGACGCCGATGTGCCGCCGTCGTCCCGCCTGAGAGGCCGGGGGTGAGCGGGGTTAGAGCGGGAGGACGGAGCTCAGCAGGTCGGCGCTGCCGTTGTAACCGGAGAGCGTAGCGATGCCGTTGAGGATGGAGAAGACGGAGGAGAGCAGTTCCATGGTGGGCCTTTCATCGAGGTAACGGTGACGTTGTCATCATAACTCGGGGATGGGCCGGAAAGGGAGGAATGCAGAGGTGACATCGACGCTGCGCCGCGGCCTTCAGGCGGCGCCCTTTCGGGACAGCATCACCGTGGCCGTGATCATGGCGAGCAGCGCCAGAGCCAGCCACACCCAATTCCAGCCGGTGACTCGGAAGGTCTCGCCGAGCACGAGAAAGCCCAGCGTGAAGGCCACGACGGGCTCGCCGGCCTTCATCGCCGGCAAGGAGGTCGACAGGGTGCTGGCGTTGAAGGCGTTCTGCTGGATCAGCGTCCCTAGAGTCGCGGCCAGAATCAGCGCGTACGTCTCCCAACTGACGGCCAGACCGAGCAACCCGTTGGCGGTGAAGGTGTCGGCCACGGCCTTCGACAGCACGGCGACGAACCCGAAGACGGCGCCGGTGACCAGGCCCAGCACAAAGGCCCGGTCCGGGCCCGACAGCCGCGCGGACCACCGGGTCATCGCCGTCAGCACCACGATTCCTAACAGCAGCGCGGGCGCCCAGCGGGCGAAGGAGGGGTGGTCGGCGCTGCCCACGGGTCGGCCGAGCAGGATCACGACGGTGACCGAGGCGGTCAGCACGATCGCCCAGGACAGCTCACTCGCCGAGACGCGCTTCTGGTCGTGGGCGGCCGAGACCAGCAAGGTGAAGATCAGCGACGTCACCAGAATCGGTTGCACGATCAACAGGGGGCCGAAACTGAGCGCCACGACCTGCAGGATGTAGGCGATGATCGCCGTGCTCATGCCCGCCCACCACAGCGGGCGTCGAATCGCCTGCAGGATCGGGGACTGACCCACCGGGACGCGGGAGGCGATGCGGTGGCGGACGACGGTGCCCCAGGCGATGGTGAGGGCGGAGGCGAGCGCGAAAATAACCGCCACGAGATGATGAGGCACGGGCAATACTGTACTGGGAAACCTCGTTCTTTCGCGCACGCGGTAAACCGCTACGATGAGGGACAGAAATCACCCTGCTCACTACGGAAGACAACTGTGGTGGGTCCAACGACACGAAAGGTGACCAGCCGGTGGCTCTGATTGTTCAGAAATATGGAGGCTCCTCCCTGGAGAGC
This sequence comes from Corynebacterium maris DSM 45190, assembly GCF_000442645.1. Classification (NCBI taxonomy): domain Bacteria; kingdom Bacillati; phylum Actinomycetota; class Actinomycetes; order Mycobacteriales; family Corynebacteriaceae; genus Corynebacterium; species Corynebacterium maris. The sequence continues at coordinate 301,755 of NC_021915.1, forward strand.
GCGGAACGGATCCGTGCCGTAGCGGAACGGATCGTCGCCACCAAAAAGGCCGGAAACGACGTCGTGGTCGTGTGTTCCGCGATGGGAGACACGACCGATGAGCTGCTGGATTTGGCCGCCCAGGTCAACCCCGTCCCGCCGGCGCGCGAGATGGACATGCTGCTGACCGCCGGCGAGCGCATCTCGAACTCGCTGGTGGCGATGGCCATCGAGTCGCTCGGCGCGGAGGCGTACTCCTTCACCGGTTCCCAGGCCGGCGTGCTCACCACGGAACGCCACGGCAACGCCCGCATCGTCGACGTCACCCCGGGGCGCATCCAGGAGGCGCTTGACGACGGTAAAATTTGCCTCGTCGCCGGTTTCCAGGGCGTCAACAAAGACACCCGCGACGTGACCACCCTGGGCCGCGGCGGTTCCGACACCACGGCGGTGGCCCTGGCGGCGGCGCTGAAGGCCGACGTGTGCGAGATTTACTCGGACGTCGACGGCGTGTACACCGCCGATCCGCGCATCGTCCCCGACGCGCAGAAGCTGGACAAGCTCAGCTTCGAGGAGATGTTGGAACTGGCGGCCTCGGGCAGCAAGATTCTGGTGCTGCGCAGCGTCGAGTACGCCCGTGCGTTCAACGTGCCCATGCGGGTACGGTCGTCTTATAGCAATGACACCGGCACGTTGATTGCCGGTTCGATGGAGGATATTCCCGTGGAAGAAGCAGTACTCAGTGGCGTGGCCACCGACAAGTCCGAGGCCAAGATCACCATCATGGGTGTCAAGGACACCCCGGGCGAGGCCGCCAAGGTGTTCCGCGCGCTCGCGGACGCCGAGATCAACATCGACATGGTCCTGCAGAACATTTCTTCGCTGGACGACAACACCACCGACATCACCTTCACCTGCCCGCGTTCCGACGGCGCCCGCGCCCTCGAGATCCTCAAGAAGATGGAGATCGAGGGGGAGTGGAAGAACGTGCGCTACGACGACCAGATCGGCAAGGTCTCGCTCGTCGGCGCCGGCATGAAGTCCCACCCGGGCGTGACCGCGGAGTTCTCCGAGGCCCTGCGCGACGAGGACATCAACATCGAGATGTTCACCACCTCCGAGATCCGCATCACCGCCGTCGTCCGCGAGCACGACCTGGACAACGCGACCCGCGCGCTGCACGACAAGTTCCAGCTCGGCGGCGGCGAAGCCGCCGTCGTGTACGCCGGCACCGGACGTTAAACCTCAGCGCACCACAGATATAAGGAGATCATCTTTCATGACCACTGTTGCAGTCGTCGGAGCCACCGGCCAGGTCGGGCGCGTCATGCGCTCCATCCTGGAAAAGCGCGAGTTCCCGGCCGATAAGGTCCGCTTCTTCTCCTCCCCGCGTTCGGCCGGTTCCGTGCTGACCTTCCGCGGCGAGGACGTCGAGGTCGAGGACCTGACCCAGCAGACCGAAGAGTCGCTGCAGGGCATCGACGTCGCCCTGTTCTCCGCGGGCGGCTCCACCTCCAAGGAGTGGGCCCCGGTCTTCGCCGCCGCCGGCGCGACCGTCGTGGACAACTCCTCGGCCTACCGCAAAGACCCGGCCGTCCCGCTGGTCGTCTCCGAGGTCAACCCGGACGGTACGAAGGACCTGGAGAAGGGCATCATCGCCAACCCGAACTGCACCACCATGTCCGCCATGCCGGTGCTCAGCGTGCTGCACAAGGCCGCCGGCCTGAACGCCCTGCACGTGGCCAGCTACCAGGCCGTCTCCGGCTCCGGACTCGCCGGCGTGGAGACCCTGTTCCATCAGATCGACCAGGTCGGCGACGACCGCGCCGAGCTGGTCGAGGACGGCTCGAAGCTGCAGCCGGAGGACCTGGGCCCGTACGTCGGCCCGATCGCCTTCAACGCCCTGCCGATCGCGGGCAGCCTCGTCGACGACGGCAGTTTCGAAACCGATGAGGAGCAGAAGCTGCGCAACGAGTCCCGCAAGATCCTGGGCCTGCCGGACCTGAAGGTCGCGGGCACCTGCGTGCGCATCCCGGTGCTCACCGGCCACACGCTGGTGGTGCACGCGAAGTTCGACGACCCGATCACCCCGGGTGAGGCGCAGGAGCTGCTCGACGGCGCCGCGGGCGTCAAGCTCGTCGACGTGCCCACCCCGCTCGCCGCCACCGGCGTCGACGAGTCCCTGGTCGGCCGCATCCGTCAGGACGCCACCGTCGACGACAACAAGGGCCTGGTCTTCGTGGTCGCAGGCGACAACCTGCGCAAGGGCGCGGCCCTGAACACCGTGCAGATCGCCGAGCTGCTCGTGTAGCCAGATTCAGGATGCAGCGTCCCCGGTGACTGGCCGACGACGGCCCGGTCACCGGGGACACGTGTGTTCGGGGCGCGTCAGGACTCGGTGGGGCGGGTTTCGGGGACGGTGGTGTCGCGCCGGGTGGCGCGCGGGAGGAACGACAGCGCCACCATCGTGACGCCGAGGCCCAGGTGCAGCCAGTTATTGGCGTCGCTGAGCGGGACGAAGTTGGCGGCGGAGTCGAAATCGACGATCAGGCCGTAGATGCACAGCACGAGGTGGAGGAGACCGCCCCACAGCAGGTAGTGGCGGGCCGCGCCCGCCGTGCGGGCCAGGAGGACCCCGGCCACGCCGAAGAGCAGGTGGACGATGTTGTGGAGAATGGAGACATGGAAGATCCCCAGCAACATCGCGTCGCCTTCATGGCCGGCGAACTGCAGGGTATCGAGGTTGGTGGTGAGTCCCGGAATGAAGCCGGCGACGCCGACCAGGAGAAAGACGATTCCGTAGATGAGTGCGACGATCTGCACCGGTGAACGACCGGCGCGTGTACCGGTCTGGGTAGACGTGGTCGTTATGGCACCTTTCCGTGGGGCCGACCGCGGAGTCGACGAGGTCGATTCACACGCAGCGACGAGGCGCGTGCCGCGGAGGGAGGCCCTTGTACCATGCGCCTCACGCGTCACTGCCGTGCCACTGCCAGCGTAGCCATCTGCATCGTCGCCGGCAGTGTGGAAGACGGCCATCGCTGCCCCGGCGTCCCGTGTTTGCCTCAGGCGCTGTGGCGTTCCGCGTCGTCAAGATCCGCGCGGTCGACGCGCAACAGCGGGCCGAGCTCGCGGACGGGGATGACGGAGACGTCGTGAATTTTCCAGTGCGCGTTCTGGCAGAGCTCGCGGGCGTCGATGAGCTCGGCGGCCGTGACCTCGTTCGCCCGGTGGGGCACCACGTAGGCGTCGACGTAGAAGTATTGGCCTTCCTCGCGGGTGCGGTTGCCCACTTCCCGCACCCACGGCAGCTGCGCCAGGCGGGCGTTGACCAGGGCGGGCACCGGGTGCGGCTCGGAGGTGCCCAGCGTCTTCGGGGTCGCTTCCACCATGGAGGTCAGGGAGCCGCGTAAATTCTGGTAGCCGTCCTGGATGATGTCTACGGAGATGATGATCGCGGCGATCGCGTCCGCCCACCAGATGCCCAGGCCGATGCCCGCGATGCCCGCGATGGAGGCCAGCCCGGCCATCCAGTCGGCCTTGTTCATCTGCGCGTCGGCGAACAGGGCCTTGTTGTGCAGCATCTTCGCCGGTTTCATCTTCAGCCTGCCCAACGCCAGGGGCGGGAAGAGGGTGATGAACATGAACCCGATCATGATCCAGCCTTGCCAGACGTCTTGGCCGAAGACGACGAACACGCCGACGTCCGGGCGTTCGGCACGCAGCAGCGTCATCACGGACTGAAACAACAAGAATCCGCCGAAGGCCAGCAGCGCCGCCCCGGCGACCAAGTGGGCGACGTCCATCGACTGGAGGAAGCCATAGGGGTGGTTCCTCGTCGGCCGACGGCGGGCCACCCGCATGCCGATCAGGTAGGCCAGCGGCGGGACCATGCCCAGCAAGTCTTGGATCCAGGCGGCCTGCATCGCCTGGGAGTTGCCCTTGATCAGGAAGAGGATGACGGTGTCGACGAGCAGGTAACCCAGCGTCCACCACGCGAGGACGGCGCCCAGGCGGGCGGCCCGGCGTTGGGGCTCGGGGAGGGAGGGGGTGTGGCCGGAAGGGGCGGCGCTCATGTGCCCAGACTACAATTTTCGGGCCCGGGTGCACGGCCACGTGGGCGTCGATAAGCCCAGTCAGCCCTGCGGCCGGTCAGCTCCGCCCTGCCCGGCGTCGTACTCCGCGCGGGTCTGCGGATCGGAATGGTCGACGTAGACGACGTCGGAGGCCGGGTCCTCCCGGTCGTAGTCGAGGTCGCGTTCGGACTCGAGCTCCTCGTGGATCTCGTCCTCCAGCTGCTCCGTGAATTCCTCGTCCGGGATGTTCGACGCGGCGATGATCTTGCCCAGCTCGCGCTGCTGGCGCTTGGTGAAACGCAGGCGCGGATCCATCCGGCGGCGGGTCAGATCCTTCGCGCGCACGCGGCGGCGACCCTCCGCGCGCAGCTTCGAACCGCCACGCAGCCACGCCACAGCCAAGACCGCGATCATGACGATGCCCAGGTAACCCAGCGCCGGGTAGACGTAGGAGACCAGGTCGCTGAAACCGACGAAGGACAGGCCGAAGCCGATCAGGCAGGCGACGATGAACACCGGGCGGTACCACTCGCGGCGGTTACGGGTCAGGCGTTTGCCCAGCGCGTAGAACATGCCGATGGCGGTGTTGTAGATCATCGCGAAGATGACCACCGACATCAGCAGGCCCAGGATCGGGTGGATGTCGTCGATCAGGGCCAACACCGGAAGTTCCGCGCCGCCGACGGTCTCCACCTCGAGGAACAGCGCGGCGACCAGCAGAAGCAGCATGACCAGGAAGAAGAGGCCGCCGATCAGCCCGCCGACGCCGGCGGCCTTGGTGTCTAAGAAATTGCCGCCGATGACCGCGGCCATGGACACGGCCGTCATGACGCACAGCCCGACGTAGTTGAGCGCGGCGATCCACCAGTTCGGCAAGGTGGTCTGGACCTCCTGGGCCGCGACATTCAACCCGGCGACGTCGTAGTCGGCGGTGAACAGCGTCCAGACGGTGACGAACACGATGAACACGATCACGAACGGGGTGACCGCGCCGATGATCTTCGAGACTTTATCCACGTCCAGCATGCCCGTGACCAGCACGAGGACGAGCATGAGCAGCGCGCCGACCCACACCGGCCACCCGAATTGCTGCTCCAGGTTGGAGCCGCCGCCAGCGAACATGACGAAGCCGATCGCGAACAGCGTCACCACCGTCGCGATGTCCAGCAGCCAGGACATGGTTTTGCCTGAGATGCGGGACAGCACCGCCGTGTGCTCCTGCGCCTGGAAATAACTGCCGAACTGCAGGATGGCGATACCGCTGACGATCATGAGCACGGAGGCTAAGAGGGCGCCCGCCAATCCCCAGGTCCCGAATGCCACGAAAAATTGCACGGCCTCCTGCCCGGAGGCGAAACCCGCGCCGACGATCACACCGGTGAAAGCCAGTGCGATGCCTAAACCTGTTCTGAACATACTGCTGGTCTCCTTCACAGGGGCGTTGCCCGTTGTTCGAATGTCCGTATCCCCCCACTTAACTGGAAGACGGCGAACCTCGCCACAGGAAGACGGGTCAGCGTTGAGGCGGCGTCAGCGCTCGTTCTTCTTCTGCTCCTGCGCGATGAGATCCTTGCGGGCCCGGGCGACGCGGGAGCGGATGGTGCCGATGCGCACGTCGGAAATTTTGGCGGCCTCCTCATAGGAGTAGCCGAGCACCTGAGTCAGGATCAACGCTTCGCGACGCTCCTCCGGCAGGTCGTCGATGAGCGAACGGGCGTCGATCCAGGCCGACCAGGAGGAGGGGTCGGCGCCGGCGACGGTGGAGGCGGAGGCGGCGTCCTCGTATTCGGTGGCGGACTTGCGCGGGCGGGCCATGTCGTGACGGATGTTGTCCACCCAGACGCGCCGGGCCAGCGACAACAGCCAGGTGCGGGCGGAGGAGCGGGCGGCGAAACGGGGGAGTGCGCCCATGACGCGCAGGTAGGTTTCCTGGGTCAGGTCGTCGGCGACGTCCTGACCTCCCAGGTGGGCGAGCAGACGCCAGACGTCGTCTTGGGTTGCGCGGATGAATTCCGTGAGCGCTGCGCGGTCGCCCCGCCCGGCCAGGAGCGCGAGGTCGGTGACGCGTTCATCGTCACGCGCGGAATGTCTGGTCACGGTTACTGAGGTTAGCAGGCAGAAAGAGGGTCTTAAGGCCCGTGCCGGGCGTCACTTTCTTCTCTATGCTGGGCCTTGCGGGCGCCTATCAGTTGAGCTAGACTATTAGTAACGCACGATAGATAGGGTTCGCTTAACTCGAAGGAGACACACCATGGCAAACATCGACGACATTCTGTCGCAGGGTCGCCGCAACCCCGCGCACAAGCACACCACCCGCCACAACGGCGCCCCGATCCCGTCCGAGAACCACTCGATCACCCAGGGCAAGCAGGGTTCGGTCATTCTCGATGACATCCACCTCGTGGAGAAGCTGGCCCACTTCAACCGCGAGATGGTCCCGGACCGCATCCCGCACGCCAAGGGCCACGGCGCCTTCGGTGAGCTGCACGTGACCGAGGACGTCTCCCAGTACACCAAGGCCAAGCTGTTCCAGCCGGGCGCCGTCACCCCGATGGGCATCCGCTTTTCCACGGTCGCCGGCGAGTCCGGCTCCCCGGACACCTGGCGTGACGTGCACGGCTTCGCCATGCGCTACTACACCCAGGACGGCAACTACGACATCGTGGGCAACAACACCCCGATCTTCTTCGTCCGCGACGCCATGAAGTTCCCGGACTTCATCCACTCGCAGAAGCGCCTGGAGGCCAACGGCCTGCGCTCCGCCGACATGCAGTGGGACTTCTGGACCCGCGCACCGGAATCCGCGCACCAGGTCACCTACCTGATGGGCGGCCGCGGCACCCCGAAGACCAACCGCCACATGAACGGCTACGGCTCCCACACCTTCCAGTGGATCAACGCCGCCGGCGAGGCCTTCTGGATCAAGTACCACTTCGTCTCCCAGCAGGGCGTCGAGAACTTCACCGACGCCGAGGCCACCGAGATGGCCGGCATCAACGCCGACTACCACCGTGAGGACCTGTGGGAGGCCATCGAGCGCGGCGACTTCCCGAAGTGGGACGTCTACGTGCAGGTCATGCCGGTCGACGAGGCGGAGGACTACCGCTTCAACCCCTTCGACCTGACCAAGATCTGGTCCAAGAAGGACTACCCGCGCATCAAGGTCGGTTACTTCGAGCTCAACCGCAACCCGGAGAACTACCACAATCAGATCGAGCAGATCGCCCTGGACCCGTCCAACCTGGTTCCGGGCGTGGGCTTCTCCCCGGACAAGATGCTGCAGGGCCGCATCTTCGCCTACGCGGATCAGCAGCGTTACCGCATCGGGCCGAACTACCGTCAGCTGCCGGTCAACCGCCCGGTCAACGGCGACGTCAACACCTACTCCCACAAGGGGCAGATGGCGTACGAGCACAACGACCCCGACGCTCCGGTCTACAGCCCGAACGGCCGCGGCAAGGGCGCCGGCTACCTGGATGACGGCGTGACCTCCAACCACGGCGACTACTTCAGCGACGCCAACGACTACGGTGAGGCGGACGACGCCATGGTGGGCCTGAACACCCACGGCGACGAGCTCTACCGCGGCACCTACGTCAAGCACGCCGAGGACGACGACTTCATCCAGCCGGGCACCCTGTACCGTGAGGTCATGGATGACAAGGAGAAGGAGGAGCTGGCGGACAACATCACCGGCGCCATGGTCGGCGTCTCCCCGGACGTCGAGGAGCGCTGCTACTGGTACTGGTCCTCCGTGGACGAGAACCTGGGCAAGCGCGTCAAGGAACTCTTCGCCGCCAAGAAGGATCTGCCGGAAGATCACAAGTAAGGTAGTCCCGACGCCCGCTCCGGCGGCCGGCCTGACCGGACGCCGCGCGCGCTGACACGGCACAAGAAGCGCCCACCGATTTTCGGTGGGCGCTTCTTGCTGTGTTTCGAGATCGGCCGGGCGTGACTACAACCTTGAAACCCATGGTCGACGTACCTACCGTGGGCGGTGTAACCCGCACCACACGATAAAGGAGAAGACCATGGCAGAGAAGAAATACACCCAGTCCGTCACCTCCACCGGCGGCGGCCGCGACGGCCGCATCACCGGCGACGGCCAGATGAACATGGACCTGCGCCCGCTCGACGCCAAGGAAGACGGCACCAACCCGGAGGCGCTGCTCGCCGCCGCGTGGGCCGCCTGCTTCAACGGCGCCCTGCAGAAGACCATGAAGGAAGAGGGCGTCGACGTCGACGCGCACACCCCGTCCGTCACCGCGCACGTCAGCTTCTACACGCTCGATGACGGCGGCCTCCAGCTCGGCGCCGTGCTCGAGGCGTCCTTCGAGAACCAGTCCGGCATCGACGACATCGAGGGGCTGCTGCGCAAGACGCATGACTTCTGCCCCGTGTCCAAGGCCTACCGCGGCGACCTCGTCGAGTTGAAGGTCGCTCCGGCGGCCTAACCGCGGCACCTCTTGTCGGTGAGTCTGCGCCCGCCGTGTTTTGGGAGGGAATACCGTAGAAGCCATGTCTTCCGGGTCCCAGAACCGCCTGCGCGGCGTGCGCGGCGCCATCCTCGCCATCCTGCTCGTCCTGCCCCTGATCGCCGGCGCGCTCTTCGTCGCCGGCGACGGCATGGACCCCGCCCGCACCTGGTCCGCCGACGGTGAGGCCACCGGCGCCCCCGCCGATTCGCAGGCCATTCTGCCCGCAGACCTCGTCGACGCCCGCCGCGCCGCCGGGGAGGCGGGCGCCCAGGCCAGCCTGCTGACCACCGGCACCGAAGAGCTCGCCGACGGCGCCGCCGAACTCCGCGAAGGCGTCGCCCCCTTGCAGGAGGGCGTCAGCGAGGTTGCCGAGGGGGCCGGGGAGCTGTCCCAGGGCATGGTGGAGATCCAGGCCGGGGTGGGCCAGTTGGGCGTCGGCGCCACCGAGATCGCGGACGCCGTGGGCGGCGCCGTCGACGGCGTCGTGAGCTTGGACGCCATCCGCGGCCAGATCATCGGGGCAGTAGACCGCACAGTCGCGGAGCTGGAAGACAACGACGACCCGAACGCGGTGGAGCTGCGGGAAGAACTCCTCGGCCTGAACGAACAGCTCACCTTGGTCGACATCGCCCCCGACCTGGCCGATCAGCTCATCGCGCTGCGCGACGGTTCCCGAGAGATCGCCAACCAGCTGACCACCCCGGGTTTCGCCTTCCATGACGGCATCTACGCCGCCACCCAGGGCGCGGCCGACCTCAACGCCGGGCTCGGGGAGGTCGACGAAGGCATGGCCCAGGCCGTCGACGGCATCACCCAGCTTGACGACGGCGCCACCCAGATCGACACCATGGCCACCAACGCCCACAACCGGGTGGATTCCGTCAACCGTTCCCTTCCCGCCGTGGCCCCCGTCGCGGAGGAAGCGACGGAGGAGGGGCCGACGCAGTCGCTGTCCCCGGTCGTGGCGATGCTCATCGCCGCCCTGGTGATGCTCGCCGGCGCCGCGATCGCCCTGGCCGCCCACCTGTTGCCCACCCGTCGCTGGCTCATCGTGCTCGGCGGGACGGCCGCCACCCTCGTCGCCGGCATCGTCGCCCTGCTGGTCCTGGCGACCGGGCTGAGCGCCGCCTCCGTGTGGCTGTCCGCCCTGGCGCTCGCCGTGGGCGCTCTCGCGGCAGTGGGTCTGACGAGCGCCGGAATCAAGCTCTTTGGCGTTATCGGCGGCGTGGGCGTCATGGCGGTGCTCGGCGTGCTGCAGCTCGGCGTCGTCGGCTGGGTGTGGAAGACCGCCACCGCCACCCAGGTCGCCGACTGGCTGCAGGTCGTCGCCGCTTTGCTGCCCCTGCACTGGGCGACGACCGCCCTCAGTGCGGCCGGCAATGTCGGCGCCTCCGGGCCGTTGTGGCTCGGCGTGGGGGTCCTGGCCGTGGTCGCGGCCGTGGGCCTGGTGATCGTCGGGACGGGGCGACCCCGGGCGGCTGCGGATGCGGCGGCAGCGCCGGGCGGGGAGCCGGGGGCCGAGGGGGACGACGTCGTCGTTGACGTTGACGCCGAAGCGCCCGCGACGGAAGTCTTCTCCCGGGAATAGCGGGGCGGGGCACTGCGGTTTCGGCAGGTGGTGAGACCTGGATGCAGACAATTCAGGTAACCGCCGCCGCAGGATCTCGCGTCACGTGGTTTATCACCATCCGGAATTCCGCATACGCCCCTCAGGGCGACCGCGCACACTCACCCCGCACGCACAACGACGAAACCCCAGGCGATTAAGCCTGGGGTTTCCAGTGGTCGGGATAACAGGATTTGAACCTGCGACCTCCTCGTCCCGAACGAGGCGCGCTACCAAGCTGCGCCATATCCCGGTGTACTCCGTGGTACGTGAAACACTGTATCGCACGGAGTTTGGAATAAGCAAAACGGCTGGGCAACACGTCTTTCAGGCGTCGGCTCAGGCGTCGGCACGCTCCGTGATGCGCAGCAGGGTGGCCGAGGGCGGGCACCACAGCCGGGCCGGGGCGAATTTCGAGGTACCCAGGCCGTTGCTCACGTGCAGCTTCATGCCCTTGTGCTCGTGCAACCCCTGGGCGCGGCCGCGGTCGATGCCGGAGTTGGTGACGATGGCTTTCCCGCCCGGCAGACACAGTTGTCCGCCGTGAGTGTGGCCGGCCAGCGCCAGCTGGTAGCCGTCGGCGGCGAAACGGTCGAGCACCCGCGGTTCGGGGGCGTGCAGCAACCCGATGGTCAGGTCGGCGTCCTCGTTGGGGGCGCCGGCGATCAGGTCGTAGTCGTCGAAGTCGTGGTGGGGGTCGTCCACTCCGGCGGCGGCGATGCGCACGGGGCCGACCTGGAACTCCAGCCGCTTGTGGGTGGCGTCGTACCATCCGCGTTCAACGCAGGCGGCGCGCAGATCTTTCCACGGCAGCTCCACGTAGGAGGGGGCGCGCTTGCGCTTGAACAGGTACTTCGCCAGGTTCGGCATCCGCGGTTCCCAGTAGTCGTTGGTGCCGAAGACCATCATGCCGGGGCGGTTCAACAGGGGGCCCAGGGCCCGCAGGGCATCCGGGACGGCGCGCTTGTCGGAGAGATTGTCGCCGGTGTTGACCACCAGGTCAGGGGAGAGGGAGTCGAGGGCGGAGACCCACGCGATTTTCTCCTCCTGGCCGGGGATCATGTGCAGGTCGGAGACGTGCAGGAGCCGGAATTCCTGCTTGCCGCGCAACGTGCCGGGCGGAAGCAACGGCAGTTCATGTTGTTTGAGCTGGAAATTGTTCAGTTGGTTGTAGCCCCAGGCGGCCAGGCCGACGCCGGCTGCGGCGCCCGCGCCGAGGGAGGACAACACCACTTTGTTCATCGCACTCACCCCGTCGAGCCTACCCGCGAGTACCGTGGGGATATGAGTGAGTTGAAGGAAACCATCCGCCAAGACCTGAAAACGGCCATGAAGGCCCGCGACAAGGGCCGCACCGGCACCATCCGTATGCTGCTGGCCGCCATCCAGGCAGAAGAGACCACCGGCGCCAAGCGCGAGGCCACCGACGAAGACGTGATCAAGGTGATCGCCCGGGAGGTCAAGAAGCGCCGCGAGTCGGTGGAGATCTACACCCAGAACGGGCGCGAGGACTTGGCGGAGACGGAGCTCGCCGAGATCGCCGTCTTGGAGGACTACCAGCCGGCGCAGCTTGACGACGCCGCCGTCGCCGAGATCGTGGACGCCTCCGTGGCGGCGGTCGCCGCCGAGCAGGGCGTCGACGTTTCCGAGGTGGGCATGCGGCAGATGGGTCAGGTCATGAAAGAAGCCACCGGCCGGGCGGCCGGTGGCGTGGACGGCAAGCGCCTGTCCGGCGCCGTCAAGCAGCGCCTGGCCGGTTAAAGCTCCTTAGAGCAGGGAGCCGAGGAAGTCGTCTATGTCGCGCTGAAAGCCGCGGATGTCTTCTTCGGTGATCCCAAATTCGGGGAGGGCGGGGGCGTTCCCGGGGGCCGGTGCGGGGGCGGGTTCCGCCTCAGCGGGAACCGGAGCCGGAACGGGGGCCGGCGCCGGGGCCGCCTGCGTCGTCACGGAGGTGGGTGTGCCGTCAGAGACCAGCAGAACCACTTCCTTGTCCCCGCCCGGGATCATGGAGACCTGGGAGACCGCGCCGTCGGGCATGCCCGCGCCGTCACCCCGGCGGGTGTCGGCCACCGAGTAGCCGGCGTCTTCGAGCATCACCCGCGCCGAATCGGCGGATAGCCCGATGACCTGGTTGAACAAGGTGGCGGACGTGCCGGCCCCGTACAGGGAGTTGGCGGCCGGGACGTAGCCGGCGGCCGCGCTCGGCATCCGCTGCACCGTCTGGTAGAAGGTGCGGGCCGGCTCCAGGCCGCCGTAGAGCGAGCCGCCGGAGCACTGGCGCACCGGGGAGGTGCACAAAGGCGTGGTGTTGGTGCCGTCGTTGTAGATGTACGGCGCCATCGCCACTTCACTGTTGAAGCCCAGGAACGCGGAGGACTGGTGGGACTCGGTGGTGCCGGTCTTGGCGGCCGCGGTGCCGGTGAAGCCGGTGGCGTTGGCGGCGCCCGCGGCGGTGCCGTACTCCGTGTCCGCGGTCATGGCGCTGGCCAGGGAATCGGACAGGTCGGCGTCGAGCACGCTCTCGCACTCGGGACGCTCGAGGAAGACTTCCTGGCCCGTGCGGTCCTGGACGGAGGAGATCGGGTTGGGCTCGCACCAGCGGCCGGAGGAGGCCAGGGTGGCGCCCACGTTGGACAGCTCCAGCGGGTTCACCGCGGTGGGGCCCAGGGTGTAGGAGCCGAGGTTGGCCTCCTTGAAGTACTCGGCGATGGAGTACTCGTCGTTGAAGGTGCCTTCCTCGGTGTAGCTGCGTAGGCCGAGCTTGACGGACATGTCCACCACGGCCTCCACGCCCACCTGCTCGATGAGCATGATGAAGGTCGTGTTCGGGGAGTAGGCCAAGGCCTCCTCCAGCGTCATCTGCGACTGGTAGGTGCCGGCGTTTTCCACGCAGTAGGTGTTCGGCGGGCATCCCGCGGCGCCGCCGGAACCCATGCCCCGGGCCTCGTAGCGGGTGGGCACGGGCAGGGTGGTGTCCAGCCCCACGCCCTGCTCCATGGCCGCGGCGGCGGTGAAGACCTTGAACACCGAACCCGCGCCGTTGCCGATCAGCGAACTTGGCTGCGGCAGGTACGTCTGGCCCGCCTCCAGGTCGAGGCCGTAGTCGCGGGAAGAGACCATCGCGAGGATGTCGCGGCTGTCCTGGCCCGGCTCAATCACGTTGAGAACCTCGGCCACGCCCGGCTGGGAGGGAGATACCATGCTGGTCACCGTGTCGTGCGCGACGTTTTGGGCCTGCGGGTCCAGCGTGGTGGTGACGGTGAAGGAGTCGGTGCGCAGCTGCTCTTCCGTGATGCCCTTGGCCTGCAGGTAGGTCACGGCGTAGTCGCAGAAGAAGCCGCGATCGCCGGCCCCGATGCAGCCGTTGGGCAGGGTGGCCGGCGACTCCAGCACCCCCAACGGCTCCGCCGCGTGGGCGTCGGCCGTGGCCTGATCGATGTAGCCGTACGCGGCCATCGACTGCAGCACGGTGTTGCGGCGCTCCACCACGACGTCGTAATTGGTGTACGGGTTCAGGTACTCCGAGGACTGCACCATGCCCGCCAGCATCGCGGACTGCGGCACGTTCAGTTCGGCCGCGGAGAGCCCGAAGTAAGTGCGGGCCGCGGCCTCAATGCCGTAGGCGTGGTTTCCAAAGGGCACCAGGTTGAGATAGCGCGTGAGGATCTCGTCCTTCTCCAGCTCGTCATCGAGCTGGGTGGCCATGCGCATCTCCCGCAGCTTGCGGGGAATAGATTGCTCGGTGGCGGAGGCCTGATCCTCGGAGGAGTCGGCCTCGACGTGCAGCAGGTAGTTCTTCACGTACTGCTGGTTGATCGTGGACGCGCCCTGCTCCACCCCGCCGGCGAGCAGGTTGGTCACCAGGGCGCGCAGGGTGCCCTGAATGTCCACGCCCTCGTGCTCGTAGAAGCGGTGATCCTCGATGGAGATGATTGCGTCCTTCATGTTCTGCGAGATCTGCTCTCCCGACACCGGATGGCGGCGCTGATCGTAGAGCCACGCCATGGGCTCGCCGGTCGCGTCGTTGATGGTCGTCACCCCCGGCGTCCACCCGTCAGTCATGTCCGCGAGGTTGGACTGCATCGTTTCATTGGTGCGTGCGACGGCAGCCCCCGAGACGCCGGCGACCGGGGCCATGGCCAGGGCGCCGAGAACTCCGGCCAAGACGGTGGCGAGGATGATCTTGACGGTGGCGCTGAGATTCTTCGCATCATTCACGCTCCATACCCTACGGGCTGAAGGAATGAAGCGACATCTTTGCGGGGGCCACGATCCCCCACAAAGTGTGACGTATTCGACGGGAATATTATTTTGTGCTTAGAATAACCTCCTGAATCTATAGCTTTTACAAACGACGGGAGGATCTCGGGATGGCCGTGCAAGTGGATGGTTCGAAAACTCGGCCGCTCAGCTTTGAGCGCGATGAATGGGTCGCTCGATCCGTATGTCGTAACGGGGATCCGGACGCGCTGTTCGTCCGTGGCGCGCAGCAGCGGGAGGCGGCCACGGTGTGCCGCGGGTGCCCGGTGGCGGTGGAGTGTCTCTCGGACGCGTTGGACAACCGCATTGAATTCGGCGTCTGGGGAGGGCTGACGGAGCGGCAGCGGCGCGCGCTGCTGAAGAGGAATCCCGACATCGAGGATTGGGCCGGTTACCTGGCCCACGGCGGGAAAATCGACGGCGTCTAAAACGGCGCCCGGAAGTCTGTAGGGTGAACGGTATGACTAAATGGGAATATGCGACCGTGCCACTGCTGAGCCATGCCACCAAGGCGATCCTCGATAGTTGGGGCGAGGACGGGTGGGAGCTCGTGACCGTTCAGCCGGGGCCCAACCCCGAAAACTCCGTCGCCTACATGAAGCGCGAGGTGCAGTAGATGGGCGCCGTGACTGACCGCCTGGGTGAGCTCGGCGTCGAGCTGCCCGCCGTGGCCGCGCCCGTGGCGGCCTACGTGCCCACCGTGCGCGTCGGCGACCAGGTGTGGACCTCCGGCCAGTTGCCGTTCGTGGACGGCTCCCTGCCGGCCACAGGCAAAGTCGGCGGCGAGGTCTCCGCGGAAGACGGCGAGGGCTACGCCCGCACCGCCGCGTTGAACGCGCTGGCGGCCATTGACGCGGAAGTCGGGATCGACAACGTCGCCCGCGTGCTCAAGGTCGTGGTGTTCGTCGCCTCCGAAACAGATTTCCACGGCCAACCGCAGGTGGCCAACGGCGCCTCCAACCTCATGCAGGACGTCTTCGGCGACGCCGGAATCCACGCCCGCTCCGCCGTGGGCGTGGCCGTGTTGCCGATGAATGCGCCGGTAGAGGTCGAGGTCGTCGTCGAAGTCGCGTCCTGACGCCCCGCCCGACAGTGACTCAGGCCCTCCCTTAGGGAGGGCCTGATTTGTTTCTGCGAAACGCCTGGCGGGCGGTAGGCTGTTGGCCATGGAGCATCCTGCGTATAGCCAACTGCGACCGGTGACCACGTCCACCTCCGTGGTCTTGTGCGCAAATCCCAGCTACACCGCCTTGGAGGGGACGAACTCATGGCTGGTGCGAGCCCCGGAGGACGACGCGGCCATCGTCATCGACCCGGGACCGGAGGACGAGGGACATCTCAACATCCTGTCGGCGAGGGGGGAGCGGGTGGCGCTGATCCTGCTCACCCACCGCCACGACGACCACGCGGAAGGCGCCCGCCGCCTGCGCCAGCTGACGGGTGCGCCGATCCGCGCCTTCGACGAACGGTACTGCTCCGATGACGCGGAAGCGTTGACGCACGGCGAAATCATCTCGCTGGACGACGTCACCCCCGAGATCGAGGTCGTGCACACCCCCGGCCACACCGCGGACTCCACGAGCTTCTTCGTCTGGTCCGGCGAGGCCAAAAAAACGGCCCTGGAAGGCATCGTCTCCGGCGACACGATCGTCGGCCGCCACACCACCATGATCTCCGAAACCGACGGCGACCTGGGGGACTACCTCGATTCCCTGGACCTGCTGGCCACCCGCGGCGAAGGCGTCCCCCTGTTGCCGGGCCACGGCGCAAACCTGCCGGACACCTCCGTGATGGCGCAGAAGTACATCGAGCGCCGCAACTACCGGCTGCGGCAGATCCGGGAGCAGCGGGCCGAACACGGCACCGACATCGATCTGCGCACCCTGGTGGAGAACATGTACGACGACGTCGACCCGGTGCTGCGCGGGGCCGCCCAGCAGTCGACGCGCGTGGCGCTGCGCTACCTGGCGGAAATCGGCGAATAACGCGCCCCGCAACCACTCGGCGCCCAGGAGGGTTTCCCTCCTGGGCGCCGATCTGTGTGGAGCGGGGGCTTAGCGGGCGCGCCGGGCGAGGTGCTCGGTGTCGACGATGAGCACCGACTTGCCTTCCAGGCGGATCCAGCCGCGGTGGGCGAAGGTGGCCAGGGCCTTGTTCACCGTCTCGCGGGAGGCGCCGACCAGCTGGGCGATCTCCTCCTGGGTGAGGTCGTGGTTGACGCGCAGCGCGCCGCCTTCCTGGGTGCCGAAGCGGTTGGCCAGCTGCAGCAGCGTCTTGGCCACGCGGCCGGGCACGTCCGTGAAGATCAGGTCGGCCAGGTTGGAGTTGGTGCGGCGCAGACGGCGGGCGAGCACCCGCAGCAGCTGCTGGGAGATCGACGGATAATCGTCGACCCATTTCCGCAGCATCTCCGAGGTCATCGTCGCGGCCTGCACGTCGGTCACGCACACCGCGGACGAGGTGCGCGGCCCCGGATCGAAGATGGACAGCTCGCCGAACATGTCGGACGCGCCCATCACGGACAGCAGGTTCTCGCGCCCGTCCGGGGCGTGCCGGGCGAGCTTAATCTTGCCCGCGGTGATGATGTACAGGCGGTCTCCGGGATCGCCTTCTTCGAAGATGGTGGTGCCGCGCGGGTAGCGGACCGACTCCATATCGCTGATCAGGTCTGCGACGGCCTCGGGATCAACTCCCTGAAAGATGCCGGCGCGGGCCAGAATTTCCTGGACGCCCTCCATGTTGTCACTCCTTGGTGTCGAGTCGGATGTAGCCGACTGTGTTGTCTGTCCGCAACGGCACGTTCTCCGTGGTGACGGCCCACGTGCCCACTGTAAACGTTGAATTTGTCACTGTCACTATGCGGTGGGCATAAAGTCACATCTCGACTACCTTAACAAATATGCTACTTAAGGTGGAGATCTACTCTTCGGGAGAACTTGTCTTGGCCAGCTGACGGTTCAAGATCAAGGACTCCAGACCCTCCATCCAGATGAGAAAGAGCGCGAGTATCACAGGCACCAGCACTACCAGCAGTATGAGCATGCCAACAGCTTAGCGGTTCTGGACGGCACCGCTAAGGTGGGATTTATGTCGTCGCCACCCGCAGGTTCCCGCACTCCCGCCCGACGCCGGGCCGTAGGCGCGCACCCGGCCGCCCACGGCGCCGAAACCGACCTGGGGCGCACCCGCAGGGCCCGCCGCATCAACCGCACCCTGGCCGCGGCCTACCCGGACGCGCACGCGGAACTCGACTACACCAACCCCCTGGAACTGCTCGTCGCGACGGTGCTGTCCGCCCAGACCACCGACGTGCGCGTCAACCAGGTCACGCCCGCCCTGTTCAAGCGCTATCCGACGGCCGCCGCCTACGCCGCCGCCGACCGCGCCGACGTGGAGCGGCTCATCCGCCCGACCGGTTTTTACCGGGCCAAGGCGGGCCACCTCATCGGGCTGGGGGAGGCGCTCATGGCCCGCCACGACGGCCAGGTGCCCGAAGCCCTCGAAGACCTCGTGGACTTGCCCGGCGTGGGCCGGAAAACAGCCCATGTGGTCCGCGGCAACGCCTTTGACCATCCCGGCATCACCGTGGACACCCACTTTTCCCGCCTGGTGCGGCGGTGGGGCCTGACCGAGGAAAAAGACCCCGTCAAGATCGAGCGTGCGGTCGGGGACCTCATCGAGAAGTCCGAGTGGACGATGTATTCCCACCGGGTGATCTGGCACGGCCGCCGCATCTGCCACGCCCGCAAGGCCGCGTGCGGGGCCTGCCCGATCGCCTACGACTGCCCCAGCTACGGCGTGGCCGGCCCCGCCGACCCGGAGGACGCGGCCGCGCTGATCACCAGCCCCGACCGCGACCACCTCCTGGCGCTGGCCGGGCTGGACGGCTGAGCGCGAAAACAACGCTAAGGAGCAGCAGTTGAATCGAAGCATCGTGGCGATGACCGTCGCCGCCGTGATCGCGACCGTCGCCGTGATCGCCGGCGCCGTGTACCTCCTGCAGGCCGGGCCGGGGGCGGACGACGCCGCGGCCCCCACCGCAGCGACCACGCCGGCCGAGACCCCGGCAGAGGGCGACGAGGACGACGTCCCCGCCCGCCCCGACTGCCCGGCCGACGGCGCCGGCGGGATCGCGCTGCCGTGCCTCGGCGCGGAGACCGGCGCGCAGCCGCAGGCCGAGGGGATCACCGTGGTCAACCTCTGGGCCTGGTGGTGCGGGCCCTGCCGCGACGAGCTGCCCTACTTCGACGACTTCGCCGCCGAGTACCCCGAGTACACCGTGGTGGGCGTCCACGCCGACGGCAACCCCGGCAACGGCGCCGCCTTCCTCAACGACCTCGGCGTCGAGATGCCCAGCTACCAGGACAGCGACAACACCTTCGCCGGCACGCTCGGCCTGCCCGCGGTGGTGCCCATCACGGTAATATTCGAGGGAACCGAACAACTGGCCATGTACCCCCAGCCTTTCGAATCCACCGCGGAACTGGCCGCCGCGGTGGACGAGGCAGTCGCCGCCGCGGAGGTGTGAGGTGACCTACCCCGATTACCCGGATCAGCCGGGCAGAAACACGGTTCTGCGGCCGGAGACGGCGCCGGAGTGGCTGCGGCCGCTGACCGAAACCCCCGACACCGAAGCCATCCGCCGCACTCTTGGGGTGAAACCGGGCGTGCGGCCGCGGCCGGACAAGCAGGCCGCCGTCCTCATGCTGTTCGCCGGGGCCCGTGACGCGACGGCGCTGCCCGCCGACGCCGGGGTGCTGCTGACCCACCGGGCGCCGACGATGCGCACCCACTCCGGTCAAATGGCCTTCCCCGGCGGGCGCATCGACGCCACCGACGACAACGTCGTGGACACCGCCCTGCGCGAGGCCTGGGAGGAAACCGGCCTGCGGCGTGACTCCGTCACCCCCATCGCGCAGCTGCCGGAGATGCACGTGCGCTCCAACGGCTACCCCGTCCACCCGATCATCGCCTACTGGGACGAACCGGAGGAGCTGTATCCCGCCAGCGAGGAGGAGACCGACGACGTGTTCACCGCCTCCATCGAGGAGCTCGCCGACCCGGCCAGCCGCCTCACCGTCGGGTGGGGCCCTTGGCGGGGACCCGCCTTCCAGGTCCGCGGCTACGTCGTGTGGGGGTTCACCGGCGGGTTGCTGGCCTCCGCGTTGGCCACCGCCGGCTGGGAGGACGAGTGGGATCGGGACACCGTGCACGACCTGTCGACGGTCCTCGCGGCCTCGCGCAACAATGAATCAATGGACTAAACCGGTACGCTGTGCAAAATAACGTCGTCGCCGTCAGCGGCGTCGATCTGACGTAGACACAGAAAAGAGCCGTATCCCCGTGACCGCCAGCCTCATCGTCGACGCCGTCATCGTGCTCGTCGGCGTCCTCGCCCTGACCAGCGGCTGGCGCCAGGGCGCGATCTCGTCCGTCCTCTCCGCGGTCGGCGTCGTCGCGGGCCTGATCATCGGTTTCGTGGCCGCCCCGCCGGTGATGGGGTTGACGGAGTCGGTGCCCCTGCGGCTGCTGTTGGCGTTGGGGGTGGTCGTGCTGCTGGTCAGCCTCGGCAATCTCATCGGCGCCACTTTGGGCGCGAGCGTGCGCGGGCGGATGCGCCAACGCCTCACCCAGCGCCTCGATTCGGTGGTCGGCGCGGCCTTCCAGCTCGTCGCCGTCCTGCTGGTCGTCTGGTTGATCGCGATTCCTCTGGCCGCGGGGCTGGGGCCGGGCGCGGCCGCCGCCATCCGCGGTTCCGCGGTGCTGGGCGGCGTCGGCAAGGTCGTGCCCGACTCCTGGCGGGAGCTGCCCGCCGAGGCCTCGGCCATGCTCAGCCAGTCCGGCCTGCCGCCGATCATCGAGTCACTGGAGCGTGCCCCCGCCGAAGTGGAGGCGCCCAACATTGAGGTCGCCGACCGTGAACTCGTCGAGGAGTTGCGGCCGTCGGTCATCCACATCCTGGGTGACTCGCGCACCTGCAGCCGCCGCCTCATGGGGTCCGGATTCGTCACCGAGGAGGATTACGTGATCACCAACGCGCACGTGGTCGCCGGCACGGAGCGGGTGCGCCTGGACACGGTGCTGGGTATGCAGGAGGCCGACGTGGTCTACTACGACCCGGGCGTGGACATCGCGGTGCTGTACGCCCCGGGCCTGGCCATCACGCCGCTGGACTGGGCCGAGGCCCCCGCGGACACCGGCGCGGACGCCGTGGTCATGGGGTATCCGGAATCCGGCCCCTTCGAAGCCGCACCCGCCCGCATCAGCGACCGGCTGACCATCGCGGGCCCCGACATCTACGCCACCGGGCGCGTGGAGCGGGAGGCCTACACGGTGCGCGGCTCCATCCGGGAGGGCAACTCCGGCGGGCCGCTTCTGAACGATTCGGGCGACGTGTTGGGCGTGGTCTTCGGCGCGGCCGTCGACGACAGCGACACCGGCTACGCGCTCACCGCCGGGGAGGTCGCCGAGCGGGTGGGCGACGTGACGGCCTACACGCAACCCGTCGACACGCAGCAGTGCGTGAGTTAAAAAAGAGGCGTGATCACCGGGGCGGGTGCTTGGCGACGCCTCCGGGCGGCAGGCCCGGTCATTCCCCCGCCCGGAGGAACTCCAGGAGCGTGTCCACGAAACCCTGCGGGTTCTCCACGTGCGGCTCCGTCTTCGTGCCCGGCACCCGCGCCTGCGCCACCCGGCCGGTCACCCGCACGCGGGCGCGGCGCACCACATGCGTCCACAACCCCTGGTCCGGATGCACCAGCAGCGTCGCCGACGGCACCTTCGCCGATATCCACGCCAAGGGTGCGGCGGCCAGCAGTACGCGCGCGTTGTGCACCGCGGAGGCCGCCGCGTTGCTGATCGCCGCCGCCCGCCGCCGCAGCTCCAACTCTTCGGAAAATCGCGGGGACTGCTGGAACTGCGCGGTCGTGTTCAACCGCAGGTGGAATTCGTGCCCCCGGTCGCGCAACCGCCGCGAGCTCGCCCACAGGCGCGACGGCAGGCGGAAGAACGCGGCGCGGGCGAGGATCCACACGAAGTTCCAAGGCCGGGCGGCCGCGGCCCGGCGCAGATCCACCGGGTGCGCCGAGGACACCGATACCAGCGCCGCGACCCGTTCCGGGTGGGTGGTGGCCAGCGACCAGGCCACCGTCCCGCCGGTGTCCGCGCCGACGACCACCGCGTCGTCGTGCCCGAGCGCCGGGATCACGCCCGCGACGTCGCTGGCCAGCATCCGCAGGTTCGAGCTCTGCGGCGCCGGCGGCTTGTCGCTCATCCCGTAGCCGCGCAGGTCCACGGCGGCGACGTGATAACCCGCCTGCGCCAGCGGCGCGATGACGTGGCGGTAGTCGAACCAGCCACCGAAAGCGCCGTGCAGCAGGACGATCAACGGATCCGCCGGGTCGCCGGCGACGGCCGCGTGCAGCCGCAGTCCGCGGGTGTGCACGAACTCATGGGTGAAGGGGCCGTCCAGCTCCACGACGGAGGGCGGCAGCGGCTGCGGGGGCGTGGGGTCGGCCATGCGGCGAAGCTCCTGACGTCGGTTCGGCGAGGGGGCACGAGGCGGCCCCTGCTAAGACGACACCGCCCGGAAGCGGTCCCGGGGAAGGGACCGCCGACGCGGGCGGTGCGTGTGGTCGGGGTCGGCGCTAGGTGTACAGGCCGGCGTCCTGGGCGGCCAGGTTCTTCTGCGCCTGACCGGGCTTGAGGTGTTTGAGTTCCCCGACTGATTCCATCGTGGCCTTCGGCGCCTTGATCTTCTTGAAGCGGTTCCAGCCGACGAGGGCGAACACCGCCGCCAGCACCAGCATGACCAAAAAGACGATCAGGAACGCCGCCCAGCGGTCCAGCCAGATGGCGAGGAGTTCCGCGGCGAAGAAGAAAAAGAAGAAGGAGGAGTAGAGGGCGATGACGCCGGCCACGGCGAAGAGCCCGCCGCCGATCGCGCCCTTCTTGATTTCGCCGGTGATCTCCGTTTTGGCCAGCTCGATCTCCGAGCGGATGAGGGACGACGTCTGGGCCGTGGCGTGGGAGACGAGGTCGCCGATGGAGTTCTCGCTGCCCGTGGAGGAGTCGACGTCGTTGAGCGGGATGGAATTGACTTTCGCGGAAAACGCGGAAGATCCGTCTGTGTACAGTCCGTCGTTGGTGCTCACGTGTTTTACCTGCCTCCGGTCATTGCTGACTTCGTTTTATGTTTCATCTGTTTGTCGACATCCCAAATCCTGGGAACGCTCACCAGCCCATAGTGCCACGATCGGCGATGGGACGGCGGATTTGGTTCAGTTCGCTTATCGCTAGTGTAAAGGATATGTCTGCCACCGACCCGCTGTCCCCGTTGCTCGCCCTCGGTGAGGTGGCCGTGCTCGCCGAGCGCGCCACCGCGGCCATCGCCCGGGTGCACCGTCGTCCCGCGGCCTTGCGGAAACCGGAGCTCATCGTCGGTGAGTCCGTCCTGCGCGGGGCGCGGACCTCGACGCTCATCGACGGCCACCCCGCGCCCGTCGACAAGGAGCCCGCGGGGGCGTTCGGCGCGGCCGTCAGCGTTTATGGGCTGCTGGCGCCGGGGGTGATCCAGGACAACGCTGCGGTGTTCCGCCGGTCGCCGGCGAATGTCGTCGCCCGCATGGACGTCGCGGCGGGCGGGCCCGGCGTGCCGACGTCCGAGGACGGGCCGCAACGGCTGCAGGCGCTGGCGCGGCTGCTGGGCGACGACAGGGTCAACGCCGCGGTCTTGCCGCAGGTGGTGCACGCCGAGATCGTCGCCCGGGAGTTGTTCGGCGAGCGCAGCGGGCTGATCGGGCGGGCGGCGTCGCGGCTGGTGGCGGTGGCCACCGGCGTCGACCCCCGTGGCCTGGCCGTGCCCGAGATCTACCTCAACCGGCACCGGGCCGAGTACCGGGAGGCGCTGGCGGGTTGGAGCCGGGACACGGAAGGGATGCGGGCGGCGTTGGAGTTTTTGCTGCGGGCCTGGATCCAGGGGGCGGCGGAGGCCGACGCCATCGTCCAGGCCGCCTGAGGCGTCAGGCGCTGCGGTCCCCGTCGTTGCCGCGGCTGCGCTGCGCGATCCACAGACCGCCGGCGGTCAGCGCGGCGATGCTGGCGACCACCCCGGCGCCGATGCCCATTTCGCGGGCGTTCGGCATGGTCAACAGGGGGACGGGGTCGCGGAAGGAGCGCAGCTCCCAGCCGTTGTCCAGGGCGTGTTTTTTCATCTGCCGGTCGGGGTTGACGGCCACGGGGTTGCCCACCTGCTCCAGCATCGGGATGTCGGTGGCGGAGTCGGAGTAGGCGAAGCTGGCGGCCAAGTCGTAGCCGTGGGACTCGGCCATGGCCATGATGGCGTCCGCCTTGGCCGGGCCCTTGCAGTAAAAGTCGACCTCGCCGGTGAAACGCCCGTCGACGACCTCGAGCTCGGTGGCCACGACTTGGTCGATGCCCAGCTCCTTCGCGATGGGCTCGACCAGTTGCGAGGCGGAGGCGGAGATGATGATGACGTCGTGGCCGGCGCTTTGGTGGAAGGTGATCAGCTCCCGGGCCTCGGCGTAGATCGCCGGGGTGACCACGGAGTGCATCGCTTCTGAGGCGATGCGGCCGACCTCGTCGACGGACCAGCCGGCCACCAGGTTCGTCAGCTGGTCGCGGGTGGAGTCCATCTTCTCGCTGGACTGGCCGATGACCATGTAGCTGCTTTTGGCCAGCGACAGCTGCAGCGCGTCCAGGTAGCTGATCAGCCCGTTGTGCATGAATTCCCTGCCGAAGGCGAAGGCGGAGGAGGTGGCGATGATCGTTTTGTCCAGATCGAAAAACGCCGCGACCCGTGGCGACGGGGTCGGCGGCGTCCGATCCTCGCCGGGCGGCGTCTCCTGGGGTGCCATGGTTGCCGAGCTTACTACCAGATCGCGCAGAGCGAAAGATGTTTTTCGGGCAAAAGTTATCTCCTTGTGATCCGCGGCACGAAGTTGGGAAACGTTCTTGTCAGGCCCGCGAGCGTATGTCATACTGTTGCCTGCAAGGCCCCGATATACGGTGCGGCCTGCCCCGGCTCGCCCCCCGAGGCCGGGTTACGATGGCCTGCGCATCCCCCCGAAGCGCGGGCCATCACCACTTTCCGCCCTCCCTGTCCGGGGGCGATATTCTATTCACACGCGTCGATGGTGACGCGTCATAAATAGGGCGGGTTATCCACAGTCCCGGTCACCGTGCTGCCGCACCCGCGTCCGCAACCCTCATGCTGGGCGTCATGACCGCCGGACACCACGCTTATATCCTCGTCGCCGTCACCGACCCGGCCCTTCACCCGGAGGCCGCCCACGTCGCCGCCGCCAGCGCCCGCCCCGTCGTCGACCTCACCGAAAACTCCGCCGACGTCGACCCGCGCGACCTGCACCGCCACCTGACGCGTGCCGCCGCCGTGCTCGTCGACGCCGACGCCGCCGCCCACCTGCACGGGCGGCGCAGCCACGACCGCATCTTCTTCGTCGGCCTCGACGACCGCCCCCTCGACTGGGAGGCGGCCTTAGCCTGCCGCGCCGAACAGGCCTTCATCCTGCCCGCCCAATCCGCGGAGCTGCTCACCCTGCTGGGCACGCTCACCGAACCCGAGACCGGGAAGGACTCCGGGCCCGCGGGCGCCGCCCACGTCATCGCGGTGACCGCCTCCGGCGGGGGAGCGGGCGCCTCCACGCTCAGCGCCGCGATCGCCCGCCGCGCCCCCGGCCCCGCCACGGTCATCGACGGCGTCGACAACTCCGGCGGCCTCGACCTGCTCTTCGGCCTGGAGGACGCCCCGGGCGCCCGCTGGCCGGACCTGGGGCTGGCCGGCGGCGACTCGGACGGCCACCTCGCCCCCGAAGACCTGCGCGCGGCACTGCCCGCCGCCGGCGACGGACCAGCGGTGTTGTCCGCGGCGCGGCCCACCATCGCGGACCCCTTCCGGCTCCGGGAAGGGATGCTGGCCACCGTGCTCGCCAGCCTGCGCGGGGCGCCGGGCACGGTGGTGCTGGACGTGCCGGCGCACCTGCTGGACAGCACGGAACTGACCGCCGCGCTCGACCACGTAGCCGTGCTGACCGTCGCCCAGGTCCGCCCAGCCGCCGCGGCCGCCGCCCTGTCCCGTCGGCTGACCGCCGCCGGCGTCGACCACAGCCTGCTCACCCGGCACCGCGACTGGTCCGGCCTCGACGCCGACGACTTGACCGCCGTGCTGCCGCACGCGCCCATCGCCGAGATCACCACGACCGCCCGGCTGGCCCGCGACAGCGAAATCGCCGGCCTGCCCACCGTGCTGCCGCGCACCCTGAGCGCGGCCGCCGACGCGGTGCTCACCGCCGCGGGGGCCGCCTGATGTCCGAGCTCATCGAGAAAATCCAACGCCGCCTCGTCGCCGCCCCCGACGACGAAGCCACCGACCCAGCGCTGCTCGCCCGCCTGGTGCGGGAAGAAGCCGGCGTGATCAGCGACGTCGACGTGCTCGCCGTCCTTCGCCAGCTACGCCACGACACCGCCGGCGCCGGCCGACTCGAACCCCTGCTCACCCTCGACGGGATCACTGACGTGCTGGTCAACGCCCCCGACTCCGTGTGGATCGACCGCGGTCGCGGCCTGGAACGCGCCGAGGTCACCTTCACCTCCGACGACGAGGTCCGCGCCCTGGCCAGCCGGCTGGCCGGCGCATGCGGGGCCCGACTCGATGACGCCCAACCCTTCGTTGACGGCCGCCTGACCCGCGACGACGGCACCGTCGTGCGCCTGCACGCAGCCCTCGCCCCGCCCGCGGTCGGCGGCACCGCCATCTGCCTGCGCGTCCTGCGCTCCAACACCGCCACCTTGGCCGGCCTGGTCCGCGGTGGCACCCTGACCGCCGAACACGCCCACCTGCTGCGCCGGGTCATCGCCGCGCGGCGCTCCTTCCTCGTCGTCGGCGGCACCGGCACCGGAAAAACCACCATGCTGGCCGCCCTGTTGGCCGAAGTCCCCGCAACCGAACGCATTCTCTGCATCGAAGACACCGCCGAACTGGCCCCCGACCACCCGCACCTGTTGACCCTGACCACCCGCGGCGCCAACACCGAGGGCGCGGGGGCCATCACCATGTCCGACCTGCTGCGCCAGGCGCTGCGCATGCGCCCCGACCGCATCGTCGTCGGCGAAATCCGCGGCGCCGAAGTCGTCGAACTGCTCGCCGCCTTAAACACCGGCCACGACGGCGGCGCCGGAACCGTCCACGCCAACCGGCTCGCCGACGTCCCCGCCCGCCTCGAAGCGCTCGCCGCGTTGGGCGGACTGGACCCGGACGCCCTGCACGCCCAACTCGCCGCGGCCGTCGACATGGTGCTCGTCGTCGGCCGCGACCCCACCGGCCGCCGCATCCTACGTCAGATCGGGGTGCTGCGCCGCGGGGACGACGGCCGCGTCGTCGCCGACGCCGTCTGGGACTTCCAGCACGGCCCCACCGACGCCTACGCCGAGCTCCAGGAAGGACTGCCGTGACCACCGCCTCATTACTCCTGCTCGGCGCGGCCGCCGCGCTGCCCGCACCCGCCCCCGGCGGGCGCATCACCCGAACCGCCCGCCCCGCACGTACTTCCGCGCCGGGCCCGCTCATCGCCGTGGTCGTGGGCGTGGCCATGGCGGTGTTCCTACTGGCCGACCGCCTCAGCGTCGCCGCCGCTGCGCTGCTGCTGGCCGCCACCGCCGTCCACCACTGGCAGGCACTGCGCACCCGCCGCCGGATCCGCGCCACCCGCGAGGTGCTGGCCGGCTGGCTCGGCCACTTGGTCGCGGACCTGCAGGCCGGCGCCCGCCCGGCGGACGCCCTGGCACGCGCCACGGCAGAGCTCGACGAGCAGGCGCCCCCAGCGGTCGCGGAGGCGATCGCCGCCGGCACGTCCCAGGCCCGCTGGGGCACCAGCCCCGCGGCCACCTTCCTCGCCGCCGCCGATCATGCGCCCGACCTCGCCTCCGTCGGACACCTCTGGGAGCTGGCCGAGCGCCACGGCGTGAAACTCGCCGGACTGCTCAGCCAGATCCGCGACCGACTGAGCGCGCGCAACAGCCACGACGACGCCACCGCCGCCTCCCTGAACGGCCCCCAGGCCAGCGCCCTGATCCTCATGGCCCTGCCCCTGGCGGGGCTGGCGATGGGCACCGCCATGGGCGCCGCGCCCCTGGGACTGCTGCTGGGCGGCGGCCTCGGCGGGGTGCTCCTGGTGGCCGGCGTCGGGCTGGTCTGCGCCGGTTTTCTCTGGTCCCAACACATCATCTCCGGAGCCCGCTCATGACCGCGCTGCCCCTGCTGCTGCTCGCCGCCGCGCTCATCGTGCCCGCCGCCAGGCCCCGCCGACGCCTGGGGCCGCCGGATGGGCGAACAAATCCCAAAAACCCGCGCGACGGGCCGGCCGACCAGCCGGACCGCTTCCACCTGGCCGGCGACATCGACTTATTCGCCGCCTTGATCGACGCGGGTTTATCCACCGCCGCCTCCGCCCGCGCGGTGGCCGCCGCAGCCACCGGCGCCACCGCCGGACACTGGCACACCGTGGCCGCCCTGCTCGCGGTGGGGGTCACACCCCAACGCGCGTGGGCCGACGTCGCCCACGTCGACGGCCTCGGCGAACTCGCCCGGCTGGCCCGGCTCTCCGACCGCTCGGGGGCCGCGCTGGCGCAGGCGTGCCGACGCATCGCCGACGGTCTGCGCGAAGGCGCCGGCACCTCCGCCACGGCCACCGCCGAACGCGCCGGCGTGCTCATCGCCCTACCCCTGTCCGTCTGCTTCCTCCCGGCCTTTTTGCTCCTCGGGCTCGCGCCCGTGGTCATCGGCCTGGGCAGCGAACTCCTACCGTTCTAACACCATTTCTCATCCTCAGCACACGTCTTGAAAGGACCTGCACCATGATCGCTCTGTACACTCGAATCCATTCCCTGACCAGCAACGACCGCGGCATGTCGACAATTGAATACGCCATGGGCTCGTTGGGGGCCGCCGCCCTGGCCGCGGTGCTCTACGCCGTGATCAACAGCGGCGGCGTCATCGACGCCATCGAAGGCATCATCACCGACGCCCTGTCCAACTCCCCGGCCTGATGACCCGCCTGGATGACCGCGGCTCCGTGACCGTCGAGGCCGCGCTCGCGTTGAGCAGCCTCATCATCGTCGCCGCCGCGATCATCGGGGCGATCGCCACCATGTCCGCCAAACTCGCCGCCGTCGACGCGGCCGCCGCCGCGGCCCGGGCCCACGCCATCGGCGTGGCCTATGAACCGCCGGCGGGCACCGTCGCGGTGCGCGAGTCCGGCGGCCTGGTCACCGTCACCGCAGAAGTCCCGGCCGTCTTCGGCGCCATGACCGCCCAGGCGATCGTCCCCGTCGAAACCGCCCCGTGAGCATGCTTAGAAACGACCGCGGCAACGCCACCGTCACCAGCGCCGGCATCATCGCCGCCCTGGTGGGGTTGCTGTTCGCCGTGCTCACCGCCTTCCAAACGGTGCTGGACGACCACCAATCCCGCCTCGCCGCGGACCTGGCCGCCGTCGCCGGCGCCTGGGCGCACGCCTACGGCGAAGACGGCTGTGGCGTCGCCCGCGACGTCGCCCGCCTCAACAGCGGGGAAGCCACCGCCTGCCGCACCGAGAACACCGGCGACGTCACCGTCACCGTGGCCGTCGGTGACAGGGAAACCACCGCACGCGCCGGCCCGCTCTAAGTGCGCGGGCCGGGCGCCTGCGTCATCGTCGTCAGCGCCCCCAATACCTTCACAGCACCGTCTTTGCTCAACGGATTATTGCCGTTGCCGCACTTCGGCGACTGCACGCATGACGGACACCCCGACTCGCACGGACACGAACGCACCGCCTCGAAAGTCGCCTCCACCCACTCCGGGAAACGCGCGAACCCCTCGTCCGCGAAACCCGCCCCACCCGGGTGCCCGTCATAGACGAACACCGTCGGCAAGCCCGTGTCCTGGTGCAACGCCGTCGACACCCCGCCTATGTCCCACCGGTCGCACGTGGCCAACAACGGCAACAACCCGATCGCCGCATGTTCCGCCGCATGCAGCGCGCCGGGGACGTCCGCCGCGTCGACGCCCATCGCGGCCAACGCCAACGGATCGAGCGTGTAGGCCACCGCCCGGGTCACCAGGCGCTGCTGCGGCATGTCCAGGGCGACGACATCGCCCACGCTGCCGTCGGCGAGCCGCACCACATAACCCACGACCTGATCGGTGACCTCGACTTCCACGTTGGCCACCCACAGGCCGGGGGAGTAGTTGACCAGCTCGTCCTCGCCGGGCCGGCCCAGCATCCGGATGTCGGTCACCGAACGCGCCGTGGTGGTGAACTCCGGGACCTCCGGCCGCACCAGGGCCACATAATCCTCCAGGTCCAGCTCGTCGACGACGTAGCTGGCCCCCTGGTGCAGATACACCGCGCCGGGGTGGACCTGCGCGGGGGCGCGGCCGGCGTCGACCGTGCCCAGCAGCCGGCCGTCGGAGACGTCCACGATCATGACCTCCTCGCCGCTGCCGCCGCGCAGCGAGACCGCGGCGTGCGCCGACTCCGGGGTCGGCAGCTCGTCGACGCCCGCCGGCCGGGGGACGGCGAACCACCCGGTGGGGCGCTTGCGCAGCAGGCCGGCGTCGGCGAGCTCCGCGACGACCTCGCCTGCGCCGACGGCCTCGACCTCCGCCTCGGAGAGCGGGTGTTCCACCGCCGCGCAGTAGACGTGCCCGCGCAGCACGTACGGGTTCGTGGGGTCGAAGACGCTGCGCTCCACGGGTCTGCCCAGCAGGGCCTCCGGGTGGTTGACCAGGTAGGTGTCCATCGGCTCGTCGCGGGCCACCAGCACCACCAGCGAGCCCTGCCCGCGGCGGCCGGCGCGTCCGGCCTGCTGCCAGAAGCTGGCCACGGTGCCCGGGAAACCGGCGGTGACCACGGCGTCGAGGCCGCCGACGTCCACGCCGAGTTCTAAGGCGTTGGTGGTGGCGACGCCGAGCAGGGAGCCGTCGTCGAGCATGCGCTCCAACTTTCGCCGGTCCTCGGCGAGATAACCGGCCCGGTAGGAGGCGATGCGCGCGGCGAAGTCGCGTCGGCCCATGCCGATCAGATCTTCTTGGGTGCGCATCGCGACGGTCTCCGCGGATTGCCGCGAACGCACGAATGTGAGGGTGCGCGCGCCCTCGACGACCAGCGTGGCCATCAGGCCGGCGGCCTCCGTGGTGGCGGCCCGGCGCACGGGCGCGCCGTTCTCGCCTTCGACGCCGTCGAGGAAGCCCGGTTCCCACAACGCGACGGTGCGTGCGCCGGTGGGGGCGCCGTCGTCGGTGACGGCGACGACGTCGCGGCCGGTCAGCCGGGAGGCGTGTTCCGCCGGATCCGCCGAGGTCGCCGACGCCAAGATGATCGTGGGGTGCGCGCCGTAGCGGGCCGCCAGGCGCAGCAGGCGGCGCAGGGTCAAAGCGACGTTCGCGCCGAACACGCCGCGGTAGGTGTGGCACTCGTCCACGACGATGAACTGCAGGCGGCGCAGCAGCCGCGCCCACCGCTGATGGTTGCCGAGCACGGACACGTGCAGCATGTCCGGGTTGGTGAACACCAGGCGCGAGGACTCCCGGATGCCGGCGCGCGCTTCCGTGGGGGTGTCGCCGTCGTAGGGGGCCGGGTGAATTCCGCCCAGGCCCGGCACGGCGGCGGTCAGCTCGCTCGCGGCGAGCAGCTGGTCGGAACCCAGGGCCTTGGTCGGCGTCAGGTAGAGCGCGCAGGCTTTCGGGTCGGCCGCCAGGCGGGAGAGGATCGGCAGCTGGTAGCCCAGCGACTTGCCGGAGGAGGTGCCAGTGGCCACGACCACGTCGCGGCCCGCCCAGGCGTGCTCCGCGCACTCGACCTGGTGGAGGTAGGGGCGCTCGACACCGCGTTCTCGCAGGTGATCGCGCAGGCCGGGCAGGATCCACTCCGGCCAGTCGGCGTGGCGGGCCGGCTGCGGGGCCAGCGTGGCGGTGTGGGTGCGGCGGGACTCGGGAAAGCGCCGGTCCGCGGCGGTCAAAAGCTCCTCGCCCAGGGGATTGCGCTGGTCGGCACCGTCGATCGCGTCACTAAATGACATGTTTTCACCCCCAGGGGGACGCCGTGAGCTGGGAAAATGATTGCGTATGAGAAAATAGTAGCCGCACGCACCCAAGCGTGGCACACTGGGTGTTGGTCGCGATTCTGTGCGCAGTTCAATAAAAGGTGCTCGCAAAAGAAGTACACGCGAGCACCAGGTTTCCGCCTTAGCGGAGGTCTGGTGGTTCGGTACGACCCGGGGATCGATTCATCTGTCGATAACCGCCAAACCTAGTTTATCCCGAGAAGGTATATCATCATGGCAACTGGAACTGTTAAGTGGTTCAACGCTGAAAAGGGCTTCGGCTTCATCGCTCCGGACGACGGCTCCTCCGACGTCTTCGTCCACTACTCCGAGATCCAGGGCGCGGGCTTCCGCACCCTCGAGGAGAACCAGCAGGTTGAGTTCGAGGTCGGCGAAGGCGCCAAGGGCCCGCAGGCTCAGCAGGTTCACCCGCTCTAAGCGAGCGTCGACGGTTCTGACGTAGAACCAGTCTGATCGCTGAAACCGCCCCGGCACATGCCGGGGCGGTTTTGTCGTTGGCGGGTTGATCGTCGGGGTATCACGCCTCCGCGAAGCCGCGGCGCTCGTCACGCCACTCGAAGAAACGGTTCTGCGCCTTCTGGATGAGAAAGCCCACGAACAGGCCCAACGCCATGCCGACGACCAGGCCCAGCAGCGGGACGTTTTGCAGCACCATGCCGCCGACGTAGGCGACCATGGTGTTGATCAGCGCCCAGACCACGACGCCGATGGTGTCGAAGAAGAAGAACGCGGGCCAGGGGTAGCGCACCGAGCCGAGCACGATCGTGGCGATCCACCGGCCCCAGGGCACGAAGCGGGCCGCGATGATCGTGGAACCGGCGCGTTTGCGCATGTTGCGCCGCACCCAGGTCAGCGCGTTCCCCGCCTTGGAGCCCGCGGGGACGCGCTCGACGTACCTCATCATTTTGGTGCCGAAGAAATAACAGACGTTGTCGCCGATGACCGCGCCGGCGATCGCCCAGAGGATGACCTGGCCGATGTCGGGTTCGCCGCGGGCGCCGGCCCAGGCGCCGGCGAGATTCAGGACCGTTTCGCTGGGGAAGGCGGGCACGAGGGCGTCGAAAGCGACGGTCAGGCCCACCAGCGGATAGAAGAAGGGCATCGTCATGACGGCTTCAATCCACATCGTCAGCTGCTCGGTCACGGCGGCCCTCTCATCCCGGTGAAATAGTTTCACCAAGTCTAATCCTGAAATAGGGTTGTGCAGGAGTGCGCGGCGCCGGGCCTCGCCGCCGAATGGGGGCGACGGGTGGGGAGGATCGGCAGGGCGCCCATCAAATACTGTGTAACGTGACTGGCGCTGCAGAACTCTTACGCTAGAGTTTGCGGTCAAACCCAACCAGGGCGACCAGGTGTAGAGAGAGGGAAGTGCCTAAAGTGGCAGAATCTTCAGAATCCGGAACCAAGACTTTAGTGATCGTGGAGTCGGCCACCAAGGCCAAAAAGATCCAGGAGTATCTTGGTTCCGACTACATCGTGGAAGCCTCCGTCGGCCACATCCGGGACCTGCCGCGCGGCGCCGCGGACGTGCCGGCCAAGTACAAGAAGGAGCCCTGGGCGCGTCTCGGCGTCAACACCGAGGACGGCTTCCAGGCCCTGTACGTGGTCAGCCCGGACAAGAAGAAGAAGGTCTCCGACCTCAAAGCGAAGCTGAAGCAGTCCGACCGACTTTTCCTGGCGACAGACCCGGACCGGGAGGGCGAGGCCATCGCCTGGCACCTGCTCGAGGTACTCAAGCCGACGGTGCCGGTACGCCGCATGGTGTTCAACGAGATCACCGCCGCCGCCATCCGGGAAGCCGCGGAAACCACCCGCGAGATCGACTACCACCTCGTCGACGCGCAGGAAACCCGCCGCATCCTGGATCGCCTCTACGGCTATGAAGTGTCCCCGGTGCTGTGGAAGAAGGTCATGCCCCGGCTGTCGGCGGGGCGTGTGCAGTCGGTGGCCACCCGCGTCATCGTGGAGCGCGAACGCGAGCGCATGGCGTTCATTTCCGCGGAGTACTGGGATCTGGCGGCGACGCTGGACACCGGCGAAGAGCAGTCGGACGCGGAGAACCCGCGCACCTTTCAGGCCAAGCTCACCGGCGTCGACGGCAAGCGCGTGGCCCAGGGCCGCGACTTCAACGACCGCGGCCAGCTGAAGGGTTCCACAGACGAGATCGCGGTCGTCGACAAGCAGACGGCCGAGGCGCTGGCCGCCGGGCTGGACGCCGCGACGATGACGGTGACCTCCGTCGAGCAGAAGCCGTACTCGCGCAAGCCGCAGGCGCCGTTCATGACCTCGACGCTGCAGCAGGAGTCGGGCCGCCGCCTGCACTACACCTCCGAGCGCACGATGCGCATCGCGCAGCGCCTGTACGAAAACGGCCACATCACCTACATGCGCACCGACTCGACCTCGCTGTCGGCGCAGGGGCTGAAGGCCGCCCGCCAGCAGGCCACCGAACTCTACGGGGAGAACTTCGTCGCGGATCAGCCGCGCCGCTACGACCGCAAGGTCAAGAACTCACAGGAGGCGCACGAGGCGGTGCGCCCCGCCGGCGACCGCTTCGCCACCCCCGGTGAGCTGCACGGCGTGCTCGACGCCGAGGAATTCAAACTCTACGAACTGATCTGGGCGCGCACCGTCGCCTCCCAGATGGCCGACGCCCGCGGCACCTCCCTCAAGGTCGTCATCGAGGGCGAGACCACCTCCGGCGAGCGCACCGAATTCTCTGCCACCGGACGCACCATCACCTTCCCCGGCTTTCTGCGTGCCTTGAGCGAAAAGACCGACAAGTCGGACGTGCGCCTGCCGCAGCTGACCGAAGGTGACTCCGTGGATGTGGAGCAGGTCACCGCCGACGGCCACGCCACCAACCCGCCGGCCCGCTACACGGAAGCCTCCCTGGTCAAGAAGATGGAGGACCTGGGCATCGGACGCCCGTCGACGTACGCGTCGATCATCAAGACCATCCAGGACCGCGGCTACGTCTACCCGCGCGGCAACGCGCTGGTGCCCAGCTGGGTGGCCTTTGCCGTCGTCGGCCTGCTGGAGGACAACTTCTCCGCGCTCGTCGACTACGACTTCACCTCCTCGATGGAGGACGAGCTCGACGAGATCGCCGAGGGCAGCTCCGACCGCACCGAGTGGCTGACCGGCTTCTACTACGGTGACGAGCAGGCCTCCGACGCGATGGCGGAATCCATCGCCAAGCAGGGCGGGCTGAAGGACATGATCGAGGGCAACCTCGAATCCATCGACGCCCGCAAGGTCAACTCGCTCGTGCTCTTCCAGGACGACCAGGGCCGCGACGTCGTCGTGCGCGTCGGCCGCTACGGCCCCTACATCGAGCGCGTCGTCGGCGTCACCGCCGAAGGCGAGCCCGACTACCAGCGCGCGAACCTCCCGGAGGCGACCACCCCGGACGAGCTCGACCTGGAGTTGGCGGAAAAGCTCTTCGCCACCCCGCAGGGCGGCCGCGAACTGGGGGTAAACCCGGCCAACGGGCGCATGGTCGTGGCCAAGGAAGGCCGCTACGGCCCGTACGTCACCGAGATCGTGCGTGACGACGAGCAGGCCACCGCCGAGCAGGAGGCCCTGGAGATCGTCGCCCAGGAGCGCGCCGAGGAGGACGCGCAGCGCAAGGCCGACGGCATGCGCAAGAAGAACTGGGAGACCAAGACCGCCGAGAAGCAGAAGCACAAGCGCATCGACCAGCACATCGAGGAGAAGCTCAAGCCGAAGACGGCGTCGCTGTTTGCCTCCATGAGCCCGGCCGAGGTCACGCTGGAGGAGGCGCTGCAGCTGCTGTCGCTGCCGCGCGAAGTCGGCGAGGACGACGGCGAGATGATCACCGCGCAAAACGGCCGCTACGGCCCGTACCTGAAGAAGGGCTCCGACTCGCGCTCGCTGTCGGACGAGGAGCAGATCTTCACGATCACCCTGGATCAGGCCCGCCGCATCTACGCGGAGCCCAAGCGCCGCGGCCGTGCCGCCGCGAAGCCGCCGCTGAAGGAGCTCGGCGACAACGACGTCTCCGGCAAGCCGATGAGCGTGAAAGACGGCCGCTTCGGGCCGTACGTCACCGACGGAGAGACCAACGCCTCTCTGCGCCGCGGCGACACCCCGGAGACCATGACCGACTCCCGCGCCAACGAGCTGCTCTCCGAGCGCCGGGCCAAGGTCGCGGCCGACGGCGGCACTAAGGCCT
Source organism: Corynebacterium maris DSM 45190 (assembly GCF_000442645.1). Lineage (NCBI taxonomy): Bacteria > Bacillati > Actinomycetota > Actinomycetes > Mycobacteriales > Corynebacteriaceae > Corynebacterium > Corynebacterium maris. The sequence goes on from NC_021915.1 coordinate 337,494, forward strand.
CGAAGAAGTCGGCGAAGAAGACCACCAAAAAGACGACCAAGAAAACCACGAAGAAGACGACGAAGAAGACGACCCGCAAGAAGCCGCCGCAGACCACGAAGAACGTGGTCAAGGCCGGCAGCAGGAGGAAGTAATGCAGCAGTCCGAGCTCGGCGACACCCTCGTCAGCGAGTTCCTCGACCGCACCTACCGGGGCATCGAATCGACCATCGCCTCGCTCGCCGCCGCCCGCACCGAGCCGGAGCGCCTGGCTTTTGTGGCGCTCAACGACGCCACCACCTTGGCCACCGTCTTCGGTTGGCGGAAGGTGCTGTCGGTGACCCAGCCGCTGACTTTGCCGATGCTGCTAGGCACCGTCGCCCGCACCACCCGTCCGCTGCCGGAGAAAGCCCTGCTGGCCAGTGCGCTCACCGGCGCCACCGCCGCCCAGACGGGCAAGCGGATCGACCCGGACAACCCCACCGGGGTGGCGACCGTCGGCGCCGCGGCGCAGCACGCCGGCTACGGGCTCGCCGTGCGCGGCGCCTATGACGTGGCGCCCTCCGGGGTGGGCGTGGCCCTGCGCGGCGGATTGGTCGCCGCCGGGTTGGGCCTGGCCGCCTGGCGTAACCGCGCGATCCTCCCGGCCACCGTCGCCGGCGGGGCGGCGCTGGTCTATGCGAACGAACTCGCCAACGACCCCAAGATCCGCCGCGGCAACGCGCATGCCGAGGGGCTGGGCCACGGCGCGAACCTGGTGCTCGCCGCCGAAGCGCTGACCCTGGTGCGGGCCACGCTGCTCAAGGGCCGCCGTGGCATCGGCGCCCGCCTGGTGGAGGCCACCGCGACGAGCCTGTCGAACTTGGGCCAGATGCTCATCGTCGACGGCGTCGCCCGGCGCTAGGACTCGGGTCAGGCCCGCACGTCCGCCGGGCCCGCCCCCACGGGCAGGCCTGCGGCGACCCAGGCCTCGACGCCGCCGATCACGTCGGTGGCGCCCGTCAACCCCATCTGGCGCAGCTGCCACGCCGCCACCGACGAAGAATAACTGTGCCGGCAGATGAGGATGTAGCGGTTGTCCCAGCCGGTGGCCTCGGGGATGCGCCAGTCGAAGGTCGGGTCCAGTCGCCAGGGCAGCACGGTCAGGTCGATGACGATCGCGCCGGGGAGTTCGCCCTGCTCGGCGCGGTGAGCGGGCATGCGGACGTCGATAATCATCGCCCCGTCCTGCTGCTCCCGGTGGGCCTGCTCGGGGGTGAGCCGGTCGAGTCCGGACCGTGCCCGGCGCAGGTACGCCATCGCTCCTGTGTCCATGACCGTGCATTATAAGCCTGCGCGATCCGGCGGGGATCGGCACACTGGGATGAACGTCGATAAGGAGAATCTCATGGCCCAGTTGTCCGCCCTCGCGCTCGTGTGCACCTTAAGCCCCTCGCCGACCCCGTCCAGCAGCGAGACCATGGCCCGGCATGTGCTCGCCGAGCTGGAAAAACACGACGTGCGCACCTCCTCGGTGCGGGTCGTCGACTACGACGTGGCGCCCGGCGTCGCCACGGACATGGGCGGCGGCGACCAGTGGCCCGAGCTGCGCCGGCAGGTGCTGGCCGCCGACGTCGTGGTGATCGCCAGCCCGATCTGGTTGGGGCATCCCGCCAGCGTCACCCAGCGCGTGCTGGAGCGGCTCAACGCCGAATCCTCGGAGACCGACGACCAGGGCCGGCCGATCCTCTACGGCAAGGTCGGGCTGGTCGCGGTGGTCGGCAACGAGGACGGGGCGCACAAGGTCACGGCCGACGTCATGCAGGGGCTCAACGACGTCGGCTTCACCCTGCCGGCCCAGGGCGGCACGTACTGGGTGGGCGAGGCGATGCAGAAGGTCGACTACCAGGACCTGGAGGGGATTCCGGAGATCGTCGCCACGACCACGGCGAACGCCGCACGCAACGCGGCGCACCTGGCGCGCACGCTGCGCGAGGTGGAGTACCCGGCTCCCTAGACGAACACGCTGAGCACGTACATGGCGAAGACCATGAGGTGTGCGATTCCGTGGACCGCGCCCACCCGGCGGCCCGCGGCCACCGACACTGACAGCAGCGCGGTGACGGCCAGCAGCATGAGGTTGGCGGGGGATTCCGCGAAGACGACCGTCTGCCCGGTCACCAGCCCGATGAGCAGCACGGTGGGCACCGTCAGCCCCACCGAGGAGACCAGCGCGCCTTGGGTCAGATTGCTCACGCGCTGGATTTCACCCATCCAGGAGGCCCGCAGCGTGGTGATCGTCTCCGGGAGGAAGACGATCGCGGCGATGATGATGCCGGTCAGGGCGACGGGCGCGCCGAGTTGGGAGAGCCCGACGTCGAGAAGCTCCGCCATCGTGTGGCTGAGCAGGACGATGGGAATCGCCATGAGCAGCAGCAGCCCGGTGCGGCCCAGCAGTTCGGCGCGGTGTTCGGCGATGACCTCGCCGACCGGGGGTCGGCCGGCCGTGGCGTCGACGACGCCGGGTTCCTGGAAGTCGGCGGCTTGCGCACCCATCTGCCGCCACAGGAAGAAGACGTAGGAACCGATGGTCAGCACGATGACGGGCACGGCCTGGACGGTGGTGTAGGAGCCGTCGACGCCGATGACCGCGGGCAGGGCGAAAGCCACGGTTCCCAGGGCCATGAGCATCGCCAGATACGCCGAGACGCCGTTGTGGTTCGGAGTCATCTCCTTATGGCGCAGCCCGCCGACGAGCAGGGCCGCGCCGAGCACCAGGTTGAGGATGATCATGGACACCGCCATGATCGAGTCGCGCGCGATGGTGGTGTGCTCGCCGGGGCCGAGCATCACCGCGGAGATGAGGATGACCTCGATCGCCACGATGGAGATGGTCAGCACGAGGGTGCCGTAGGGGTCGCCGAGGCGGCGCGCCAGGTGCTCGGCCTGTTCCATCACCCCGAAGGCGCACACCACGATCACGGCGATGATCGCGATGAGCAGCGGCCACACCGGCAACCCGCCGGGGAGGAACTGGAGAATGACAAAAGCGCCCCACCCGGAGATGAGACGCGCGATGACGCTGAAAGACATGATCAAACCCTTGCGCGGGGCCGTCCCCGCAGAGCCTGCCTGTGGGTCAGGTCGTCCTGACCAGGGCCAGCCTACTGAGCTTGTCGACGCCCGGCAACGCCCTACTCCGGATCCTTCTCGTCCCTGACCTGCGTTTCCGCGTTGTCCGGGGTTTTCTTCGGCGAAATCAGCCGCAGCGTCGCCTGCGCGACCACGCCCACCAACAGGGCCGCGGCGACGGTGCCCTCGCGGACCCCGCCCAAGTTGCCCAGGAAGATCAGCCCCAGCACCGCGGCGATCACCACCAGCGTGGTGTCGAACGTGACTTTCACGTTGCCGAAGAGGAAGGGTTTCTTTGGCCCGAACGCCCGGATCAGTTCGTTGCTGATGGTCAGGATCAGCCCCTCGCCCGCCAGGGGAGTGGCCTTTGCCTTGACCTGGTAGGCCACGCCGACGCCGACCACCAGGATGCCGGCGGCCACCAGCCCCCACTGCTGCAGATAGTTTCCGGGCTCCACGTCGCGCACCAGCCACAGGGCGGCGTCGTTGAACAGCCCGAAGACCAGCACCACGGGGACCTGCAACAGCTGGATCGGCGGGAAGCGCCGCCGCAGCAACAGAATCTGCAGGCCGACGAACACCAGGTTGATCAGGATCAGCCACGTGCCCACCGACCACCCGGTGATCAGGTTTAAGGTGGCCGGGACGCTGGAGATCGGGGTGGTGCCCAGGTCGCTGTGGATGGACAAGGCGATGCCCAGCGACATCAGCGCCAGGCCGAAGAACAGCAAGAGATACCGCCGGGTGACGTCCCGGAGGCCAGAAAAATTCATAATAATATGCACCTCAAAAATAAGAATCGGCCATAAGTGGCCGATTCTCAAGTATAAGGCGCGTCTTTTTGCTAGGAGCGGTCCGCCAGTGTGGAACGGATCGGCCGCGCCAACTGCGTCATCTGGTGGCGCCCGCGCAACTCGATCGACTTCATCGCCGTCCACCGGGCGCGCTCTGCCTCGTTGGCGCCGCGCAACGTCGACATGTTCGTCAGAATCCGGCCCGGGGTGTCCTTCGCCAGATCCGTCAACCGGGCCGCCTGGTTCACGGCGTCGCCGATGACCGTGTACTCGAACCGGTCGTGGCCGCCGATGTGCCCGGCGACCACATGCCCGGAGGCCACCCCGATGCCCGCCTCCAGGCGCAGGCCGCGCAACTCGGTGCGCAACTCCCGGGCGGCGGTCAGCGCATGGCTGGTCGCGTCGTTCAAGTTCAACGGGGCGCCGAAGATCGCGAGTGCGGCGTCGCCCTGGAACTTGTTGATCACGCCCCGGTTGCGGTGGACCACCTCCACGACGACGTCGAAGAAGTTGTTCAGCTCGCTGACGACCTCCTCCGGGGTGTGGTTGACCGCGAACGTCGTCGAGCCGATCACGTCCACGAAAATGACCGCCACCCGCCGGTCCTCGCCGCCGAGCTCCGGCTGCTCCTCCAGTGCGCGCTCCGCGACCTCGGTGCCCACGTAGCTGCCGAACAGATCGCGCACCCGCTGTCGGTCCTTCAACCCGCGCATCATCTCGTTGAACCCGGCCTGCAGCACCCCGATCTCGGAGCCGTCGTAAATGTCGACCTGCGCGTCCGTGTCGCCCCGGCGCACCCGGTTGATCGCCTCCTGCAGCTCCAGGATCGGGTCCGTCACCGACGCCGTCGCCAGCCGCGTGCCGAAATACCCCGTGATCAGCGCCGTGGCCGCCAACGCCACCGTCGCGGGAAGAATGTCCACCGCCGTGTCCGTGAAATACCCGGCCCAATGCCCCAGCACCATCAACCCGATGCCGGCCACCGGGATGCCCGTGGTCATGCCCCACGTCATCAACAGACGCGTGCGAATCGGCGGCTCCATCGTCGAGTCCTCGAAACGGCGCGCCAACGCCTCCGCCGCGATCGGGCGCACCAGCCGCTCCGCCTGCAGATACGTCAGCAGCACCACGACCATCGCCGCCAACGCCAACGTCACGCCCGTGACCAGCGCCAGTCGCGCCGCCGCGGTCGCGGCCACCGCCACCGCGATCGCGATACCGATCAGCCAGATCACCGCCGCCACCCCGGCCTGATAAATCGGCAACCGCATCACCAGGTTGCGCACCATGTTCGCGTCATGGCTGTCCGGGTCGCGCTGCCAATCCAACACCGGCCGAAACAGCTGGAACGTCACGATCACGCCCACCAGCACCGCAAACGCCGCGTAAATCAGCCCGATGGCGTTGATCGAACTATTGTCCACCTGCACCGCGTTGAGATCCTCGGTGGGCACCAAATACCGCAGAAACAACATGACCGCGGCGGCGCCGACGACGTTGGCGCCCAACACCAGGGCGGCGTACAACGGCCACGACGTACCCCACAGCCACTTCAAGCCGCGCAACAGTCTGTCCATGTTCAACAACTCTACTTACCTCCCCGGCGCCGCGGGTTTGTAAGCTGGAGTCTGTGAATGATCCCGTGAGCGTGGCCGACCGACTGGCCGACACCCCCACCGTGCGGGACACCGTCCTCGCCGCCGCGGCCGCCGCCCGAGGCCAGGGCGACCCCCGCGCCATGACGCACGCCTGGCTGCTGACCGGCGCGCCGGGTTCGGGCCGCTCCATCGTGGCGCAGGCCTTCGCCTCGGCGCTGGTGTGCACGCAAGGGCTCGGCTGCGGCGTGTGCGAAAGCTGCCGGGACGTGTGGGCCGGCGCGCACACCGACGTCGTCCACGTCGTGCCCGAGGCGTTGTCCATCAGCGTCGACCTGGTCCGCCAGATCATCGTCCAGGCCGCCAGCTTGCCGACGGTCGCCCCCTGGCGCATCGTCATCATCGAAGACGCCGACCGGCTCAGCCGCATCGCCGCCGACGCCTTCCTCAAAACGGTGGAGGAGCCGCCGGAGCGCACCGTCATCCTCATGCTCGCCCCGTCGACCGACCCGCAGGACTTCTCCCAGACGCTGCGCTCCCGCTGCCGGCACCTGTACGTGCCGAGCCCCTCGACGGAAGAGATCGTCCGGATCTTGACCACGGAGGAAGGCGCCTCCGAAGCGGACGCCCGGCTGGCCGCCAGCGCCTCGTTGCGCCACGTCGGCCGCGCCCGCCGGCTGGTGCGCAGCAGCGCCATGCAGCAGCGCCGCGCGAGCGTGCTCAACATCGCGGAATCCGTCCACCGCGGCGACCAGGCGTTTCAAGCCGTGAGCGCGCTGGTCAAGGCGGTGGACAAGGAGGCCAAGGAAGGTTTCGCCGAGGAGGACGCCGCCGAGCGGGAAAAACTCGAGCTCTCTCTGGGCCGCGGCGGCCGGGGCAAGGGCACGGCGCGGGCCGCCCACGGTACCGCCGGCGCGGTCAAGGACCTGGAGAAGAAGCAGAAGACCCGCCAGACCCGCCGCAAGCGCGACATCCTCGATTTGGCGCTCGTCGACTTCGCCGGGGTCTACCGCGACGCGCTCATGCTGAAAACCGGCGCCCGGGTGCCGCTGACGCATCCCGACTTTGAGCCGTTGGCCAGGGAGATCGCGGAGCGCTCCGAGATCGACGGGCTGGTCGCCTGCCAGGACGCCATCGCCCGGTGCCGCGAGCACCTGGGCCAGAACGTCGCCCCGCAGATCGCCTTCGACGGGATGATCGGCCGCATCCGGCTGGCGCTGAACGCCACCTGATTTTCCGCCCCGGAAGCGGTGCTGTATTATCTTGTTTCGGTGCCTCGCACCACGCCGCCTTAGCTCAGTCGGTAGAGCGTCTCACTCGTAATGAGAAGGTCAGGAGTTCGATTCTCCTAGGCGGCTCCACTGAAAACACCCCTCGGTCCTCGAGGGGTGTCGTGCTTTCAGCCGGAGCTTGGGCGGGTCTGTCACATTTTCCGACGCGTCGTATTATCTAACGTCGTCGCCGCCTGTCGCAGAGCGTGAACAGGCGTTATGCAGATGGGTCTGTAGGAAAATACGATCGGTCGTCTCATCTCTCAACGGCCGCGAATCTTACGCCTCCAGGCCGTCGACGAGTTCGAGGAACTCCTCGGCGTAGGCGAGTCGCTTGAGCAGCTTCTCGTAGCGGGTGCGGGCCTCGGCCCTGATCTCGGCGAGGGTCTCGCGGGCGCCGGCGTCATCGGCGCGGCCGTCGCGCAAGACGTCGGCGGCGTCGAGGAAGTCGCGCATCTGCTCCAGGGTGAAACCAAGCGGCTTCATGCGTCGCACCAGCAGGATGCGGCGGACGTCTTCCTCGGCGTAGAGGCGGAAGCCGCCGGGGCTGCGGCCGGAGGGGGTCACCAGGCCGACGCTGTCGTAATGGCGCAGCGTGGGGATCGACAGGCCGGTCCTTTCGGTGACCTCGCCGATTTTCAGCCCAGTGTCGTCCATCGTGTGTCTTCGTGCTCCTTATGGCGCCGGTCGCGGCCGCCGTGGCCGCGTTGACGGTCGGGTGACCTCCCATTAAAGTGGCGACCGTCTCAACCCTCAAGTTACTGGAGGGTTGCCTTAGGGCGTTCGCCCCACCTGCCATCGAGATGGGATATCCATGTCTGAAACTAGCACGGCGGCTCCGCGCCCCGCCCCGGACGGCGCCGGCGCACCCACCGGTGTCGTCGCGTCCTTTCGTTATGCCTTTTCCTCCCCGGCCCGCTTCCGCATGGAGGTGCTCGGCGGCCTGACGGTCGGGCTCGCCCTGATCCCGGAGGCGCTCGCGTTTTCCATCATCGCGGGCGTCGACCCGGCGGTCGGGCTGTTTTCCGCCGTGATCATGGCGATCGTCATTTCCTTCACCGGCGGGCGCCCGGCGATGATCACCGCGGCCACCGGCGCCGTCGCTCTGGTCATCGCCCCGGTGGCCCGCGACTACGGCCTCGAGTACTTCATCGCCACGGTGTGGCTGGCCGGCGGGCTCCAGATCGCGATGGCGTTGCTGGGCGTGGCCAAGCTGCAGCGCTTCATCCCGCGCTCGGTGATGCTGGGCTTCGTCAACGCGCTGGGCATCCTGCTCATCGTCTCCCAGTTTGAGCACCTCGTCGACGTGCCCTGGGCGGTGTACCCGCTGGCGGGCGTCGGCCTGCTGCTCATGATCTTCTGGCCGAGGGTCACGGATCTGGTCCCGGCCCCGTTGATCACGGTCGTGGCGCTGACCGCGCTGGTGGTGCTCGTCAATATCGATGTGCCGACGGTGTCCGACATGGGGGAGATGCCGACGTCTCTGCCGTCGCTGTTCATCCCGGACGTGCCGCTGAACCTGGAGACCCTCCAGATCATCTTCCCGTACGCGCTGGGCATGGCGATCGTCGGGCTGATGGAGTCGCTGATGACGGCGAAGCTCGTCGACGACATCACCGACACCCACTCCGACAAGACCCGCGAGTCCTGGGGCCAGGGCGTGGCCAACATCGCCTCCGGCCTGTTCGGCGGCATGGGCGGTTGCGCGATGATCGGCCAGACGATGATCAACGTCCGCACGGCCGGCGCCCGCACCCGCTTGTCGACGCTGCTGGCCGGGGGGTTCCTCCTCGGCTTCATCATGTTGCTCAGCGACATCGTGGGCATGATCCCGATGGCCGCGCTGGTGGCGATCATGATCATGGTCGGCTTCGAGACCTTGGACCTGCACTCCCTGCGCCCGCGCACCGTCAAGCTGATGCCACGCAGCGAAACGGCCGTGATGGTCGTGACGATCGTGGCCACCCTGGGCACCGGCAACCTGGCCATCGGCGTCGTGCTGGGCGTGATCACCGCCATGATCATGTTCTCCCGCCGCGTCGCCCACCTGGTGCGCATCGAGAAGGTCGAGGAGCTCACGAAGGACGGCGAAGTCGAGGTGCGCACCTACCGGGTGCACGGCCAGCTGTTCTTCGCCTCGTCCAACGATCTGGTCTATCAGTTCGACTACAACGACGAGGCCGGCCACATCATCATTGACATGTCCGCGGCCGAGGTGTGGGACGCCTCGACCGTGGCCACGCTGGATTCGATCACGCACAAGTTCCAGGGCCGGGGCAAGACCTGCGAAATCACCGGCCTGGACGGCGCCAGCCTGCGCCGCCTGGAGCGGCTGTCCGGGCAGCTCGACTGACGTGTTCTTCGACTCCTGGAACAGCATCGCCAGAATCCTCATCGTCGGGGCGCTGGCGTATCTCATCATGGTGGCGATCGTGCGTGTCAGCGGCAAGCGCACCTTGAGCCAGCTCAACGCCTTCGACCTCATCGTCTCGGTGTCGATGGGGTCGGTGTTGGCCACCACGATCACCTCCACAGACCTCACGCTCGTCGACGGTCTCGTCGGTTTTGCCGTGCTTGCGGGCATGCAGTACCTCGTCGCCTGGGTCTCGTCGAAGAAGCCGTCGGCACGCACGGTCATCACCGCTAATCCCACGGTGCTGGTGCGCGACGGCGAGTTGTTGCACGATGAGATCGCCGACAACCGCCTGGTGGAGAGCGAAATCCTGCAGGCCATCCGGGCCAACGGCACCGGCGACGTGGCCGAGGTGCGCGCGGTGGTGCTGGAAACCGACGGCACCCTCAGCGTGATCACCGACGCCAACTTCGGGGACGGCAGCGCGCTGCGCGATATTTAGCGCAGCAATCCCCGTTTGCTGGCGTGGAACAGCTCCGGGTCGGGGTCCAGCTCCTGGTAGACCCGCGACGGGCGCCAGTTGGCCAGCGCGGAGTCCAAGTCGCGGGCCGCGGCGGCCAGGAAGCCCGCCAGCTCCTTGAGCACCGGCGGCTCGCAGGTGGGGCACGAATTGGCCTCATAGACCACGAGCTCGCCGGTGGCCTGGTTTTCCGCGACGTCCACGCCGCCGATGAGCGTTCCCGCGGCCTGCGAGGCGGTGCGCGCGAGCTCGGCGATCTCGTCGGTCAGCGGGCACATCGCGATGTGCCCGCCGGCGCGCACGTTGGTGATCCACGCGCCGTCGGGGGCGTAGCGGTACATGGCGAAGACGGGGTGGTGGTTGACCAGGTAGACGCGGATGTCGCGGCCGGGGTTGTCGATCCACGGCACGGCGTAGTACTGCTCGTTTTCCGGTAGTTCGGCCAGGTAGCTGTGGGCGTCGTCAAGGCTCTCCAGCTTGCCCAGCCCACGGCCGCCGAACCCGACGGTGGGCTTGGTCACCGCGGGCCCGTCCAGTTCCCCGAACCAGTCGAGCAGCGCCTCGTCGTCGCGGCCGACGATGACCGGGAAGCGCAACGCCCCGCCGGCGGCGAGCATCGCGGAATTGGTGTACTTGTTCTGCGCGCGCAGCAACGTCAGCGCGTCGTTGATGACGGGAATCCCGGCGCGCTCCAGGACGTCCAGGTGCGCCATGCCGGGGCGCAGCAGCTCGTCGAGCACCCAGCCGACGACCAGGTCGGGACGGATCTCACGGCCGTCGACGGAGAAGGTGATCTGGTCGCGGTCGAGCCGGATGACCAGGTCGAAGGGGTGGACGCGAATCACGGACACGCCGTGGTCGCGGAGGGCGGGGAAGAGAATGTCATGGTCTTCGTCGTCGATGTCGTCGCCCAGGAACATGATCAGGGGGCGGTCGGGGTCGAGCGGGTCGTCGAGGCGGCTGCGCATGGTCTCACTCCTTGTCTGAGGCATTAGCGCCACGTTATAGGAAAGTGCGCGGCCGCAGCGCCCTAGACTTGGTCGCCATGAGACAGATGTGGCAACCGGCCATCGTGGTCGCCCTCCTGGCGGTGCGCGTCGTCGTCGCGGCGCAGGGCTGGTTCTATTGGGACGATCTGATCCTGCTGGCGCAGGCGCGGGACACCCCGCTGGCGGAGTTGGTGTGGCGCCCGCACGACGGGCACCTGATGCCGGGGTCCTGGCTGCTGATCTGGCTGTTCGCCACGCTTGTCGACGGCCTGAACTGGCCCGCCGCGCTCACGGCCTTGGCTACCGGTCAGCTGCTGGCCGCGGGCGCGGTGGCGTACGCGGCGTGGCGGATCTGCCCGCGCCAGGCCTGGTGGGTCACCGGAATCTATGTCCTGGTGCCGGTGACGCTACCGGTGACCACCTGGCTGGCGGCCGCGGTGAACTCGCTGCCGCTGCACGCGGCGTGCGCGGTGTGGCTGGCCCACGGGTGGCTCTACCTGCGCCACGGGCGGGTGCGGGACGCCGTCATCGCCGCCGTCGCCGTGCTGGCCGCCGGGTTCTTCAGCGAGCGCGTGATCTTCCTGGCGCCGTTTACTCTCCTCCTGCTGCTGGCCTGGGGGCCGGCGACCCGCTGGCTGCGGCTGACCGTCGCGCTGGTGGTTCCGGCCGCGGGGTGGGCGATCGCCTACCTGATGGCCGTGGGTGACCCGTGGGTCTCAGGGGGCGGGGGACTGCTCGTCCACGGTTACCTGCAGGCCTTCCTGCCGACCCTGGTCGGCGGCCCCTGGGACTGGGAACGCTGGCACCCCGGGCCGCCGTTCGCCACCCCTCCCGGCGCGGCGATCGTGCTCGGGGTGCTCGCCGCGGTGGTGCTGCTCGGCTGGTCGATCTGGCGCCGCCACGCCGCGCCCCTGCTCGTGCTCGCCTACCCGCTGCTGCCTTTCCTGGCGCTGGCGGTGGCGCGCTCCGGGCCGGACACCGCCCCCGAGATCACCCAAACCTTGCGGCACTTCGCGGAAGTCGCCGTCCTCATGGCGTTGACGGCCGGGGTCCTGGCCGCACAGAACCCGCGCCCGCCGCGCTGGACGCCGGTGCTCGGGGTGGTGCTGGCCGCTTCCAGCCTGTTCAGCACGGCGACCTACGCGCAGTCCTGGGCCGAGCAGCCCGCCCGCGAGTATTTCACCGCCCTGCGCGCCGGGTTAGAGGGACGGGAGGAGCCGATCCTGGATCAGGCGGTGCCGCTGGAGGTACTGCTGCCGGTGGCGCATCCTTATAACCGGTTGTCGACGCTGCTCGGACCGCCGCAGATCAGTGACTCGACGACCGCCCCGGCGCTGGTCGACGGTTTCGGCACTCTCGTCGACGCGGAGCTGTACCCGATGCGGGCCACCGGGGCCGAGTGTGGGCCGGGGGCGTTCGCGCTGGATGGGCCGCTCATGGAGCGCGACTGGGTGCTGCGCCTGAACTACTTCGCCGAGGACGACGGCGAGATCGCGGTGGCCCTCGACGGCGAGGCGGTCACCGTGCCGGTGGAGGCCGGGCTGCACCAGGTCCACGTCGCGCTGACCGGCGGCGGGCAGGAGCTGCGCGTCGACGGCGAGGTGTGCCTGGGCCGCAGCGAAGTGGGCGTGCTCGCCCCGGCGCGCTAGCTGGGGTTAGACGCCCGGCAGCAGGCGCGGCACGACCTTGCCCGTGACGTTACGCGGCAGCTCGTCGACGAAGTGCACGTCGCGCGGGACGGAGTGGTCGGCGAGTTTCTCCAGCACCCACTCGCGCACGGCGTCTTCCGTCAGCGCGCGGCCGTCGGCGTCGTCGCTGCGCACGATCCACACGGCGATGCGCTCGAAGGTCTCCGGGTCGTCGACGCCGGCGGCGTGGAGGTCGGCCACGCCGGGCATCGGCTCGAGCACGTCCATCACGCTGCCGGGGTAGACGTTTTCGCCGCCGACGATGATCATGTCGTCGATGCGCCCCAGCACGTGCAACCGGTGGTGCTCGTCCAGGTAGCCGAGGTCGCCCATCTCCACGAGCTCGCCGACGCGCTTCACCGGGATGTCCGGGTTGGTGTAGCCGGTCAGGGAGGTGGAGTTTTTCAGGTAGATGCGCCCGACGGCGCCGGTGGGCACCTCGTCTCCGTTTTTGTCCAGGATCTTCAGCCGCGTGCCCACCGAGACGTCGCCGGCGAGGGTCGGTTCGGCGCTGATCTGCTCCGCGGAGGCGCTGGCCGCCAGGGTCAGCTCGGTGGAGCCGTAGATGTTGCCCATGATGGGGCCGAAGCGCTCGGTGACGGCCTCGACCATCGCGGGGGTCAGGGCATTGCCGGAGGAGGCGATGATCTCCAGCGAGGAGGTGTCGTACTTCTCGTTGTCTTCGATCTGCAGCATCTGCTTGAGGAAGATCGGCGAGGAGATCATGGCGTGCAGGCGGTACTTCTCGATCTGGACGAAGCAGTTCTCCGGGTCGAAGACGCGCTGGGTGACCACGGTGTGGCGGGCGGCGAAACAGATGTTGGTCAGCGACCAACCCCAGGTGTGGAACATGGAGGCGGTCATCTGCACGCGCATGTCGGCCTTGAGGGGGATCTTGTCCAGCACGCCGGCCAGCACGAAGGGCAGCTTCGGCTCGGGGCGCACCACGCCCTTGGGGATGCCGGTGGTGCCGGAGCTCATGAGCACGATGGCGCCGTGCTTGGGAAAGACGGGCAGGCGGACCCCGGCGAGCTTTTCCGGGCGGGAGACGACGTCGGTCAGGGTCAGCCGCTCGGTCGGGCGCGACTGGTGGGCGATGATGGTGTGCGGGCCCTCGGGGGCGCGGTCGATGAACTCGTCGTCGATGACGAGCACGTTGATGTCGTTTTCCTCGATCACCCCGGCGAGCTGCTCGGGGGAGGAGCCGACGTTGAGCAGGAAGATCGTGGCGCCGGCGTAGCCTTTGGCGGCCATGGGCAGCAGGATGCCGCGGCCGTTGCGCGCCATGACGCCGAGACGGATCTCGTCGAGACCCAGGGACAGCAGGTGGCGGGCGATGAGCTTCGAGTCGTTTTGGAACTGCCGGTAGGTCAGGGCGCCGTCGTCGTCGATCAGCGCCAGGCGGTCCGGGCAGGTGATCGCGGCCTGTTCGACCTCGCGGGCCAGGGTGAACCAGTAGCGGCCGAGGACGGCGGGCAGCTTGACCACGGGTCCCACGCCGGTGGCCGGGTCGACGATGCCGGATTCTAGGACGGCGGGCACGAACTTCCCGAGGGCTTTCGCGTTGAAGGCGATGTCGTTCAGGACAGTGCGCACGGACATGGAGTTCTCCTTGGGTGGTAACGGGGAAGCGCTCGGCGGAGATATAGGGGCAGTGGTCACCCTAGTGGCCGGGCCGCGCTTTCTTTGTTTCTGCCTACGATAAGTCGTATTGTCAGGGAAAGATGTTACAGGTGTGGCTAGTGGGGCTAGTCTGGTTGTCAGCCCCGCCACAACATATTCCTCAGGAGAATTCATGATCCAGGCAGTGTCACGCCGCCTCCTCGTCCTCGTCGCCGCCGTGGTGACCGCTGCCGCCGCCCTGGCGCTGCCCACCGGCGTCGCCGAGGCGCAAGAGCGCAACCTGGTGGTCTTCGGCGACTCCGTCATCGCCAACCCCACCGTCCCCGAGTATCTGGCCGGGGGACTGTCCAGCAACATCGCCAACGGCCAGTCCTCCCGCGGCTCCTCCGGCAACCCCGCCGAAGGCTGCCCGCAAGGACACAACTGGGGCCGCGGCGCCGCCGAGCGGCTCGGCATGCCCGCCTGGGACTACTCCTGCTCCGGGGCCGTCTCCATGTCCCCGGGCCCGCAGTTCTCCACCCAGGTCGACACCGCCATCCGCACCGGCGGCCTGACCGACGCCACCCAGCGCGTGGTCATCTCCACCGGCTTCAACGACACCTACAACAACGTCCAGATGTCTAACGGTCAGATCATCCAGTCCTTCGTCGGCGCGATGGCCCCGCAGGTCGAGCGCATCAAGCAGGCCGCCCCCAACGCCCGCATCCAGATCGTCGGCTACCCGTCGATCACCGCCGGCGACCACATCTGCCTCTTCCGCGTCGGCCCGAACGTCTCCGACCGCACCTACGTGCCCCAGGTCAACCAGTGGCAGTGGCAGGCCCAGGACATGCAGATCGCTCTGGCAAACGCCACCAACGTCGAGTTCCTGGACCTGAAACCCTCCACCTCCGACAACCACATGTGCGCCCCCGACGACAAGCGCATGTGGGCCGGACTCGTGGACTTCTACGGCGGACCGGGCAACCTGCCCTTCCACGTCAACGACCGCGGCCACGCCCACGTCGCGCACGTGATCGCACACAGCTAAAAGCCGGGCGCCGCGGTTAAGCTGGGGAAAACCACACTCTTAAGGGGCGATCATGACCACCCGGCAACCGACACTGGGATCCCGCAGCAAACGCATCATCGACCACGACGGACTGCAGTTCCGCGACCTCGACGGCGACGGGAAGCTGACCCCCTACGAGGACTGGCGCCTGCCGGCGGGCGAGCGCGCCGCCGACCTCGTGGGACGCATGACCCCGCAGGAAAAGGCGGGGCTCATGGTCATCGGCTCGCACCACCCCGGCTACTCCGGCTTCCTGCCGAACCCGAGCGACGAGCTGCTCAACCCCGAGGACGTCTGGCGCGACGCCAACCCGATCACCTCCCAGCCCTACCCGGAGCCGGTGCTGGTGACCTCGTCCACGGACAACGCCATCAACCTGCGCCACCAGCGCTTCCTCATCTGCCGTGACAACCTGGCCCCGAAGGAGCTGGCGGTCTGGACCAACGCGGTGCAGGAGGTCGCCGAGAACTCCCGGCTGGGCATCCCCGTCAGCTTCGCCTCCAACCCGCGCAACCACGTGGCGTTGGTCGCCCAGTTCGGCGTCAATGAATCCGCCGGCGTGTTCTCCGAATGGCCGAACGAACTCGGCCTGGCCGCACTCGACGACGCCGAGCTGATGGAGACCTTCGGCGCGGAGATCGCGAAGGAATGGCGCGCCGGCGGCATCCACAAGCTCTACGGCTACATGGCCGACGTCGCCTCCGAACCGCGCTGGTCGCGCTTCAACGGCACCTTCGGCGAAGACCCTGGGCTGGCCAGCGACTACACGGCGGCCGTGGTCCGCGGCATGCAGGGAGAGAAGCTTTCCGACGCCTCCGTGGCCACCACCATCAAGCACTTCCCGGGCGGCGGCGTGCGCCTCGACGGCCACGACCCGCACTTCGAGTGGGGCCAGACCAACGAATACCCCACCGAGGATGCCCTGGCGACGTATCACCTGCCGCCCTTCCAGGCGGCCGTCGACGCCGGCGCCTCCTCGATCATGCCGTACTACGCCAAGCCGGTGAACAGCTCCGCCACCCAGCTGCCCGCCGAGCAGTGGGCCGGGCCGGGCCGGCAGTTCGCCGAGGTCGCCTTCGCCTACGACCCCATCTTCTTGGCCACCATCCTGCGCGAGCAGATGGGGCATGCCGGTTACGTCAACTCCGACTCCGGCATCATCGACGCCATGCCCTGGGGCGTGGAGGAGCTGAGCAAACCCGAGCGCTTCGCCGCGGCCGTCAAGGCGGGCACGGACATTTTCTCCGACATGGCCGATCCCACCGAGCTGAACAAGGCCTACGAACAAGGCCTGCTCGCCGACGCCGACCTCGACCGCGCCTGCACCCGCCTGCTGACCGAACTTTTCGAGCTGGGGCTCTTCGATAACCCCTACGTCGACGAAGACGCCGCCGCCGAGATCATCGGCGCCGAGGAGATCTCCGCGCTGGGCGCCAAGGCCCAGCGACAGTCCGTCACCCTGCTGCGCACCGGCGAGATCCTGCCGCTGCGCCCGAACACGAAGATCTACGCCTATGCCACCGGCCGCACCCAGATCGACTCGGTGCAGGAAAAGCTGGCGGCGGCCGTCGAGAAGTTCGGCGCCACGCTGGTGGACGCCCCAGAGGAAGCCGACCTGGCGATCGTCTGGGCGCGCCCGGAGATCGCGCTGTTCGAAGACGACCGCGAGGGCGTGGCCCTGTCCGTCGACCCGGGCGACAACGGCGTCGACGTCGAGCGCGTCGTCGAGATCGAGAAGACCGTACCCACCCTGCTGGCCGTCAACATGACCAACCCGTGGCTGCTCGCCGAGATCGAACCAGGCGCCGCGGCGGTGGTCGCCACCTTCGAGATCACCCCGGAGAACCTTCTGCGCTCCCTGGCGGGCGAGGACGGCGGCCCGCAGGGCACGCTGCCGCTGACCGTGCCACGCTCCGCGCAGGCCATCGCGGATTCCCCACGCGACGTGCCCGGCAAGTTCTGCGGCGAGGACTACGTCTACCTTGACCGCGACGGGGTGGCCTACTCCTACGGACACGGGTTGCGCTACTAGCGACGCCCGATTGGCGCGGGCTGCCTGGCCCCGGCGAAGATGAGATCTTATGACTCGTCTTCTCGCCGTGGTGTTGGCGGCGCTTCTTCTCGCTATCCCTGCGCCCGCGCACGCCAGGACGCTGGTTCTCTTCGGCGATTCCGTGCCCGCCGACCCACCCCTGCGCGACTATGTGGCCAGCGAGCTCGGCTCCTCCGGCCACACCGACTGCCCCACCTCCGGGGACAACTACGGGGTGCGCACAGCTGAGGGGCTGGGCCTACAGGCGCAGGATTTCTCCTGCTCCGGCGCCACCTCTCCGAGCGTGGTGTCCCTGCTGGCTAACCGGGACTTCTCCCAACAGGTCGACCGCGCCCTGACCTCCGCAGCGCTGGACGGGGACACCGCCCGCGTGCTCATCACCGTCGGATTCAACGACCTTTACCAAGGCGGGACGCCCGACAACTTCGTGGCCGCGATGATCCCGCAGATCGAGCGCATCCACGACGCCGCCCCCAACGCTCGTGTCCAGATCGTGGGGTATCCCACCATCACCGACGGCGACGACATCTGCGTGGTCAACACCGACCGGGTGGTGCGGGTGCATGCCCCGGCCGTCGCGCACTGGGAGCGCCAGGCACAGCACATGCAGGCGGAGCTGGCGGCAGCGACCGGCGTGGAGTTCGTTGACCTCAAGGAATCGACCCGGGGCCGGCACATGTGCGCCCCCGACGAGCTGCGCCACTGGTCCGCCATCATCGACGACGGCCCGACGAACCTGCCTTTCCACCTCAACGCCCACGGGCACCGGCACGTCGCCGAGGTCATCGCGCGCAGCTGAGACGGGTCGGTTTCCGAGGTCTTTTGCACAGGCTGGGCCGCAGCATCGTAACTCACCCCTGATGCAGGGAAGAGATTCTTATTTTAAAGCTTGCCCCATAAAATTGGCTCCTATGTCCAGTGACGACGTTATGCGGCAGTTACGTGAGTTCGCGCGAGACAGAGACTGGGGGCAATTTCATAGCCCAGGCAATCTTGCGAAGAGCATCAGCATTGAGGCAGGGGAGTTGCTCGAGTGTTTCCAATGGGACAATGTCCCAGATCAAGAGAACGTAAAGCTCGAGCTGGCAGACGTGTTGACGTACTGCTATTTTCTCGCTGACCGGATAGGCGTCGACCCAGAGGAAATCATCTTGGAAAAGCTCACCGTCACCGGTGACAAATACCCCGTTGACAAGGCCTTCGGAAGATCGGAAAAATATGACAAGCTTTAAGCTCGAAGAATTTGACTTTGCCTCGGACCGCCTTCCCGAATCGCGGGACCAGCCGATGCTGAATAACTGGCCGGTGGTCTACGTTCTCAACGGTCCGGGGGAAAAGGGTCGGGGAAACATCTATCTCGGCGAAACCCACAGTTTTTCCTCCCGCATGCGTCAACATATCCAGAATGACGAAAAGCGGGAAAAGCTGAAGACGGTGCGCGTGGTTCTGGACGAGACTTTCAACAAGTCCGTGTGCCTCGACTTGGAATCACAGTTGATCAAGTACGCGGCGGGGGACGGGTCCAACAACGTTTTAAACCGAAATATCGGGGTAGCAGATCCGGAATATTACAACCGTGCCAAATACCGGAAGACCTTCGACGACATCTTCGAAGAGTTGCGCGAGGCCGGTGTTTTTCAGCGAACCATCCCGCAGATCACTAATTCGGCCCTCTTCAAGCTTTCCCCGTTCAAATCCCTCAACGAGGATCAAGCCGCCGCGGCAGTCGACATCATGGATGGCTTGGTCGAAGACCTCGCCGAGGACACAGAGCTAGGGAACCTCGTGTTTGTGGAGGGAGACCCTGGCACCGGGAAAACCGTCGTGGCCATTTACCTCATGAAACTGATCACCGACATCGGCGACGGCCGCGACGTCGGTGAAGCAGACGGTGAAGTAGACATGGACACGGTGTTCTCCGAGTTCTTTTTGCCGGGCAGCCGGGAGGTCTTCCAAGGGTTGAAAATCGCGCTCGTCGTCCCCCAGCAGTCGCTACGGAAATCCATCCAGAACGTCTTCGACAAGACTCCTGGCCTGAGCAAAAACATGGTGATCGACCAATGGGACGTCGCAGACGACCCTGACACTTTCGACCTCATCATCGTCGATGAAGCTCACCGGTTAAATCAGCTTGCATCGCAGGCTTCGGGAGTGCGCAACAGTAAATTCCATGAGATCAACGAAAAGCTTTTCGGCGGGGAAAAGCCCGATGCGTCGCAGCTCGATTGGTTGCGCGCGAAGTCCCGGCAGGTGATTCTCATGCTGGATCGGAAGCAAACGGTGCGTCCCGCTGATCTTCCTGCCGAGGAATATCAGGAGCTATTGATGGGCGGGGGAGGGAAAGAGCCGAGGAAGTACCGCCTCTACACCCAGATGCGGAGCCTGGGAGGCAACGACTATATCCAATACGTTCATGACGTCTTGTCGCCGTCTCCGCCTGCTCACCAACAGGAATTCGGAGAGTATGAGGTCGGGTTAGTGAATTCCCCCGACACTCTCGTACGGCTGATCCGAGAGCGGGAAGAGGAACATGGCCTGTCTCGTATCGTCGCCGGCTATGCCTGGAGGTGGGCGAGTAAAAAAGATGCGTCCGCCTACGACATCGATCTGGGGGAAGGTGTGCGTCTTCAGTGGAACACCAAGCTGCTCGATTGGGTCGGATCGAAAGAATCCATCAATGAAGCGGGGTCCATTCATACGATCCAAGGCTACGACCTCAACTACGCCGGGGTCATCATCGGTGAGGATCTCAAGTACGACCCCGTCGCGCAAAGGCTCTGCATTGACCGGGCAAATTACTTCGACCAGCCCGGCAAACAGAACAACAAGATGCGCAACCGTCCCACCACCGACGAGATGTTGTTGGAGTACATCACCAACATCTATGTCGTGCTCATGACGCGGGGAATCCGGGGCACGTTCATCCACGTCGTGAACCCCGAGCTCCGGAAGTACATGCGACAGTTCTTCCCAGTGTTGGGGTGAGTGGGAGGTTACGACCCAGAAAGACTGGCCAGCCCCAGTTCGACGAGGTCGCGGCGCTCGACGCCGGCCTCCTCCGCCCAAACGCGGACCAGGCCGCAGTACCGGGCGTAGTCACCTGCGCGATCGGACTCAAACTCCCAGTCGAACCGCTCCAGCTGGGCCGCGATCGCGTCGGTGAAGATCAGCGAGGGGTGCTCGGGATTCCCGCCGCCGGCGAAGTAGAGGTAGGCGGTGAACGCCTCCGGACGCAGGCCCGGGAGCGCCCGCTTGCCGGAGTTGAGTGCCCGGAAGGCTCCGGTCGGATCGATCCCGGCGAGTGTCGCCGCTTCCATCAGGGCGGAGGAGTGCTGGCCCGGGTCGATGGCGTTGACGGCGTCTTTCAGCTCCGCCGGGTCGGACTGCCAGGCCAGCGTGTTCCACAGCAGGTTCAGGGCGGCGTCGGCGGAAAACGGCGCCTCGGCGGCGAGTGCGAAAAGCTGCCCCCGGGACACCTCCTCACCGAGGAAGTCGGCGCGCAGGCCACGAGTCTTCAGCAGCTTCTCCATTCCGGCGACGTCGACGGAGGCGGTGTGGTCGACGACGGTGGACTCGTCGGCGTCGGCAAGCCAGTCGGACAGGGACTCGGGCAATGTCAGATCATCATTCATGCCCTCGATTGTGGGGCAAAGCCGTCGGCGACGCACAGCCGCAAGCACGTTTGTGAAAAATCGGTAGAATTGATTATGAGTACGTATTGATTCAAAGGAGGATCATTTGAGCACTACGGTTAAGGGCGTCATCGCCCGCACCAAGGGCGCAGAGGTAGAGCTGACCGACATCGTCATCCCGGATCCGGGTGCGAATGACGTCGTCGTCAAGATTCAGTCCACCGGCGTCTGCCACACTGACCTGTCGTATCGTGACGGCGACATCAACGACGAATACCCCTTCCTGCTGGGCCACGAGTCCGCGGGCGTCGTCGAGCAGATCGGCGAGGACGTCACCCACGTCGAGGTCGGCGACTTCGTCGTGTTGAACTGGCGTGCCGTGTGCGGCGAGTGCCGCGCCTGCCGCAAGGGTGACACCAAAAACTGCTTTGACACCCACAACGCGTCCAAGCCGATGACGCTTGCCGACGGCACCGAGCTGACCGCCGCGCTGGGCATCGGCTCCTTCGCCGAGAAGACGCTGGTCCACGAAGGCCAGTGCACCAAGGTCAACCCGGAGGCCGACCCGGCCGCCGTCGGACTGCTGGGCTGCGGCATCATGGCTGGCCTGGGCGCCGCCGTGAACACCGGCGACATCCAGATCGGCGAATCCGTCGCCGTCTTCGGCCTGGGCGGGGTCGGCATGTCCGCGATCTCCGGCGCGAAGCTGGCGGGCGCGGCGAAGATCATCGCCGTCGACCTGGACGAGCGCAAGACCGAGCACGCCAAGGAATTCGGCGCGACCCACACCATCACCTCCAAGGGGATGGACGAGCAGCAGGTCATCGACAAGGTCCGCGAGCTGACCGACGGCTTCGGCCCGGACGTGACCATCGACGCCGTCGGCATCATGCCGACCTGGCGCCAGGCCTTCTACTCCCGCGACCACGCCGGTCGCATGGTCATGGTCGGCGTGCCGAACCAGACCGACCAGATCGAGATCCCGACGATCGACTTCTACTCGCGCGGCGGCTCCCTGAAGCCGGCCTGGTACGGCGACTGCCTGCCGGAGCGCGACTTCCCGGCGTATACCCAGCTCTTCGAAAACGGCCAGTTCCCGCTGGACAAGTTCGTCTCCGAGCGCATCGGCTTGGAGGACGTCGAAGAGGCCTTCGAAACTATGAAGCGCGGCGACGTGCTGCGTTCGGTGGTGATTTTTGATGAGTAACAATCTTCGTATCGATCACATCGTCACGTCCGGAACCTTCGCCCTCGACGGCGGGGAGTGGGACGTGGACAACAACATCTGGGTCGTCGGCGACGACTCCGAGGTCTACGTCATTGACGCGGCCCACGATTCGGCCCCGATCATCGAGGCTGTCGGCGACCGCAAGGTCAAGGGCATCCTGCTCACCCACGGCCACAACGACCACGTGACCGTGGCCCCGGAGCTGTCGGAGAAGTTCGACGCCCCGATTCACATGCACCCGGGCGACCAGATGCTGTGGGAGATGACCCACTCCGGCGCTCCGGAGGAGCTCAAGGACCAGCAGGTCCTCGAGATCGCCGGCGCCGAGATGCGCGTGCTGAACACCCCGGGCCACTCGCCCGGCTCGGTGTGCTTCTACGTGCCCGAGGCCAACGAGCTCTTCTCCGGCGACACCCTGTTCCAGGGCGGCCCGGGGGCTACCGGCGACCGCTCGTTCGCGTCCTTCGACACGATCATCGAGTCGCTGAAGACGTCGGTGCTGGAGCTGCCGGCGGAGACCGTCGTGCGCACCGGCCACGGCGACCACACCACCGTCGGTGCGGAAGCCCCGCACCTGGAGGAGTGGATCAAGCGCGGTTACTGACCCCGCTCTGACCGAGCGCCCCGGCCACAGTGGCCGGGGCGTTTTGTCGTTCATACGGCGATTATGCGCCCCACCACTTAGAATCAGGGAAGTATTTCCGTCAGAAAGAGGTTTCTGTGCAGCTACGCACGATCGCTGCGGTAGGGGCCGCTCTCCTTCTCACCGGGTGCTCCGCCGCCGACGACGAGACCATCCGTTTCGCCACCTTGCCCGTCACCGACGACCCCGCCGAGGAAGCCCCGGGCCAGGCCATCGCCGAGCTGCTGGCCGATGAGACCGGCCAGGAGGTCTCCGTCATCGACGCCCCGACCTACTCCGCGGTCATCGAATCCGTGCGGGCCGGGCACGAGGACTTCGCGGTGATGAGCGGTTTTCCTTCCGCCATGGCCGTCAACACCGGTGAAGTCGACGCCCTGCTCTCCTGGCCGGGGCGCGAAGGACCGGCGTCGCGGTGCATCGTGCTGCAGGATTCCCCGTTGCGATCCCTGGAAGACATCACGCCTGAGCACACCGTCGCTTTCGCGGACCCGGCGTCGAGCTCCGGTTACTTCATGCCCGTCTACGCGCTGGATCAGGCGGGGTTGACCCAGGGCGAGGACTACCAGGTCTTGTTCTCCGGCGGGCATGACCGCAGCCAGCTCGCCTTGAAGAGCGGGGACGCGGACGTCTCCTGCACGGCCGCCGAGTTCGTCGACAAGGCCGGCGAGGGCTCGTTCTACTTTCCCTTCGACAAAGGCGAGACCCGCGTGATCGGGGAGAGCCCCGCGCAGCCGGTGTCCGTCGCCGTGATCGGCAGCCAGCACATGAGCCAGCAGAAGCGCGAGACCCTGCTGGCGGCACTGCCGGAGGTCTTCGCCGACGACAACCACGACCAGCTGGGCAGCACCGGCAGCTCCATTCCCGCGGGCGTCGATCCGCTCATCGAACCCGGGCGGGAGCATTTCCAGACGCTGGTCGACGTCGCCGAGGTCGCGGGCGTCGACATCTCCGACCTGAAGTAAACGCTGATGATCACCGTCCGAGACTTGTCCGTCCGCTACGACGACGCGCTGATCCTCGACGGCGTGAACCTCGACCTGCGTTCGGGGACCACCGCCCTGCTGGGTCCCTCCGGCGCCGGCAAGTCCACCCTGCTAAAGACCCTGACGGGTTTCTCGCCGATCACCTTCGGCACGGTGCACGTGGGCGGGGTCGACGTCGGTGAGGCCACGGCCCGCCAGCTGCGGGAGCTGCGTTCCCGGGTGGGCCACGTCTTCCAGCAGTTTCACCTGATCGGGCGGCTGCCGGTGCTGACCAACGTGTTGCTGGGGGCTGCGCATCGCGCGGGGCCGGTGAATCTGGTGGGCGGGTTCCGCCCCGCGGACCGTAAACGCGCCCAGGAACTTCTCGAGCGGGTGGGCGTCGCGGACAAGGCCCATGCCCAGGCCCGCACCTTATCCGGCGGCCAGCAGCAGCGCGTGGCGATCGCCCGGGCGCTGATGCAGGACCCGGAGGTCATCCTCGCCGATGAGCCGACGGCCTCCTTGGATCCGGCCACGAGCCGGGCCGTCATCGACTTGCTCCGCGGCATCGAGGACGTCCCGGTGCTGATCAGCCTGCACGATCCGGCCCTGGCGCTGGAGCAGGACAGGGTCATCGGGCTGCGCGACGGGAAGATCGTGCTTGACGACGACGCCGTAAACCTCCACACCACCCTGCTGGCGTCCATGTGGGGCGGCGATGACTGACGTTTTTCGCGCCCGGCTCGCGGGCAGCGTCATCCTGGCCGTCGTCTTTCTTTGGGCCGCCGACGGCGCGGAGTTCAACTTCGCGCAGCTCGGTGCGGGCGCCGCCAACATCGGCGAGTTCCTCGGCCGGCTGTTCCCGCCGGATTTCTCGCAATTCCCCCTGATCATGCAGCTGCTCGTGGAGACCCTGCAGATGGCGATCGTCGGCACCGCGCTCGGCGCCCTGCTCGCGCTGCTCATCGCCTTCGGCGCCGCCGCCAACATCGCCCCGCGGTGGGTGTACTACCCCTGCCGATGGATCATGAACATCCTGTGCTCCGTGCCAGACCTGCTGCTTGCGCTGATGTTCGTCTCCGCGGTGGGGCTGGGCCCGTTCGCCGGGGTGCTGGCCATGGCGGTGGGCTCGATCGGCTCCGTCGGCAAGATCTTCGCCGAAGCCATGGAAGCCGTGGACGACGGCCCGATCACCGCGCTGACGGCGGTGGGCGCCTCAAAGCGGCAGATCATCCAGTACGCGATCCTCCCGCAGGCGTCGCCCATGCTCATCGGCTACACCCTGCTGATCTTCGAGAGCAACGTCCGCGGCGCCACGATCCTGGGGCTGGTCGGCGCCGGCGGCATCGGCCTGGAACTGACCACGGCCATGAACCGCTATGAATACGGCCACCTGAGCGCGATGATCATCTGCATCATCGTGCTGGTAACCCTCATCGATCAGGTCAGCGCGGTCATCCGGCGGCGGGTCAGTTGAGGGGCCATGTACCGCTGTCCTTACTGTGACAATTTTGTTCGCCAGATTACCCCCAGCTGAAGTAAACCTAGCCGTTTCCTCTCACTTCGCTGACAATGGGGGCATGTCCTGTTTCTGAGTAGGCAAGGAGCATGCGCACGATCGACGCGTTCGCTTCTCTCAGCATCAGCACTGATTTCCCCGACACTGACCTACGAAAGAAAACCGCCATGCACCTGAAAAAGATCATCACTGCCTCCGTCGCTGCCGCTGCTCTCACGCTCACGGCGTGCGGAGAGAGCGACGGCACCGACGCCACCACCACGTCGGCGACCACCGAGGAAACTACCGTGGAAGAGACCACCACGGAAGAAGCGATCGTCGAAGAGACGACTGTGGAAGAGACGACCGCCGAAGAAAGCCCCGAGGAGCAGCCGGCCGAGGAAGAGGCACCCGCTGAGCAGGATGTGCCGCGGGAGCACCAGAACGCGCTGCGCTCCGCGGACAACTACCTCAGCTTCACCGCGTTTTCCCAGACCGGGCTCTACGATCAGCTGCTGTTTGAGGAGTACTCGCCCGAAGCCGCCCAGTATGCAGTCGACAACGTCGGCGCGGACTGGAATGAGCAGGCCGTGAAGTCTGCGGAGAACTACCTCGACTTCACGTCCTTCTCCCCGTCCGGCTTGTACGATCAGCTGGTCTACGAGGGCTTTACCCCGGAGCAGGCGCAGTACGGCGTCGACAACGCCTACTAGTTGAAGATGACCGTGCGGTTGCCGTAGACCAGCACCCTGTCCTCCAGATGCCACCGCAGGCCGCGCGCCAGCACGGTCGTCTCCGCGTCGCGGCCGATGCGCTTGAGGTCCTCCGGTGAGTCCTTGTGGGTCACGCGGATGACGTCCTGCTCGATGATGGGGCCGTCGTCAAGGTCGGTCGTGGCGAAGTGGCAGGTCGCGCCGATCAGCTTCACGCCGCGCGTGTAGGCCTGGTTGTAGGGGCGCGCTCCCATGAACGACGGCAGGAAGCTGTGGTGGATGTTGATGGCCTTGCCGGCCCACTTCTCGCACAGGTCGGGCGGCAGGATCTGCATGAATTTCGCCAGCACGATCGCGTCCGGGTCGTGGTCGTCGACGATCTCCGCCACCTCGTCGAAGGCCTTACGCTTGCCGACGGCGTCCTTCGGGAACGGCACGTAGTGGTACGCCAGTCCGTGGGCTTCCGCCATGGGGCGCAGGTCCTCGTGGTTGCCGATCACGCACGCCACGTCCATCGGGTAGTCGCGCTGGCCGACCCGGCCCAGCAGGTCGTGGAGGCAGTGGCCTTCCTTGGTCACCAGGATCACGGCCTTGCGGCGGTGGGCGGTGTCCCAGAGTTTCCAGTCGGCGGTGTCGGGGGCGAACTCCGCGAACTCCGCGCGGATCTGCTCGAAGTCCAGGTCGCCGGCGCGGATGGACAGGCGGGCGAAGAATTTTCCGGAGGCGTCGTCGGTGAAGAAGTCCGCCTCGTCGACCCAACCGCCCCGGTCCGCGAAGAAACCGGAGAGTTCGGCCACGATGCCGGTGCGGTCGGGGCAAATGACAGTGAGTACGTAATGGCGCTGGGTCATTCGATAGATACTAGCGGTTGTTAGAATCCGGGCATGCGTACTCTCGTCACCGGCGGCGCCGGGTTCATCGGATCCCATCTGGTCGATCTCCTCGTCGCGGAAGGCCACCAGGTCACGGTGCTGGACAACCTTTCCCACGGCAAGCGCAGCAACCTTACCGCCGAGCACACTTTCCTCGAGGCGGACGTGCTGGAGGTGGACTTCGAGGAGGTCTTCGCCGAGCATGAGCCCGAGGTGGTGTTCAACCTCGCCGCGCAGATCGACGTGCGAGCGTCTGTCGAGGATCCGCTGCATGACGCGCAGACCAACATCTTATCGGTGATCCGCATCGCGGACGCCGCGCGGAAGACCGGGGTGCGCAAGATCGTGCACACCACCTCCGGCGGGGCGATCTACGGTGAGCCGGAGAACTTGCCCGTCGACGAGTCCGTGCCCGTGGATCCGTATTCGCCGTATGCGGCCAGCAAGTACGCCGGCGAGGTGTATCTGAACACTTTCCGCCACTTGTACGGGTTGGAGTGCTCGCACATCGCCCCGGCGAACGTCTACGGTCCGCGCCAGGATCCGCACGGGGAGGCCGGGGTGGTGGCGATCTTCGCGCAGAACCTCCTCGACGGTAAGCCGACCAAGGTCTTCGGCGAAGGCGAGAACACCCGCGACTACGTCTACGTCGGCGACGTGGTGCGCGCGTTTTATCTGGCGGCCGGCCAGCTGGGCGGTGGACTGCGGTTCAACGTGGGCACGTCGGTGGAGACCACCGACCGTGAGCTGCACACCTTGGTGGCCCAGGCCGCCGGTGCCGTTGACGCCCCGGAGTACGCGCCTGCCCGGTTGGGGGATCTGCCGCGCAGTGCGCTGTCGTATGACCGGGCCCGGGAGGTTCTGGGCTGGGAGCCGCAGGTGCCGATCGCCGAGGGCGTGGCCCGCACCGTGGACTACTTCCGGGGTTAAACTCGCGCTGCCTGCTGCTCGATCAGGGCCTCGAAGGCCTCGACGGGCTGCGCCCCGCTGAGGGACTCCTCGCCGACGACAAACGCTGGGGTGCCGGTGATCTCGAGGGCTGCACCGAGTTCGCGGGCCTGGGTGATCTCGGCGTCGTACCCGGCGCTGTCGGCCTCGAACTGGGTCAGATCCGGCACGCCGGCTTGCTCGGCCCAGGCCAGGAAGTTCTCGGCGCTCAACTCTTCGCCGGAGGCATACAGCGCGTCGACGAACTCGAAGAACCTGTCCTGCTCCGCGGCCGCACGTCCCGCTTTGGCCGCCTCGACGGCGCTCGGCCCGGTGACGGGGAAGTCGTGCCACTCGATGCGCACGGTCCCGTCTTCCACGTAATCCACCAGCTGTGGCAGCGTCTCAGTGGCCCACTGCGCACAATACGGGCAACCCAGATCACTGAACGCGGCGATGACCACGGGCGCGTCGACCTCGCCGAGGGCCATCGCGTCGCCTTCCTCCCGGCGGTGCACGGAACTCGGCGCGGCGGGTGCGGCCGGAGCAGTGGATACAGCAGGCGCGGTGCGCGGCGCAGCGCTCGGCTCACCCGCCGTCTGCCCGCCCACCAGAACACCGATGAGAAAGCTCAGGACGGCCACGACCGCCATCATGACCCACACGACGCCGGGAATCTTAACCAAGAGACTCCTCCGGTTTCACCGCGTTCTGCAACGCCACCGCGCGTGCCAGGCGCGCGTACCGCAGCTCCTGCTCGCGGAACCGCACCCACGTGGACAAGGTGGTGAACACGAAGGCCACGACCAGGCCGTAGAGCATGAGGTCGGTGCCACGGTCCACGCCCAGCCAGTTGGCGACCACGGTTAAGTCGTCGGGTCGCAGGATCGCCCAGACCGCGGCGAACGCCAGAACCACGAACCCGATCTTCACGCCGGCTTTGGCCTGCGCCTTGCGCCGGTTCGTCAGGAAATACGCCACCAACACCAGGGCGGCGACGAGCAGAATGATCTGGAAAACGGTGGTCACTTGAGTCTCCTCGCCACGATGCCGTCGGCAAGGATGTTGACGCCGTTGATCAGCGACTGCCCCTTGCTCATCGAGTATTCGGTGTACAGGATGTCGACCGGCTGCTCGGACACGCGCCAGTCGTTCTCCGCGATCTTGTTCACGATCTCCGAGGCGTGGCTCATGCCGTTCATGCGGATGTCCATCTCGTCGGCGACCTTCTTGTTGAAGGCCCGCAACCCGTTGTGCGCGTCCGTCAGCCCCAGCTTGCGGCTGGTCGGGGACAGCTTGACGACGGTCTGCAGCACCACCCGCTTGATCCACGGCACCTGCGAATTCTCGCGTTTCTCCCCGAAGCGGGTGCCCACGATGATGTCCACCGGCTCCGTGCGCAGCCGCTGCACCATGGCCACGACGTCCTTGACCTGGTGCTGGCCGTCGGCGTCGAAGGTGACGAAGTACTGCGCGCCGGGCTGGGCGCGGGCGTATTCGACGCCGGTCTGCAAAGACGCGCCTTGGCCGAGGTTCACCGGGTGATCGACCAGGTGCGCTCCGGCGGCGTGGATTTCGGCGGCCGAGTCGTCGGCGGAGCCGTCGTTGACGGCGACGATGTTGGGGAAGGTCTGTCGCGCGTTGGCCAGGACGTCCCGGATGACGGTCGCCTCGTTGTAGCACGGTACGACGAGCCATGTGTCCTGAAAGTGCATGGTATGGATCCTAGCCCCTTTACTTATGGAACAGTGCGCCATACACACGGGTCAGCAGCCCGGTGGGCAGGAGACGGTACGCCGTGCGTGCCACCAGGTTAAACACCGCTCGTGGCCGGCTGATGAGCCCGTAGGAGACCAGGTTGCGCTGCATCTGGCGCTCGGCGGCGAACATGCCTTTGGTGCGGCGCTCAAACTGGCTTGTCGACGTCCGGAAATACGTCAGCGGCTCCGGCAGGTTGTGGAACCGCGCGCCGTCGGCGAGCAGGCGGGCGTACAGATCATAGTCCTCCATGTGGGGGACGTCTCTGTAGCCGCCGACTCGGTCCGCCCGCTCGGTGCGCAGCATCACCGAGGGGTTGTTGATCGGGGAGTTGATCAGCGCGTACGTCGCGATCTCCTCGTGGGTTTCCGGCAGCGCGCGCACCTTCTGCCCGTCGCCGGGGGAGTGCTCGAATTCCGCCACGGCGGTGCCCAGCACGTCGGTCTCGGGATGGGCTTCGACATAGGCCAGCTGCGTGGCGAAGCGCTCCGGGTGGGCGACGTCGTCCGCGTCGAGGCGGGCGGTGAAGTCCGAGAGAATCGTCTCCAACCCTGCCTGGGAGGCGGGCCCGGAGCCGAGGTTCTCGGGCAGCCGCACCACGCGGGCGTCGTCCGTCGCCGCGACGAAGGCGTCGATGATCTCGCGCAGCGGGTCGCCGATCGGGCCGTCCTCCACGATGACGACCTCGTCCGCGGGGCGGGTTTGCGCGGTCAGGGATTGCAGCGCCGCGGCGAGTTCGGCGGGATCGATGCGATGGTAGACGGTCATCAGGGCAGACAGGCTCGGCATAGCTGTGTAGTTTAGGCCCTCACCCCAGCAGGTAACGGCCGTACCCGGATTTCAGGAGCGGTTCGGCGAGTCTTTCGAGTTGCGAGGCGTCGATGAACCCCGCCTCGTAGGCGGCGACCTCCGGGGAACCGATGACCTGCCCGGTGCGTTTTTGCAGCACCTCCACGTAGGAGGAGGCCTCGCTCATAGAGTCGACGGTGCCGGTGTCCAGCCACACGTCGCCGCGGTGCAGGCGGCGCACGCTGAGCTCACCCATCTGCAGGTAGGCCTCGTTGACGCTGGTGATCTCCAGTTCCCCGCGGGCGCTGGGGCTGATGGACTTGGCGATGTCGACGACCCGGTTGTCGTAGAAGTACAGGCCCACCACCGCGTAATCCGACTTCGGCGCGGCGGGTTTTTCCTCGATGGAGATCGCCTTGTCGCCGTCGAACTCCACGACGCCGTAGCGCTCCGGGTCGGAGACCTCGTAGGCGAACACGATCCCGCCCTGCGGGTCGCGACAGGTGCCCAGGGCAGTGGTGAACCCGTGGCCGTCGAAGATGTTGTCGCCGAGCACCAGTGCCACGTCGTCGTCGTCGATGAAGTCCTCGCCGATGAGGAAAGACTGCGCCAGGCCCTCTGGGCGCGGCTGCACGGCGTAGTCGATCATCAGCCCGAGCTGGGAGCCGTCGCCGAGCAGGCGCTTGAACGCGTCCTGATCCTCCGGGGTGGTGATAATGAGGATTTCCCGGATACCCGCCCGGATGAGTGTGGTCAGCGGGTAGTAGATCATCGGCTTGTCGTAGATCGGCATCAGCTGCTTCGAGATCGCCATGGTGATCGGGTACAGCCGGGTGCCAGAGCCGCCGGCTAAAATAATGCCCCTCATGCCAAATACAGCGCCAGGCCGACGCGCCAGTTCATGGGGGTGAACCCGGTGGCCTCGATCTTGGCGGTGTCCAGCACGCTGCGTCGCGGGCGCACCGCATGGGGTTCGTCGCCGTGGTACTCGACGGTGCTGACCGGGTGAACCTCCGCGGGGTCGTGGCCTAAGCCGATGAAGGTGGACATGGCGATCTCGTCGCGGCCGACGGCGTCGCCGGTGCCGGTGACGTTGTAGATCCCGTAGTCGGCTTTGGTGGACAGCAGGTGCGCGATGGCCCCAGCCAGGTCGTCGGCCATGGTGATGCGCCCGACTTGGTCGTGCACGACCTTCGGCTCGATGTCGCGCTCGGCCAGCGAGCGCATCGTGGAAATGAAGTTGCTGCCGTCGCCGACCACCCAGGCGGTGCGCACGACGTAGTGCTTGGGGGCGGTCGCCGCGGCCGTGTCGCCGGCGGCCTTCGACGCCCCGTACAGCGACAGCGGGGCCACGGGATCGTCCTCGGTGTAGGTCTCCTTCGCCCCGTCGAAGACGTAGTCGGTGGACACGTGCACCAGCGTCAGGTCGTGCTCGGCGGCGATGCGCGCGAGCTTCGCCGGGCCCTCGGCGTTGACGGCCCAGGCAGCGGCCCGGTCGGTCTCCGCCTTATCGACGGCGTTGTAGGCCGCCGCGTTGATGATCGCCGAGTACTGCCGCCACTTACGCTGCGGCGGATCCGTGATATCGAAGTCTTCGCGCGCGCAGAACTCCGCGTCCGGCAGCACCTTCCGCAAGGCACGCCCCAGCTGGCCGTTCGCCCCGGTGACCAGGACCTTGCGCGGCTGGACGGGCGTGACCTCCGCCAGTTCGGGGTGGGCCAGGTCCTTCTCGGAGAGGTTGACCGGCTCCAGCGGCCAGTCGATCATCCGGTAGGTCACGTTCGCGTACTGTGCCTCCGGTGACCAGTGGTCGTTGACCAGGTAGACGTACGCGGTGTCGTCCTCCAACGCCTGGAAACCGTTGGCCACCCCGCGCGGTACGAATACCGCGGTGCCGGGGCCGATCTCCTGGGTGAAGGTCTCACCGAACGTGGCCGAACCCTCCCGCAGGTCGCACCACGCGCCAAAGACGCGACCAGAAGCCACGGAGACGATCTTGTCCCACGGCTCCGCATGCAACCCGCGGGTGGTGCCGCGCTCGGTGTTCATGGACACGTTCTGCTGCACGGGGCGAAACGAAAACGCGGCGTTGTTCCAGTTCTCCTTGAACCAGCCGCGCGCATCCTCGTGCACCTTCAAGTCGATGACCTGCAGTCCGTCGATCATTACTGGCCCCTTTCGGCATAGGCTCGCTCCGTGGCGTCCTTGACCGGCCGCCACCACGCTTCATTGTCCCGGTACCAAGCGATGGTCTGCTCCAGGCCGGCGCGCATGTCGGTATCGGTGTACTTCGGCACCCAGCCCAGTTCTTCACGCAGCTTCGTCGAGTCCATCGCGTAACGCTGATCATGGCCCGGACGGTCGGCCACGTGCTCGTAATCGCCCGCGCCCATCAGCTCGCAGATCAACTCGATGACCCGCTTGTTGTTGACGTGGTCGTTGTCCGCGCCGATGACATACGTCTCGCCGATGCGCCCCTGCTCCAGGATCAACAGCACCGCCTCGTTGTGGTCGTCGACGTGGATCCAGTCGCGCACCTGCTCGCCGGTGCCGTAGAGCTTCGGCGTTAACCCTGCCAGGACGTTGGTGATCTGCCGCGGAATGAACTTTTCGACGTGCTGGTACGGGCCGTAATTGTTCGAGCACGTCGAGATCGTCGCGCGCACCCCGAAGGAACGCGCCCATGCGCGCACCAGGTGATCGGAGCCGGCCTTGGTCGCCGAATACGGGCTCGACGGGTTATAGGCAGTGGTCTCCGTAAAGCGCGCCGGATCATCGAGCGATAGATCCCCGTAGACCTCGTCGGTGGAGATGTGGTGCAGCCTCTTGTCGTGCCGGCGCACTGCCTCCAGCAGGGTGAAGGTGCCCAGGACGTTGGTTTGCAGAAAAGGCGAGGGATCGCGCAGGGAGTTGTCGTTGTGGGACTCGGCGGCGAAATGCACCACGGCGTCGGCCTCGCGCACGAGCTCGTCGACGAGTTCGGCGTCGCAGATATCGCCGACGACCAGCCGGGCGTCGAGGCCGGCGAGGTTGTCGCGGCGCCCGGCGTAGGTCAGCTTGTCCAAGACGGTGACCGTCCAGTCGGGTCGCTGAGCAGATACCAGGCGCACGAAATTGGCGCCGATGAAACCGGCCCCGCCGGTGACCAGCACATGATTCATGGCTGCAACTATACGTCCCGGGACCGCCGTCCCCGGATCTTCGCCCCGGCGGAGCGCTGTTGGGCCATGGTGTCGTTGAACTCGATGTCCGGGCAACCCGCCGCCTGGAATCCGGACCGCCCGGATTCCGGGTCCCGCGCGGCGTGCCCGAAACCACCGCGCCCGTCGCGGGAATCACAATTGTCCCGATGATGTCCCCAACACAGCAGCGCCAGATTATCCAGATCCGTTGCGCCGTCCTGACCCCAGGGCGTGAGGTGGTGCACCTGACAATCGTTCAACGGCCGGTCGCAGCCCGGGTGCGTGCACACCAGCTCTTGGGCGAACAACGCGATGCGCTGATAAAAGTTCGCGGTGCGACTGCCCCTGCCCACATCGATGACCCGCCCCTGCTCGTCATGGACGGCAAAGAAGTCGAATTGCGCGGCGCCCAGGCGCACCAAAGCGAAGGGGTCCAGCAGGTCGCCGGTGTTGGTGGGAAACAGCGAGTGCGGAGTCATGTTCTTGATGTCGTCCACCGTCATGGACACGACCACAGAACCGGAGCCGTAGCGGCCCTTGTCCCCGCCGGCGGCGCACCGCTGGACCAGCAGATCCGCCCGCCGCTGGCGGAGATGGACGCCATCTTTTTCTTCCACGCGGTTGAGCATCGGATCCAACGCCGCCTTGACCACCGCGGCCTGCTCGGCGGGCAGATACCCGTGAAACCGCACCCCGCCGTCGGGGTCCGGCGCAGAGAAGCTCACCGAACGCTTCCGGTACGGGGCGAGGTGGTCTTTCTTCCCGTTCGGCAACCGTGCGGCCGCATTGGCGCGGCGAACCTGCTCACGCACCCAGGCGCGCAGATCCTCCACGCTGCGGGACGCAGCCTCCGCCAGAGCCTGGGCCAAGATTTCCGTGCGCCCGGGTTGGGCATGGGGCGAAATCTTCTCCAGCTCCTGATCGATGACCGCACGCTTTGCGGCGGACGCCTTTTGCTGGCGTGCGTCTCGCTGGGCGGCGGCTTCCCGCTCGGCGCGCCGGGCCTGGGCGGCGCGATCGGCGTCAGGATCGGTGTCGTCTGGCGGGGGCGGGGGAGGTGGCGGAGCATAAAGTGCCCGGGCCTGCCGCAGCCGGGAACGTGCTTCCGTGCGGGATAGGTCGAGCTTGCCCACCAGGTAGTCCTCGGTGCGCGAGGAGCCGACGATGCGTCCGGCCTCGTGCAGTTCGGCGCACCAGCTGAACGCGGCGTCCACGGCGGCTTTGTCCGCGGAGCTGTCTTCCAGGCGTTCCAGATGCGGGCGAATGACAGGAAAGGGCAGGGCGTCGGGATCGGTCATGAGCCCGGCCAATTCCGCCATGGCGGTGTTGACCTGGCTCACGGCGGCGGCGAATTTCTCTTCGATCATGGGCCCGAGATTAAAAGGCCAGCGCAACGGCACACGGACGAACGCACCGCTGCTTGTGGATAACCTGAGTCATCCACAATTTACGCTGTGGCCGGGACTTTCGATCGCCGCAGCGCCGCCACATGCACTAGGCCCCCGGCCGCAGGTCCCACGATCAGCGCCGCGCCGACCCCGATTTCCAGCGGCAGGGGAGTCAGCAGCACCCCGAAGGCGACCAGCGTGGCGGTCACCCAGCCGGCGACGTAGAAGGCGTGGCGCTCCCGGGCGAGTGCCGCTGCCCCGGTGATCATCAGTGAACCAGTCCACGCGGAGGCGAACGTCAGCGCCGCCAGGACCCAGCCGGTGACTTCGAAACCTTCGGGCAGGAAGGTGACCATAAACCAGGGGCCGATGAGCCAGGCCGCGGCGGCCCCGACCAGCCCGACGCCGAGGACCAACGCCAAGGGCGCCCCCAGTGATTTCAGGGCCGAGTCGCTGACAAAACGCACGATCAGCGCCGACTGAAAACGCTGCAGGGGCACCAGGATGGGGGCGCGGGTGAGCATGATCGCGAACATCAGCGCGGACACACTCACTCCCGTGAGCGTCGTCGGGTTCTGGGAGGTGGCCTGCAGCAGGACTGGGAATCCGGTGATCAACGTCGCGGAGGCGCCGGAGGCCAGCATCGCGGAGCCGACCCGGCGGACGTAGACGGCCATGGACACATCCAGCGGCGCCCGCACCGCCCGGCGCGCGGCAGTCGAAGACCCCAGGATGACCAGCCATGTCACCGAGCCGATGACCGTGACCACGTAAAACCCGGTCAGCCCCCAGCCCAACGCCCAGGCCCCGGCAGAAAGCACGAGTCGTATTCCGGAGTCGATGGCCATGAGCCACGCGTATTGCGGCCAGAGCTTCAGCCCCGACAGCAGTCCGGAGAGCACCGCCTGGAAGGCGTAGGACAGCAGCCCGATCGCCATGAGGGCGGTAGCCCCGGAGCCTTCGGAGACCAGCAGGGGCATCCACGCCCAGGCGCTCACCGCGATCAGTAGAAACACGGCGCCGCCGACGATGGCCGCCAGCCGCCAGGGGCGTGCGGACCCGGGCGCCACCGACGTCTCGGTGACAGAACGCTCCCGGGCGGCGGAACTGGCGCGGGTGGTCTCATGCGTCAGGCCGTCGATGAGCCCGGCCAGGGCGAAGAACAACCCCCAGTAGGCCTGGAATTGGTCGTAGCGCGACTCGCCCAAGGCCCACGACGCGACGAAGAGGACGACGAAGCCGGAGAGGGCGGCGAAGACCGTCGCCAGGCTCAGTGCTCTCACTGGGGGCACTCCGGCAGCGCGGGCTGGTGCAGCCAGGCGTCCCACACGGCGTCGACGTCGCCGAGCTCGGCGCGCAGGTCGGCCGGTTCGACGAGGCTGTGGCGCCCGGCGGTGACGTAGCGGCGCACCGCGGCGAAGAAGGCGTCGTCGCCGAGGGAGACCCGTAGCGCGTGCAGGGTGATGGCCCCGCGCTTGTACACGCGGTCGTCGAACATGTCCTTCGGGCCGGGATCGCCGATGACGATGTCCTGCGGCTTCTTCACCAAACCCTCGTAATGCTCGCGCACACTGTCAGCGACGGGGATCCCGTGGGCGTGTTCGGCCCACAGCCACTCGCAGTAGCAGGCGAAACCCTCGTTGAGCCAGATGTCGCTCCAGCGCTTGAGTCCTAAGGAGTTTCCGAACCATTGGTGGGCGACTTCGTGGGCGAGCAGGCGTTCCCATTCGGGGTCGAGGTGGTTGACCCCGAACGTCGATAAGCCGTGGGCCTCGAGCGGGATCTCGAGCTCGTCTTCGGTGATGACGACGCCGTAGGACTTGTAGGGGTAGTCGCCGAAGGTGGTCTCGAAGAGATCGAGCATCTCCTCTTGCCGGGCAAACGCCCGGCGCACCTCCGCTTCCAGCTCCGGCGGGGCCCAGGCGTGGGTGCGCGCGCCGAGCTCAAAGCGCTGGTAGTCGCCCGTCTGCACGGTCATGAGGTAGCTGGCCACCGGCAATTCGGCCTGGTAGTGCCAGGTCGTCGCTGAGCCGCGGGCCACGCGCCCCAGCAATTCGCCGTTGACCACCACGTAATACGGGTCGTCGGCGGTGACGCGCACGTCGTAGGTGGACTTGCGGGAAGGGGTGTCGTCGCAGGGGAACCACGTGGCCGCGCCGTTGGGCTGGGAGGCCACCAGCGAGCCGTCGGTGAGTTCCTCCCAGCCGATCTCGCCCCAGGCGGTCCGTCGCGGGCCAGGGTTGCCGCCGTAGCGGACCTCGAGGGTGAACTCCGTGCCGGCGGGGACGGTCTCGGCGAAGGTGAGGCGCAGCTTGTGGCCCGAGTGCTTGAAACGCGCCACACGTGCCGACGCCTTCACCCTGCGCACGCTGAGCCGGCCCGTCAGATCCAGTGTTATCGCCGACAGGTCGTCCTCGGCGACGACGTGCAACGTCGCGGTGCCCTCCAGCCGGTTCGGCCGGACCCGGTAGGTCAGGTCCAGCCCGTAGTGCCGGACGTGGAATCCCAAGTTGAAGTCGACGCCGGTATACGCGTCGCGGGTCTCGGAGGGCGTGTGGTTCGTCATGATGCGCCTATGTTACTCGGGCGCCGCGCGCTGCTATCCCAGCCGGTCGGTCAGCCAGGAATAGATCAACGACTCCACGCGGGCGACCTGGTCGTTGTCGGCGGCCCCGGCGTGCCCGCCGGCGGTGTTCTCGAAGTAGTCCACCGGTTGACCGGCCGCGCTCAGTGCATGCGCGAAGAGGCGGGCGTGCGCGGGGTGGACGCGGTCGTCGCGGGTGGAGGTGGTCACCAACGCCGGCGGGTACTCCGTCTCCGGGGACACGTTGTGCAGCGGTGACCAAGACTCGATGGCGGCGCGTTCGGCCGGATCGTCCGGGTTGCCGTACTCCGCCATCCACGACGCTCCGGCCGACCAGGTGTGATAGCGCAGCATGTCCGTCAACGGCACCTGAATCACCGCCGCACCCAGGCGCTGCGGGTACTGCGTCAACGCCCCCGACGTCAGCAGCCCGCCGTTGGACCCGCCCCGGATCCCGATCTGCTGGGGCTCGGCGTACCCGCGCTCGACGACGTCCGCCAGCACCGCCTCGTGGTCCTGCCACACCTTGTGCCGGTTCGTCTTGACCACCTGCGAGTGCCACTCCGGCCCGAACTCCCCGCCGCCGCGCAGGTTCGGCTGGACGAAGAAGTTGCCGCGCTCCAGCCACGCCAGGCCGCGCACGGCGGAATACCCGGGCGTCAGCGAGACCTCGAAACCGCCGTAGCCGCCCACCAGCGTCGGGCGCGTGCCGCGGGAGAAGTCGCCGGTGATGAAGTACGGCAGCTGCGTGCCGTCGGCCGAGGTCACCCAGTGCTGGCGTGTCTCCAGGCCGGTGGCGTCGAACTGTGCGGGCGCCTTCTTCACGGCGGTCAGGACGAAGCCGTCCCAGCGGTACAGCGTCGCCGGTTCGGTGAACGACGACGCGGAGACCCACACCTCGTCGCCGTAAAAAGCGTTGGTGGCCACCACCGAGGCGGTCACCAGCTCCGGCAGCTCCAGCCGGATCGCCTCGCCGCCGGCAAACGGGTGCAGGGCGATGGAGGTGGCGACGTCGTCAAGCACCGTGACCACCAGATAGTTCTCCGTGACCGACAACGCCTGCAGCGAGGTGCGCGGCGTCGGGGAGAACACGACCTCCACGTCGCGGGAACCGGCCACGAACTCCGCCAGCGCGATCTTGCCCAGCCCGCCCGCCGGCACCCCGGCGAACTCCGTGCGCGGGTTCAGCAGCAGCCAGTCGCCGTGAATCATGGACTCGCAGTCCTCGGGGATCTCCAGCGGCTGCAGCTTCCCGCCGACGTCCACGGACACGCGCGCGTGATAGAAATCCAGGGCTCGGGTCATCACCGTGTGCCCGCCGACCGGCTCATAGCCCGCGGCCAGCAGCACGTCCTCGTGCTCACCGGTGGCCAGCACCTCCGCCTCGGCGACATCCTCTCCGCGGCGCCACAACCGCGCCTGCAGCGGATAGCCCGAACTGGTCAACGACCCCTCGCCGGTGTCCGTGCCCACCAACAACGTGTCCGCATCCAACCAGGACACGTTCGACTTCGCCTCCGGCAAGGTAAACGGCCGCTCCTCGACGAACGTCGCCGCCTGCATGTCGAACTCCCGGATGACCACCGCATCCGCCCCGCCGCGCGAGAGCCGCACCAACGCCAGGTCATACTCCGGGGCACGCACCGACGCGCCCTTCCACACCCAGTCCTCGTCCTCCTCGGCGGCGAGCTTGTCGACGTCCACGAGCACCTCCCACTCCGGGGACGGCGTCAGATACGACTCCAGCGTCGTGCGACGCCACAGGCCCCGCGGGTGCTCGCCGTCGCGCCAGAAGTTGTACAGGTGCTCGCCGCGCCGGGTGACGTACGGGATGCGGTCGTCGGTGTCCAGCACCTCGCGCAGCCGAGCCCGCAGTTCCTCGCGCGGGTGGGCGGCCTCGGTGGCGTCGGACCAGTTCTCCGCCCAAGCCAACGCGGCGGGCGAGTCGATGGGCTCTAGTTCTGTGGGGTCAATGTCGTGGTAGCTCATATGCCGTCTAAGTCTAGAGACAGCACGACGCCCCGCGTTCAGTGGTGAACGCGGGGCGGGTGGGGGAGCGGGTTACTATGCTAGGCCGAAGGCTGGGGCGAAGGTCACGAACCAGGAGTCCTCCAGGTCCGCGCGCCAATACGGCCAGGAGTGGGTGCCCTGGTTGCGGAACTCGAAGTGCGCCGGAATGCCCTCGGAATCGAGCTTGGCCTTCAGGTCGTGGGTGCACTTGTTGGTGAATGCCTCGATGACGCCGCCCTCACCCTGCAGGATGGCAGTGTTCAGCGCGGACACGGTGAGCGCTTCTGCGTAATCCAGCCCGAATTCCTCGACGGCGGTCTGGTGCAGGAAGCTCTGCTGGTCCTCGCGTCCGGCCAGGCCGGTGGCGTTGGAGACGTAGATCTCCGTGCCGCGCAGGTGCTCGGCCTGAACGAGGGCGTCGTTGTAGCGGGCGTGGTCGCTGCCCACCGGGCCGGCGATGTCGGTGAAGGTGACGCCGCCGCGCTCGGCGGCCAGGTTCTGGCCCAGGTGAGAGATCGGAGTGGAGGTCGCCGCGCAGCCGGAGAAGGAACCGACGGCGTCGTAGAAGCCCGGATTGTGCTCGGCCATCAACAGCGAAGAGGTCGCCGACATGGAGAAGCCGATGACGCCGCGGTCGTTGTTGGCGTTCAGTTCTTTTTCGATCGGGCCGGGCAGTTCCTGCGTGACGAAGGTCTCCCACATCTGCGGGCCGCTCAGGTAGTAGTTGCCGGTCGGGCTCTGGTTGGCCCAGTCCATGTAGTAGCTGAAGGCGCCGGCCATCGGAATGACCACGTTGACGCCCTTGCCGGAGTAGAAGTCCACCGTCTCGGCGAGCACGATCCAGTCATTGTCCTGCTCCGCGCCTCCGGCGCCGTTGAGCAGGTAAATCGTCGGGGCCTTATCGAGGCGCTCGCCGGCCTCATTGGTGGCCGGGATCGTGGCGACCGGGATATCGACCTTCATCGACGGGGAGTACGCCACGTACTGCTCGACGCGCGGGTCGTCGGCGGTCTGGGAGATCCAGTCCGGGTTGGGGTTCCAGGACCAGTCGGGGTTCAGCTGGGTGACGTCGATGGGCGCGTCGGTGTAATGCTCGAGGGAGGCCGGGGCGACGCCGGCGGCGACCTCGGCGGTGGTGCGCTCTGCGGCCAGGGCCGGGGAGGCGAGGCCGAAGACCAGCGCGGAGCTGGCGGCGACGGCGGCGAGGACGCGGGGCAAACGGTGGGAAGTCAAAAAATCAGTCTTTCACGTGAATCGATGAAATATGGATGCTGGCGGGGGAGTTTACTCCGCGCTGAAGAAGGCGTTCTCGAAGGTCGGCCAGGACGCGGAGATGTCGTCGCGCCAGGTCGGCCACGAGTGGGTGCCCACGTTGCGGAAGTTGAAGTTCGCCGGGACGCCGTGGGCGTCCAGCTTGGCCTTCAGGTCGTGGGTGCATTTGTTGGTGAAGGCCTCGATGACGCCGCCTTCGACCTGCAGCACGGCGGAGTTCGCCAGGGCGGTGGCGAGGTCTGCGCCCCGTTCGGTGTAGTAACCGGCCATGTCGGTCTCCCCGGCGAGGCCGGAAGAGTTGGAGACGTAGATCTCGGTGCCCGTGTCGGCGAGCTTGCCGGCGTTGAGCAGGGCGTCGTTCTTGATCGAAGCCGGGGAGCCGGCCGGGCCGACCATCTGGTCCATGGTGCCGCCGCCGCGCTCGACGGTCAGGCCGTGGGCCATGTGGGCGACCGGGTCAGCCATGGCGTAGCAACCGGAGAAGGCGCCGACGGCGTCGTAGTAGCCCGGGTTGTTCTCGGCCATGAGTAGCGCGGAAGATGCGGACATGGAGAAGCCGATGATGCCGCGGTCGTTGCTGGCCTTCAGTTCAGCCTCGATCGGGCCCGGCAGCTCCTTGGTCAGGAAGGTCTCCCACATCTGCGGGCCGTTCAGGTAGTTGCCCTTGGGGGTATCAACCCAGTCCAGGTAATAGGAGAACGCGCCGGCCATGGGGATGACCACGTTGACGCCCTTGCCGGAATAGAACTCGATGGTGCCTTCGTGGCCGTCCGTGCTCTTGTTGAGGGTCAACCAGTCGTTGTCCTGCTCCGCGCCGCCGGCGCCGTTGAGCAGGTAGATCGTCGGGGCGCCGGGGACGGGTTCGTCGGCCTCATCGGTGGCCGGGATGACGGCGACCGGGATCTGACGCTCCATGGACGTCGAGTACACCTCGTAGGTGTCGACGCGGTCATCGGCGGCGGCGATCTTGCCCCAAGCCTGACCGTTGGCCATCTCGGTCGGGTCGGCCGGGGTCGCCGTGCCCGTGGTGGCGTCCTCGACGACGTCAGACGGGGTGTCGGCGCCGGCGACCGGGGTCACGGCGCCGAAGGTCAGGGCGAGGGCTGCGGCCGGAACGGCCAGGGCACGGAGGAATTTCATTGTCAGGCAGCTTTCCTGGTTATGGAGACGGCAGAGCATCCCGCCGCCAGTGAAATCACGGCGTTTTATCAGAGAGGTACGTTACCTCACTGTTATCGCCTCCGCCATGGACGGCGTTACGGGCCGAGCCCGAGGGGACACGCCCCAAAGTAGCCGTGGGGCAGGTGGTGGGCAAGTGGCAGGCGTGTCATAATCGCAGGTCCTCAAGTTGCGGCTGCGTAACGGTTATGTAACGCTGCGAGCCTGTATACGATCTTTGTTGTGCCCGGGCGTAACGCCCACCGTCAAAAGCTCCCCGTCTTTTAACAGAAAGCAGTCACGCATGTCCGTCATCGAACAGATCCAGCTCTTCATCAACAACATCCTGGGCGGTCTCATCCACAACGGATCTTCCGCCATTTCGCAGACCTCGTCGGCGCTGGGCCTGTTCTAGGTTTCACGCCCGGAGGTAGCACGGCCACCCGCTTGGGGTGGCCTTTTGCGCTTTCCGGGCCCAAAAAATGCCCCTGATTAAGGGGTGCGGGGGGCGCGGCGTCCGCGGGGGTAGGCGACATGAGTGCCGCTATTCCGTAGTCTTATAGGCGTGACTAAAGAACATTATGACGTTGTAGTACTCGGCGCGGGCCCCGGCGGCTACGTGGCCGCCATCCGTGCAGCTCAGCTCGGCAAGAAAGTTGCCGTCATCGAGAAGCAGTACTGGGGCGGGGTGTGCCTGAACGTGGGCTGCATCCCGTCCAAGTCGCTGATCAAAAACGCTGAGGTCGCCAATACTTTCACGCACGAGGCCAAGACCTTCGGCATCAAGGGCGATGTCACCTTCGACTACGAGGACGCGCACAAGCGTTCCCGCAAGGTCTCCGACCGGATCGTCGGCGGCATCCACTACCTGATGAAGAAGAACAAGATCACCGAGATCCACGGTCTGGGTTCCTTCGTCGACGAGAAGTCCATCGAGATCACCGAGGGCGACGACGAGGGCAAGACCGTCACCTTCGACGACTGCATCATCGCCACCGGCTCCGTGGTCAACACCCTGCGCGGCGTCGAATTCTCCGACAACGTCGTCTCCTACGAGGAGCAGATCCTCAACCCGGAGGCCCCAGAGAAGATGGTCATCGTCGGCGGCGGCGCCATCGGCATGGAGTTCGCCTACGTCCTCAACGCCTACGGCGTGGACGTCACCGTCATCGAGTTCATGGACCGCGTTCTGCCGAACGAGGATCCGGAGATCTCTAAGACCATCGCCAAGGTCTACAAGAAGCTCGGCGTCAAGGTCCTCGCCGGCCACGCCACCACCGCGGTGCGCGACAACGGCGACTCCGTCGAGGTCGACTACCAGAAGAAGGGCTCCGACAAGACCGAGACGCTGACCGTCGACCGCGTGCTCGTCTCCGTGGGCTTCCGCCCGCGCACGGAGGGCTTCGGCCTGGAGAACACCGGCGTGAAGCTCACCGAGCGTGGCGCCATCGACATCGACGACCACATGCGCACCAACGTCGACGGCATCTACGCCATCGGCGACGTCACCGCCAAGCTGCAGCTGGCCCACGTCGCTGAGGCGCAGGGCGTCGTCGCCGCCGAGACGCTGGCCGGCGCCGAGACCCAGACCCTGGGCGATTATCAGATGATGCCGCGCGCGACCTTCTCCAACCCGCAGGTCGCCTCCTTCGGCTACACCGAGGAAGGTGCCAAGGAGAAGTGGCCGGACAAGGAGATCAAGGTCGCCTCCTTCCCGTTCTCCGCCAACGGCAAGGCCGTCGGCGCGAACGCCACCGAGGGTTTCGTCAAGATCGTGGCCGACGCCGAATACGGCGAGCTGCTCGGCGCCCACCTGGTCGGCGACGGCGTCTCCGACATGACCCCGCAGCTGACCCTGGCGCAGAAGTACGACCTCACCGCCGGTGAGATCGCACGCAACGTCCATATCCACCCGACCATGTCGGAGGCGATGAAGGAAGCCGCCCACGGCATCGCAGGACACATGATCAACTTCTAAGGCGCTGCTTGCCCCGACGGGCCTCCCCATCCCGGGGAGGCCCGTCGCTGTTTTCCGCTACCTTCGGAAAGACAAACAACGGATTATATGAAACCGACCCGAGGGGAGCGGAGCAAT
Source organism: Corynebacterium maris DSM 45190 (assembly GCF_000442645.1). NCBI lineage: Bacteria > Bacillati > Actinomycetota > Actinomycetes > Mycobacteriales > Corynebacteriaceae > Corynebacterium > Corynebacterium maris. The sequence goes on from NC_021915.1 coordinate 381,232, forward strand.
GGGCGTCATAGGAGTGTTCGCCGACGAGGGAAAGCCGATCGCGGACGCGAAGCACGCCCTGCAACGGCTGGTGAAGCAGGAGGTCCTGGATGAGGACCGCTGCCTTCCCAACGGCGACCGCGTGGAGGTTGCCACCGGCACCATCCCCATGACCACCGACGGCGAGATCGAGCTGGGCAAGTACGCGGAACCGCTGCTGACCGCGAACGGGTGGGACAAGTTCGTCTACATCACCGACCTGCCGCTCACCGCCATGGAACGCCCGGTGGTCAGCCAGTCCACCGCCGACGGGAATGCCGTGCTGCTCAGTCAGCCCGCCTACGGGATGTTCCGGGCCAGGCGGTCGCTGGCCACGGACCTGGAGTCGGTGCTGGCGGGTGAGGGCGCCACAACGGGGAAGCAGCGCACGATGGACTCCGAGGAGGTCGACTCCGAGCGGGAGATCACCACCGTCCGTGTCCTGGATCATCCGGGGCGTGCCCTGCGGCTGATCTTGGGCATGATCCGCTCGAATGAACCGGGCAAACTCTTGGGCGTGCTCTCCGGCGCCCTGGCAGCCATCGCCGCCACCGGCGGTTTCGGTGTGTTCTACGGTTCGATCTGGAACCTGTCCGAATCGATGCAGGTCTGGCGGATGCTGCTGGTCGCGGCGCTGGGGGTGATCGTGTTCTCGGCGTGGTTGATCATCAGCAACCGGCTCTGGATCAGGAGCAACACGCAGGATACCCGGTGGCGCGAGCGCATCGACAACATCGCCACGGCGGGCACCGTAGTTTCCACGGTGCTCATCATCTTCCTGCTCGCCGCCGTCGGCATGACGTTGTTGTCGGTGGCGGTGGTGCCGGCGGACTTCTTCCGGGAGCAGATCGAGGAGGCCGTGACCTGGCAGAGCTATCTGCGTGTCGGGTGGCTGTCTGCCTCGCTGGGCACTTTCGCCGGTGCGATCGGCTCGAATTTCGACAAATCCGTGGAGATCCGTAGCGCGACGTACAACCTCCGCGAGTACGAGCGGCGCCGCAAGGTGGGGGACAAGATCGACGAGGCGTGGGAAGAGGACAGCCTGCGGGAGTTGGCCATGGAGGACGAGCGGTTGGATGACGTGCAATAACAACGCGCGTCTGGCCGTTTAAGTCCGGATATCTACCCCTTTAGGGTGTGATACACCTTTAGAATGACACCCTTTAGGGTGGGGCAAGTGGGGCAACCGGAAGGCTATGGGCAACGTCACATTGGGGCGAAAGGGCAGGTGGCTTTCGTCGAAGAGTGTCCGAAATGTGGGCTACGCCTCTAAAACCCCCTGAAAGCGGTCAGTTTTCTTAGGCATGCCTTATAAACCCGCGTCCCGGAATGTGGGAGAGTTAAGCCTGATCGCTTGGCCTCACCCCTCAACCGGTGGTCGGAGACTGCTTTCACCCCGTAAAGTATGAGCAACACTGGAGGTGTCATGACTGTTACGAATGCAGACCGTGAGTCAATCCGTCACGGTAAAATCAATGAGCAGCCGCTGCGCCCGCGGCCTGCGTACCCGTCCTGGGCTATCAAGCTCGTCATGGCCATTACTGGCCTGCTTTTTGCCCTTTTCGTGGTCGTCCACATGGTGGGCAACCTGAAAATCTTCATGCCAGCGGAAAACGGCGTCGCGGCCATGGATGAATACGGTTCATTCCTGCGCACCGTCGGCGCACCGATTTTCCCGGAGGAGTCCATCCTGTGGATCCTCCGCATCGTGCTGCTGGTCGCGGTGATCGCCCACATCCACGGCGCGATCACCCTGAACAGCCGCAGCGGCAAGTCCCGCGGCAAGTTCAAGCGCACCAAGCTCATGGGCGGGATGGACAGCACCGCCACCCGTTCGATGCTGATCACCGGCATCATTTTGCTGGCCTTCATCATCTTCCACCTGCTGGATCTGACGATGGGCGTGCAGCCGGCGGCGCCGGATTCCTTTGAGCCGGGCGCCGTGCACAACAACATGATCGCCACGTTCAACCGCTGGCCGGTCACCATCTGGTACATCATCGCGATGCTGGCCCTGTTCCTGCACCTGTACCAGGGCATTCGTCTGGCCGCCTCCGACCTGGGCATCACCGGCCGCAGGTGGCGCGCCGTGTTCGCCTTCCTGGCCGCGGTCGTCCCGATCGTTGTCGTCCTCGGCAACATCGTCATGCCCCTGTCCATCAACCTCGGCTTCGTCAGCTAGGCAGAACCGGAGAATTACCTATGAGCAACACTGATTCCGTGATCGCGGACCGCGCTGAATTCACCGCCCCGCAGTCGAGCGTCGCCGGCGTCCAGGTAGGCACCATTCTGGACAACGCGGAGCCCAAGGGCGTCCCGTCCAAGGACATGTGGCAGCACCAGAAGGACCACATGGAGCTGGTCTCGCCGCTGAACCGCCGCAAGTTCGAGGTCATCGTCGTCGGCACCGGCCTCTCCGGCGGCGCCGCCGCGGCCGCCCTCGGCGAGCTGGGCTACAACGTGAAGGTCTACACCTACCACGACGCCCCGCGCCGCGCGCACTCCATCGCGGCCCAGGGCGGCGTCAACTCCGCCCGCGGCAAGCGCGTGGACAACGACTCCGCCTACCGCCACGTCAAGGACACCGTCAAGGGCGGCGACTACCGTGGCCGCGAGTCCGACTGCTGGCGTCTGGCCATCGAGTCCGGCCGCGTCATCGACCACATGAACGCCATCGGCGCCCCCTTCGCCCGCGAATACGGCGGCGCCCTGGCCACCCGTTCCTTCGGTGGCGTGCAGGTCTCCCGCACCTACTACACCCGCGGCCAGACGGGTCAGCAGCTGCAGCTGTCGACCGCGTCCGCGCTGACCCGCCAGATCCACCTGGGCAACGTCGAGGTCTTCACCCACAGCGACATGGTGGACCTGATCGTCTCCGACGACGCCAACGGCCGCCGCTGCAAGGGCATCGTCACCCGTAACCTGCTCACCGGCGAGCTCGAGGCCCACACCGGCCATGCGGTTCTGTTGGCCACCGGCGGCTACGGCAACGTCTACGAGATGTCGACCCTGGCGAAGAACTCGAATGCCGGCGCCATCATGCGCGCCTACGAGCAGGGCGCCTACTTCGCGTCCCCCTCGTTCATCCAGTTCCACCCGACCGGCCTGCCGATCAACGCGGAGTGGCAGTCGAAGACGATCCTGATGTCCGAGTCCCTGCGTAACGACGGCCGCATCTGGGCGCCGAAGGAAAAGGGCGACGACCGCGACCCGAACTCCATCCCGGAGGAGGAGCGCGACTACTTCCTGGAGCGCCGCTACCCGGCCTTCGGCAACCTGGTCCCGCGTGACGTCGCCTCCCGCGCGATTTCGCAGCAGATCAACGCCGGCTACGGCATCGGCCCGCTGAAGAACTCCGTCTACCTGGACTTCCGCGACGCCTTCGAGCGCGTGGGCCGCCAGACCATCGACTCGCGCTACTCGAACCTGTTCACCATGTACGAGGAGGCCATCGGCGAAGACCCGCACGACGGCCCGATGCGCATCGCCCCGACCGTCCACTTCACCATGGGCGGCCTGTGGACGGACTTCAACGAGATGACCTCCGTCGACGGGCTCTTCGCCGCCGGCGAGGCGTCCTGGACCTACCACGGCGCGAACCGCCTCGGCGCGAACTCGCTGCTGTCGGCGTCCGTGGACGGCTGGTTCACCCTGCCGTTCACCATCCCGAACTACCTGGCCAACCACCTCGGCGAGGACGTCCTGGCCCCGGACTCCCCGGAGGCCGTCGAGGCCGTCAACCGCGCCCAGAACCGCATCGATCGCCTGATGAACGTGCGCGGCCCGAACCCGCACGGCGCGGAGTACTTCCACCGCCAGCTCGGTGACATCCTGTACCGTGGCGCCGGAGTGGCCCGTAACGTCGAGGATCTGACCACCGCCATCGCCGAGATCCGCGCCCTACGCGAGGACTTCTGGGCGAACGTGCAGATCCCGGGCGATCAGAACACCATGAACCAGCAGCTGGAGTACGCCGCCCGCGTGGCCGACTACATCGACCTGGGCGAGCTCATCTGCGTCGACGCCTTGGACCGCGACGAGTCCTGTGGCGCCCACTTTCGCGAGGATCACCTCAGTGAAGACGGCGAAGCTGAGCGAGACGACGAGAACTGGTGCTTCGTCTCCGCGTGGGAGCCGGCCGGCGACGGCGGCTTCATCCGCCACGCAGAGCCGCTGTACTTCGAATCGATCCCGCTGCAGACAAGGAACTACAAGTAATGAAGCTGACACTTGAGATCTGGCGTCAGGCCGGACCGACCCACTCGGGCGCCTTCGAGACCGTCGAAGTCCCCGACGCCGACCCCCAGATGTCCATCCTGGAGCTGCTCGACCACGTCAACGCCGGCCTGGTGGAGCGCAACGAAGAGCCCTTCGCCTTCGCCTCCGACTGCCGCGAAGGCATCTGCGGCACCTGTGGCCTGGACATCAACGGCCGCCCGCACGGCCCGGGCCAGAACACCCCGGCCTGCCAGCAGCGCCTCGGCCTGTTCAACGACGGCGACGTCATCAAGATCGAACCGATGCGCTCCGCCGCCTTCCCGGTCATCAAGGACATGGTCATCGACCGTTCCGCGCTGGGCCGGGTGAAGGAGCAGGGCGGCTACATCTCCATCGACGCCGGCACCGCGCCGGACGCCGACACCCTGCACACCAACCAGCAGAGCGCCGAGCTGGCGCTCGACCACGCGGCCTGCATCGGTTGCGGCGCCTGCGTGGCGGCCTGCCCGAACGGTGCGGCGCACCTGTTCACCGGCGCCAACCTGGTGCATCTCTCGCTGACCCCGCTGGGCCAGGAAGAGCGCGGCAAGCGCGCCCGCCAGATGGTCGACGAGCTCGAGCAGAGCTTCGGCCACTGCTCCCTCTACGGCGAGTGCGCCGACGTCTGCCCGGCCGGCATTCCGCTGACCGCCGTGTCCGCCGTCACCCGTGAGCGCGCCCGCGCCGCCCTCCGCGGCAAGGACGACTAATTCACGGACCCTGATTCGGCGGGTAGAATGAGTGTCATCCACCCCGATGACGCTCACCTGCCCGTCGGGCACCGGTCAAGAAAGAGAGAAACGAAGGACATGAGCGCTAACAACAACCTGGCCGTATCCGACTTCGCTTCGGAGACGTACCCCAACTACGAGTCCCGGCTCGAGGACGCCTACATCGACGGCTACGACCCCGTCTCCTTGGGCGCCCCGCACTCTTCGCTGAACCGCACTTCCACCTGGGTCGGCATGGGCGCGATGATCGCCGTGCTGGCCGGCTTCGGCCTCGCCATTTTCGGCGCCGCCCAGCAGGTCTGGGGTTCCGGTTCCGTCGACCGTGACCCCATGGTGCTCATCATCATCGGCCTGGTCGTCGGCATCGGCGGCGTCGCCATCGCCGCCGGCCTGATCCGCTACGGACGCCGCTACTACCGCGAATACAAGGAGCGCACCGGCAGGGTCAACTAAACCGGCCAGCGCTCACGCCCGCCCGAACACCGCTTCTGCGGTGTTCGGGCGTTTCTTTTCCCACGCCCATGCGGCCGCGCGTCCGCTTCACCGCCATAATGGTGGGTATGGCAAAACACAGGGCCGACACATTGGCGGGCGCGATGCCCGCCCCGCAGGACGAAGTCGAGCGTCGGCGGGCGCTGCGGCAGCACCGGGCGTTCGCCTCCGGGCTGCTGGTGCTCGCGGCCGTCATCTTCATCGCCTGCTCCGCCTGGCAGTCCCAGGGCGAGGCCCCCGGCTGGGTGGGGTACGTGCGGGCCGCCGCGGAGGCGGGCATGATCGGCGGCATCGCGGACTGGTTCGCCGTGACCGCGCTGTTTCGGCACCCGCTGGGCATCCCCATCCCGCACACCGCGCTGCTGCCGAAGAAGAAGGACCAGCTGGGCACCGCGCTGAGCGGGTTCGTCGGCGAGAACTTCCTCAACGCGCAGCTGATCACGGAGAAGGTGGCCGGCGCCAATATCCCGCAGCGGGTGGGCCAGTGGCTGGCCGAGCCGGACAACGCTGCGCTGGTGTCCCGGGAGGCGGGCAAGCTGACGGCGAACGCGGTGCGCGCGATCGACCCCGCGGACGCGGAAGCGTTGATCAAGACGCAGATCATCGACAAGGCGGCGGAGCCGTTGTGGGGCCCGCCGGCCGGGCGGATGCTGGAGCAACTGATCGCCGACGGCAAGACCGAACCCGCGGTGGAGGCGGTGATCGGCTGGGCCCGGACGAAGGTTTACGGCATGGAGGAGACCGTGGTCACGCTCATCGACGACCGCATGCCGGGCTGGGCGCCGAAGTTCGCCAAAAGCCTCGTCGGCGAGCGCGTGTACAAGGAGGTCGTCGAGTTCATCGAGGACGTCGACCGCGACCCGGACCACGAGGCCCGGCACGCCCTGCGCCGGTTCATCTCCCAGCTGGCCGAGGACCTCCAGCACGACGAGGTCATGATCGAGCGGGTGGAGTCGCTGAAGGCGGACGTCATGGGCTCGGATGCGGTCCAAGGCGCGGCGGCGGACGTCTGGGCGGCGTTTTCCCGCAACCTCATCGCCGCCGCCACCGACGAGAACTCCGTGCTGCGGGTCAAGGCCGCGGAGCTGTGTGTCACCTGGGGCACCCGCGTCCAGGAGGACCCGACGCTGCGCGACGAGTTGAACCGCCGCCTGACCGGCGTCGTCTCCTTCCTGGCGGACAACTACTCCGGGGAGGTCACCGCGATCATCTCGGAGACGGTGGAACGCTGGGACGCCGAGGAGGCCAGCGACAAGATCGAGCTGATGGTGGGCAAGGATCTGCAGTACATCCGCGTCAACGGCACGCTGGTCGGTGCGTTGGCGGGGCTGGCGATTTACACTGTGTCTCAAGCGCTCTTCTGAGCCTGACCCCATCCCCGCGACGAGAAGGGCCCGATCCATGGCTGAGCATCAACCCCCGAAGGATTCCCGCGACGACGACCCGTCGCTGCTGGAGAACCTCAAGCAGGCCGGCGGCGCGCTCGGCGGCGTGGTCTCCGAGTTCACGGGCAACTACCGCGCCGATCGGGAGGCCGTGCACGACCAGGGCGGCGAGCACGCCCTAGACGACCCGGACGAGGAGGAGGGCACCGTCGCGGAGCAGCTGCGTGCCGCGGGCGCCGAGGCCCGCCAGAAGTACGCGCAAGGCTCCGGTTTCGGGGCGGTGCGCGACGCGGCCGGTGCGCTGGCGGGCCGCGCCGGCGGCATCGTCCGCGACGTGGCCAGCAGCGCGACCCGCGCGGCCGACGCCACCCGGGAGTCGGAGGTCGCCGGCGAGGCCGCCAGCGCCGTCTCCGGGGCGTGGTCGTCCGTGCGCGGGCGCATGGACGGGGCGGTCTCCTCGGCCCGGGGCCGACTGGACCGCACCAAGGACGGGCAGGACGACGATATGGCGGATGAGGGCGCGGGCAATATCATCGAAGGGGAAGTCATCTCGTCTGAGACCACGGAAACCCCCAGCGACAAGGAAAAGTAAAGAGGTCCCATGGATCCCGCATTGCAATTGATAGTCGGCTACAACTTCCTGGAAGGGCTGTTGTTCGCCGCCGTGGCCATCGCAGGCGTGGTCGGCGCGATCATGGCCGCCACCGTCCGGGAGGACGCCTTCACCGCCGGCGACCGCCAGGGCAAGTGGGTGTGGGTCGCGATTATGGCGGCCTCCGCCTTCGTCGTCATGACCCGCTTCCCGTTCCTGTCGTGGGCGGGCATGGTCGCCATCGGCGTGTACTGGTTCGACGTGCGCCCGCAGCTGCGCAACATCTTGTCCGGCAACTACGGCTGGTAGATGGACGACGTCACCTGGCTGGCGGGGCGTATCGACGTCGATCTGACCGCCCCCGGCTTAACCGGCGAGCAGGTGCGCGCAGCGCTTGCTGAATCCACCGGCCTGCACGGCGCGGTGGTGATGCCCCCGCACGTGCCGTGGGTGCCCGAGGGGCTGGGCACGATCGCCGCCGTGGGTTATCCCACCGGCCGGCACCACAGCCTGATCAAGGCGTCGGAGGCGCGGTTGGCGGTGGAGTTCGGCGCCACCGAGATTTGGCTCGCCGTCGACGAGGCGGGCACGGATCATAACGCCCGTCTCGCGGACGTCGTGGCGGTGCGCCAGGCGGTGCCGCCGCCGGTGCTGCTGCACGTGCTCGCCACGGATACAGACACGATCAGGGCGGCGGCGACGGCCGGGGCCGACGGCGTCGTCGTCGACGCCTGGCCGGGGAAGCTGGGCATGCAGGTGATCGCTCGCGGGGATTTCAGCCCCGAGGAGGGCGTCGACCTGCTGGCCGCGGGGGCCGCGCGGTTGGCGCTGCCGGATCCGCACGGGTTTTTGGCCGCGCTGCGCTGAAACCGCCTACGCGGGGGTGTTCTCCGCGACGCCGTCGACGTTGCCCGCGGAGATCTCCCGCAGCGGGACGTCGTTTCCAGAGACACTTACCCGCACGCCGCCGTCGATGACGGTGAAGTCGTCGATGTGCAGCGTCCCGTCTGAGGCGACCTCGTCGGAGACGCCCTGCTGGACGCCGTCCTGCAGCGCCTGGGTGATGCCGCGGGAGACGTCGTCGGGCAGGCCGAAGCCGAAGATCTCGGTGTTGGTCACCCGGAAAGTCATCTGCCCGTCGATCAGCTCAGGCACGAAGGTCATGGAGCCGAGGCCGCCGCCGAACTCGGTCTCGACGGAGCCGGATTCGGCGCGGGAGGTGACGTCGGTGATCGCGTTGGCGCCGAGGAAGTCGCTGATGCCGTCGAAGCTCTGCTGGCTGATCTGCTGCTGGACGACGGCGAGCAGGTAGTCGTCGGGCAGCTCTGTCGTGGTGGACAGGAACCCGGCGACGGGGTTGTCCTGCGACAGGGTCATGTCCTCGATGCGGATGTTCGCGGCGGGGGTGCCCTGCACGTCCTGGCCGGTGACCTGCAGGGTCGACGGGGTGTTCAGCGTCATCTGCGGCAGCTGGCCCTGCACGAGCCCGAAGACGAGCGGGGTGGCGCCGAAGGTGACCTCGGGGTCTTCTTGCACGGCCACGCCCTGCTCCTGGGCTTGTTGGTTGAAGCTGTCGCGGACCTGCGAGGAGATGAACCAGCGCAGGCCGAGCTCGGCGATGATGAGCAGGACGAGGATCGCCACGAGGACGGTGAGCACGACTTTCCAGACACGGGAGCCGGCGGAGGAGTTTCTTGCCATGCCTTAAAGTGTCCCTGATTTTCGGTGCTCGCGCGACCACCGACCACGAGGGAAAAGCACAATCACAGAGGCGGGGCGACGTACTCCCAGGGAACCGTCAGCAAGCTGTCGCGCACGCGCCGCCGGATCGGGGTCAGGGGCACGCCTTGGTCGACCAGCAATTTTCGGGCTTCGCGCCAGCGCACCCGTGGGCCGTAGGGCGCCCAGCCGGCGGCGTGGTCCCACGCGGCGTCGGCGGCAGACAGCAGCGTGTGGATCTTCTCGCCCTCGGTGTTGCGGTGGATCAGCACCTTCGGCAGTCGCTCCGCGAGGTCGGAGGGGCGATCCACGTCGAAGGGGTCCCACGCCAGCGTCAGGGAGACCGGCCCGTCAGCGTCCAGCAGCACCCAGGCGGCGCGGCGGCCGAGTTCGTCGCAGGTGCCTTCGATGAACAGGCCGCCGGGGGCCAGGCGTTCGGTGACGCTGCGCCAGGCGTCCTCGACTTGGGCCACGTCGTATTGGCGCAGCACGTTGAAGGCGCGCACCAGATGGGGACGGTGGCCGGCGAGTTCGAAGCCGCCGAGTTCGAAGCGCACGCCGTCGCGGGGCGGAAGTACCCGCTCCGGGTCGATCTCCAATCCGATGACGCGGATGTCCGGGCGCACGGTGCGCAGGCGGGTGGCCCATTCGACGGTGGTGGTGTGGCTGGCGCCGTAGCCGACGTCCACGGCCAGCGGCTTGGCGACGCCGCTGAGCAGCGCGCGGAGGCGGGGGTGGTGCACCGTCCACCGGTCGGAGCGGCGCAACCGGTTGTAGCCGGTGGTGCCGCGGGTGACGACGCCGAAAGGCCGACCGTCGGTCAGTTCAGCCCGGAGGTTATGCGCGTGGTCGGCCATCGGTGGTGCTGGTTTAGAGGTTCTCGGCGATCCACTTCGAGGTCAGGTCGCCCTCCTGCTGGAAGAGGTTTTCCAAGGCGTCGCCGACCTTCGGCTCGATGGCCGGGCCCATGAACGGGATGTTGACGGAGACCTCGTTGTCGTAGGCGATGGTGGTCTTGTCGCCTTCGCCGGTGGCCTTCATCTCGCCGGAGAAGTCGACGGGGGTGCCCTTGACGTCGGCGGTGTAGGACAGGGTGGCGGCGCCGTCGACCAGCTCGCCGATGGTGATGACGCGCTTGAGCTTCAGTGCCTGGGACACCATGGACTGCACGGCCTCCGGCAGCACGTCGAGCGGAAGCAGCTCGAAGAGGGTGACCTGGCCGTCGGCGAATTCATTGACCTCGCCAGGCTCAGGGGAGAGGGTCTCGGCGATGTAGGTCCAGTAGTCGCGGTTGTTGTACGCCTCGAGGACCTTCTCGAGCGGCTGGTCGATGGTTACGGTGTTTTCGCTACGGGTTGACATGCCCAACAGACTACCGTGAAGGGTGTGATTAATTCATCGTTGACCCAGCGGCTGACTGACCTCGACGGAGTCGTCGTCGACACCGGCACGTCCTTCGCCGACCTGACCACCCTGCGCCTGGGCGGGAGGCCGCACGCGGTGGTGCGGTGCTCCACGGCCGAGGCCGTCGTCGAGGCGGTCAAACTTATCGACGCCTCCGAGCACGACTTGCTCATCCTGGCCGGCGGATCCAACCTGGTCATCGCCGACGGCGAGCTGGACCTGATCGCAGTGCGCCTGGAAAACGACGACGTCTCCTTCGGCGACGACGGCCTGGTCACCGCCGGTGCGGGTGCGGTGTGGGACGACGTGGTCGCCGCCAGCGTGGAGCGCGGCCTGGGTGGCATCGAGTGCCTCTCCGGCATCCCGGGATCCACGGGCGCGACCCCGGTGCAGAACGTGGGCGCCTACGGCACCGAGATCGCGGATGTGCTCACGCGCGTGAAGCTCTACGAGCGCGCCACGGGGAAAGTGTTCTGGTCGGACGCCTCCGAGTTGGAGCTGGCGTATCGCTATTCGAACCTGAAGTTCACCCAGCGCGCGGTGGTGCTCGAGGTGGAATTCCAGCTGAGCACCGACGGGTTGAGTGCCCCGCTGCGCTTCGGTGCCCTGGCGGGCGAAGCAGGGGAGCGGCGCCCGGTCGCCGAGGTGCGCGACGAGGTGCTGGGGCTGCGCCGCGGCAAGGGCATGGTGCTCGACGAAGGCGACTACGACACCTGGTCCGCCGGGTCATTTTTCACCAACCCGATTGTGGCTTCCGAGATCGCTGATCAGGTGCAGGCGGCGGTGCGTTCTGAGCGCGGCGACGCCGACGCCGATCGCATGCCGCGCTGGGCGGCGGAGGGCGGGGAGAAGCTCTCGGCGGCCTGGCTCATCGAACGCGCCGGTTTCCCGCGCGGTTACCCGGGTGAGGACGCCCCGGTGCGGCTGTCCACCAAGCACACCCTGGCGCTGACCAACCGCGGTCAGGCCGTCACCGAGGACCTGGTGTCCTTGGCCCGGGAGGTCCGCGACGGCGTGCAGTCGGCCTTCGGCGTGCAGCTGGTGCCCGAGCCGGTGTGGGTGGGCGTGGAGATCTGACGCCGTCGGTGACGCTTCTCTCACGTTTTTATCTGGTGTGAACTGAGCCCCTTGACCCGCTGCGGGTCGAGGGGCTAAATTTTTTCTCAACGGATACTGCAAACGTTTGCAGCAAACGATTGCAGCCACGAAACCCCAGGAGAGGAGGCACCCCGCATGGACATCGAACCCGCTCGTCGCCCGACGCTCAAAGACGTCGCCGAAGCAGCCGGCGTGGCCGTCTCCACCGCCTCGCGCGCGCTGGCCGACAACCCCGCCGTCGCCGCCCGCACCCGCGCCCGCATCCACGACATCGCCGCCGGGATGGGCTACCGCCCCAACGAGCAGGCCCGGGCCCTGCGGCGGGCGCGCACCAACACCATCGGTGTGATCGTGCCCAGCCTGGTCAACCACTACTTCGCCACCCTGGTCACCGGCATCCAGGAAGGCGCCGCGGCGGCGGGGCTGACCACGGTCATCGCCAACACCCGCGAGGACGCCGACTCCCTGGCCGCCAGCCTGCAGGTGCTGGCCGACCAGCGGGTCGACGGCGTGATCTGCGTGCCGCACGAAGACTGCGCCGACCAGATCCTCGCCCTGCACGACGCCGGCCTGCCGATCGTGCTCATCGACCGGGAGATCCCCTCCGGCCAGGTGCCCACGGTGGTCTCCGACCCGGAACGGGGCATGCACGACGCGGTGCGCCTGCTCGCGGAGACCCGCGCCCTGCCCATCGGGTATCTTTCCGGGCCGACGACCACCTCCACCGGGCGTCAGCGCCTGGAGACCTTCCGTACCGCGTGTACTGCCGCCGGCCTGCCGGAACAGCCCGTCTACCTGGGCGGCTACGAGCAGGAGCGCGGCCGCGCTGGTGCCGCAGACCTCCTGGACCGCGGGGTCACAGCGTTGTTCGCCGGGGATTCCATGATGACCATCGGCGTCATCGAAGAATGCCACCGCCGCGGCCTGCTCATCGGCGAGGACGTCGCGGTCATCGGCTTCGACCGCCACCCCGTCTTCGAGCTGCAACCCCGGCCCATCACGGTCATCGACCAGGACGTCGACGCCATGGCGGCGCTCGCGTTGCAGACCCTGCTGGCAGGCATCGACGGCCAGCCGACGACGAGCACCCGCATGCACACCCCGACCACGCTGATCACACGCCAGTCCACCCCAGGAGCCCTCCGATGAACCACGACCCCACGCCACCGCGGCCGCTGCTGGAGCTGCGCAACGTGCGCAAATCCTTCGGCCCCGTCACCGTGATCAAAGACGTCACCGTCTCCGTCCACCCCGGCAAGGTGCAGGCCCTGCTCGGCGAAAACGGCGCCGGCAAGTCCACGATCATCAAGATGATGGCCGGCGTCCACAAACCCGACGGCGGCGAGATCCACGTCGACGGCCAGCGCGTCGAATTCCCCGACACCCGCGCCGCCGAGGCCCGCGGCATCGCCACCATCTACCAGGAACTCAACCTCGTGCCCACGATGTCCGTGGCCGAGAACATCCTGCTCGGGCGCACCCCGCGCCGGGCCGGCCTGGTCAACTACCGCGCGCTGCGCGCCCAGGCCCAGGAGGCGCTGGACTATATCGGGCTGGTCGTCGACCTGGACACCCCGGTCGGTGAGCTCGGCGTCGCCCGGCAGCAGCTCGTGGAGATCGCCAAGGCGCTGTCCATGGACGCGCGCGTGCTCATCCTCGACGAACCCACCGCTTCTCTGACGGGCAACGAGGTCGACCAACTCTTCCGCGTCGTCGACGACCTCAAGGCCCGCGGGGTGGGCATGGTCTTCATCTCGCATCACCTGGATGAGATCGCGCGCATCGCCGATTCGGTCAGCGTGCTGCGCGACGGCGAGTTCGTCGCCGAAGTCCCCGCCGACACCCCGGAGCCCGAGTTCGTCCGCCTCATGGTCGGCCGCGACATCGACGACCAATACCCGCGCGAGCAGATCACCCCCGGCGCGCCGGTGCTGCAGGTCGAGGGTCTCAGCAGCGCGGACAAGTTCCATGACATTTCCTTTACCGTCCACGCCGGCGAGGTCGTCGGCCTGGCCGGTCTGGTCGGGGCCGGACGCACCGAAGTCGTCCGGGCGATCGCCGGCGCCGACGGCCGCGACGCCGGCCGGGTGCTCATCGACGGCCGAGAGCTGCCCGCCGGCAACGTCGCCGCCGCCATCGCCCGCGGGGTGGGCCACGTGCCCGAAGACCGCAAGCACCAGGGCCTGATCCTGGACGCCAGCGTCGGCGAGAACATCGGCTTGGCCACGGTGCGATCTTCCGCCCGGGCCGGCCTGGCCGATCGCCGCGGGCAGCGCCGCCGCTCCGCAGACGTCGCCGAGAAGCTGCGCATCCGCATGGCCGGCATCGACCAGGACATCCGCAACCTCTCCGGCGGCAACCAGCAGAAGGCGGTCTTCGGCCGCTGGGTGCTGGCCGGCTCGAAGGTGCTGTTGCTGGATGAGCCGACCCGCGGCGTCGACGTCGGCGCCAAAGTCGAGATCTATCACCTCATCAACGACGTCACCCGCGCCGGGGGAGCGGTGCTCATGGTCTCCTCCGACCTGCCGGAGGTGCTCGGCATGTCCGACCGCGTACTGGTCATGTCGGGCGGGCGCCTGGCCGGGGAGCTTGCGCCCACCGCCACCCAGGACGAGGTCATGACCCTCGCCGTGTCCCAGATCAACGATTCCGTCACCGTCGCCGACGGCGCCGCCGCAGAATAAGGAGCACTCACGCCATGACCACCGCGACCAAGAACCCGGCGCGCCCTGCGCGCGTCTCGCCGGCCCGTAGCGTCGGCAATTGGATGATGAACAACGGCGCGCTCGTCGGCCTCATCGTCTTGATCATCGCCCTGGCGTTGGCCACGCCGCACTTTTTGACCGCCGGCAACCTGGTCAACGTCGGCGTGCAGGCGGCCACCGTGGCGATCATCGCCTTCGGCATGACGTTTGTCATCGTCACCGGCGGCATCGACCTGTCGGTCGGCGCCGTCGCCGCCTTGGGCGGCATGGTGGCCGCTTATTCCTGGGCGGAGATGGGCCTGCCCGGCTGGCTGACCCTGTTGTTGGGCTTGGCCACGGGCCTGCTCGCCGGCGCGATCGCCGGGCTGTCCATCGCCTACGGCAAGCTGCCCGCCTTCATCGCCACCCTGGCGATGATGTCGATCGCCCGCGGGCTCACGCTGGTCGTCTCCGAGGGGTCCCCGGTGCCCAGCGCGGACGCCGTCAACTGGATGGGCCGCGACGTCGGTTTTCTGCCGATGCCGATCGTCATGATGGTCATGGCCGGGCTGATCTGCTGGTTCATTCTCTCGCGCACGGTGCTGGGCCGCTCGATGTACGCCATCGGCGGCAACATGGAGGCCGCACGACTCTCAGGCCTGCCGGTGCGCCGGATCCTCATCTCCGTCTACGCGCTCTCCGGGCTCTTCGCCGCCTGGGCCGGGCTGGTGATGACCGCCCGGTTGTCGTCCGCGCAGCCGCAGGCCGGCGTCGGCTACGAACTTGACGCCATCGCCGCCGTCGTCATCGGCGGCGCTTCGCTCGCCGGCGGGCGCGGCGGGGCGTGGGGCACCTTCGTCGGCGCGATCCTGCTGGCGGTGATCCGCAACGGCCTGAACCTGCTGAATGTCTCGTCGTTCTGGCAGCAGATCGTCATCGGCGTCGTCATCGCCGCGGCCGTGGGCTTCGACGTCATCCGCAACAAGACCATCTCCCAGTAGAAGGAGCGATCATGCGCAAGACAACCGCGGCCGTGGTCGCCGCCGCCACCGCCTTCAGCCTGACTGCCTGCGGTCAAGGCGAGCAGGGCCAGGAAGTCACCCTGGCGCTGTCCACCCAGACCAACCCGTTTTTCGTCCAGGTCCGCGACGGGGCGCGTGACCGGGCGGAAGAACTCGGCGTGAACTTAAACGTCCAGGACGCCGGCGACGACGCCCTGCAACAGGCCAACCAGCTGATCAACTCCATCGCCATGGACGCCGGCGCAGTCATCGTCAACCCCGTCGACTCCGACGCCGTGGGCAACTCCGTCGAAGCCCTCAACCAGGCCGACATCCCCGTCATCGCCGTCGACCGCACCGCCAACGCCGGCGAGCTGACCAGCTTCGTCGCCTCCGACAACATCTCCGGCGGCAAGCAGGCCGCCGACGCTCTGGCCGCGGCCATCGGCGGCGAAGGCAAAGTCATCATGCTCCAAGGCATCGTCGGATCCTCGTCTTCCCGCGACCGCGGGCAAGGCTTCCGCGAACAGATCGCCACCTACCCCGGCATCGAGGTCGTCGCCGAACAAACCGCCGGCTTCGACCGCACCGAAGGCCTCGACGTGGCGACCAACCTGCTGCAGGCCAACCCGGACGTCGTCGGCATCTTCGCCGAAAACGACGAGATGGCCCTCGGCGCCATCGAAGCCGTCGGGGCCCGCGCCGGCGAGGAGGTCGCTATCGTCGGGTTCGACGGCACCCTCGAAGGGCTCGCCGCCGTGGAGGCCGGCACGATGAACGCCACCATCGCCCAGCAGCCCCGCGAACTCGGCGCCCAAGCCGTCGAGCAAGCCGCCCTGCTGCTGGAAGACAAAGACGTCGCCGGCGTCGTGCCCGTCTCCGTCATCACCGTCACCGAAGAGAATGTGGGGGAGTACCTGTGAGTGCCACCAAGATCGTCGTCGTCGGCTCCATCAACGCCGACCTGACCACCCGGGTGCCCCGCCACCCCAAGCCCGGCGAAACGCTCCTGGGCGACGGCGGCTTCTTCAGCGCCGGCGGCAAGGGCGCCAACCAGGCCGTCGCCGCCGGTCTGCTCGGCGCGGACGTCGCCATGATCGGTGCCGTCGGCACCGACCCCCAGGCCGAGGCCGCGCTGGCCCCGATGCGCCGCGCCGGGGTCGATATGCAGGGCGTGGCCGCCACAGCAGAGACCACCGGTCTGGCCGTGATCACCGTCGACGACGCCGGCGAGAACACCATCGTCGTGGTCCCCGGCGCGAACGCTGACGTCACCCACAGCTACGTCGACGAGCACGCCGAGCTCATCGCCGGCGCGGAGATCCTGCTCATGCAGGGTGAGATCCCCGCCAGCGGCTTCAACCGCGCGGCGGACCTGGCGACGGGCCGGGTGGTGGTCAACCTGGCCCCCGTCGTGCCCGTCGGCCGCGAACAACTGCTGCGTGCGGATCCGTTGCTGGCCAACGAGCACGAGGCGGCGCTGGTGCTAGGGCAGCTCGGCGCGCCCACCGACAGCACGGACCCGCGGACGCTGGCCCATGCGCTGCTGGAGCAGGGCTTTACTTCTGTGGTGCTGACGCTGGGGGCGGACGGCGCGTTGGTCGCCGACGCCACCGGGTTGACCGACATCCCCACCCCGCGGGTGGAGGCCGTGGACACCACCGGCTGCGGCGACGCGTTCGCCGGGGCGTTCGTGGCCCGCCTCGCCGAGGGCGCGAGGCTGGACGACGCCGCCCGTTACGCCGCGCGCGTGGGCGCCTTCGCCGCCACCGGCCACGGCGCCCAGGATTCGTACCCGAGCGCCGATGACGCGCTGCCGGAGGTGGAGGGCTGATGCGCAAACACGGCATCCTCAACGCCCAGCTTGCTGGTTTGCTGGCGCGGCTGGGCCACACCGACGCCGTGGTCGTCGCCGACTGCGGCCTGCCCGTGCCGGCACACGTGCCGGTGGCGGACCTGGCGCTGGTTTTCGGCGTCCCGCGTTTCAGCGACGTGCTCGCAGCCCTGCTCGCCGAACTCGAGGTCGAAGGCGTCACCGTCGCCGACCAGGCCCCGCAGGCGGTCCACGACCTCATCCCCGAGGACGTCGAGATCATCACCGAAGTCGACCACGAGGATCTCAAAGATATGGTCGCGGGCGCCGCTTTCGTCGTCCGCACCGGGGAGACCACCCCGTACGCGAACGCCATCCTGCACTGCGGGGTGCCGTTTTAGGAGGAATAGGAGTGGTGGGTGCGGCAGCGATTATTCGAACTCTGCTTCGGGCTCGTCCTCGGTTTCAAAGTGTGAAGAATCCTCAGCGGCGATGCCCTGGCTGACATCGCGCTGCACGGGCTTCTGCAGCACAGCTTCGATCAACTGACACAGCGCTTCACGGCGCTGGGTGAAGAAGCTCTCGAAATCATCTGTCCGAACCGCTTCCGGGGAAACAAAATGGCCAGTGAGAAGGTTATCCAGATAACCCGAATCGATGCCTGCCTTCGCCTCAATTTTCTCCAGGTACTTAGAGGGCGCCACGCCTCCGATGACCCTGTTGGTGTGTGCGCTGAGCATCGTCTTATTCACGATGCTCTCTCGGTGCTCGTCATCAATGCCGTTCTCGTTGCACCAGCGTTGCGGGAAAATATGATGGATATCGACCGCCATGTCCTTATGCTGGACGGCCCCAAAAGTCTTGTCCTCCATCCAATCGCGAGCGTCGTTGGCCATGATCAATGCTGCGAGACCTTTGTATGCCGCTGAATTTCGGGTGCGCATGGAATGCAGGCGAGATTCCACAAAGTTTGCGTCATTGATTGTCCGTGGGGTGGGCTGGTCTGGATCCGCAGCCCAGGCTGGCACCTGCTCAATATCGCGTACGAAGCGTGTTTCGCTGGCGGATCCGTAAAGTTCACCGATCACACCCGCCCAGTACCAACTTTCCAGACGCTGACTCACTGAGTGCAATTCTGCGTCTTTGCCGAGGGCAACTTTGATCGCGGCGAGAGGCACCAACTGCTTCGGATAGGGGACATCGCGTTTACGAAACACATGACGGTCAGCGAGGAAACCAGCGACCCACACAAAGGCATCCCGGAGTGGATCGCGCCACTTGAGGTAATCTTCCAGTTCTAGTTTCAACACATCTTCACGCTTGGCAGAGACTGCCGGTGGGCGACTCGACGTACTGGCGTTGTGCTTTTCCAGGGTCGAAAGCATCGTCAAAGCCTGCAGGAAGTCGGTGTTTTCAATGGAGTCGAGAACCGGGTACGGCTTCCAGTGCTGACGAATTTCCTGCAGGTCATCGTTGAGCCGAAAATCCTCCCCGGTACGTTCATAGTAGGCAGCATCACCTGCGAACACGGAAGTCAGAAGCTCAAAGACATTCAGTGGCAGGCCTCCGATATTAACTTTCTCGAACACCGTGGCCACAGCAGATTTATCGGTATCTGAATCTAGCTCGATGGCGGGGATTTGGTAGTTGGCCGCAGGCTGAATGATTTGATCATGGAACGTCATGCTCAACTCTTGATTCTTGAAGCTATAAGGCATGAGCCAAGGCATGGGGTTGAGAAGCTCATTCAAGGGGAAGAACCCTTGCTCCTGTTGCTTTTCGGTTGTACTGAGATCTAGAACGATGTCCCGATCAAAATTCTTCTTGATCATGCCGTCCGCAGGCACAGAGATCACTGCTTCGTCCATGCGATTGGGATCTTCGATAGCCTCAGCGATGTTCACGAAGTACCGGCGATCTAGAAGCTTGCCGCGGTCATCCTTCGTACCCACGATCCCATCGCCTGACAGAGCTTGCGTCAAGGAGGTCAATCGCTGCTGCCCGTCGAGAAGCAACTTCTTTGGTTCCGTTCCCGCCGGAACGTCTGTGCCCTCTACGGCGCGAGGCTTGAAACGCACCAGGGCGTTACCCGTCTCCAAGAGCATGACCACTCCCATGGGATGGCCCCGAAGAACTGTGATGAGCAGTTGGCGGATGCGCTCATCTTCCCATTTATAACCTCGCTGGAAATCTGGGAGCTGGATAATACCTTTACGGGTTTGATCCAGATAGTCGGTCAGCATGTACATCGGGGTCTGGAATCCCATGGATCTCCTTTAGCGAGCGGTTTCTACAGGTTCATTTAAAACCAGAGTATCCGTTCGCTGGGAGGGGGCTTTAAGCGTTGTTCTTGGGGTTGAGCGTCAGCGGGCCGGTTCGACGGGGCACCAATGGTCCTTCCGCGTCCCTAGTCGATGTCCTCCGCCCACTCCAGGACGTCTTCCACGTACTCGTCGAGTCCCGGCTTGGTGGGGTCATCCCACCGGGTAGAGACGGCGTTGATGGGGAAGACGTTGATGCCGCTGGCGTCGTCGAATTCGCTGATCAGGGCGAAGTCGGTGCCGTGCTGGTCGGCCAGGCGCACCCACCGCAGATCCAGTTCGTGGGCGATGAGGTCGCCGCAGGCCACGCCGAGGGTGTGGATGATGGCGTCGGGGTCGAAACGCTTCTTCGGCTTGGTGGCGTGCCACTCGGTGCGGTACCGGGCGAAGCAGCGCTGAATGGCGGGCAGGTCGTCGGCGATCTCGATCTTTTTCGCCAGCTGCCGCAGCTTGACCAGGAACTCGAGTTCCTCGTCGTTGAGCTCCTCCATGGTGATGGAGTCGTCGAGCTGCTCGTCGGTGGCGGCCTCCCAGCCGTCATAAAGCCCGTCGAACATGGTGCACAAGTCCTCGAAGAAGGTGCGGATCCGGGGGAGCGTTTCCGCGTTGACGGCCATGTCGCCCCGGCCCACCGCCGCGGCCCAGGGGTGCGTGGGCGGCTGGGCGCCGTCGGGCACGCCGGTGAGCTCGTGGATCTTCCCGTGGGGCTCCCAGCCGTCCTCGGCGGCGCGGGCCAGCGCGTCACGGGCGCATTCCTCCGTGGCGAAAAGGAAGAAATGCAACTGTTCGCGCGGGCGGTCCAGATCCGAGGACGCCGCCAGCTGTTGGAGAGTCGCAGCGTCGTCGGCGTGAAGGGCATCGTCGTTGAATGCGCTCATCGGTTCTCTCCTTATTCAGGGGATATACACGATGGTGTCAGACATAGAAGAAAATTGCAGTAACTGCAGAGGATTTTTCTCTGCAGAGTGGATGCGGATTAAGCCTTAGGAAAACCGTAGGCAAAAGACGAAGATCGGTGCGCTGAACTGGGGTATTTCGAAGTGGCGCCCGGTGTATAGGCGAGGGGTCGTCCACTGAGAGGCCATGGGACGTTTGCCAAAGTGCTTTCATCAATCCATCCCTCCTGTGTCGCCTTCATTAGCACGTTCTCTCCAGTGCAGGGATTCATTTCGGTCTATCGGTGGGGTGATTTCACCCCCAATTACCCCCGGGCGATACCTCCAGTGGGCAGCATGCATGCCCAGATGTTTTCGCGCTATGCCGATCAGGTATTTCCGCTCACCTCGTGACGGAGGCAAGATATGCCTCAAGTCACAACGCTAGAAATTTTGCAATGTGAGTCATATTTCCTGAAGGGGATCGAGTGGCTCGGCACTCTCAGAGAGGAACAGACAATGTTGGATTCAGTTTTCCGCGCCATCGGCCGGATTCCAGGCGCGATCATGGTGGTTCCGCTTTTCCTGGGCGCCCTCGTGAACACTTTCGCACCGGGCATCCTCGATATCGGTAGCTTCACCACGGCACTTTTCCGGGACGGCACCGCTGTTCTCATTGGTTTGTTCTTCTTGGCCGTGGGCTCACAGATCAGCCTGAAAACGGCTGGTCCAGCCATGCAAAAGGGCGGCGTCCTGCTGTTCGCCAAGTTCGGTGTCGCAGCCGCGATCGGCTTGTCCGTCGCGTTCTTCACCCCGGACGGCATGATGTGGGGACTTCTGCCCGTGGCGATCATCGCTGCCATGTCGAATTCCAATGGCTCGCTCTACAGTGCCTTGATGCAGCAGTTCGGTTCGAAGACCGACAAGGGCGCCATCTCGGTTCTGTCCATTAACGACGGCCCCTTCCTGACCATGATCGCCCTCGGTGCGGCGGGCGTGGCAGATTTCCCCCTGATGGCCCTGCTCGCGGCGGTCCTGCCGATGATCCTGGGCTTCATCCTCGGCAACACATCGACACTCGCGCGTAACTTCCTGGCGCCCGGCCAGGCACTGATCATCCCGTTCGCGGCCTTCGCCATCGGCGCGGGCATCGACTTCAGCGTGCTGTTGACCTCCGGCCTGGCCGGCGTCCTGCTCGGTGTGATGACGGTCTTCATCTCCGGCGGCGCCGCTATCCTAGGCGTCTACCTCTGGCACAAGGCCCGTAAGACTCCGCGCCCGGCCCGCAACGTTGTCTCCGGTGTGGCGGAAAGCGCCGTCGCCGGCAATGCCATCGCCACTCCCGCCGCAGTCGCAGCCGTGGACCCCTCCTTTGCGTCGATGCAGGCTGAGGCCACTGCACAGATCGCGACAGCGGTGGTGGTCACTGCCTTTATCGCGCCCTTCCTCGTCGCCTTCGTGTCTCGCTGGCAAGCAAAGAAGGGCATCACGGCGGCAGCCGAAGATGCCTACTTCGATGGTCAAGAGAAAGGGCAGACGCCAGTGGACGCTGCCCCCGCTACGACAGACATGGACGTCGGCGCCCCGGCGGAAAGCGACTTGAGCACCGTGAGTGCAGCGGATTCTCGCTAGCGTCCACAGCGGTTCCAGCGCAGCACTGCCGCCGTCAGCCTTCCGGGCTGGCGGCGGTCTTCGCGTTCTGCTCTTTCATGCCGCGCGAATGCTCGGCGACGTTGGCCAGGAGAGGCTTGATCCGATGCAAAATAGGGGACTGGTTGCCTTTCACCCAAGCCATGGCCAAGCCGATGGTCGGCCCTCCGGAAATCTCCAACATCCGCAGCTTGCCCATGGGGTGAGGGATCGAACCACGAGGCACCAGAGCCATGCCGATGCCTGCTGCGGCCAGGGCTAACACTGTCGACGTCTCCGGGGCATGCTGCGCAACGTGAAGCTTGAAGCCGGCTTCTTTGGCAGCCGTCGCGACCACCTGCTCCGCGGCGGAGCCCTGTTGGAACGTGACGACAGGATAGTCGGCGAGGGCTGCAAAGGGGATGGGTTCATCATGCTCGAGTAGGGGATGGTCAGGCCCGACTGCGAGCGTGAAGTCGTCCTCTCCGAAACTCTCAAGCTCCATCTCCGGGGAGGACACTGGGGGTCTGAGCACAGCCGCGTCAAGATCACGATTCAAGAGCATCCGCTCAATTTGCGGGGTGAGTTTCTCCCCGCTCACGTGGACATCGACGTCGGGGAGTTGCTCCTTGATCCGCTTCAGAAGATTCGGCATCAGCTGGAAAGTCGCGGTGCCCACAAACCCCAGGCGGAGCGCCCCCATCGACCCTTCACCCACCGCTCGGACATCCCTTTCGAGAATGCCCAGTTCATTGAGTAGTGCTGGGGCCCTCTCGGCGAGAAATTCTCCGGCTGAGGTGAGTAAGACCCCTTGGCTGGAGCGTTCAAAAAGACGCGTCCCTAACCGTGCTTCGAGTGTTTTTATCTGTCTGGACAACGGAGGTTGGGAAATTCCCAATTCTTCTGCGGCGCGACTGAAATTCCTGCTCCGTGATACAGCCAGGAAGTAATGAAGGTGGCGCGTCTCAATCACGACGCACTCCTCTCTACAGACAGAACCGTCATCATCAAAGGGATTTCTTCTGACGGTAGCACCAACAAAAGGAATGCTCTGTCTGGCGAAGTTCATCCAAACAAAAGGGGCGGATCGATCAAGTCCTGCGAAGGTACGCGTCCGAAACCGCGTCCGGAACAGTTCCGGTCGCTAGAGTGCGAAGTATTCATAGGTCCTGAGAATGGGCGGAGCGGATATGACACGACAGGGCACGCAACGCTACGTCTTTACGGCGGTAGCGCTCCTGCTGCTGAGTGCCGGATGGGCCGCCAACCACTTCACCTCTCTACTGGGAGTGCTCCGCGAGCAGGAAAACCTCTCCGGGGTGCTGGTCAACGGCGCCTTCGGCATCTATGCGCTGGGCCTGCTGCCCTCCTTGCTCGGTGGCGGTGCACTCGCGGACCGGGTCGGGGCGCGTCGGGTGGTGCTCAGCGGCGGGATCATCGCCGCCGTCGGCAACCTCAGCCTCCTGTTCTGGCACGGCGGCGGGGGACTGCTGCTGGGGCGGTTCATCGTGGGGCTGGGCGTGGGGCTCGTCGTCAGCGCCGGCACCGCGTGGGCGGGCAGGCTCCGCGGCGCGAGCGGCGTCACCCTGGCGGGGATCTTTTTGACGTCCGGTTTCGCCAGCGGCCCCATCGTCTCCGGGCTGTTGGCCTACGTGCTGCCACCGGAGTGGGCTCTGCCGGTGCCTTTCGCGGTGAGCTCGTTGCTGTCTTTTGCCGCTGTCGGGCTAGCCCTGCTCATCGGGGATGGCGCTGAGGAAAAAGAGCAGGGAGGCAGGAAGGCGAACGCACCCGCCATACGGCCGCCGGAGAACCGCAGCGTCGGCCGGGCGCTCGCCGCCTCATTGCCCATCGCTTTGTGGGTGTTCAGTTGCGTCACCACCGGCATGGTGATCCTGGCCGGACGCGTGGCCGACCGCTTCGACAACGGCGTACTGTTGCCCGGCCTCGCGGCCTTCCTGGTGTTCAGTGCCGGGCTCGGAGTCCAGATGCTCAGCCGCAATCGAGGTTGGGGACCGGGCGCCGGTGTCGTCGGAGCAGGGTTGGCCACCGTGGGTTTCGCCCTGGCAGGAGTGGGTGGCCAGGCCCCGCCGCTGTGGCTCTTTGTCGTGGGCTGCCTGCTACTGGGGCTGGCTTATGGCCTGTGTCTGCAGCAGGGGCTGTTGGACGTCGAGCGCCTGGCGCCCCGTGAGTCGCACGGCGCGGTGGTTGGTGTGTTCTACGTGTTCACCTACCTGGGCTTCGCTCTGCCCGTGACGCTGGAGGCTCTGCCGGCGTCGGTGGGAGCCGGGCTTCCGCTGCTGGTGGTCGCCGCGGTCGCGGCCGTGTGCACCGTGGTGCGCGGCGTGCAATTGACCAGGACGGATCTTCTGCGGCGTTCTTGAACAACCGGGAAGGCGAAACACAGACGCGAAAGCACCACACCCTGCCCGGCCAGACGATGTCTTCGTCAGGGCCGAACAGGGTGTGGGGTAGCGCCGAAAAACTAACCGATGGATTCGAGCAGGTCGGCGCAGGCCTTCTCGCAGCGTCGGCACGCTTCCGCGCAGAGGCGGCAGTGCTCGTGCATGTCGGCGTGCTCCTCGCAGTCCTCGGCGCAGACCTGGCACGCGGTGCGGCAGGCCTTGAGCAGCTCCTTGACCACGGTCAGGTTGCTGCCGGTCTGACGGCTCAGCACAGAGGCGGTGGTGGCGCAGATGTCCGCGCAGTCGAGGTCGGTGCGGATGCAGTCGCGCAGGTTGGCGACCATCTCCTCGGCCAGGCAGGCGTCGGCGCATGCGGTGCAGGTCTGGGAACAGGCCAAAGCGGCGTCGATGGCCTCGGCGAGGAGTTCGGGGTTCAGGGCATCGGAAGGGTTGGGGTGGGTCTTGAGCATGTCGTTGACGGTCATACAGTCCTCCTTCATCGTGGATCTGCTCCCGAGCGTAGCCACGGCAAGGGGACGTGTGGGGCGGGTTCGGCATCAGGTGCGCTACGCTCTGTTGCGCAGCGGCCGTAGGGGGCCCTCGCCTCTTAGACCGGCACAGTGGATCCCTATTGCGCCCCGATCAGCCCGCCACCAGCGCGGTGTCGCCACGCGAGCGCAGGTAGCTGGCTATGGCCAGGCGGTTGATCGCCGAGCGGCTCACCACGCCCACGACATGGCCGTTTTCACCGCTGATCACCGGCACCTTCTTGATGTTCGCGTCCGACAGCGCGGCGACGGTATCAGGGATCGAGGAGCCGGCGTCGACGGTCAGCACGTCATGGGTGGCCAGCTTCATCACGTTCAGGCCACCTAGATCGGTCATGGCCTGTTCCAGGTCATCGTCGGCGCCGATGGCGTAGGAGTAGATCGACACCGAGGACGGGTGCGTGGCAGACAGGTAGCGCATGACGTCGCCGTCGGAGAGGAAGCCCGCCAGCGAGCCGTCCGGATGCAGGATCGGTGCGCCGGAGATGCCGCGCTCGGCGAAAGTCTGCAGCGCGCTGAGCACGGTCTGATCCGAGGACAGGGCGTAGACGTCGTTCTTCATGATGGCTTCGACGGTGGTGTCCGTGGTCTCGACGGTCTCCTCGGCAGTCTGCGAGCGCTTCGAACGGTACGCGGCGATCGCCAGCACAACGCCGATGACCGAGGTGACCACGACCAGGGCGACGGCGCCGCGGAAACCGGAGACGAGGGAATCGAATTCGCTGCGTCCGGCTTCCATGTTCGTAGTGATCAGGATGCCGTAGATGCCGGCGGCCAGGGAGGTGCCGATGCTGCCGGCGACCTGGAAGCTCGTGGACACCACGGTCACGCCGTGCGGGCTGGTCTCGCGGTCCAGGCTCGACAGCGCGAAGGTCTGCGACGGGCCGATGACGAACGCCGTGGCCAGGACGGCCGGGATGTAGAGCACGCCGAAGAGCAGGACGGAGGAGTGCCCGGCGGCCACGCCCACCAGGGTGACGAAGATGGCCATGACGAGGAACCCGAGCGGGATGGACCAGCGGCCGCCGTGGCGGTCGAAGAGCCGGCCGGCGATCGGGCCCATCACGACGGTGAGCAGAATGCCCGGCGCGAGCGTGAGAGAGGCGCCCAGCGGCGACATGTCATGCGCCGACTGCAGGAACAGCGGGATGGTGACGTTCATCGCGAAGACGAATGCCAGGCCCAGCATGGTCATCAGCACGCCGAGGACGAACGGGGTGCTGGCGAACGGGCGCAGGTCGATCAGCGGGTGCTCGATGCGGCGCTGGCGGCCGACGAACAGCCACAGTGCGATCAGTCCGACGACCAGCGAGACGCCGGCCCAGAGCAGGGAGCCGCCGAACGCCGCGGAGACACCGTAGAGCACGCCGACCAGGCCCACGGCCACGAGCAGGAACGACGGGACGTCGAGGACCGGGCGGCCGAGTTCCGCGACGTTGCGCAGGAAGACGGCACCGGCCAACAGCACCAGCAAAGCGAGGCCGCCGAAGACCCACATCAGGGTGGTCCACGGGGCGATGGTCAGCAGAGCACCGGACAGGACAATCGCCAGCGACGGGCCGAGCGTGGTCATCGCGGCCATGATGCCCATGTTCAGCCCCAGCTTCTCTCGCGGGGAGACGGCCAGGGTGACGTTCATGCCGATGGGGGTGAGCAGGCCGGTGCCGATGGCTTGGACCAGGCGGGCGATCAGGAGCACCCAGAAGGACGGGGCGAGGGCGCCGACCACGGAACCTGCCACCATGAGCGCGACCACGGCGACGAACAACGGCCGAGTGGGGAAGCGGTGGTACAAGACATTCGAGACCGGCACGAACACGGCCGCGACCAGCAGGTAGCCGGTGGTCAACCACTGGACGGTGTTCACGTCGACGTCGAAGTCGCTCATGATCGGGTTGAAGGCGACGTTGAGGAAAGTCTCGTTGAAGGTGGCGAGGAAGGCAGCGGCGGCAGCCACTGCGATCATCCACCCCGCACGCCCTGGGGCATGCATAGTAGATGGTTGAGATGAAGACATGGGTTCTCCTGATATTCGGCAAGGGGAAGGGCTGATCGACCGTGCCGTATCAGAAGTGTGGGAAAACCTCGCGTGTCGTGACATCGATGAGCCATAAGGGCTAAATGGCCGCGCAATAGTATAACAGTTCGAAGCTCCGAAGCGCGAAAGATGCTATGACTCTGCCTATGGGCAATGATCCCGCTGAAGTGCGGAAATGAGATGAATTTAAGGTGATCTGAGCCTTCCTCATTCGCTCTGTCCCACAGTGACCTGTCCCCCGTGAGTCCCGTCAGCTCACCCGTTCCAGCACCAGCGCCATGCCCTGGCCACCGCCCACGCACAAGGTGGCCAGCCCCAACTGTCCGTCGCCGTGCTGCAGCTGATGCGCCAACGTGCCGATCAACCGGGCGCCCGTCGAACCGAAAGGATGCCCCAGAGCGATCGCGCCACCGTTGGGATTGACCACCGCTGGATCCAGCCCCAGCTTGTCGACGGTCGGCACCACCTGCGCAGCGAACGCTTCGTTCAACTCCACCGCATCCAGATCGGCCACCGCGATACCGGCCCGATCCAGGGCGCGCCGGGAGGATTCGACGGGACCCAGCCCCATGATCTCCGGCGACAGCCCCGTCACGGCCGTCGACCGGATGCGCGCCAACGGGGACAGACCCCGGCGCTTCGCGAACGCCCCAGAGGTCACCACCAGGGCAGAGGCGCCGTCGTTGAGCGGGCACGCGTTGCCGGCGGTGACGGCGCCCTCCGGGATGAACGCGGGCTTCAACCCCGCCAACCCCTCCGCCGTGGTCGACGGACGCGGGGAATCATCGGTGTCCACCACCGTGCCCTCAGTCAGCGTCACCGGGGCGATCTCCTCGGCGAAGAAACCCGCCTCCTGCGCGGCCGCCGCCCGCTGCTGCGACCGCGCCGCCCACGCATCCTGCGCTGCACGATCAGTGCCGGTGGCACGCGCCACGAACTCCGCGGTGTGTCCCATCGCAATGTGATAGTCCGGCAGCTCCCCGTCCTCCCGCGGATCGATCCACCCGTCACCCGCCAACTGGGCCTGCACGCGCTCTGCCGGGGCGAGGAAATCCCGGTGAGGTGTGGCACCATCTTTGGTCAGGCTGGACAGGTGCTCCACCCCGCCGATGAGATACGCATCCCCCTCGCCGGCGCGGATCGCATGAAAAGCCATCCGCGTGGTCTGCACGCTAGACGCGCAGAACCGGTTGACCGTGGCGCCGGGCAACGCGTCGTCGCCGAGCATGACCGCGGCGCGTCGGGCGATGTTCGATCCCTGCGGGCCATGCGGGAAAGCGCAGCCGACCAGCAGGTCCTCCACGTCCGAGGTGGTGACACCGTCGCTGCGGTGCAACGCCTCCTGCAGCGCGGTGACGAGCAGATCCTCTGGCCGGGCGGAGGCGAGGGTTCCCTTGAACGCGCGTCCGATGGGAGTGCGCGCATAGGAGACGAGGACGACGTCATCGTCGAGGTAGTCGGACATGTGGAACTCTTTCGGGTGGTGGGGCACTGAGGGTGAGGCAGGTTATATCGCCCGGCCATTGATTCACGTCAGAAAGAACCTGTCAAGGCTTTTACTAAGCAGCCGAGGAGCCTGCACGGGCTCTCACTGCGGTGGTCGCCTACAGCTGAATGACACGAATCCCTGCGACGCCGGTTCAACTCCTGGAAGAACCCATAAACCCTGCGTGGCGCCCGAATTCTTGGGATAGTGTTCAAGACATAGTCGCTGAGAATCACAGAAAGCCTGACCGCCCTATGCGCCCGCTTCGCCCGCTGCTTGTCCTCGCCACGTCCGTGGCCACCGCCGTTACCCTCGTCGGGTGCGCCGACTCCGGTGCGGACACGGCCGTGACCTCGTATGTCACCGAAACCATCACCCGCGGCAGCGCCGAAGACCCGGACCAGCAGGAAGGCAATGGCGACGCTTCGGAGCCGGCCACCGAGACCGGGCTCTCTCACACCGATGCGGCCAAAGAGGCGTACGCGGGCATCCTGAACGACCCGGGGCAGTACTCGTTCTCCGCGCCGGGGGAGCGGGACTTCACCGGCGAGTACCTCTACGCCCTGGCGGACATCACCGGCGACGGCGTCCCCGAACTGCTGCTCGAGGCGGTCACCCAGCACAACCTGAACCCGGTGCGCGTGTTCAGCGCCGACGCCGACGGAGAGCTGACCTCACCGGAGGACGTGCTTATCGACGGCGCCGCCTCCGCCGGCGGCTCCCGCACCGCGCTGAGCACCTCCCCGGCGGGCGACCGGATCTATCAGGAACAGTGGCGCTCCATCGCACCCGAAGTTGAGGTCGAGGCTTTTGAACTGCGGGAAAACAACCTGGTCTCCACCGGTGAGACGTGGACCTATGACATGCAGACGCCCTCGGCGGATCTGGTGAGGATTGAGTTTCACCCCATCAACGACCGTGGGCCGCTGGAAGCCATGGAACCCACCACCGGCGGCGCCGCGGCCGGTGGCAACGCCCCGGGCGAAGCAGCGCCCGCTCCCGCTGGAGGCAACACTGCATCCGGCACCGTCCGTGTGCTGACCGCGCCGGAACTCGCGAATCTGCAGGGGTTGGATCGAACGCCGAACGGGGAAGATTCCTCGTACCGTTACGCCGTCTTCGTGTTCGATGCCTCCACGACTTTCAGTGCACAGTCTTCCGGCAACGCCGGGGCGCCGGAGGAGCGGCAGGCATCCATGGTTCGCCTCGGGCAGCAGACTCCCTACAGCTCTGATGGCTCCGGGTTCGAGCTGGACGGACAAAGTCTGACCCTGTCGTTTAATCCGAGCAGCTGCTGGTTCCCGTCGGACACATCGCTGCCGGCCGGGGAGCCGAACTGTTCTGCGTTTACGCAGCAGTAGGCTGCACCGGCATCCTTGGGTGGGAGTTAGCTTCCCACCCTATCGGCGAGGTCTCCTAAGCCTTCTCCCTGATAGAAGAACAGGCGCGGGGCTGCATATTTCTTAGGATGATTGATGCCAGCTTGATCCAACATGTGATCGCTCAATCCTTGGGGTGTCCAGTTCCGCTGCTCTGCTCCTTCAACGGTCAAAGGTGAAGATCGCTCTGACTCCGTGTCCCAGGTGATGTGGTGGAATTCAGGGTTGGCTTCTCTCCATTCATCAAGAGTTGAGTGGTCTTCTAGGTCGATAATCGCGGAGGGGTCATAAGTGATGGGGTCCCCATTAGGAATCGCATTGGCGTCGCGCAACCGAAAAACTGCACGTGATTTCCGATTGGTGGACGCAGGCGTTTCGCTGTTCAGGGAAGACCGCGCCTGCGGGAGGAGACGGGTGCGGTCTAAATCTTGAACAGGAAACAGGCGGTTGAACGAAACGATGTAATTTGAGGTGTCATCCTCATCCTGCAGGGTTGACTGGTAGAGATCGAATTCGTGACATTCGATTGAAATATTCGGTGCCTCGGTGCTTAGCCACTGGACCGTTGTCATTACTTGGGAAGGGAATGACGCTGCCACGAGGATGATACGGGGAGTGGGAAATGTGTCGTGGACCGAGAAATCTTCGTCTATCACGTCGATGTGTTCTTTAAAAGACCTCAGTGCATCTTCTTTAGTGATGGGCTCGGTACCCGGGTTTCGGGAGTTGATCCAATCGACGTGGGCATCCGCGAGAAGGTCATAGGTAAAACCCGAGGAGAGCGCCGCGTAAGTGAGCGCTTGAAGGTGGACTGACTTATCGCTGTCTCGTTTCAGCTCGATGACTACAAGCTCACCCCCTTGCGAGAGGCAGAGTATATCGATTCGTTCTTTTGCTGCGGCTTCTGCAGAGGCCCAGCGGCCGAACTGGGTCGTTATCACCTTGAGTCCAGGGTCAAGGACCTGAGGGTTAGAGACAATCCAGGCTTCGAGGTGGTCAGTTTCAGTCAGATCTGCTTTGGTCATTGTGGTCTCAGAAAATGGTTGGGAGTCTGCTTGGTTCACGCGGAGTAGCTTGCTCATATGCCCAGGATAGGGAATTACGGCTCTCCCAGGGGGTTACGCCGAACTGGGGCACCCTCTGATTTCTTTTACCATGGCCCCATGGTCACCTATTGGGGAATTCACAACGGTAATAAGTCCATCGAACCTGTGGATGACGGGGGAGTGCGCATCGATTTTGATGTTGCCCGAGATCTTCGAGATCTACCCCGCACCCGACAGGCCATCGAAGAAGAAGT
The DNA here is from genome assembly GCF_000442645.1 of Corynebacterium maris DSM 45190. Classification (NCBI taxonomy): domain Bacteria; kingdom Bacillati; phylum Actinomycetota; class Actinomycetes; order Mycobacteriales; family Corynebacteriaceae; genus Corynebacterium; species Corynebacterium maris. The sequence goes on from NC_021915.1 coordinate 412,404, forward strand.
CCGCAAACATCAACCGGACGCATCTGAGGGGGCACTTCGCTCGCATACAGGGGTACTCTTCCGTTTCACATGGGAGATGAAGGTCGGGGACATCGTGGTTAGCCCGCGGCCACGAGACAGAACACTACGGATTGGGCGTATATCTGGCCCATACGAGTACCGAGAGACATCCCAGGGGTACCCGCATTTTCGCCCCGTGGAATGGCTTATTCCGAGTGTGACCCGTGATGAGCTCTCCCTTCCCTCACAGGATCAACTCAGTAGCGCACAGACACTTTTTGAGCTCACTATTCCCAACGATGAGATCGACCATCTTTTATCGCAGCCGAGTGCGACTCTGGGAAATGTCCGATTCACATGGGTCCCGTTTTACGAAGAGTTAATCGATAAGATTCTCACGTACCGCGATGACCGTGCTGAGCTAATCCGCAAGGTGCTTGCTGTCGGGAAGCGAACAGGAAACGTCAATCGATTCAAATATCTCGCTTTCGAAAGCAACGAAAAGGGAAACCGGGTTCCGATTACTGACATCGACCCATTGACTGCGATTGCCCCGTTCAATCGTGGTATCTCAGAGCAAGCTCGCTTAGACATCGCCGGCGGTTACAAAGAGGAGTTCGAACTAGAGGCTGATGCCCCGCGAGATTTCCAAGGGATCCCGATCGTTAATAACTTAATGTCATGGTTCATTCCCTACACCTATAAACGCTCAGGGAATGAAGTGGAAGATATGTGGGATCTGGTTGAGACAGCTGTTGCTTATGCCGCCGATCAAAACTTGGAAACTTCTGTACAGCTGGCCGATGCTTTTGATCGGGCTCCATTCGGCCAGACCCGCATGCTCACCATGGGGCTATATTGGATCCGTCCGCGTGTCTTTCTAGCCTATGACAGCCTGAATGTGGGTTATCTCCAAAAAGGAATGCCAGATCTAGCAGATGATTTGGTTTTGAAGTCCAAAATCACCGGAGAGGAGTTCATTGCCAACACGGAACGAGTCACCGCCGAATTTTCCGGTCGCGAAGAATCACCCACGACGCCTTATGAGCTGTCGCGGGAAGCGTGGTTGTTTTCGGCGAGCGCAGCTCGGCCTTCAGGGCAAGAAGACGGCGAAGATCCGATCTTGGATCATGATTCTTACACCACCGAGTCGATCATTGAGGCCGGTTCATTTATCGATCAAACTGAATTAGATCGCTACGTGGAGATCCTCAAGAACAAAAAGAACCTGATCTTGCAGGGGCCGCCAGGGACCGGTAAAACCTGGCTAGCGAAACGACTCGGGTGGGTGCTGGCGGGTGAGCGATCCGACGAATACGTCACTGTCATGCAGTTCCACCCGTCGATGTCTTACGAGGACTTCGTTCGTGGCATGCGTCCCGGCAAAGATGGCCGGCTGGAGCTGCTTGACGGTCCATTTCTCCAGTTCTGTGAAAAGGCACGTCAGGATCCTGAAAACAACTACGTGATGGTAATCGAGGAGATCAACCGTGGGAACCCATCCCAGATATTTGGGGAGCTCCTGACGCTGCTGGAAAAGACCAAACGAAATGTACATTCCGCTATGCGGCTGGCCTACACTCAGTCCCCCGACGAGCGATTTTTCATCCCTCCCAATGTATTTGTCATCGGCACTATGAATGTCGCCGATAGGTCGCTGGCCTTTGTCGATATGGCTCTGAGGCGACGGTTCGCTTTCATCGAGTTGGAGCCGCAGCTCAATGACGCCTGGCTCGATTTCGTAACCGGTAAAGAGTACGACCGTGACATGATGGAGCGCATTCGCACTGCGGTCACAGCACTCAACGAGGAAATTGAGAATGATCCAAATCTCGGTCGACAGTTTCGAATCGGACACAGTTATTTCGTGCCATCGAGCCGTGGCGGTGACAATCCAACGGGGTATACAAAAGCATGGTTGCGCAACGTGATTGAAACGGAGATCCGTCCGCTCGTGGACGAATACTGGTTCGATCAGCCTCAGCGAGCCGAGGATGAGATTACTAAGCTGAAAGAAGTTCTGTGATCACTATCCCAGTTCGTAATCTCTGGTTGCTGCAATTATTTGCTTCGGATTTTCAGCCGCGCCGCAGTTATGTTGATAGTGGATCTGAGCATGTTCCGGACGATATTCCGGTATTTGTGTCAATGATCTTGGCAGACGAGGTGTCTTCGCGGCTCAACACTGGATTAACCACCGGATTCAACCGAACCTCTCGAACGGTGAACCGCGTCCGCGGAAAGATTGATCTCCTCGCCACGGCTAGATTCCAGCTTTTGGATAGAGGAAAGATTTATTGTCACTTCGACCAGATCGATCATGACATTCTAAGCAATCGATTGGTCTTGGCAGCACTTCGGCGAGCAAGCAGATTCCCATCCACTGATCCACGATGTGCAAGGTTGGCTGATGAACTGGCGCGCGCTGGAGTAAGCGAGCAGGAACCCACCCGCCAAGAACGAAGGGAATTGAAAAACCAGCGGCAGCTGTCACACGATCGGCGTATGATCACCGCCGCTGAATTGATGCTCGATTTATCCATTCCAGAGCCCGGTGCTGGCGCTGACCCAGTGGTTGCGCCGAAGGATGAGGATGGGTATCTCCGTACGTTATTTGAGAAGGCGGTGGGTGGGTTTTATACCAAATTTTTCCAGCCGCGTGGGTGGACCGTCCAAACCGGAAAATGGCTGAGCTGGAATGAAGCGGAATCCACACCGAGGATGAGTGCGATTTTGCCAAAGATGCAAACGGATATCATTCTTCGCCCCCCGAGTAGACCGCCCATCATCGTGGATACCAAGTTCACCCGAGTGATCCGTGCGAATCAGTACACTCAGGAGAGACTCAAAAGCGAATATCTGTACCAGATGTATGCGTATGTGCGGAGTCAAGAAGGTAACTCAGAGTTTGGTCCAGCTACTGCCGGACTTCTCTTGCATCCCGTGGTCGACGATGATGTCAGGGAATGGACCTTTATCGGTATGCATGCCTTCGGCGTCGCTACCGTCGATCTCGCCGGAAAATATTCAGCGATCGTCGCGCAGTTAAGGGCTGCGGTGGACGTTCCAGACGGCCCACATAGGTGACGCTAGAACCAAGCCCTTGAGAGAAAGACCCATACACAGGTGCTCACCTCCTCTGTCACAGGGAACTGAGCGCTTGTTGTACTAATTTTCCGGGGAGGAACTATTCTGGGACCAAGGTTCCACAGAAAGGACAATCGTGCCGCGGATCTATGACAACCTCTCCGATGAGACCAAGCTGGGGGCCGGCCTCAATGAGTTTCTACATAGCTTTAACTCTATTGATGTCGCCACCGGGTATTTCGATCTCCGCGGGTGGGCCGAACTCGACGAGCTGGTCACTGCTAAAGCCGCCGAGAGACACGACGGTGACCGCGCAGTAGCTCGGGTGTTAATCGGCATGGTCCTTCCCGGTGATCACGACACTTTGATGCGTCAGATCGCACAACCCCTGAGTCAAGATGATGGGGGAGAAGGTGCCCGGACCCGGGCAACACGTATCCGCGATGACCTTGTCGCCCATTTAGCCAAACAACTTTCCCGCGGTATTCCCACCGCCGCCCAGCGTAGGACACTGCACTCGCTGCGTTCCCTGATCAAAGACGGGCATGTCGAACTGCGGGTCTATACCCGCCAGCCGCTCCACGGCAAAACTTATATCCTTCACCGCGATGACCCGAGCACCCCGCGGCATGCGTTTGTCGGCTCCTCCAACTTCACCCGAGCAGGCCTGACCTCCAATCTGGAGCTCAATGTGGATGTCTCGGATGCTGATAGCACTGCCAAACTCGAGCAGTGGTTTACCGACCTCTGGGACGACCGGTGGACCCTGCGCATTGACGAGCAGCTGTTGGAGATCATCGAGGATTCCTGGGCTACCCCGATTCCGCGCAGCCCGTACGAGGTCTACCTCAAGGTCTGCTACATCATGTCCCAGGACATTCGGGCCGGTATCGCTCAGTTTGATCTCAACCCGTTGATCAAAAACACCCTGCTCGACTACCAGGCCACCGCTGTGAAAACCCTGGCCAAGCGCATCATGCACCGCGGTGGCACCATGCTCGGTGATGTCGTCGGCTTAGGCAAAACCTTGACCGCGATCGCGGTGGCGTTGATGCTGCGGGATGAGTACGGCTTCCAGCCGTTGGTGATTTGCCCGAAAAACCTGGTCGAGATGTGGGAAGAGCACTTAAAGAAATACGACCTCGCCGGCCGAGTCGTCTCTTACTCCATGGTGCATCAGACCCTGCCCGATTTGCCGCGCTACCGGTTCGTCATCATCGATGAATCCCACACCCTGCGCAACAACGACACCCGCACCTACAATGCGGTGCACGAATACCTCCACGACAATGACTCTCATGTCTTGCTACTGACTGCGACGCCGTACAACCTGCGTTATACGGATGTGGCCAACCAGCTTGCTCTTTTCCTCAACGAGGACGAAGACCTCGGGATCGCTCCGGTCTATGCCTTCGATCGCAATCCTCGTCTGCGCGACAACCTCGAGTTTGCACCCACTACGCTGGCGGCGTTTAAAAAATCCGAGGAGCCGGAAGACTGGAAACGCCTGATGGGCGAGCACCTCATCCGGCGCACCCGCTCGTTTGTGGTCAACACCTACGCCCACACCGACGAACACGGCAACCGCTACCTGCAGTACAACAACGAGGACGGCACCCCAGGACAGCGTTTTACCTTCCCCAAGCGCAAGGCCATCCCCATTGATCACTCCTTCGGCGAGGACGACCCGGCCGCCAAGATGACCAGCGAGCGCACCCTAGAAACCCTCGCGAGTTTGCGTCTTCCCCGGTATGACTTGGCGTCCTATGTCCACCCAGATGCCAAGCACAAGGCCAGCCCGGAGGATAAACAAGTGCTGGAGGATTTCGAACGCTCCCGCGGCCAGGTCGCCGGTTTCGTGCGCACCAACTTCTATAAACGCCTGTCCTCCTGTGGCCACTCGTTTCGCTTATCACTGGTGCGGCATCTGCGCCGCAACGACTTGTTTATCTATGCCTTGACCCACGGTGTGCCACTTCCGGCCGGCACACTCGATCCCGCGGCCTTGAGCGACGATGAAACAGATCTCGACGCCTTGCCGCAGGACTCCGAAGACGGCACCGAGGGCCAGCTATTCGACGCCGCCGACGACTATGAGGCCTTGCAGCAGTACGATCCGCGGGGTCTGCGCTGGGTGAACCCGAAGCTTTTTACCGCTGAGCTTCTCGAGGCGCTGAAAGAAGACTCCGCGGCGATGACCCAATTGTTGTCCTGGTACGGCGAGTGGTCCTATGAGAAAGATTCCAAACTCCAGGCCTTAGCTCAGGTGCTGACCACCACTCATAGCAACGACAAGGTGTTGATTTTCACCGAGTACAAAGACACCGCGAAATACCTGGCCAACGGGCTAGCCTACCTCGGGATCTCCCAGGTGGAGGCGGCCACCGGCGACACGAAGGACCCGACGTCCTTGGCACGTAGATTTTCCCCGAAATCTAACGTCCGTCTCAACGATGACGACAGCACCCCTAGTGCTCAGCCGCAGGACGAGATCCGCGTGCTGGTGGCCACGGATGTGCTCAGTGAGGGACAAAACCTCCAGGACAGCCACGTCATCATCAACTTCGATTTGCCGTGGGCGATTATCAAGCTCATCCAGCGGGCCGGCCGTGTGGATCGTATCGGCCAGCAGTCCGACACCGTCTACATCTACTCCATCGCCCACGGAGCCGTGGAAGACGTGCTTGACCTGCGTCGACGCATCCATGAGCGGTTGGTGACTAATGCTCAGACTTTCGGGTCCGATGAGCAGTTTTTCGGTACGGAGGAAGAAACCAAGATTATTACCGAGCTTTATGAAGGCCAGCTGTCTGATATCGATACCTCCGAGGACGTCGACGCCGGCTCGTTGGCCTATGAGATCTGGAATAAAGCCACCAAGGATGACCCGGAATTGGCCAAACGGATTAAAAAACTCCCTGACCTTATTGATGCGACCCGGCCGCAGCGACTTACGGAATCTCCCGGCGTGTTGTGTTTTACCGCGAGCAACTCAGGTCTGGAAGGCTACGCGTGGTCCACCCCGGAGGGTGCGCACCGTTTGTTGACCGGGCATGAGGCACTGGCGAAGTTTGAAGCCACCCCGCAGACTCCCGCGTTGGCCTTGCGTTCCGATCACGATGAACTCGTCCACCACCTTGTTACCGGCCCGCTGACCATGAATTTCAATACCTCGGGGCGGTTGAGGGGAGAACGTAAAACAATCTGGAACCGATTGGGCGGTAACCGCTATTCCAATCCGGAGCACAACGAGGCACTGGATGCTCTGTATAACCATCCGCTGACTACTTTGGCCACCCAGCGTTTGCGGCGTGCCCGTAGGCGTCATGTCTCCGAGGACGATCTCATTGACCTCATTGCGGATCTACACGCCTCGGGCCAGCTTGTCACCTCGACCGACCGGTCGACCGAATCTATCCATATTGTGGCGTCCATGGGAGTGAACTAATGACTACTGATGTGATGAACTATGTCGACAACGGCGAGTTTGTGGACCTGTTTCAAGAACTCGGCTGGGATTTACCCCCCAGCAGTGTGCATCCCCTCGACGTCGAGACGGATACCGGAACGTTCACCGTCCAACCGGTGGCAGATCAATCTGGTCTGCGCGTCTGGGTGTGTACCGCTGACACATTGCCGGATGCGTCTTCGCAGCGAGCCGTGGATACAGCGGTATCCAAGCACTCCCAAGTCCGCCTGTTGATTTTCACCGACGGGACTCGTCAGTCCTGGCGCTGGCCCAGGCGAGGTGCGACTGCAGCGACGAACGCCAAACTGCTGCATCACGCCTACACCGTAGGCAATCTGGAGCAACGTGAAGACCTTGCCCGCCGACTGGCGAAGATCGAGCTACCTATCGATGAGCGTATCGGCATTGCCGAAATCCAGGACCGGATGGCGCAGGCGTTCAACGACGAGGCCGTGAAGCGTTCCACCGAGGCATCACGCCACATGGAGCGGATGAACCAGATCCTGCTGGATGCCGGATGTTCCACAGACACTGCTTCGTCGCTTTTGGTCAGGCTGTTATTTCTCTTCTTCGGCGATGACACTCAGATGTGGCCGGAGGATACTTTTCAGAAATGGGTGCTCAACCACACCACCGCGGATAATCTCCATGCCAAGCTGACTGAGCTATTTGAGGTCTTATGCGACGAGGAGCTCGACAAAGCCCAAACTGCTGGCGGGATGGGTAAAGCCGGAGGAAAATACGCCGGCACTGAGTACCAGCACTTCCGACGCATTGACGGGATGTACCAGGAACACATCGCACTTCCCCCGCTATCGGAGGATTTCCGCCAACAGGTGCTCACCGCCGGGGAATTCGACTGGGGCAAGATCAACCCGGATATCTTCGGTGCGATGTTCCAACAACTCGTCGACCCCGCCGAGTTACGCAAGCACGGCGAGCACTACACCTCTGAAGACAACATCCAGAAGGTCATCGAGCCGCTCTTCCTTGATGAGTACCGCCAGCGTTTCCAAGACGCCTATGATGACCGCAAGAAACTTCTGGCCCTCCAGGACGAACTGGCAGGCCTACAGTTCATGGACCCGGCCTGCGGGTCAGGAAACTTCCTCATCCAGGCCTATAAACATCTCCGCGGCCTGGAGTATGAACTCATCCAGCGGGCCGAGGAATTGGAGCTCGAGGAGATCCAGGCACAGCTGGCTGGGATGGAACATCAGCGCATGAGCAAGAATAAGAAGGCACTGATTGCGCGCCGCGATGACATCCAAGCCGGCGCCTCACTGCAGTTTGATGAGCAGGTCTTGCGTAAATCTAAGTTGAGCATGCGCCAGTTCTATGGCATCGAAATCAACGCGTGGCCTGCGAAAGTCGCTGCCACCAGTATGCTGCTGGTCGATCATTTAGCGAACCAAGCCTGGGGGGAAAACGTGGTTCGTCTTCCTATTGAAGACACCCCTCAGATCGTGCACGCTAATGCTCTTCGTGTCGACTGGGAAGATGTCATCCCAGACAACGGAAACGTCACTTATATTTTCGGTAACCCTCCATTTTTAGGTGATGGCCGTGAGAAGGAGCAGCTGGCCGACCTGCGATATGCCTGGGGTGAAGATAAGCAGATCTCGCGCATGGATTACGTCACCGGCTGGCACGCCCTAACGCTTCGTCTGTTCGCCAGCGGCCGGCAGGGTGCCTTCGCTTACGTCACCACCAACTCCATCGTCCAAGGAGACCAAACTGCCCGCCTGTTTGGCCCCATTTTTGAGGCTGGCTGGCGTATCCGGTTTGCCCACCGCACCTTCTCCTGGGACTCCGAAGCCCCCGGCAAGGCCGCCGTGCACTGCGTCATCGTCGGCTTCGACCGCCAATCCGAACCCCGCCCCCGCCTCTGGGATTACCCCGATCTCAAGGGAGAACCAGTGCCTGTCTCTGTGGACAGGGCCATTAACGCTTACCTTGTCGACGGTCCCAACGTCCTGGTGACAAAGGCTTCAAAGCCCATTTCCTCGATGGTCAGCAAAACCATGTACGGATCAAAGCCCACCGACGGCGGCCATCTCATCATCGAACCCGACGAATACGACGACTTCATGGCCGACCCCGTCGCCGCCAAATACGTTCACCAGTACGTTGGAGCCCGGGAACTGCTACATAACCTTGACCGATGGTGTTTGTGGTTGGAGGACATGGAACCAGCCGACATTAACCGCTCTCCCTTGCTTAAAAAGAGGATCGAGGGGGTACGGGAATTCCGGTTTGCTTCTAAGGCAGAATCCACTCGCGAATTTGCTCAGTTCCCTCACCTGTTTCGCCAAAGGGCCAAGATGGAAACAGATTATTTGTGCATTCCAAGTGTCGTCAGCGAAACACGGCGTTATTTCACGGCCGCTCGCTTGCCTGCAGATGTGATCACGAGCAATCTCGCCTTTCAAGTGCCAGATGAGACAGGTCTCCAGTTCGGTTTAATTTCCTCGTCCATGTTCATCACATGGCAGAAGACCATCGGGGGGCGCTTGGAGTCCCGACTCCGTTTCGGGTCGACGCTGACGTGGTACACCTTCCCCGTCCCCGAACTGAATGAGGAAGCCCGCCGGGCCATCATTGCCGCAGGAAAAAAGATCGAAGCCGCCCGCGACCTGCACCCCAAACGCTCCTTGGCCGAGCACTACAACCCGCTTGCCATGGACCCGGCGTTGGTCAAGGCCCACGATGTTCTCGACCGTGAGGTCGACAAGGCCTTCGGCGCCGCCCGCAAGCTCACCACTGAGCGCCAGCGCCAGGAGCTGCTGTTCGCCAACTATTTCAGGATGACCTCCGGCAGCGACGGATAAAGATGCACTGCGTGCCGGGTCCCGGCAGGGTCTAATAAGTCACATGACCATCTTCCTGGACACCGACACGCACTGCTTCATCGCCCACACTCGCGCCGAACTCGTCGACGCCCTGCTCGAGCACCTGGACCCGGAGACCGTCGACCTGTCAGATCTCGCAACCGCATGTTTAGGTGTCACCCCACTTGATGTGATGCTCGTCGAAGACTGAACCGACGCCGCCGGTATGAACCGGGCGAAGACGATCACAATGGTCGACCGTCAAGGTCGACCACGCGAGCACCGTTGAGGTTTTCCCGGCCGACGTCATCATCAGGCGGGAGGGTAATCGTCTGCGGACGATGTTCAATCCACGAATCGATATCGGCGCGGGATGCCTCAAGAATCGGGCGGGAAGGTTCGCCGGTCATCTTCCACACATGATGAAAGCGGCGCGTCATCGCGCCCCACATGTCAGCCGGAATCTTCGTGTACTGCTCCCACAGCGGCTTATTCGACATGACGACCACCCGAGTGTGCAGAGCTGGGCGATCAGAATAGCGAGCAGGCAACAACAACAGATGCCCATCGAGGACAGGCAAGAACTGGCCCCATTTCAGGTCACCATAAAATTCGTCGAGGACGATCACGGACTGTCCCTCGTAGGTGTCCCACGGGTGGGTGTAGTCGGTGACGTGGTAGACGTCCTGGCCGAACTGGTCATAGGCCCACCGTGTTACGACGAGGTATTCGGTAGCGCCGACGGGTCTATCCGGTGTGGAACCTCGGTACATCGTGGACACTGGATCTCATCACATCACAGACACTGAGTCTTAAGGCTTCGTATGCCCTGTCTCACGACATCATGGACACACGATCTCATGACATCGTGAACATCATGTCTCACCACTTCGTGCACACCGACGCCAGTCGGGCTCTGCCACCGTAGGAGGAATGACCAACTCTCTTCCGCCGCGTACCCGGGCGATGATCATCAACTACGACCCCACCCAACCACACGCCCTGACGAGGTTGTCCCCTGTTTGGTGGACACGCTGACCCCGGCCCAGAATGGGCCGGAGAATGCGAGAAACCACCATGGGCGAAAAACACCTACACCGATGAGTTCAAGACGGACGCCGTCCGGCTCTACGAGACCACAGAAGGGGCTTCCTTCAGCTCAATCTCAGCAGATCTGGGGATCAGCCGGGCCACGTTGAAGAACTGGGTCTACGCCGCCCGCAAGGCCCGCGGCATCCAGTCGAGTCGCACCGCCGAAGACCCCACCGACGAGCTGCTGCGCCTGCGCACAGAAGTCCAGCACCTGCGCTCGGAGACCCAGAAGCTCTCCACCGAGCGCGACATCTTACGCAAGGCCGCGAAGTATTTCGCGGGAGAGACGAGCTGGTGAGCCGCTTCCAGTTCGTTGATGACTACGCCACCACCTACTCGGTGAAGCGGCTGTGCCATGTCCTGAATCTGAACCGCTCAAGCTTTTATAAGTGGCGGGACGGCAAGTCTGCCCGCAGGCAACGCCAGCACGCCGATGAGGTGTTGGTGGTACAGATGCGGGACTACCACGACGAGTTCGACGCCACGATCGGGGTGCGCCGCATGCACGCTGAGATCAACGAGCATGTGCCCACGCCGGTCAATCACAAACGCATTGAGCGGCTCATGCGCCAGCATCAGATCGTCGGGGTGAACCTGCGCAAACGCAAGCGCACCACCATCCCGGACCAAGACGCGAAGGTCTTTGACGACCTCGTCGGCCGAGACTTGACCGCCGAGGACTGTAACCAGCTCTATATCGGCGATATTACCTACTTGCCCTGCGGAAAAGGAGATTTCATGTACCTGGCCACGGTCATCGACGTGCACTCCCGACGCTTGGTCGGTTACTCGCTTGCGGACCACATGCGCACCAGCCTCGTTCAGGACGCGATTAAGGACGCGGCCCGGACACGGGGCGCGATGGACGGAGCAATATTTCACAGCGACCACAGCAGCGTCTACGCCTCATCAGCGTTCCAGGACACCTGCATACAGCTGGGGATCCGCCAGTCGATGGGCCGGATCGGCTCAAGTGCGGATAATGCGATGGCCGAGTCGTTCAACGCCTCGCTGAAGCGAGAGACGCTGCAAGGTTCTGGTGGCTGGGTGTCGTCGGTGCAGTGTCGGCGGGAGGTGTTCCGGTGGATCACGAGGTATAACACGCGTCGTCGGCGCTCCGGGATCAGTTACCTGTCACCGAGGGCTTTCGAAGACACGGCTGCGGTTGTTACCGTGGCACCTGCTGCTTGATCAATCCCGCGTGTTCACTAATCGGGGGACACCCCCATGTCGTGTCACCCCGGAACATCACTCAGCGCCGACTACGCACTCCGGAACCGGAAGAGCCAGTTTCCATACGATCGCGTTGATCATCTGGCGGTGATCGCTCCAACGTCTGCCGCCGGGTTTGTCCGGCAGCAGCGAGGCGATGCGTCCCCAGGCTTTATCGGTGAGTTCACCACAGCCAACCATGTTCTTTAGTCAACTCTTGCTTACACCGGACAGCTTCCTGACACACCGACGCAGCCCGGACTTATAGGACAGTCCCTAATCCTCTTTAAGTGGTTGGGCGTAACCATTCCGATGTTCAAAGAGCCGTCCTGATGGAAGCCGAAATCTCACGACAGGGCACACTCCTGCATTTGATGCAGCACCCTCAACCCGTGCGTTTCCTAAACTATTTGGCCGGAGCATGCCTAGGACAAGTTCTTCCTCGCTGTCCTCCCAGAAAATGTTCTTATCGTCTAGCTTTAAGGGCTGAATCTTCACATTAGGGTTAGCGGATTTAATTCTGACCTCAGTAACCGGTTCTTCCCCCTCATTCACAACCACGATGTAATGTGATCGTGAATTTTCAAACCCCATATCATCAACAGCAACTGAGACTAAATTCGCTTGCCCCCTGTCCTGTCTTAAATCTAGCCGTTCCAACTCACCCCAATGCGCTTTACGATCCTCTCGACGGCGCCAGATATCATACAAGATGTTGACTACGGCAACGAGGAGCGCAAAACCACCGCCGATAAGAGCAGCTGGCTCGGAGGCCAGGTGATCCCACAATTTCTCCATGGCAGGAGAATATACACATCACCTGCAGATTACGCGGATTTCCTCACCCTGTTTTGTGGCTGATTGACCTTCTCAAGAGCGGGCAAGCCCACACACCCACGTTTTCGATTAATTTAATAGAAGTGAACTGGGCGCAGGCCGCCACCATTACAGCCAGGGTTTCTATACCAGCCCGCACCCGTCTCACAACCCTTTTCAAAACACCAAACCGCCTGCCAACCCCTTACAGGGGCCGGGAGGCGGTTCAGGCTTCTCTCGCAGTACCGGGGAAGCGACTCACTCAGCGAGCGGCCCAGCCACGTACTCGTGGCTGAACCCGCTCACCGGCAGCGGACCCAGCTCAACGCTGCAGGCCCTTAAGCCTCCGGTGCCGCCGGGTACACGCCGTCTTCGCCGAGTCGGACGTCCTCGTTGAGCAGGAGGTGAATCTCTGCTTCGTGGGCGCCTTCCTCCGGGAAGCGGCGGCCGTCGATCTGCTGGAACAGCGGGGCGCGGCCGATCATGCCGGCCTGCATGCGGGCGGAGCCGGCACGCAGACGCTCGGTGGCCTTCTTCCGCCACGCGTCGACGTCCAGGCCGGTGTTGGCGACCGCGGCCTCGAAGGTCGACGGGTGGGCGTAGACCACCAGGGCGCCGACGTGGCCGAAGCCCAGGGAGGTCAGGGCGGCCGCCTTCACGGCGCCCTCACCCAGTGCCAGCGGGGCACGCAGCCACACCAGGTTCTTGGACTTCTCCTCGATCAGCGGATCCACCGTGTCCAGGGAAGCGTTCTGCGGGAGCGTGCCGGTGCGCAGCACGTCCATCAGTCCGCCGGTCTGGAACAGCGCGGCGCCTGCCTTGGAGTGGCCGGTGAGCGACTTCTGGGAAATCACGTACAGCGGCTTGTCCGGGTTGCGCCCGATGGCCGGCCACAGGATGGAGTGCAGCTCGGATTCGTTCGGGTCGTTGGCGTTGGTCGAGGTGTCGTGCTTGCTCAGTACGGACACGTCGTCCGGGGTCAGGCCCAGGGACTTCAGCGACTTCGCCAGCTTGGAGCGCGTGCCGCCGCGGCCCGCGCCCAAAGCGCCCAGGCCGGGGGCCGGGATGGAGGTGTGCGCGCCGTCGCCGTAGGAGGCGGCGTGCGCCACCACGGCGTGGACCGGCAGGCCCATCTCCGCGGCCACGGAGCCGCGGACCAGCAGCACGGTGCCGCCGCCCTCGGCCTCGAGGAAGCCGCCGCGGCGACGATCGTTCGCACGCGAGATGAAGCGGTTGTCGATGCCCTTGTCGGTCATCGCTTTCGTCTCCGCGGTGGCGTTCATGTCGCCGAAGCCGACCAGGGACTCGACCTGGACGTCGTCGATGCCGCCGGCGATGACGAAGTCGGCCTTGTCCAGCTTGATCTTGTCCACGCCCTCCTCGATGGAGACCGCGGCCGTGGCGCAGGCGCCGATCGGGTGGATCATGGAGCCGTAGCCGCCCAGCAGGGCCTGCATGGTGTGCGCGGCGACGACGTTCGGCAGGGCTTCCTGCAGGATGTCGCCCGGGCGCTCCTCACCCAGGAAGCGGGTGACGAAGACCTTGTGCAGGGACTCCATGCCGCCGATGCCGGTGCCTTGGGTGGTGGCGACGTCCAGCGGGTGGACGGTCTGCAGGAGCTCGGCGGGGGAGAAGCCTGCGTTGATGAAGGCGTCGACGGCGGTGACCAGGTTCCACAGGGCCATGCGGTCGAGCGAGTCGACCATGTGGTCCGGGATGCCCCACTTGGTGGCGTCGAAGTCGTCCGGCATCTGGCCGGCGACGGTGCGCGACAGGGTGGCCTTGCGCGGCACGTGCGCGGTGGCGCCCTGCTTGCGCGTGACGGTCCACTCGCCGTCGACCTCGACGACCTCGGTGAAGTCCGGATCGGCTTCCTCGATGTCGCGGGCCTCGGCCTCGTCGGCGACGGTGAAGGTGATGTCGCGGTCGAGGAAGACCTGGGTCAGGTCGATGGAGCCCTGGTCGACGAGGTGGTACTTGTCGGTCAGGGTGCGCACGCCGGAGCGGGCGACGACTTCATCGCGGAAGCGGTCGTAGATGTCCTCTTCGGCGATCTCGGAGCCGTCGGCGTCATACCAGCCCGGCTTCGGGTCCTCGTTCCATTCGACCAGGCCCATCATCCAGGCCAGCTCAAGCACGCCGGCGGCGGTCAGCTCGACGCTGCCGTCGCGCTGGATGCCGTACTCGGCCTGGAAGCGGGTGCGGCCGGATCCCCACGCGGAGACCTCGCCGACGCCGGCGATGACGACCATGTCGTCCAGGTCGGCGGTGACTTCGCCGACCTCGACGCCGGTGACCTGGGTCGGGTTGTCGACGTTCGGCAGGGCCGGGATGGTGACCGGCTCGACCTCGAAGTCCGGGCCTTCGGCCGGATCGTCGGCCGCGTCCTCGCGGGCCTGGGCGGCCAGCTCGGTGATGGACACCGGGGTGGAGCCCAGTCCGCCGGTCAGGTCGGCCTCGACCGGCGCCTCGGAGGCCTTCGCGCGGGTCTCCGCGGACGCCAGCGTCATGAGCTCGGAGGAGATCTCCTCCGGGGTCCAGACGTGGATGCCGGCCTTTTCGGCGGCCGGGATGATGGCGTCGTTGCCGCCCATCAGGTTGGTGCCGGAAACCCAGCCGATCTTGGCCTGGGCCAGGGTCACCCCGGCCGGCCAGCCGGCCTCGGCGGACCACTTGGCCAGGATGGCGTCCAGGGCGGACTTGACCTCGCCGTAGGCGCCGTCGCCGCCGAACATGCCACGGTTGGGCGAGCCCGGCAGGACGATGTGGGCACGGGTGTCCACGGCCTGCTGCGCCAGCTCAGACAGCCCGGCGATGGTGCGCTCGACGGACCACAGCAGCAGACGCGTCTGGTTTTCCGCGGCCGGGCCGGCGTCAGCCAGCGAACCGGAGACGCTCGGTGCGGCGAACGGGAACGCCAGGGTCGGGGTCAGGGCCGGTTTGGTGACCTTGACCTCGTTACCCACGGACTCCTTCTGCTCGTTGCCGATCCAGTCGATCAGGGAATCGATGTCGCGGTAGGAGGACAGGTTCGCCGGGACCAGCCAGAGGGCGGAGCCCATGGCGCCGTGCTCGGCGTAGATCTTGCGGGCGAACTCCTTGCGCGACTGGGAGACGCGCGAGGCGGTCATGATGACCGTCGCGCCGCCTTCCAGCAGGCGCTCGACCAGGGCGGTGGCGATGGAACCCGGCGCAGCACCCGTGACGAGTGCGACGTCACCGGCGTACTCGCCCTCGAAGTCCTCCAGGGCGGCCTTCGCGATGTCTTCCATCAGCGCCGGGTCCTTGGCGCCGTTGTCGGCGTACCACTTTGCCTGCGCGGCGACGGTCTCGCCGGTGCCGGTGAAGCGGGAGGCCGGCAGGTCCTTCTGGCCGAGGGAGACGCGCGCGAGATCCTCGCGGGCGATCGCCCAGCGGTCGTCGAAGAGCACGGCCTTGTTGGCGTCGAAGGAGGGGGTGACCAGGTCGACCCAGTTGGAGCCGAGTTCGGCTTCGACGGCCTCGATGACGGTGGTGTCCAGCGGTTCGCTGGACTCGGTCTTCGGGGTCAGTCCCAGCTGGTCGAGGACGGTGCGGGCCGCGGTGGCCAGCACGCCGTCGGCGCCGGTGACGGACTCGGCGTACTCGTTGAGCGCCGCGGAGTCGACGACTCCGCCGCCACCGCCGGATCCGCCCGAGGTCAGCGAGACGCTGACGCCGTTGCGGGCCGCGACGGCCTGGACGGCGGCGTCGATGAGCCCGTCCACGTCCGCCTTGGAGGAGGCGGTCGTGGGCACGGTGGCCAGGGAGCCGCCGCGGACGGAATCCTCGTCGCGGGAGCCGATGAGGATCTCGGCTTCGACGTGGCCGACCCAGGAGGCGGGCAGCGACCAGGCGCCGGTGACGCGCTCGCCGACGTGCGCCGGCTTGTGGCCGGAGGCGCCGAAGAGCTGGCGCAGGCGCGCGGTGACGGCCTCGCCCAGGACAGAGCCGAAGGGGGAGTAGCCCGGGGCGGCGGTCTTGACGCGCTCGCGCAGAGTGGCCACGTCGGCCTCGGCCGCGCCGTCGATGGCGGGCACGCCGATTTCGGCGGACATGTCCATCAGCAGCTGGTTGCGGCGCGAGGACACGCCGTTGGTCAGCTCCTCGACGGTGTCCGAGTCGTTGATCTGGTCCAGGCGGATCTTGTTCTGGAAGGCGAAGAGCACCATGATGGCGTCTGCGGCGCTGAAGCCCAGGTCCGGGGCGTCGGCGCCGGAGCCGCCGCCGGTGGCCGGGGCTGCCGGGGCAGCGGGCTCCGGGGTGGCGGCCGGGGCGGCCTCGGTGACGGTCGCAGAAGTGTCCGCGGCGGCGGCCGGGGCTTCCGGCGCCTCGTCGACGTCGTCTTCGACGACCGGGGCTTCCTGGACGTCGGCGAGCATGACGCGGTCCTGGTCGCGCTCGACGTTGAGCACCGGCAGGTCCACGCCCTCGACGGCCATGGAACGCTTCGCCAGGTTGGTCAGCGTCGGGGAGGCGGCCAGGCCGACCTCGATGATCTGCTCGACCTCGCCGAACAGCAGCGACTGGGTGTCGATCCACTGCACCGGGGAGGCGAACTGCCAGCTGAGCAGCTCGATGATCAGCACGCGAGCCAGGGCGTTGTCGTCGGCGAAGTCGGCGACCTTCTTGCCGTTGAGGCGCTCGGACGGGACGGCCGGGGCGATGGATTCGCCGATGGCGTCGATGAAGTCGTCGGTCAGCTCGAACGGGCGGGCGACCAGGTTCGGCACGTAGCGACCGACCAGGGCGTTAAGATCCAGCTCCTCCGGCAGCAGCTCGTCGAGCTTGTCGGCGAAGGCCGGCACGCCTGGCTTGAGCACGGAGGAGTGGAAGGGCACGTCGATGCCCGGGACGGTGACGAATGCACGGTCGCGGACGGCGTTGGCCTTGGCTTTCAGTGCGGCCAGGCCGGCCTTGGTGCCGGCGATGGAGTACTGCTGGCCCTTGATGTTGTAGTTGACGATCTGCAGGAACTCGCCGGTCTCTTCCGACACCTGGGCGAGGTAGTCCTCCACCTCGTCGGCGGCGACGCCGATCATGTTCGGACGCAGCGCGCCCATGCCGTAGTTCGAGCGGCCGTGCTCGTCGCGGTCGACGAGGGTGCCCATGGCGGAGCCGCGGGAGTAGACCACGTCGATGACGGCTTCGAGGTCGAAGATGTTCGCCAGCGAGGCCAGGGCGGTGTACTCGCCGAGGGAGTGGCCGGCGTACATGGAGTTCGACGCCAGGGCGTCGGCCTCGCGCAGACGCTCGGTCTGGGCGTAGGCGACGACGGCGAGCGCGACCTGGGTGAACTGCGTCAGGTGCAGCACGCCTTCGGGGTGTTTGAAGGTGGTGCCACGCACGTTCAGCTCGGTCGGGTTCTCGTCCACGATCTGGCGGATGGAGAAGCCGAGTGCGTCGCGGGTGTGGCGGTCGGCGCGGTTCCAGATCTCGCGTGCTGCGGCAGACGCGTTGCGGTCGCCTTCGCCCATGCCTTCGGCCTGAATGCCCTGGCCCGGGTAGACGTACGCGGTCTTCGGCTGCGCCATGAGCGCCTGGCCGACGGAGACGACCTCGCCGTCGATGCGGCAGGTGACCTCGAAGGCGTTGTGGATGCCCTTGCGGCCGGCGCGCTCGACGGTGATCTCCACCTCGTCGTTGAGCTGGACCATGCCGTACATGGAGTAGGTCCAGCCGACGACGGTGCCGTGCTTGCCCGCCAGGTGCTGGGCGGTGGCAGAGAGCCACATGCCGTGCACCAGCGGGGCGTCCAGGTTGACCAGCTGCGCGGAGTTGTACGAGGAGTGGATCGGGTTGTAGTCGCCCGAGACCAGCGCGAACGGGGTCATGTCGCTCGGTGCGGTGACCACGGCGCGGTCGATGAACGAACGCGGGGTGGCCTCGACCTTGTCGGCGGACTTGCCGCCGCCCCACTCCGGCGCCGGCACCGGGGTGTCGGTGCCGTGGGCGCGGCCGCGGATGGCGAAGCGCTGCATCTGGGTGGCCACCAGCTCGCCGGATTCGCGGTCGAAGAGCTCGAGTTCCACGGTGACGATGCGGCCCGAGGAGGACTCGGCGATGGCGGTGCACTTGGAGGTGACGTCGATGGTGCGGCCGTCGGCAAGTTCTTCGAGCGGGCGGCGCACGTCGACGACGTGGTTGAGGTGCACGGCGTTGAGCAGGCCCTCGATGACGGGGTAGCCGTCTTCGAGCTGGCCGGAGCCCAGCGCGGTGTAGATGGCCGGCCAGCAGGGGCCGACCAGCACGTCCGGGGTGCCCGGATCGACGGTGCCCAGGGCGGCGCCGGTGACGGCGGTGTGCGCGGTCAGCAGCTCCGGGGCGAAGGTGAAGGAGTACTTGGCGATCCCGAAGGGCGCGTCCGCGGACTCGGAGCCCTCGATGATCTGCGGCATCTCTTCGATGTGGTCGCCGTTCTCGGAGATCGAGCCGACGCCGGCCAGGCCCTCGAGCAGGGCGAAGACGGAGTCCGGGAGGCGCTCGTCAGAGACGACCGGGGAGGCGCCGGTGGCCACGGAATCGGGCAGATCCAGCGGCACGGTGACCTCGCGCACGTAGAACGGGCGCTGCTCCTCGGGCAGGTTGTCCCAGTAGGAGTCCGCGGTGATGCGGATGGACCACAGGCCGTCCTCGTCCTGGATCAGGTCGTAGGCGTCTTCGTCCATCTCGTAGGCCGGGTTGGCCATGAGGTGGCCGTGCCAGACGATGGTCGGGGCGGCCTTGATGAACTCCGCGGCGTCCGCGGCGTCCGCCAGGCGGGAGTACTGCTTCTCCGGCTGTGCGCCGGCGGCGGTCAGGGCCTCGGTGGAGCCGGACTCGTAGCGGGCGAGCAGGTCGGCGACCGGCTCGTTCTTCTGGGTGATGCCGGCGACCGCCATCGGGCCCGGGATGATGCGGACCTGATCGGCGGTGTAGCGCTCGTCCTGGGCCTGCCACAGGGTGTCCTTGCCGAACCAGACCGGCAGGTCGCCGTCGATGGCCGGCACCCACGGCATGGGCTTGACGTGCTTGCGGTTGAGCTGGATCCACCATGCGGCGTCGCGCGGGGAGACGATGAACTCCGCGGCCTGCGGGTAGGCGTCCAGCAGCTTCTTCGCGGCGGCCGGGGCGTCGGCGACGTCCTCGACGCCGGGGAACAGGGTCTCGATCTGGCCGTGGTCGGCCTCGTTGAGACGCGCCTCCACGCGGTGCAGCAGGTCGAGGAAACGGTCGTCCCAGGTCGGGTCGACGAAGGGGTGGGCCAGCTCCACGAAGTGGTTGACCCACTCGGCGTAGGTCATCTTCTCCACGTCGCCGAAGTACGGCTTGGAGGTCTTGGCCAGCATCTCGATGATCTCGTCGCGGCGGGCGTCGTAGTCCTCCAAGTCCAGCGAGGTGATGAAGCGCGACGCGGCGGCGAACGAGTTGTCCAGCTCGTGGATGTCGGCCAGCAGGTGCGACTGCGAGGACGCGGCGCCTGCGGCGCCGGTGCCGCGGGCGACCCAGCCGTTGTTGTCGTCCGGGCTGACGCCCTTGGTGTTGACCAGCAGTTCCTTGACGGAATCCGTGGCGGTGGCCTCCTTGGCGGCCATGGCGACGGTGCCGATGAACACGGCGTCGACCGGCATCGCCGGCAGGTCGTACTGCTCGGCCCAGGTACCGGTGACGTAGGTGGCGGCGCGCTCCGGGGAGTAGATGCCGCCGCCGACCATCAGCAAGACGTTCGGGTGCTTGCGGGTCTCCGCGTAGGTCTGGATGAGCATGTCGTCCAGATCGGTCCAGGAGTGGTGGCCACCGGCGTGGCCGTCCTCGACCTGCATGAAGACGTAGGTGTCCGGGTTGGCTGCCGCGATCTTCAGGGTGTCGCGGATCTGCTTGGTGGTGCCCGGCTTGAAGGCGATGTACGGGAAGCCGTCGTCCTGCAGCTGCGTGAGCAGCTCGGTGGCTTCCTCGACCTCCGGGATGCCCGCGGAGATGGTCACGCCGTTGAACGGCGCGCCGGCGGCGCGGGCCTTCGGCACGATGCGGGCCTGACCGAACTGCAGGTTCCACAGGAAACGGTCGAAGAACATGGTGTTGAACTGGGCGGTGCGGCCCGGTTCCAGCAGCTCGACGAGGTCGTCCTTGTGCTTGGTGAACACCTCGTCGGAGTACATGCCGCCGCCGGCCAGCTCGGTCCAGTAACCGGCGTTGGCCGCCGCTGCGACGATGCCGGCGTCGGCGGTGGACGGGGTCATGCCGCCCAGCACGATCGGGGACAGGCCCGTCGCGGTGGAGAAGCGGGTCTGGGTGTAGGTCTTGCCGTCCGGCAGGGTCACCAGGCGCGGGGCGTAGTCCGCGTAGTCGGTGGCCTCCGGCAGCTCGGCGCCCGGGGTGGCCAGGTGGTCGCGCTCGGCGGCGGTGGCGGCGGGCACGACGGCCACGCCGGTGCCGCCCAGCAGCTTCTCGGTCATGCGGCCGAGGCCGCCGTCCAGCGCCAGGGCGTGGGTGACGCCGGCTTCGCGCAGGTCCTTGACCTGGGCGGGCCAATCATGGGACTCGACCAAAATGGCGTTGGCCAATTCGGCTGGGGTCACACCATCGAAGGTGATCCCGCACTGCTCAGCCCACTGCGCGGCGAGATCGGCCGCGGCCTGGTTGCCGGAGTGGTGGAAGGGGTAGGCGACCGGGAGCGCGTCGAAGAGCGGCTCGCGCGGGGAGCCGCCGAACAGGGCGTCCTCCAGCTGGGCGTTGAACAGTTCCGAGTCGGCGGTGATGGCCTCTTCGGCGGCGGCCAGCTGCTCCGGGGCGCCGGAGAGCACGACGTGGGTCGGGCCGTTGGTCACGGCGATCTCGACGCCGTCGATCTCCGCGATCAGCTCGGCGACGACGGCGCGGGGCAGGCCGCGCACACTGAGCATGCGGGCGCGCGGGTCGGTGGCGCCGGCGACGTGGCTGGCGGCGGTGCCCATGAGCACGGCGAAGGCCAGGGCCTGCTTCGGCTGACGCGCGGCGACCACGCCCAGGGAGCCCTGGGAATGGCCGACGAGCTCGGCCTCGGCTAGGTCCAGGCCGAGGTCGCGCAGGTGGTCGACCGCGGCGATCTGGCCCAAGACGATGCCCGGGACGCTGACCGCGGGGTGGGCGTCCATGTCGAGGGCGGTCGCGTCGGCGTCCGCCTCGAGCAGGGATTCCAGGCGCTCGAGGGCGCCCGGGACGGTGGAAGCGATGGTGCGGGCCACCGGGCCGGTGGTGGCGCGGGCCTCTGCGAGGGCCTCAGCCAGTCGACCGACCGAATGGTGGCTGGCGGCGGCGTTGGTGAGCACTGATTGCCACGGGGAACCCTGGCCCGCAAACAGCAGGGCGGGGCGATCCATGGCGAGCAGGGGGGTCAAAGACATGGGGGACGAGGTCCTTACTTTGCTGAACAATAGCTTTCGACTACGCCACCGTAACCTACGGGCGCGTAGATAGTTTAAAACCTTCCTGCCAATGTGGTGAGAATTACGAATGTATAACGGTGGTGGGCGTTTTGCCGCCGAGCCAGTACCTCCCGACCACCCACTTTTTGGGGGAGATGACCTAGAGTCCACACCCGTGACAGAACTCAAGCACTGGCTGAACTACGCCGCCGGCGAAATGGGCATCGAGGCGCACCGCATCCCCGTGGTCATCCTCTCCGCCGTCGGCATCTACCTGGCCTTCCTCCTCCTCGTCCGCGTGTTCACGCCGCGGGTGCTGGCGCAGGTGACCATCTTCGACGCCGTCGTGCTGGTCATGTTCGGCGCCGTCGCCGGCCGCGTGGTCATCGGCCACCCGCCGTCGCTGGCCGCCGGCGTCATCGGCCTGGCCACCCTGATGGTCATGGAGGCCATCTTCGGCGGACTGCGCTCCACCCGCGGCTTCCGCGCTCTGCTCCAGGGCAGCCCCGTGCTCATCGTCGCCCAGGGGGAGATCGTCACCGCCGCACTACGGCGCACCCGCCTGACCTCCCGCGACGTGCACTCCCTGCTGCGCCGCGCCGGAGTGGGCTCTCTGTCGGAGGCCCAGGCCGTGATCGCCGAACCCACCGGGGACATCTCCGTCTTCCGCGTCGGCCAACCCCTCGACCAGGCGGCGCTGCAGGACGTGGTGGGCGCGGAACTGCTGAAGTGAGGCCGGTGTTTTCTGCAGCTGCAGAAAATGGGGCTCACGTGAGTCGGTCGGTGAAGTGGCGGGGGCGACACGTCTGCCTGTCGGCGAGGCATTAACTTTCTGCACGTGCAGAATCGCCGGCAGTCTCGGAACCCCTCACTGAGCTGGCCGCGCGCCGGATTTCCTGTGCTGGTTGGCTGAAATGACATGTTTTCCTACGATCGCGTGGCCACAATGGGGAAGGAACGTGAACCCGACACTTGTTTAGGAGCACTTCCCATGGGTGAAACGATTGCCGGCATCACCGTCCCCGACTCAACGCTGGCCAAAGACGCCACCGCCTTGGTCCGCGACGCCACCAATGACTTGATCTACAACCACTCCCGCCGCACCTTCTTCTTCGGCGCTTTGCGAGGCGAACGCGACGGCGTCGACTACGACCCCGAACTGCTGTACGTGGGGGCCATGCTCCACGACCTGGGACTGACGGAGAAATACCGGAGTAACGACCAGCGCTTCGAGATCGACGCCGCCAACGAGGCCCGGAAGTTCCTCTTGGACAACGGCCTGTCGGACGAGAAAGCTGACACCGTGTGGACGGCGATCGCGCTGCACACCACCCCGGAGATCCCGCTGCACATGGGACCGGAGATCGCCCTGGTCACCCGCGGCGTGGAATATGACGTCATGGGCGTCGACTTCGACACCGTCAGCGACGCCACCCGCGCCGAGGTCGTGGCCGCGCACCCGCGCCCAGACTTCAAAAACGGCATCCTCGCCGCCTTCACCGAGGGGCTCAAGCACCGTCCGGAGACGACCTTCGGCAACGTGAAGGCTGACGTGCTCGCCCACTTCCTCCCCGGCTTCGAACGCGGTGACTTCGTCGAGGTCGTCAAAAACAGCGACTGGCCGGAGTAGGTCACCGTTTGCGGGCCAGCTGTGGAAAAAGATCTGCGGGGTAGTGTTCGCAGCCCGCAGAGTGACGAGATCGTGCCCACAGTGGGGCGCAGGGGCGCCTAAGGGTGGGAAGATTTTCGGCTTGTGGCGCATAATTGCGCGGAGTCGCCCTCTTGGCTGTCCCGGCCGAGCCCTGCGGTGCACCGCTATCCTTTGTTCGGCTCCCAAGCTGCCGGTGACTCAGGCGTGCACATTTCATTGCCCCGAGTAGGGATGGTGGGCGCTGTAGACGAATCGGAGTGCAGATAATTGCACTGCCCGGCGCGCCACCCGGTCAACACAAAGCGCCGGCCTCCCTGCCTGGCAGGGAGGCCGGCGTCGACAAGCGTGACGGATGTCAGGTTAACGCGTGAGCACCCGGGTCTTGGCCCACTTGTCGTTGAGCCCCTGGGTCTTGTCGCCCATGAAGGCGAAGATGAAGATCAGGATGCCGACCAGGTTCGAGGCCCATCCCAAGAACGGGATGGCCGGGATCAACAACCACACGTTACGCAGCGCGGACTTGAGCACCGGCAACCTCTGGCCGTCGGCGTCGACCGCCCGGATCCCGACCGCGCGCTTGCCCAGTGTCTGGAAGTTCGTGGTCTGGCAGAACGTGGCGTAGAAGAAGAACAGCACCGCCGAGAACACCGTCATCGAAGCGCTGAAGGACGTCAGGTCCGTGAGGAAACGGTTGATCTCCGCCTCCGTGTCCGCCTGCGGCGGGGTCGGGATCGTGAAGAAGATGCTGGCGAGGATCGAACCGAGGATGCCGACCACGATGGAGTCGAGGATATACGCGAGCAGACGACGCCACGGTCCGGCGGCGTTCGGGGCGCCGGGGTTCATGTACGTCGGATTCGCCATCGGGGTGCCGTAGTTCGGCCCGCCGTAATTGTTGGTCGGGTACCCCGGCTGGTTGCCGCCGTAGCCCGGGGCGCCGAAGGGATCGTGCCCGTAGGGCGAATACGGGGAGTTCTCCGGGTGGGAGTACGGGTCGTAATTGTTGCCGCGGTTGTAGTCGGGCGGGCCGGGCCGGGAGTCATTCTCGTCGAACGGGTTACCGCCCGGGTTCTGGGGGTGGGACATGTTCGAGGCCTTTCTAAGGGGAGAAAATCCGAAGATTTCACTGCTACGTCAAACGGTAAACGATCCGCCGCCGTAAATCTTCTTCGCCCCCGGCGCCGGGGAGAATCAGGCGAGGGACAAGAAGATCTTCTCCAGGCGCTTTTCGTCCAGCGAGTCCGGGCCCTGTTCCGTGATGCACTTGCGCATCCCCGTCGAGACCACCAGGTAGGCGGCGCGGTTGACGGCGGTGGACACGGCTGAGAGCTGCGTGACGATGTCCTCGCACTCCTCGCCTTCCTCCATCATGCGGATGACGGCGTCGAGCTGGCCACGGGCCCGCTTCAGGCGGGTGGCCGCCGGTTTGATCTCAGCGGGGTCGAGTTGCATGGCTGCGCTCCTAATCTATGAACGGTGATTAATGAATGTTAACAGCCGACCAGGTGAGGTAACCGCCGTCGAGGTTCGCGGCCTCGACGCCTGAGTTCTCCAGCAGGCTCACGGCCACATGCCCGCGCTGCCCGACCCGGCAAAACGCCAGGACCTTCTGATCCGCCAGCTCATCCATACGCCCGTGCAGGTCGTCGACCGGGATGTTGACCGCGCCCGGGATCGTGCCTCGGGCGAATTCGCCCTCGGAGCGCACGTCCACCAGCGTCCAACCGTCGGCGACGGCCTGCTCGACCTCGTGGTACTGGGCGGTCTTCTCGCCGTTGGCCAGGTTGTCGGCGATGAACCCGGCCATGTTCACCGGGTCTTTCGCCGAGCCGAACTGCGGCGCGTACGCCAGCTCCAGGTCCGCCAGGTCGGAGGCGGTCAGCCCGCCGCGCATGGCGGTGGCGATGACGTCGATGCGCTTGTCCGCGCCGGCCTCGCCCACTACCTGCGCGCCCAGGATCGCGTCGTCGGCGGCGTCGACGACCAGCTTCAGGTGGATCTGCGAGGAGCCGGGGTAGTAACCCGCGTGATCCTGCGGGTGCAGGTGGATCACGCGGATATCGCGCTCGGCGGCACGCGCCCGCTTCTCGCTCCAGCCCACCGAGGCGGCCTGCAGCCCGAAGACCCCCACGATGGCGGTGCCAAGGGTCTTCTGCGAGGTCGTCTTGCGACCGGTGATGACGTCCGCGATCAGACGTCCGTGCCGGTTCGCGGTCTGCGCCAGCGGCACCAGCGTGGCGTCGCCCGAGACCGCGTCGCGCTTCTCCGCGGCGTCACCGAGCGCGAAAATCGCCGGGTCGCTCGTGCGCTGCGCATCGTCGACGACGATGCCGCCGCGCTCACCGACCTCCAGGCCGGCCTCTGCGGCCAACTCCGAGGCCGGCCGCACGCCGATCGCCGCGACCACCAGGTCGGCGGGGATGACGCGGCCGTCGCGAAGCTCGACCTGCTTGTCCGTGATGTTCACCGTGTCCGCGCCGGTGAGCACGGTGACGCCGTTGTTCTCCAGGTGCCTTTGCACGTAGATCGCCATCTCCGGATCCAGCGGCGCCATGATCTGTTCCGAGAACTCCAGCACCGTGACGTCGATCCCGCGGTGCGCCAGGTTCTCCGCCAGCTCCAGGCCGATGAACCCGCCGCCGATCAGCGCCGCCGTCTCCATGCCCGCCAACGCCGCGGTGATCCGGTCGACGTCCTCGACCGTGCGCAGCGTGTGCGCCTTTTCGATGCCGGGAATGTTCGGGGTCACCGGCGCCGCGCCGGGGGAGAGCACCAGGTGGTCGTAGGCCTGGGTGACGCGCTCGCCGGTCAGCGTGTTCGTCAACGCGATGGTCTGGGCCGCGCGGTCGATGTCGCTGGCGCGGGTGTTGACGCGCACGTCCAGGTTGAACCGGGCCTTCAGTGACTCCGGGGACTGCAGGAGCAGCTCATCGCGATCTTCGATGACGTCGCCCAGGTAGTACGGCAGGCCGCAGTTGGCGAAAGAGACATAGCCGGACGCTTCGACGACGATGATCTCCATCTTTTCGTCGCGGCGGCGCAGGCGGGTGGCGGTGGACATGCCGCCGGCGACGCCGCCGACGATGACAGTGGTGGTCATGGGGATGTTCTCCTTGGGTGGGGTTAGCGCTGGAAGAGACCGGCGAGTTTGGCGCCGAGGCCCGGGGTGGGCGCGGCGTCGCGGGGGCAGGTGCACCACTGGTCGGCGGGGACTGTGGCTTTGACGGCGTCGACGTGGCGTCCGCAGCCGTCCCAGGTGGTTTTGGCGCAGGTGGCGCAGGTGACGGGGTAGCACATGGGGAGGGTCCTCTCGTGGATGCCTTTGCGGTGTGGGGTAACCGTCAATATACCCTAGGGGGTATCAGGTGGCAAGGGTGCGCCGCCCCGAAACGACAAAAAGTCCCGCCCCTCACACGGAAGAGGCGGGACTTGGGGCGGACGAAGAATCAGCCCTCGGCGCTGATGCGCTTGACCAGCTCGTCGCGCACCTCGCGGCGGGAGATCTTGCCCATCAGGTTCTCCGGCAACTCCTCGAAGTGATAGAAGGTGCGCGGCACCTTGTAGCGGGTCAGGCGCCCGCGGGCGAACTCCTTCAACCCCTCCGGGTCGATGACCGCACCCTCGCGCAGCGTGACACACGCGACGACGTCCTCGGAACCGTCCTCCCGGGGGCGGCCCACGACGGCGACGTTCTCGATGTCGGAGTGCTCGCGCAGCGCCTCCTCCACCTCAGCGGGGTAGACGTTGAAGCCGCCGGTGATGATGACTTCCTTGATGCGGGCGACGAGTTTGACGAAGCCGTCCTCGTCCATCACGCCGACGTCGCCGGTGCGGAACCAGCCGTCGTGGAAGGCTTCCTCGGTGGCCTCCTCGTTGTTGAGGTAGCCGGAGAAGATCTGCGGGCCGCGGGCCTGGATCTCGCCTTCCGTGCCGTCGGGCATGACCTCGTCGGGGTCCTCGGGGTTGACGATGCGGATCTCGGTGTCGGGGAAGGGCACGCCGATGTAGCCGACCTTGCGGGAGTCGTTCATGGGGGTGCCGATGAGGATCGGGGACGTCTCGGTCAGTCCGTAGCCCTCCACGAACAGCCCGGAGGTCAGCCGCTCCCACTTCGCCACGATCTCCGGCGGCATCGTCGCCGCGCCGCAGAAGGTGTTGCGCACGCTCTTGAGCTCGTCGGCGTCGCCTTTTTCCTCGGCGGCCTCCATGAGCTTTTCAAACAGCGTGGGCACGCCCGACATCCACGTCGGCGAGCGCTTCTTGAACGCCTCGAGGATCAGCGGGATCTTCGGCGACGGCACGATCACCATTTCCCCGCCGATCAGCGCGGAGAGCGTCAGCACCATGGTCAGGCCGTAGGCGTGGAAGAACGGCAGCGCGGCGAGCATGCGCTCCTGCTCGTCGCCCAAGCCCTCCACCCAGTACTTGCCCTGCAGGATGTTGGCGTACAGCGCGCCGTGCGACAGCTGCGCGCCCTTCGGCTTGCCGGTGGTGCCGGAGGTGTACATGATCACGCCGATGGTGTCCGTGGTCACCGACGGGTCGGAGACGACGTCCTCGCCGTCGCCGCCGATGGCCGTGCCGATCAACGCCTCCCACGGCACCGTGTTCGGGGCGGGGGCGTGCAGCGCGTCGCGCGATTCCCGCAGATTCGGCAGCGGGATCTTCAGCGCCAGCTGCTGCAGCTTCGGCATCGCCTCGATCATGTTGACCGACACGATGGTCTCCAAGGAAGTGCTCTCGCGCAGCGTCTCGAAGACGGGGGCGGACTTGTCCCACACGACGGCCACGCGCGCGCCGTGGTTGTCGAAGGGGTCCTGCAGTTCATGCGCCGTGTACAGCGGGTTGTGCTCGACGACGGTGGCGCCCAGCTTGAGCACCGCCCAAAACGCCACGACGTGCTGCGGGCAGTTCGGCAGGGCGAGTGCGACCCGGTCGCCGGGGCGTACCCCGAAGGCGCGCAGCCCGGCGGCCGCGCGACCGACCAGTTTGTCCACCTCGCCCCAGGTCTGGGTGCGTCCGAAGAACCAGGTGCCGGGTTTGGCGGCGTTGATGGCCACGTTGTTGTCATAGACGTCGAGCAGGGTCGTTGCGCCGTAGTCCAGCGAGTGTGGCGTCCACTCCGAATAGCTCTTGAGCCATGCCTCGGTCTCGAATGCTGACACGGTTGTTCCTCCGCTCGTGCGGGCTCTCGCGCCCCGGGTTGATGGTCAGGTCGTCTGCTTCTGCCCAGTATAGCGACGAAGCGCGCGGCCATTCCGGGCCGCCATCTACTATGTGGGGCATGCGCGTCGCCATGATTTCACTGCACACTTCGCCGCTGGAACAACCCGGCGTGGGCGATGCCGGGGGCATGAACGTCTACGTCTTGAACATGGCCCGGCAGCTGGCCCGGCGCGGTGTGACGGTGGACGTGTTCACCCGGGCCACCCGCCCCAGCCAGGGCGAGGTCGTGGAGGTGGAGCAGCGGCTGCGGGTGATCAACGTGGTCGCCGGCCCGTACGAGGGGCTGGCGAAGGAGGAGTTGCCGACGCAGCTGGCCGCGTTCGCCGGCGGGATCTTAGAGTACGTGCGCTGCCACTACCTGGCCTACGACGCGATTCACTCGCACTATTGGCTGTCTGGGCAGGTGGGCTGGCTGCTGCGTGATCTGTGGGAGATTCCGCTGGTGCACACCGCGCACACGTTGGCGGCGGTGAAGAACGCGCACCTGTCCGCGGGCGATACCCCGGAGTCGGAGGCGCGGCGCATCTGCGAGCAGCAGCTGGTGGACAACGCCGATCTGCTGGTGGTCAACACCGAGGAGGAGCTGGCGGACATGGTGCGCCATTACGACGCGGGGTCGGCGAAGATCCGCATCGTCCCGCCGGGCGCGGACACGGAGTTGTTCACGCCGGGGGCGGAGTCGGAGCGCAGCACGGAGCGTTCGCGCCGGCAGTTGGGGATTCCGCTGCATTCCAAGGTCGTCGCGTTCGTCGGCCGGCTGCAGGAGTTCAAGGGCCCGCAGGTGCTGTTGCGGGCGGTCGCCGAGTTATTCGAGCGCGACCCGCACCGGAACCTGCGCGTGGTGATCTGCGGCGGGGCGTCGGGGTCGTCGTCGGCGCCGGACACGTATCCGGAGCTGGCGCGGGAGTTGGGGGTGCAGCGCCGCGTGCGGTTTTTGGACCCGCGCCCGCCGGAGGAGCTCGTCGCCGTGTACCAGGCGGCCGACATCGTGGCGGTGCCCAGCTACAACGAGTCCTTCGGTCTGGTGGCCATGGAGGCCCAAGCCACCGGCACCCCCGTCGTCGCGGCCCGGGTGGGTGGGCTGCCGATCGCCGTCGAGGACGGCGTCACCGGTTTGCTTGTCGACGGCCACGGGGCGACGGCCTGGGCGGACGCGCTGGCCACAGTGCTGGACGACGACCCCTTGCGCATCGAGATGGGCGAGCGCGCCGTCACCCACGCCGCCACCTTCAGCTGGGCCGCGTCCGCCGGGCGGCTGGCGGAGGTCTTCGACGAGGCGGTTGCGCTCGATCTGCCGGATTGCCACCAGCGCCGCGCGGAGGGGTAGGACACGCGGCAAAAGCAGGCGGGTCGGGGCCTAACGTGGCAAGGTGTAGGGCATGACCAACGGAAAGCTTATTCTGGTCCGTCACGGCCAGAGCACGTGGAACAAGTCCAACCAGTTCACCGGCTGGGTCGACGTCGACCTGACCGAGCAGGGCGTGGCGGAGGCCGTCAACGCCGGCAAGCTGCTGCAGGAAAAGGACGTCCTGCCGGACGTCGTCTACACCTCTTTGCTGCGCCGCGCGATCCGCACCGCGAACATCACGCTCAACGCCGCCGACCGCCACTGGATCCCGGTGGTGCGCAACTGGCGCCTCAACGAGCGTCACTACGGCAAGCTGCAGGGCCTGGACAAGGCGCAGATCCGCGAGGAGTTCGGCGAGGAGCAGTTCATGATCTGGCGCCGTTCCTACGGCACCCCGCCGCCGGAGATCGACCCGGACAACGAGTACTCGCAGACCGGCGACCCGCGCTACTTCAACCTGCCGGAGGTGCCGCGGACCGAGTGCCTCAAGGACGTCGTCGAGCGTTTCGTGCCGTACTTCACCGACAACATCCTGCCGCGGGCGCAGAAGGGCGAGAACGTCATGCTCGCCGCGCACGGCAACTCCCTGCGCGCCCTGGTCAAGTACCTGGACGACATCTCCGACGACGAGATCGCCGGCCTGAACATCCCGACCGGCATGCCGCTGATCTACGAGATCGCCGCCGACGGCTCCGTCGTCAACCCGGGCGGCACCTACCTCGACCCGGAGGCCGCCGAAGCCGGCGCCGCCGCCGTGGCCAGCCAGGGGTCCAAGCAGTAACTCGTGAACTCGTTGCTCGCGTTTCTGGCCGGCGTCGTGGCGACGCTGGTCATCGTGCCGGCGGTGCTGTGGGGGCGCCGCCGGTACGTGCGCATGCGCTCCTCCGCCACGCTGGAAGACAACCAGGTCACCACCATCAGCCAGGTCTTGCACCTGGCGATTCAGGGATCGCTGACCGGGGTGACGGTGCTGGACAAGGGCGGGGAAGTGGTCCTGTCGAACGCCCGCGCCCACGAGATGGCGATCGTGCACGACCGCAACATCAACCCCGAGGTCTGGCAGCTGGCGCAGCGGGTCTTCGCAGACAAGGAGACCCGGTCCCTGGATCTGCAGGTGCCCAAGCGCCGCACCGGCAACCGGGTCAGCCACGTGCGTGCCATCGTCAAGCCCCTGACGCTGGTCGACGACCGGTTCGCCATCGTCTACGGCGCGGATGAGAGCGAGAACGTGCGCATGGAGTCCGCCCGCCGCGACTTCGTGGCCAACGTCTCCCACGAGCTGAAGACCCCGGTCGGCGGCATGAGCCTGCTGGCCGAGGCGTTGCTGGAGGACACCGGCGATCAGGAGCACGTGGAGTACTTCGGCTCCCGCCTGCTCAAAGAGTCGCACCGCATGGGCGAGATGATCAGCGAGCTGATCGCGCTGTCGAAGCTCCAGGGCGCCGAGGCCCTGCCGGAGATGGACCCCATCGCCGTCGACGACGTCATCGCCGAGGCGTTTTCCCGCAACCAGCTGACCGCCGAAAACGAGGGCATCACCCTGGCCATGGGCGCCAGCTCCGGGGTGCAGGTGCTCGGTGATCGCTCCCTGCTGGTGACCGCGGTGTCGAACCTGGTGTCCAACGCCATCAACTACTCGCCGCAGTCGGCGCCGGTGTCGGTGTCGCAGAAGGTGGTCAACGACGTGGTCCACATCCGTGTCACGGACCGCGGCATCGGCATCGCCCCGGAGAATCAGAAGCGCGTCTTCGAGCGGTTTTACCGCGTGGACAAGGCGCGGTCGCGTTCCACGGGCGGCACCGGGCTGGGCTTGGCGATAGTCAAACACGTCGTGGCGAATCATGGCGGTAGTATCAAGCTATGGTCCCGTCCCGGCACGGGCTCCACCTTCACCATCGAGTTGCCGATCCACCGGCCTGAGCCTCAGCCCGAGCCGGAGACGGCCGACGCTGAGAACGAGACCACGTCCGGCCAGGCGCTACGCAAGGCAGTGTCGCGAGTGACTACGCGTCGAAAGGATTTACAGCATGACAACCATCCTGATCGTTGAGGACGAGGAATCGTTGGCCGATCCGCTGGCGTTCCTCCTGCGTAAGGAGGGGTTCGAGGTGCTCCTCGCCGGCGACGGGCCGACCGCGTTGGAGGAATTCGACCGCCACCAGGTCGACATCGTGTTGCTGGATTTGATGCTGCCCGGCATGTCCGGCACCGACGTGTGCAAGCAGCTGCGCCAGACCTCGAACGTGCCGGTGATCATGGTCACCGCCCGTGACTCGGAGATCGACAAGGTCGTCGGCCTGGAACTCGGCGCCGACGACTACGTCACCAAGCCGTACTCCTCCCGCGAGCTCATCGCCCGCATCCGCGCGGTCCTGCGCCGCGGCGGCGAGGAGGAAGAGATCGTCGAGGACGACCAGATCCTCGAGGGCGGGCGCGTGCGCATGGACGTCGAGCGCCACACCGTCACCGTCGGCGGGGAGCCGGTGCCCATGCCGCTCAAGGAGTTCGACCTGCTCGAGTACCTGATGCGCAACGCCGGCCGGGTGCTCACCCGCGGCCAGCTCATCGACCGCATCTGGGGCGCCGACTACGTGGGCGACACCAAGACGCTCGACGTGCACGTCAAGCGCCTGCGCTCCAAGATCGAGGAAGAGCCCTCCCGCCCCCGCCAGCTGGTCACCGTCCGCGGCCTGGGCTACAAGTTCGAGGCCTAGGCGGAAAAACGCATGGCGTTGACGGCAGAGGAGTTCACCTTCCCCTCCTTCAACAAGCGCGACCACGTGCACGCGTGGATCTACCGCCCCCACGGCCAGCCGCGGGCGGTGATCCAGCTGCTGCACGGCTACGCCGAACACCACGGCCGCTACCGCCGCATGATCGAGACCCTGGTCTCAGACGGCTACGTGGTCGCCGCCGACGATCACGTCGGCCACGGGGTCACCGCCCGGGAGTCCGGCCACTGGCAGGACACCGGCGGCACCGGCTACGAAACCTACATTCGTGACGAGCGCACCCTCACCGAGCACGTTCGGCAGCGCTTCCCGGACGCCCCGCTCTTTCTCTTCGGGCACAGCTGGGGGTCGATGATCGCCCGCGAGTACGTCTCCCGCCACCCGGGGGAGCTCACCGGCGTGATCCTCAGCGGCGTGGTCGAGCAATTGAGCTCCGTCGGCCTAGACCTCGAGGTCGTGCGCTACGGCGCGCGGGCGGCGCTGACCCCCAGCGGTCGGGAGGAAGGCGCCATGAACGAACTCATGGGCGTGTTGGCCGGCCGGACGAACTACCGCTTCGGCGACGACGCCCCGCCCACCGCCTGGATCGCGCGCAGCGAGGCCGTGCGCGCCGACTTCGACGCCGACCCGCTGGGCAGCACCCGGGTGCACCCCACCAGCGAATTCGCCCGCGACCTGTTGCTCCTATATATCCGGGTGGGCACCGACTGGTTCGCCAAACGGCTGCCCACGACCATGCCGGTGCTGATCATGTCCGGCGACCAGGACCCCATGGGCAACTACGGCGAAGGCGCCTACCACCTGGCGAATCAGCTGTGGTCGGCCGGCAACCGCAGCGTGCGCACCCGGGTGTACCCGGGGGTGCGCCACGAAATCCACAACGAACCCGAGACCCGCGACCTGGTGATCGCGGAGATCGTCAGCTTCGTGGAACGCCACCTTCCGCCTTCGCCTTGACGGTGGCGGGGTGCCGGGCGAACAGGCCCGCGTCCTCGCCCACGGCGTCGGCGGCGTCGGCACGCGCCTGGCAGTGATCGGCCAGAATCTGGTAGCACTCCTCACCCATCAGGGCGATAAGCTCGTTCTTCTCGCTCTTCCACACCGGCTCCGAAGAGGTGTGGCAACCGGAGTCGCCGGTGCAGTACCAGTCGAAGTCCTCCCCGCCGTTGCCCCACGCCCGACGGTCGTACTCGCCGATGGTGGTGCGCAGGATCTCCTGCCCGTCGGTACGCTCCTCATACTCCTCGTGGCGACGCAACGGCACCTGCCAGCACACCTCCGGCTTGGCCACCGTCAACTCCTGGCCGGTGTCCACCGCCCACTGGTGCAGCGCACAGCCGGTGCCCGTCGCCCAACCGTCGCGGTTGGCGAAAATACAGGCCCCGTCGATGACCTTCGTCTTCAACGCCGGCTCCGGATTGCCGTCCTCGTCATCCAACTCGTCCCACACCAGCCACGGATCCAGCTGGGCGGGATCGTCGTCCGCAAGAAACTCGTCCAGCCGCACCGGGCGGTTCTGCCAGTACTTCGCCGGCATCTCCGCCACCGCGTCATACAGCTGATCCCGGTCCACCTCGTCCGCCATGTACGCCCCGTGCGTGCAGCAGCCGATGTCCGGGGTCTCCGAGTTGATGCCCGGGCACGCGTCCGTGCCGAACGCGCACCCCCAATGCGACTCCACCCACGTCAAGTCAACGGAGAAGACGTGGTGCTCGTCCGCCGGGTTGGTGAATTCAAACCAATCGCGCGGAAAATCGGGCGCGACCTCCCGGCCGGAGGAAATGGACCGCCCAGCGGGGGAGTCCGCCGGGAAGCCGAGGAATACCGTGGTGCTGCGAGGTTGGTTCACACCCGCACACCCTAGACCGTCTAACCTAGAAAGTGTGAGATTAGGTGTATTGGATGTGGGCAGCAACACGGTCCATCTCGTGGCGGTCGACGCCCGGGCAGGCGGCCGTCCAACCCCCATGAGCGACTGGAAGACCGGACTTCGGCTCGTCGAAACGCTTGACGACGACGGCGCCATCGACGCGAAAGGGCTGAAAAAGCTGACCAGCGCCGTGGAAGAGGCCGCGGACCTGGTGGTCAAACTCGGCTGTGAGGAAATGATCGCGTTCGCGACCTCCGCCGTCCGCTCCGCCACCAACAGCGACGACGTCCTCGACCACGTGGAACAAGAAACCGGCGTCCGCCTGCGCGTGCTCACCGGCGCAGACGAAGCCCGTCTGACCTTCCTCGCCGCCCGCCGCTGGTACGGCTGGTCCGTCGGTCGCATCACCAACCTCGACATCGGCGGCGGCTCCTTCGAACTGTCCACCGGCTCCGACGAGGACCCCGACCTGGCGCTGTCCTTCGACCTGGGCGCCGGGCGCCTCACCCACCACTGGTTCGACACCGACCCGCCCGAGCGCAAAAAGATCAACATGCTCCGCGACTACATCGACGCGGAACTGGCCGACGCCGCCCGCCAATTCAAAACGGTTGGCGTGGACGGCCTGGCAGTGGGAACATCGAAGACGTTCCGTACGCTCGCCCGCCTCACCGGCGCGGCGCCGAGCTCCGCGGGACCGTACATTCAGCGAACGTTGACCGCGCCGGGTCTGCGCCAGTTGATCGCGTTCATCTCCAGGATGACCGCGGCCGACCGGGCAGAGCTGGAGGGCATCAGCGCGGACCGGTCCCACCAGATCGTGGCCGGAGCTCTCGTGGCCGAGGCCGGGATGCGTGCGCTGGGTCTTGAGAAAATTGAGATTTGTCCCTGGGCGTTGCGCGAAGGAGTCATCCTGCAACGCCTGGACAAGGGTCTGGCAGAATAAGGAACGAGGAGACGATCATGGCTGAAGACAAGCAGCTGACAGTTGCAGAGTTGCTGGCTCGTGCGCGCAAGGACAACCCTGACGCGGGCACGCCCAAGCGACGCCGTCGACGCAGCCTGGAAGACGGCGGCATCTCCGTCGCCGAGCTGACCGGCTCGTTCCCCGCGGTCACCGACGCCCCGCCGCAGGCGAAGCACACCGCGGTGTCGATCGACGGGGAAGAGAAGCCCTCGACCCCCGCGAAGACCCCGCAGCCGGAGGCAAAGAAGCCGGCTGAGGCGAAAAAGCCGGCAGAGAAGCCTTCCGCCACCACACCCGCGGAAACGAAGAAGCCCGCGGAAGCGACGAAGCCGGAGGCGAAGGCCCCTGCCGCCACCCCCGCTGCCCCTAAGAAGCCGGCGCAGCCGAAGAAACCCGCCGACGCCAAGAAACCGGAAGATAAAGCCCCGGCCGCCAAGCCGGCAGAAACTAAGAAGCCCGAGCCTAAGAAGCCGGCAGCGAAACCTGCCGCCACCACACCGGTGGAGGCCACAAAGCCTGCGGAAGCGAAGAAGCCCGTCGCAAAGCCAGCCGAGGCCACCAAGTCGGCGGAGCCGAAGAAACCGGAACCCAAGACCCCCGCGGCGAAGACCCCGGCCGCCACCCCCGCTGCCCCTAAGAAGCCGGCGCAGCCGAAGAAACCCGCCGACGCCAAGAAGCCGGCAGCGAAACCTGCCGCCACCACGCCCGCGGAGACCAAGAAGCCCGCGGAAGCGAAGAAGTCCGCGGCTAAGACGCCTACGGTCAAGACTCCGGCCGCCACGTCCGCTGCCCCTAAGAAGCCGGAGACCAAGAAGCCGGAACCCGCGGCGAAGACTCCCGCCGAGGCCAAGAAACCCCCGGTGACCCCGACGAAGCCCGCCGCTCCGGAAGCGGAAGACGACGCGAAGACCGGCGTGCTCAAGAAGGTCGACGCCCAGGAACCGAAGACGGCCGCCGAGACGAAGCGCTCCGCGGTGGAGGCCCCCGTGGCGTCGTCGACGCCGAAAGTGGAGGACACCGGCGTCATGCCCGCCGTCGGCGACTCCGCGGAGGGCGGCAACGTCCGAGTCGCGGAACGCCCGCGCACCGACGTCGAGCAAAAGACCGACGAAGAGTCCGGCGGCAACGCCGTGGCCGTCATCGGCATGGCGGTCGTCGGCGTCGTGCTCGGCGCCGTCGTCTTCTTCGTCTTCGAAATGCTCTGGGGCGCACTCAACCCCTGGCTGACCGGGGCGCTGGCGCTGGTGGTCACCGTCGCCATGATCTTCGCGGTCCGCGCCCTGCGCACCACCCGCGACAGCATGACCATGACCCTGGCCGGACTCGTGGGGCTGGTGACCACTTTCGGCCCCGCGCTGATCTCCCTGTAACGCCCCTCACCTTTCTGAGGGTGCGCCGGGGGCGCGTTCTCTGGCACCATCGAGGCCATGACTTCTATCGCAGTAATCGGCGGCGGCAAGATCGGCGAGGCCCTGATCTCAGGCCTCGTCGCCTCCGGCCACGACCCCGCATCCATCACCGTCACCAACCGCACCCCCTCCCGCCGGGAAGAACTCATCGAGAAATACGGCGTAAACGGCACGGACGACAACAACCGGGCGGTGGCGGGCGCGGACATCGTGGCGCTGTGCGTCAAGCCCGTCGGTGTCACGGCGATGCTCGAGGAGGTCTCCGACACCGTCGACGACAACGACTCCACCACCGTGGTCTCCCTGGCCGCCGGCGTGACGCTGGCGCAGATGGAGGAGTCGCTGCCCGCCGGCACCCCGGTCGTGCGCGTCATGCCGAACACCCCGATGCTGGTGGGCAAGGGCATGAGCGCCGCCGCGCCGGGCCGCTACGTCAGTGACGAGCAGATGGCGGCCGTAGAGGAGATGCTGCGCGCCGTCGGCGAAGTCGCCGTCGTCGCCGAATCCGACATGGACGCGGTCACCGCGCTGGCCGGTTCCTCGCCCGCCTACTACTTCCTGGTCACTGAGGCGCTCATCGACGCCGGGGTGCAGCTGGGCCTCAAGCGTGACGTCGCCACGAAGCTGGCCACCACCGCCGCCGAGGGCGCCGGCGCGCTGCTGGGTCACGGCGAGGATGATCCGACGACGCTGCGCACCAACGTGTCCTCCCCGGGCGGTACCACCGTGGCTGCGCTGCGGGAGCTGGAGGAGTCCGGCCTGCGTGGCGCGTTCTTCCGGGCGGCTGAAAAGTGCGCCCAGCGTTCCGCCGAGTTGGGCAAGTAGCAGGAGTCGATTTTCTCCCTGCGGGTCAGTCGCACCTGTCACAAGATTAACGCTAAGCTTGTTCAGGCACGTGCGTGTATGTCCTGCGGGAGGGGAAGCCTGCAGCGCGCCACATGCTGAAGGGTAGTGAAAATATGGCTCATGAAGATCAGGGAAAGTTCCTCACCGTCGCCGAGGTCGCAGACATCATGCGCGTCTCGAAGATGACGGTCTACCGGCTCATTCACGCCGGTGAGATGGCTTCCGTGCGGGTGGGGCGTTCGTTCCGCGTGCCGGAGAAGGCCGTGAAGGATTACCTCGACTCGTCGTACTACGAGGTCGGCTGAGACGGGCGTTTTTGGCGGCGGCACTTTTGTCGCCGCCTTATCGCTCGCTATGATTGACCTATTCGTGTCCGCCCGCGGGTCGAGAGTGCACCTCGAACTTCACCCCGCGTGAGGGCGACGGGTTTGCAAGTTCGAACTACAACCAGGAAATGAGGACACCTCTATGGGTTCTGTCGTCAAGAAGCGTCGTAAGCGTATGTCGAAGAAGAAGCACCGCAAGATGCTTCGTCGCACCCGCGTCCAGCGTCGTAAGCTCGGCAAGTAAAGCCGACCGACCCGACGGGCCCCACATGTTCGCATGTGGGGCCCGTCGCGCTTTCTCAGGCGGTCCTCGCCGCCGCCCGCTTCCGCCGCGTCCGCAACCGCAGCCGCCACAGCGAAAACCCGGCGGTGATGAGCGTGGGCACGCCCCACGTGCGCACCGCCCGGCGCGTGCTGCGGTAATCGCGCACCAGCCAGCCGCGGCGCTGCGCCTCGGACTTGAGCTTGCCGTCCGGGTTCACCGCCACCGCGGTGCCCACCATCGACAGCATCGGCACGTCGTTGATGGAGTCCGAGTACGCGGTGCACCGCGACAGGTCGAGTTCCTCCAGGGCGGCCAGCGCCGCCACCGCGTGCGCTTTGCCCGGCCCGTGCAGGATGTCGCCGACCAGCCGTCCGGTGAGCACCCCGTCCTCGGTCTCCGCGACGGTGCCCAGTGCGCCGGTGAAGCCCAGCCGTTTGGCCAGGATCTGCGCCAGCTGCACCGGGGTGGCGGTGACCAGCCACACCTGCTGGCCGGCGTCCAGGTGCATCTGCGCCAGCTCGCGCGTCCCGGAGTAGATCTTGGCGATCATCTTGGCGTCGACGATGTCCTCGCTGATCTCCACGAGGTCCGCCAGTTTGCGGCCCTTGATGAACTCCATCGCCTGGGTGCGGCCCTTGGCCACGTCCCCCGCGTTTTCGGTGCCGGTGAACCGGAACTTCAGCTGCTTCCACATCACCGGCAGGATCTCTGAGAGGGAGAAGAATTTCTTGCGGGCCATGCCGATGGCCAGCTCGATCAGCGACGACCCCTGGATGAGGGTGTTGTCCACGTCGAAGAACGCCGCCGCGCCCACGTCGACGGGGATGTCCGGGTCCGGTTCCGTCAGCCGCCATCCGCCGGCGGCGCGCACCGACCCGGACACGGAGCTCACCCCGGTGGAGAAATCCTGGAACCCCAGGCCGAAAGTCTCCTGAAACGCCTCCTCCGCGGCGGCTTGGCCCGCTTCCCGCTGGGACTGGTCGTCGATTGGGGGAGCGACGGAGTCTTCGATGAAACGCCGCAGCTTGCCCCTCGAGGCCGCCCACGTGGCGACGAAGTCGCGGGGGTCGGTGGGGAAGGGGTCGACGGGATCCAGGGGGTGGGGAGGATCGGCGCTCATCGTCGGAGTACCCGCCTTCCTGCGGTGTCGGGGCTGCGCGGCGCGCGGGCGTGTGTGCCCGGCGTACAGTAAGGACTACCATCGTAATTCTTAACCCGCCACGGAAATGAATGGAAGGGGACCCGCCGTCGTGAGCCAGCCAGTAGTCGAGTTGATGGTGCGGACCACCTGCGGATCTTGCGAGCGGGTGCACGCCCAGATCACCCCCGTCGTGGCCGCGGCCGGGGCGGTGCTGCGGGTGCGCAACGTCGACCACGACGCGGAGCTGGCGATGGAATACGGCGACCGGGTGCCGGTGGTGGTCATCGACGACGAGGAATTCGCGTGCTGGGAAGTCGACGACGCGGAACTCGCCGCCGAGTTGCGGGGCGAATGACACAATTGGCCCTATCGAAGGTATCCTTTCGATTGATATTGCCTGAAAGCACCCCGAACGGTTGGAGGAACTTTTTGTGAGCGTGCTCGTCGTCGGGATGTCCCATCGTTCTGCGCCCGTGTCCCTGCTCGAGAGATTGAGCATGGACGACACGGTGCGCAACGAAACGACCACCCGGCTCCTCGATCAGCCCGCCCTGTCGGAGGCGATGATCGTCTCGACCTGTAATCGACTCGAGGTCTACTCGACCACCGACTCCTTCCACGCCGGGGTCAGCGACGTCCTCGCCGTCCTGCAGGAGATCTCCGGCGTCGACGCGGAAACCCTGCGCGGCTACCTGTACGTGCGCTACGCCGACGCGGCGGCCGAACACATGATGGTGGTGACCTCCGGGCTGGACTCCATGGTCGTCGGCGAACAGCAGATCATCGGCCAGGTGCGCACCGCCTACCAGGAGGCCCACGACAAGGGCACCGTCGGCCCGCGCCTGCACTCGCTGGCCCAGTCGGCCCTGCACGTGGGCAAGCGCGTCCACGCCGAAACGGAGATCGACGAGGCCGGCGCCTCCATGGTGACCTTCGCCCTGGACCGGGCGCTGGAGCAGCACGGCTGGGAGGAGTTCGGCGGCAAGACGGCGCTCGTGTTGGGCGCCGGGGCCATGGCGTCGCTGGCGGCGACGCACCTGGGCAAGCTGGGGATCGACAAGCTGATCATCGCCAACCGCACCCGGGAGCGCGCCGAGCGCCTCGCCGGCCACGCCCACGAGGCCGGGGTGACGGCCGAGGTGGTCGACTACGAGGACCGCGCCAGCGTGCTGGACGTCGTGGACATCGCGGTCTCCGCCACCGGCGCCGACGGCTTCACCATCGACGCCGACGACGTCCCGGCCGGGCGCACCGCGCCGCTGACGCTGATCGACCTGTCCCTGCCACGTGACATCGACGACGCCGTCGGCGAACTCGACGGCGTGTCCCTGGTCAACATCGAGTCGCTGCACAAGTCGATCACCTCGCGGGACTCCACCTCGCCGAGCCACCGGCAGGCGCAGGAGATCATCGCCCAGGAACTCGCCGAGTTCCAGTCCGAGCAGCGCATCCGCGACGTCGTGCCCGCGCTCACCGCGATCCGCAAGAGCGCCAACGAGGTCGTCGAACGCGAACTCGACCGCCTGCGCGGCCGCCTCCCGGAGGCGGGCGACAAGGAGTTCAACGAAGTCACCAAGGCGTTGCGACGCGTGGTCAACGAACTGCTGCACACCCCGACCGTGCGCGCCAAGGAACTCGCGTCCCATAGCCAACGCGTCACCTACGACATAGCCTTGGAGCAACTCTTCGGGCTGCGCCTCGACGCCCCGGAGGACGCCCCCTCGGTCGCCGTCGAAGCCACGGCGTTGCCCGCAGTCGGCCGGGACTCCACCGGCACCATCTTCACCATTGGAAAGGACTCCAATTAAATG
The DNA here is from genome assembly GCF_000442645.1 of Corynebacterium maris DSM 45190. Classification (NCBI taxonomy): domain Bacteria; kingdom Bacillati; phylum Actinomycetota; class Actinomycetes; order Mycobacteriales; family Corynebacteriaceae; genus Corynebacterium; species Corynebacterium maris. The sequence goes on from NC_021915.1 coordinate 453,904, forward strand.
ACGAACGCCCCCTTGCGGATCGGCACCCGCGGATCCAAGCTGGCCACCACCCAGGCCGGCCACATGCGCGACGCCATCATCGCCGCCGGCTACGAGGCCGAACTGACGATCATCACCACCCCCGGCGACGTCAACATGGCGCCCGTCGAACGCATCGGCGTCGGCGTGTTCACCCAGGCCCTGCGCGAAGCCATGGAAAACGACGAGTGCGACATCGCCGTGCATTCCCACAAGGACCTGCCCACCGCCCCCGACGAGCGCTTCCACCTCATCGTCCCCGTTCGCGAGGACAACCGCGAGGCGCTCATCGCCCGCGACGGCCTGACCCTGGAGACCCTCCCGCAGGGCGCCAAGGTGGGCACCTCCGCGCCGCGCCGGATCTCCCAGCTGCGCGCCGCCCGCCCCGACCTGGAGATCCTGCCGCTGCGCGGCAACATCGACACCCGCATGGGCAAGGTCACCAGCGGCGAACTCGACGCCGTCGTGCTGGCGTACGCCGGCCTGGTCCGCGTCGGCCAGGGCGAGCGCGCCACCGAGGTCTTCGACCCGGCCGTGATCTACCCGGCGCCCTCCCAGGGCGCCCTGGCCGTGGAGTGCCGCGTCGACGACGAGCGCGCCCGCGCCGCCATCGACACCCTCGTCGACCCCGAGGCCGGGGTCTGCGCCGCCGCGGAACGCTCCGTCCTGCGCCGCCTCGAAGCCGGCTGCACCGCCCCCGTCGCCGCGTGGTCCACCATCGACGACGCCGGCGAGATCACCCTGCGCGCCGGCGTCTTCGCCGTCGACGGCTCCGCCCAGCTGGTCGCCGAAGGCGCCGGCGACGACGGCGTGGCCCTGGGCGTCGAACTGGCCGAGAAGCTGCTTGACGACGGCGCCGCCGACCTGATCGACGGCTAACCTAGCCCGATGGCCGAACTGTCGATCACCGATGATCGGGTGACCGTCACTCTCACCTGGTGGGAGAAACTCGCCTCCGGGCGTTCCCACTTCGCCCTCCCGCTGCGGACGATCACCGCAGTGGAACCGGTCGACAGCGTCGTCGCCGCCGTCGCCTACGAGCGCACCAAGGGCCGCCGCGTCCAAGCCACCCGCATTCCGGGCATGACCACCACGGGCGTTTACGCCCATGACGCGGAACAAACCACCACGTTTCTGGTCTGCCACCGGGAAGGGCCGGGGATCATCCTCGACCTGATGGGCGCCACCGTCGACCGGATCATCGTCTCCACCCCCAAGGCACAGACCTACGCCCGCGCCCTGCGCAAGCGCCTCATGTAGCACCCCAGGACCGGGCGGTGGCGCATCGGGCCGTTTTTCATTCCGGCCCTCACTAATTTATGGTGTATCTATCACACGAAGTTCGCCGTCGGAGCGATTGGTCCCCCGCTCGCAGCGGGCTGCGTCCCGCCACCGGCAACTAGCAGCACTTATCACCCGTCCCGGGCCGGGCCCCTGGGCGGGTTCACCCCCTCACACACCCTAGAAAAGAACTGTATGAGCCAGGCACCACAGACTCCCCAGCCGGGGAAGATCGTTTTCGTCGGCGCCGGTCCGGGTAACCCCGACCTGTTGACCGTTCGCGCCCGCGAGGTCCTCGCCGACAACGTCATCGCCGTGACTGACACTGACGTGCTCAGCGACGTCCGCGACATCGTCGGCGGGAACCTGCCGGTCCCACAGTCCGTGCTGGACGAGGCCGAGCAAGAGTACGAGCGCATGTGCGCCGAGGCCAAGGAGGCCGGCGCCAGGCGCAAGCCGCCCCGCCCGGCGACGCCATCCGCGGGAGAGGTCCGGGAACTGCCCGCAGAGGAGACGACCCCGGTGGACGTCGTCAAGGAACTGCGGCGGGCCCAAGACGACGTCGCAGACGCCTACCTGCGCGGCGAAGGCGGCGACGGCCACGTCGTCCGCCTGGTCTCCGGCAACCCACTGACCCGCGCCTCCGTCATGGCAGAGATCACCGCCGTCGCCGAAGCCGGCCTGGAATTCCAGGTCGTGCCGGGCATGTCCCTGCCGTCGACCGTGCCGTCCTTCGCCGGCATCGCGCTGGGCTCCACCTACACGGAGGCCGACGTCACCGACCAGGACATCGACTGGGCGCAGCTGGCCGCCGCCCCGCAACCGCTGGTGCTGCAGGCCACCGCCGAGGACCTGGCCACGATCGCCACCGAACTGCAGGCCCAAGGGATGAGCGTGCACACCCCGGTGACGGTCACCACCCACGGCACCACCCGCCTGCAGCGCAGCTACGACGCCACCCTGGGCACCCTGGCCAAGCTCGACGCCGAACTGCCCGGCCAGCTGGTGGTCACCCTCGGCACCGCCGCCGACGAGCGCACCAAGTACTCCTGGTGGGAAAACCGCCCCCTCTACGGCTGGCGGGTGCTCGTGCCGCGCTCCAAGGAGCAGGCCGCCTCGATGAGCGCCCAGCTCTCCGGCTACGGCGCCATCCCGCAGTCCGTGCCCACGATCTCCGTGGAACCGCCGCGCAACCCCGCGCAGATGGACCGCGCGATCAAGGGCATCGTCGAAGGCCGCTACAAGTGGGTCGTGTTCACCTCCGTCAACGCCGTCTCCGCCGTGTGGGACAAGCTCGTCGCCCTCGGCCTGGACTCCCGCTCCTTCGCCGGGGTGCACCTGGCGGCCGTCGGCACCAAGACCGCCCAAGCCCTGCGCGACCTCGGCATGACCCCCGAACTGCTGCCCGCACCCACCGAGCAGAACGCCGGCGGCCTGGTCAAGGTCTTCCCCGAATACGTCGAAGAACTCGACCCGGTGGGACGCGTGCTGCTGCCGCGCGCCGACATCGCCACCGACGTACTCGTCGACGGGCTGCTCGACCTCGGCTGGGAAGTCGACGACATCGTCGCCTACCGCACCGTCCGCGCCGCCCCGCCGCCGGCCGAAGTCCGCGACCAGATCAAGTCCGGCGGCTTCGACGCGGTGTGCTTCACCTCGTCGTCCACGGTCAAGAACCTGGTCGGCATCGCCGGCAAACCGCACCAGCGCACCATCATCGCCTGCATCGGCCCCATGACCGAAGCCACCGCCCGCGAAATGGGCCTGCGCGTCGACGTCGTCCCCGAGATCGCCGACGTGCCGAACCTGGTCGACGCCCTGGCCGAGCACGTCGCCGACCTGCGCGCCGCCGGCCAGCTGCCGCCGCCGAAGAAGAAGCGCCGCGCCCGCCGCAAGCCGGCCGCGGCGGCCCAAGCCCCGGCGGAAAGCGCCTGAGACGGGCGGGGTCCTAAGATGGGTGGACAGACACCGTTCGCCTTTCGAGAGTAAGGACCCCGCCTTGTCGAACTTCCCCTCCCGTCGCCCCCGCCGACTGCGCACCACCCCGGCCATGCGCGAGCTCGTCTCCGAAACCCGGCTGCACCCGGCGGACCTGATCCTGCCGATGTTCTACGCCGACGGCATCGACGAACCCCGCGAAATCAGCTCCATGCCCGGGGTGTACCAGCACACCCTCGACTCGCTGAAGGCCGCCGTCCGCGAAGCCGCCGACGCCGGAATCCGCTGCGTCGACCTCTTCGGCGTGCCCCGCGACGAGGGCAAGGACGCCGACGGCTCCGAAGCCTGGAACCCCGACGGCGTGCTCAACCGCGCCCTGCGCGAACTGCGCGCCGAATTCGGCGACGAGATCCTGCTGATGGCGGACACCTGCCTCGACGAATTCACCGACCACGGCCACTGCGGCGTCCTCGACGACGCCGGCAACATCGACAACGACGCCACCTTGGAGCTCTACGCCAAACAAGCCGTCGCCCAGGCCGAGGCCGGAGCCCACATCGTCAGCCCCTCCGGCATGATGGACGGCCAAGTCGGCGTCATCCGCGCCGCCCTCGACGCCGCCGGCTTCGCCGACGTCGCCATCATGGCCTACTCCGCCAAGTACGCCTCCGCCTACTTCGGCCCCTTCCGCGAAGCCGTCGGCTCCTCCCTGGAAGGCGACCGCCGCACCTACCAGCAAGACCCCGCCAACCTGCGCGAATCGCTGCTGGAAACCCAACTCGACGTCGACGAAGGCGCCGACTTCGTCATGGTCAAACCCGCCCTGCCGTACCTCGACGTACTCAGCGCCCTGGCCGACAGCTCACCCGTGCCGGTGGCCGCCTACCAGGTCTCTGGCGAGTACGCGATGATCCAGGCAGCCGGCCGCAACGGCTGGGTCGACCTGGAAGCCGTCATGATGGAATCGCTGACCTCCATCAAACGCGCCGGCGCCGACCAGATCTTCACCTACTTCGCCGTCGAAGCAGCGAAGGTGCTGAACCGTTGAGCGCACCGATGAAAGGACCCGGCCGGCGGCCCAACCTGCCGGTCACGGTCGTCGACAAGCCCGAAGACGACGGTGACGGCGGGCGACCCGAATCCGCCCGCCTCATGCTGACCATGTTCGCGGTCGCCGCCGGACTCGAAGTGATCGCCCTGATCCTCAACGTGGTCACCACCGTCGTCGACCCCGCCCCCCTGATGAGCGCCGCCCGCGAAGCCGCCGACGACACCGGCCCCCTAGTCGAAGCCACCGCCTGGGGATCCGTCGCCATCGTCACGCTGTTCTACCTCGTCGTCGTCGCGATCCTCACGGCCGCCATCGTCGCCATCCACAAAAACGGCAAATGGGCCGCCGGCGCACTACGGCTGTGGACCATCTTCGCCATCTACTTCGCCTTCCGCGGACTCACCGTCTTCCTCATCACCCCCGCCGGCGGCAACGCCCCCGACGCACTCTTCCTCGCCGACGGCGCCGTCCAAATCCTCGTCGGCGTGGCCGCCGTCCTCGGCGCCGTCTTCGGCTCCCGCCCCGACACCCGCGCCTGGCTCACCACCCCCGACGACAGGACCTGACCCACCCCCATGTCGAGCATGTACGGCGGCGGCTACCGCCGCGACCCCAACGACCTCAACCGCCGCCACGACGTCACCCTCCCCGCCGACGGCGACTGGCCCACCTCCCTAAAAATCGGCCACCGACTCAGCCTCGCCGCCGCCGTCCTCCTGCTGCTGACCGGCTTCATCATGCTCAGCGGCTACCAAGGCGACCCCAACGCCGACCTCGACTACATCGACGCACTGATGAGCAACCAACGCTTCACCGGCGCCGTCAACATCATCGCCGGGATCCTCATCGCCCTGCTCGCCGCCCAACTCCGCGGCGGCGGCAAAATCTCCCGCCGCTGGCTCGCCGGCGTCATCGCCCTGACCATCTTCGTCAACGTCGCCGCCTTCGCCATCCAAACCGCCGGCCTGGCCTCCATCGCCGCCGTCGTGCTGCTCGCCGTCGCCGCACTCTTCCTCTTCCGGCCCGCCGCCAACCTCTATATCCGCACCACGTGGGCCGAAAAACAGTAGCCGCACCACCCAGAGTTGGCCATTCATCGAACTAATGGTGGATAATCGATTGGTATGACACGTCGACAGTTACACCGTGCCCCCATCCTTGACGCCGCCGCCGGCCGCACCCCCACCCGAACCCCCGTCTGGTTCATGCGCCAAGCAGGCCGCTCCCTGCCCGAATACAAAAAGGCCCGCGAAGGCATCACCATGCTCGACTCCTGCTTCATGCCGGAGCTGCTGGCCGAAATCACCCTCCAGCCCGTCCGCCGCCACGACGTCGACGCCGCCATCCTCTTCTCCGACATCGTCGTGCCCCTCAAAGCCGCCGGCGTCGGCGTCGAAATCGTCCCCGGCCGCGGCCCCGTCATGGACCAGCCGGTGCGCACCCGCGCCGACATCGACAACCTGCCCATCCTCGACCACGAAGTCGACGAAGTCGCCGACGGCATCTCGATCATCCTCGACGAACTGCGCGACGACCAAGCCCTCATCGGCTTCGTCGGCGCCCCCTTCACCCTTGCCAGCTACCTCGTCGAAGGCGGCCCGTCCAAGAACCACGAACGCACCAAGGCCATGATGCACGGCTCCCCGGACGACTGGCACGCCCTCATGCGCCGCCTCGTGCCCACCATCACCACCTTCCTGCGCACCCAGGTCAACGCCGGCATCGACATGATGCAGCTCTTCGACTCCTGGGCCGGCTTCCTCACCGAAGCCGACTACCGCGAATTCGTCCTGCCCTACTCCGTCGAAATCCTGGAGACCGTCGCCAACGACGACCTCCCCCGCATCCACTTCGGCGTCGGCACCGGCGAACTCCTCGGCGCCATGAGCGAGGCCGGCTCCGAGATCGTCGGCGTCGACTGGCGCGTGCCGCTAGACAAGGCCGCCTCCCGCATCGCCGCCGCCACCGGCCCCAAGGCCATCCAAGGCAACCTCGACCCCGCCATGCTGTTCGCCGGCGGTGACGTCGTGCGCCAGCAGGTCGCCCGCATCAAGGCCGAAGCCGCCCGCGCCATCGACGCCGGCGACGCCACCGGCCACATCTTCAACCTCGGCCACGGCGTCCTGCCCACCACCCAGGCCGAAGCCATCACCGAAGCCGTCGCCATCATCCACGAGGAGAACTAACCCCCTATGCGTTACGCCGTCATCGGCGCAGGCCTGGCCGGCCTGACCGCCGCCACCGAAATCCGCCGCGCCGACGCCGACGCGACCATCCACGTCTTCGAAGCCACCGACCGCATCGGCGGCAAACTCTTCACCGTCCCCTTCGCCTCCGGGCCGACGGACCTCGGCGCGGAAGCCTTCCTCGCGCGCCGGCAAGACGCCGTCGACTACTTCACCGAACTGGGCCTGGGCGAGTCCATCGTCCACCCCTCGGGGCTGCGCTCGCTGGTCTACACGGAAGGACAGGCCAAGAACCTGCCCGCCGGGGGAGTGATGGGCATCCCGTCCTCCTCCGCCCCCGTGGTGCACCTGGTCAGCGAAGACACCGCCCGCCGCATCGACGCCGAAGGCGACGCCGAGGCCATCGACTGGGCGATCGGCGGGGACGTCAACATCGGCGCGCTGGTGCGCGAACGCTACGGCGACGAAGTCGTCGACCGCGTCATCTCCGCCCTGCTGGGCGGGGTGTACTCGTGCACCGCCGACGACCTCGGCATGCGCGCCACCGTCCCCCAGCTCGCCGAGGCCTTCGACGCCCTGGCCGAGGCAGGGGAGAAGACCACCCTCTCCGCCGCGGTGCGCCGCATCGAAGACGCCCGCCCCGCCCCGGGGGCGGGAGAAAAACCCGCCCCCGTGTTCGGCACCTTCCGTGGCGGTTACGCCGAAGCCTACGAAGCCCTGGCGGAGGCCTCCGGCGCGGAGATCTACCTCGACGCCTTCATCGCGGGCGTCGAGCGCTCGGGTGACACCTATACAGTCGTCGGCGGCGGGGAGCCGGCCTCCGAGCCCTACGACAAGGTGGTGCTGGCCACCCCGGCGCCCACGACGGCGCTGCTGCTGAAGAAAATCGCGCCCGAGGCCTCCGAGCGGTTGAAGTCCGTGCAGTTGGCCAACTCCGTGGTCGTGGGCCTGAAGTTCGACTCCGGGGCGGGGCTGCCGGACAACTCGGGTGTGCTCATCGCCGCGGACCAGCCGGGGGTGCGGGCAAAGGCCTTCACGTTCTCGTCGAAGAAGTGGCCGCACCTGGGGGAGCGGGGCGGCGCCCTGGTGCGTGCCTCCTTCGGCCGGTTCGGCGACGACGTCGCGGTCCGCGCCGACGAGGACGATCTGGTCGACTGGGCGTTGGATGATCTGCAGGAGATCACCGGTTTCGACGGCCGGGAGGCCGGGTTGGCTGAGATCTACACCCAGCGGTGGTTCGGCGGGCTGCCGCGCTACGACGAGACGCACTTGGACACCGTCGCGGCCGTGCGCGGCCACCTCGACGGTGTGGCGGGTCTGGAAGTCACCGGCGCTTGGGCCGGCGGGGTGGGGGTGCCCGCGGTGATCGCGGACGCCCGCGCCGCGGTCGGGCGCCTGGTTTAGGCGTCGTCAAGTAACCCGCGGGCGGACATCCCGCGGATCGGGTGGGTGTTGACCTGCGGGGGTCCGCCGTCGGGCGGGTGGTGGACGAGGCGTCCGCCCTCCCGCGCGAGCCGGCCGTGTCGCGGCGGGGCGTTGGGGTCGTCGTCGTTGCGGCCGTTGTGGACGGGGCACGCCATCGACAGGTTGTCGAGGTTGGTGTCGCCGCCGTGGTTCCAGGCCCGTACGTGGTGCACCTGGGATTCGTCGGCGCCGGTGGTGCAGCCGGGCCAGGGGCACAGGATGGTTTCGGCGCTCAGCAGCAGGCGTTGTTTCAAGGTGGCCTGCCGTTGGGAGCGGTACAGGTTGACGGGCCCGGCGACGGGGTCGTACAGGCCGACGAGGTGGTGGTCGGCCAGGGAGTGGGCGATGAGTTCGGCGCCGGTGATCGTGGTGCCGTCAGTGAGCGCGAAGACGCAGTCGCCGCCGTCGCCGCGCAGCAGCCTCGCCCAGTCGGGCAGCCCCACCACGACGAGCGGGGTCAGCGCCTCACGCCCGGCGGCCTTGCCGCGCCCGTGGATGTGGGCGGTGAACGCGTCGGCCATGGCCTGTTCGTAGCTCAGCCGCGCATTGTCGCGGCGCAGGCCCCGGGCGGTGGTGCGCAGCGCGGCCAGCGCCTGGGCCATGAGACGCTCCGGCAGGGTGACGGTGATGGTGCGCAGCCCCTGGGCGTCGGTGTTCTTGCCGCCGCGCAGGGCCCGGCGCCCGTAGGCCTTACGGTCAGAATCCTTGGCCGTGCGGTTCAGCTCCCGAACCCGCGCGGCGGCCGCCCGGTCGATGTCGTCGACGGTGCCGCGCAGCCGGCAGAGCTCGGCGCGCAGGGCCCACTCGTCGCCGTCGAGAAGTTTGCGGGTGTGTTTGTCGATGATCAGCAGCGCGTCGACGGACAGTTCGCCGTCGCGGGCGGCGGCCACGGCGGCGGCCTGGGCGCGGCGCCTGCGGGTGGGGCCGAAGAAGACGTCGGCTAGCCGGAGCCAGGAACCGGCGGTGGCGCCGCGCAGCCCGTAGGCGGCGAGTTCGTTTCTGGACATGCCGCGGACGGCCTCGAGCAGGCCGATGCCCTGGGTCTGCAGGGCTGCGAGGGCGTCCAGAACGGTCATGGCCCCGACGGTAGGTGCCGACGCGGCTAGCGCCGGGCCCGGCGGCGCGCGCCCTGTGGATAACTGCCGGTGATGCACACCCATCGCCGAGAAGTCATGGTCGCCGCGGCCGGCGCCCTGCCCGTGCTGTAAGGAACCCAGCTCGGCGCAGGCGGTGTAGTCCAACAGCGGCAGGACTCGGGCACGTCCACCCCTTCCGGCTCCCCGAGATGCAGCGCCTCGGGCAGGCCTTGCACGCAGACCGCCAGTGCCGGGCGGCGGCCGGGGGTGCGGTTCTAGACGGTGAGGGCGAGTCCGGCGCCCAGGAAAGTGATGTTCACGCGCGTGCGTGCGTCGGCGGGCGCACCCACTTTTCAAGGACGTGAAAACAACCATATGGTTTACCCCGTCGCTAACCCCTACAATAGCCTGCATGACTGACCAGCAGCTGACTTCCGCGAACACCTCCCGCTCCGCCGCATTGTTTGAGGCGGCCCGTGCCGCCACCCCGGGCGGGGTGAATTCGCCGGTCCGCGCGTTCGGTTCGGTGGGCGGCCAGGCCCGCTTCATCGCCTCCGCGCAGGGTTCGCGCCTGACCGACGTCGACGGCAACGTCTACGTCGACCTGGTCAACTCCTGGGGCCCGATGCTCATGGGCCACGCCCACCCGGCCATCACCGAGGCCGTCAACGCCGCGGTGAAAAACGGCCTGTCCTTCGGCGCCCCCACCGAGGGTGAGATCAAGCTCGCCGAGGCGATCGTCGAGCGCACCTCCGTCGACCAGGTCCGCCTGGTGAACTCGGGCACCGAGGCCACGATGAGCGCGGTGCGTCTGGCGCGCGGGTTCACGGGCCGCGCCAAGATCATCAAGTTCGAGGGCTGCTACCACGGCCACGTCGATGCGCTGTTGGCTTCCGCCGGCTCCGGCGTGGCCACGTTCGCGCTGCCGGACTCCCCGGGCGTGACCGGCGCGCAGGCCGCCGACACCATCGTCGTGCCCTACAACGACTTGGACGCCGTCCAGGCGGCCTTCGCCGAGCACCCGGGCGAGATCGCCGCGGTGATCACGGAGGCGGCCGCCGGCAACATGGGCACCGTCGCCCCGCGCGAGGGCTTCAACGCGGCGCTGAAGAAGCTGGCGCACGACAACGGCGCCCTGCTGATCATGGACGAGGTGATGACCGGCTTCCGCACCTCCTACCGGGGCTGGTACGGCGTCGACGAGGTCGCCGGCGACCTGACGACCTTCGGCAAGGTCGTCTCCGGCGGGCTGCCCGCCGCGGCCTTCGGCGGCCGCCGCGACGTCATGGACCGCCTCGCCCCGAACGGCCCCGTCTACCAGGCCGGCACCCTGTCCGGTAACCCCGTCGCCATGGCCGCGGGCCTGGCGTCGTTGACCGCCGCCGACGAGGACGTCTACCCGGTGCTGGCCGCCAACGCCGATCGCCTGGCCGACCTGCTCACCGAGGCCCTGGACCGCGAGGGCGTGGCCCACCACATCCAGCGCGCCTCCTCGATGCTGTCCGTGCGCTTCGCCGAAGGCGAGGGCCGTGACTTCGCCGACATGAAGGCCGCCGACACGTTCCGCTTCGCCCCCTTCTTCCACGCCCTGCTGGATCACGGCGTCTACGCCCCGGCCAGTGCCTTCGAGACGTGGTTTGTGTCCACCGCCCTGACCGACGAAGATTTCGAGGTAATCGAGGCGGCCCTGCGCCCTGCCGCGCAGGCGGCCGCCGCAGCCACAGCCGACAACTAAACCAGCAGGAAGGCACGCTGCATCCATGAGCACGACCATCGTTCACCTCGTCCGACACGGCGAGGTGCACAACCCCACCCAGGTTCTGTACGGGCGTCTGCCGAGCTTCCACCTCTCCTCCCGGGGAGCGAGCCAGGCGGCCGCCACCGCGGCCTCCTTCGCCGGCCACGACGTCGCCTACTTGGCGGCCAGCCCGCTGACCCGCGCACAGGAGACCTCCCGGCCCTTCGCCGACGTCACCGGCCTGCAGGTGGAGACGGACGAGGACCTCGTCGAGTCCTGGAACACCTACGAAGGCCTGCGCACCAAGGGGTGGCGCTCCCAGCTGCTCAACCCCAGGCACTGGCCGCACATGGCGCGCCCGTCGGAACCCAGCTGGGGCGAGCCCTACGGAGAGATCCTGGCCCGCATGATGGACGCCGTCGAGCGCGCCCGCCTCGCCGCAGAAGGCCACGAGGCGATCCTGGTCAGCCACCAGCTGCCGATCGTCACGGTGCAGCGCTCCGTGCGCGGCCTGCCGCTGCCGCACAGCCCGTGGCGCCGCGAATGCGACCTCGCCAGCGTCTCCTCCCTGATCTTCCAGGGCGAAGAAATCACCGACATCTACTATTCGACACCTGCTAGGGAGATTTAAGAATGCATCGACGGAGTCTGCTCACCGCCGTCGTCGCCGCCTCCGCCGTCGCTCTGGTCGCCTGCGGCCAATCGGGCGACAATGCGCAAAACGCCGTCGCCGTGGGCGGAACCTTCCAGTTCCATTCCCCGGGCGGCGACACCGTCATCACCTACGACGAGGAGGAGCGCGCCCCGTTGCAGGGCTTTTCCGGCACGTCGTTGATGGACCAGGACGAGACGATCGACCTGGCCGACTTCGAGGACGAGGTCGTCGTCATCAACGCCTGGGGCCAGTGGTGCGCCCCGTGTCGCGCCGAGGTCGACGACCTGCAGGAGGCGCACGAGACCCTGGAGCCGCTCGGCGGTTCGGTGCTGGGCATCAACGTGCGCGACTACCAGCCGGAGATCGCGCAGGACTTCGTCCTGGACAACGGGGTGACCTACCCGTCGATCTATGACCCGCCGTTCCGCACGGCCATCGCCTTGGGCGGGGTGCCGACCTCGGTGATCCCGACGACGGTGGTGCTCGACCGTGAACACCGCCCGGCCGCGGTCTTCCTCCAGGAGGTCACCGCCGACGACATCCTCGAGGTGGCGCTGCCACTGACGGAGGAGACATGATCCTCGCGCAAGACGTGGGCGGGGCGTTCGCGGACGTCGCCGCCACCGGCCCCTTGCTCATCGGCGTTCTCGCCGCCGCGTTGGCGGGCCTGATTTCCTTCGCCTCCCCGTGCGTGGTGCCGCTGGTGCCGGGCTACATGTCCTACCTGACCGGCGTCGTCGGCGGGGAGATGGACTACGAGGGCAAGGACGGCCCGGTCGTGACCAAGAAACGCCAGGGGGCGGTGGTCGGCGCCGCCGCGTTGTTCATCCTCGGCTTTACCGTGGTGTTCGTCCTGGCCACCGTCAGCGTGTTCGGCCTGATCAGCGCGCTGGCGTTGAACACCGACACCCTGATGCGGGTCGGCGGCGTCGTCACCATCCTCATGGGCGTGGTGTTCATGGGCATGGTGCCCGCCCTGCAGAAAGACACCCGCATGCAGCCGAAGCGGTGGGCCACGTGGCTCGGCGCCCCGCTGCTGGGCGGGGTGTTCGCGTTGGGCTGGACCCCGTGCCTGGGGCCGACGCTGGCCGCCATCATCTCCGTCTCCGCCGGCACCGAAGGCATGACCGCACTGCGCGGCGTTGTGCTCATCATCGGCTACTGCCTGGGGCTCGGCCTGCCGTTCCTGCTGGTCGCGGCCGGCGCGAACTGGGCGATGACGTCGATAAGTTTCCTGCGCACGCACTCGCGCACCATCCAGATCATCGGCGGCGTGCTCATGATCATCGTGGGCGTCCTGCTGCTCAGTGGAGCCTGGAACTACTTCGTCGGGTGGGCCCGGCAGTGGACCGTCGGCTTCGGCACGACCATAATTTAGGAAGCAGAGACCGTTTGTGAATACCGTCTGGACCTGGGTGAAGAAAGCCTGGCACTGGTTGACCAGCATGCGCACCGCCCTGGCGCTGTTGTTCCTGTTAGCGTTGGCCTCGATCCCGGGGGCCTTGCTCCCGCAGCGCAGCCTCAACGAATCCAACGTCAACGACTACCTCGAGAGCAACGGCCGGGTCGCCGAGATCTACGACCGGCTGCACTTCTTCGACGTGTTCGAGTCGCCCTGGTTCGTCGCGATTTTCGTGCTGCTGATCATCTCCCTGGTCGGCTGCATCGTCCCGCGCTCCCTGGATCACTGGAAGGCGTACCGCACCCCGCCGACCCGCGCGCCGCGGCACCTGAGCCGCCTCCCGCTGCACCACGTCGGGACGACGGAGCGCGACTTCGACGACATCAAGGCCACCGCGCTGAAACAGCTCAAGGGCTGGCACGTCTCCGAGTACTCCCCGGAGGAGGACCGGGCGGGCGCGTATTCGATCTCCGCGGAGAAGGGCTACGGCCGCGAGCTGGCCAACCTCATCTTCCACCTGGCGTTGGTGGCGATGATGTTGACCATGGCCGCCGGCGCGATGGTGCGCTACGAGGGTCAGGCCATCGTCGTCACGGACTCCCAGTCGCCGTACGCGGTGGACGTGGAGCAGTCGCAGGAGTTCTGCAACACCTCGACCGCCAACTACGACTCCTTCCGCGCCGGCCCGATCTTCGACGGCACCGGCCTGCACCCCTTCTGCTTCATCAGCCACAACTTCCACGCCGACTACCTGCCCAACGGGCAGGCCGAGATGTTCACCTCGGACATCTCCTACGCCGTCGGCGAGGACATCACCACCGACCCGGAGACCTGGGAGGACTACCAGCTGCAGGTCAACCACCCGCTGCGCGTCGCCGGCGACCGCGTCTACCTGCAGGGCCACGGTTTCGCCCCGCAGTTCACCGTGACCTGGCCGGACGGGGAGACCCGCACCCAGATGGTCCAGTGGGAACCCACCGACCCGACCTTCTTCCTGTCCTCGGGCGTGATGCGCTTCGACCCGCCGGCCGGCGTGTTCCCGGACCTGTACGAGCGGCGGCAGAACCAGCTCGCGATCCAGGGCCTGTTCGCCCCGACCGCGCAGTGGGAGGGCGAGAACGGCGAGCTGCTGACCTCCGGATTCCCTCAGATGCGCGACCCGGCCGTGGCCATCGACGTCTACCGCGGCGACGCGGGCCTGGACACCGGCCGCGCCCAGTCGATCTTCGAGCTCGACCCGACGCTGATCCACTCCGGCCAGCTGCAGCGCATTGAGCGCGTCAACCTGGAGCAGGACGAGTCCGTCACGCTCGACGACGGCACCGTCATCACCTTCGACGGCGCCGCAGAGTTCGCCAACTACCAGGTCTCCCACGACCCCTTCCAGGTCTGGGTGCTGATCTCCACGGTGACGATGCTCGTCGCCCTGGTCGGCTCCCTGACCATCAAGCGTCGCCGCATCTTCCTGCGCCTGACCCCGGGCGCCGACGGCGGCACGCAGGTGGAGATGGGCGGGCTCGCCCGCACCGACCGCGCCGGCTGGGGGCCGGAGTTCGACCGCATCGGCCGCTCGATCCTCGAGCTGCCGGACGCCGACGAGGTGGAGGAAGACGGCCTCGTCGACGACGACATCATTAACGTCGCACCTCGCTAATTCGGGGGTTGGAGCCCCTCCGAAAGGTGGGGTAGCGTCACCCAGTAGGTACTACACATAGATCGAGGGATCCCGCCACATGCCTGTCAATCAGACTCTCTCAAATTTCTCGGACCTGGCTTTCCAGTCGGCGTTCGTCGTTTACGTCGTCGCCCTGTTCCTGGCGCTGTTCTATTACGGCCGGATGCAGGGCGTCATCGACGCCCGCCGGGAACGCGCCGCCGCGCAGGTGGAGCACAAGGAGCTGGTGGCCGTCGGCGGCGGGGGCGGTTCCACGCCGACCGACCTTCCCTCGATGCCGGACGAGGAGCTGGACAAGCGCGAACGCGGCGCCGACAAGCTCGCCGGGATGACGCAGTCGCTGGTGTGGCTGGGCATCGTCCTGCACGCCGTCGCCTGGGTGGTGCGCGGTTTCGCCGTGGATCGCTTCCCCCTGAGCAACCTGTATGAATACATGCTGGGCATCACGCTCGGCGTCATGGTCGCCGCCGCCATTGCCCTGCATCGCCGGTCCTGGCGCTCCCTGTGGCCGTGGATCCTGACCCCGATGCTGGCCCTGATGTTCTACGGCGGCACCGACCTGTACGCCGAGTCCGCCCCAGTCGTCCCGGCGTTGCAGTCCAACTGGCTGCCCATCCACGTCTCCACCGTCGCCATCGGCGCCTCCGTCGGCATCGTCTCCGGCGTGGCGGCGCTGCTGTATCTGCTGCGCCTGTGGCAGGCGCCGGGCCAGGAGTCCGGTTTCTTCGGCGCCCTGGCCAAGCCGCTGCCCACGGCGAAGAAGCTGGACACCCTGGCCTACCGCGCGGCGATCATCACCCTGCCCACCTTCGGTTTGGGCATCCTGCTCGGCGCCATCTGGGCGGAGAGCGCCTGGGGCCGCTTCTGGGGCTGGGACCCCAAGGAGACCGTCTCGTTGATCACGTGGGTGCTCTACGCCGCGTACCTGCACGCCCGCGCCACCCCGAGCTGGAAGGGCTGGAAGGCGGCGATCATCAACATCGTCGCGCTGGCCACCATGATCTTCAACCTCTTCTTCATCAACATGGTGGTCTCCGGGCTGCACTCCTACGCGGGCCTGAACTAACCCGCCGTCACTCGCGTAGTGGCAGCGGGGCCACCCAGCGCTCGCCCGGGTTGAGCTTGCGGTGCACGCCGCGCACCACCACGTTCAGTGGCAGCTGGCTGCCGCGGTGCAGCTCCAGGGACACCTCGTCCTGTTCCACGATGATCTGCACCGGCTGGCCGCGGAAATGGATCTGGAACTCGAGTTCCGGCACCGCGCTGGGCACGTTCGGGTCGAGGACCAGGTCGTCGCCACGGATCTGCAGCCCGCTGTAGGCGCGGATGAGCATGTCCACGGTGCCGGCCATCACGCCGAGGTGGATGCCTTCCCCGGTGGAGCTGCCCTTGCTGTTTTCCAGGTCCGCCAACAGCGCGTCCTGGTACATGCGCCACGACTTGTCCAGGTCGCAGCGGCTAAACGCCCAGGCGTGGACGAATTCGCTCAGCGTGGAGCCGTGCGAGCTGCGGTCGTAGTAGTAGTTGATCGTGCGGGCCACCTCGTCGCGGGACATCCGATAGCCCATGCGCGCGAGCAGGGCGCCGAGCTCGTCGGCGGAGAAGAGGTAGAAGAGCATGACCGTGTCGGCCTGCTTCGACACCTTGTAGGCGTTGGGGCTGTCGCCCTCGGACCCCAGGATCAGGTCGAGGCGGCCGATGTCGCCGTACTTTTCCTTGTAGCCCTCCCAGTCGAATTCCTTGAGGTCCTCGTAGCCGTCGAATTGGCTGAGCACCCCGTCTTCGTGGAAGACCAGCCGCAGGCGGCGGGCGATGTGGTCCCACTCCTCGATTTCTGCGTGGGTCAGGCCCAGCTGGTCGCGTAGGGAGGCGGCGACGTGCGGGTCGAGGTGGCCGAGGGCGATGCGGGCGCGGGACAAGGCCCAGGAGGCCAGCACGTTGGTGTAGGCGTTGTCGCGCAAACCCTCGCCGGGGGCGTCGGGGTAGCCGTCGTGGAATTCGTCGGGTCCCATCACCCCGGCGATGGAGTAGCGGTCGGTCTCCGGGTCGTAGGTGGCCTTGGAGGCGAACATGCGGGCGACTTCGATGAGCAGTTCGGCGCCGACGTCGGTGAGGAAGGCCAGGTCCCCGGTGACCTGGTAGTACTGCCAGACGCTGTAGGCGGCGTCCAGCCCGACGTGGTATTGGTGGTGCGAATTGTCGGCCATCCATTCCCCGTTCATGGGGTTGTACAGCTGGCTGGGGGTTTCCTCGCGCCCGTCGGAGCCGGACTGCCAGGGGAAACGGGCGCCGCGCAGGCCTTCCTGGTCGGCCATCTGGCGGGCCTCGTCCAGGCGCCGGTAGCGGTACAGCAGCAGCGCGCGGGTCAGGGCGGGCTGGCGCATGGTGAGCATCGGGTAGACGAAGATTTCGTCCCAGAAGATGTGCCCGCGGTAGCCCTCCCCGTAGAGGCCGCGCGCGGGGGTGCCGGCGTCCAGGTCACGGTTGACCAGGGCGGTGTTCTGCAGGACGTGGAAGGCGTTGAACGACAGGGCCAGGGCGTCGGTGCGGCCGGTGGGCAGCTTCATGCCGAAGACTTTCCAGTGCCGTTCCCAGCGGCGGGAGTGGGCGGAGACGAGCTCCTCGTAGTCGGGCATGCGCATGATGCGCTTCTCGGCGTCGCGCAGCGGGGTGGACAGCGCCCGGTCGCGGGAGGTGGCGGCGGAGGCGAGCTTTTCGATGACGACGTCTCGCCCGGCCATCGCGTCGACGGTGAAGGACTGGCCGACCAGCCAGGCGTCGTCGGCTTCGGTGCCGTTGACGGGGGCGCCGAAAGAGGGGCGGACGGTGGTGCGGGTGGCGATCGCGATGTCCACGTCCGATTGTTTGGTTTGGGTCTCCAATAAGACGGTGCGGCCGTCGAGGTGGTGCTTGACCGGGGTGCTCAGGTGCCGGGTCTCCAGGGAATGGTCGTCGGTGACGTTGCGGTTGCGCACGTCGCCGTTGACGGCGGAGACCACGGTGATGGCCCCGGACCAGTTTTCGGGGTGGACGATCACGCGCAGGGCGGCGGTGTGGGCGTCCGACATGGACTGCAGCTGCTCGACGACGACGGTGGTGACCCGGTCCTCGGCGTCGCGGCGGCGGATGATGCGCCGGGAGATCCCGGTGTCCATGGACAGTTCCTGGCGGTAGTCCAACAGCGTGTCGTCGGAGGGCAGCAGCCGATGCCCCTGTTTGTCGGTCACGCGCAGGTAGGTCCAGTCGGGCGCGTTGATGATGTGTTCGGTTTCGGCGATGATCCCGGCGGTGTCCGTCAGGTCCGTCTGCACCCGGTTGTAGACGCCGGCGAGGTAGGTGCCGGGGTAATGGACGCCGTCGTCGACGGTGCCGGGCAGGGAGGCGCGGGAGCCCCAGTAGCCGTTGCCGGTGCCGAAGAGCGCTTCGCGGTGGCGCTCGTTCTCCGGGTCGTAGTCGTCGAAGGCGAGCAAATGCGGGTCGGGGCGCGGGCCCTTGCTCTTGTCCCAGCCGAGGGTGAGGTCGATGGTGCCGATGGTGCGCAGGACACGGTCGGCGCCCGCCTCCCAGAGGTCGTGGCCGTCGGCCCCGTCGCGGGCGACGCCGACGATGAGGCCGAAACGTCCGGCGAAGGCGGCCTCCACGCCGGAGCGGGCGTCCTCGAAGACGACCGTGGCCACGGGATCGGCGCTGAGCTGCTCAGCGGCGTGCAGGAAGAGATCCGGCCGGGGTTTGCCGGGCAGGTTGCGTTCGATGGCCGTGTTGCCGTCCACGCGGACGTCGAAAAGGTCGAGCAGCCCGGCCTTGTTCAGCACGGTGACGCTGTTGCGCGAGGAGGTGACCAGGCCGACGGGCACGTCGGCGTCGCGGAGCTGGCGGATCAGGGTGACGGCGTCGTCGAAGACGCGCACCCCGCCCACGGAGAGCTCCCGGTCGAAATGGTGCTGTTTTTCGGCGGCTAAGCCGTAGACGGTGAACGTCCCGGGCGCGTCTTCCGGGGTGCCCTCAGCGATGTCCACGCCCCGGGCCGCCAGGTAGGAGCGCACGCCTTGTTCACGGGCTTTTCCGTCGACGTGGGCGCGGTAGTCTTCGACCGCGTCGAAAGGCTCGACGTCGATGCCTTCACGGAGGAGGGCGTCGTCGAAAAGTCGTTTCCACGCGACCGCATGGACCGCCGCGGTGTCGGTGATGACGCCGTCCATGTCGAACAAAACTGCAGAAGGCAGGGCTCGGGATGGGTTCACTGGGGGATGATCCTTTCTCGACCAGACAATGTTCCACTTATTTTACGGAGAAAAAAGATCACACTTGCATGACGTATTTTTCGGTAGGCTTCTTCCTGTGGAACCGATGAACAAACAGCAGTCGGTGCCGAGGAAAAAGATCGGCAAACCGGCGAGCGACGACCCTGTCCTCCAAGCCCTCGGCGGCCAACTCGCGGAACGCCGCCGCGAATTAGGTCTGCTGCAGCAGGATGTGGCGAATAAGGCGGGCGTGTCCCGCTCCACCCTGCACACCCTCGAACACGGCGGCAGCGGCGTGCGCTGGGAGAAAGTCATCGCCGTGGCGGACGTCCTCGGCCTGCGGCTGGAGCTGGCCGAAGGCTAGTTCCCCGGTTCCTCGTCACGACGTTCCCGCTGGCGTCGGCGTTCCTCCTCCAAGCGGGCCGCCTCATCACGGGCTTCCTGTTCACGACGCTGTTTGAAGCGCTGCTTCTCCAGGTTCCACAAAAACTCTTCGTCGTCGTCCGGTCCTTTGACGGCAGGGCGTGGCGCAGCGGCGTCGACTTCCCCGGTCCGCTTGCGGCTGCCCGGGCCGAAAGCTTTCCAGAGGAGCACGACGGCGACCACAATCAGCAGGATCAGCAACAGTCGTCCCACGGTTGGGCACCTCCTAGTAGATGAACCCCCATTCTACGTGGCTTGGTTTCCGGTCCGGAAGCCCGACTAGGGTAGAGCAGTGTGACTGACCCTGTGAATTCCCCCGAGGCCCCGCAGCTGGATCCCGAGGTCCGCAAGAAGGCCAACCGCGCCGCCGTGAAATACGGCCTGGCCCGGCTGGCGCTGTTCATCGTGCTGACCGTCATCATCCAGGTGGCGGCCATGCTCATCGACGCCCCCGTCCCCCTGGTCATGACCGCCCTGCTGGCGCTGATCGTGGCCTTCCCGCTGTCGATGCTGATCTTCCCGAAGATGCGCGTCGAAGCCACCGAATCCGTCGCCGCCTGGTCCGCCCAGCGCAAGGCCCGCAAACAGTGGGTCCGCGACGAACTCTCCCGCCGCTAACGTCCGAACAGCAAGGCGATGACCACCATCGCCGGCATCGACAAGAACGTGGTCAAAAAGACCGTGTCGCGCGCGATCGTCTCCCCGCGCTGATACGTGGCCGCGTAGTTGTACACGTTCTGCGCCGTCGGCAGCGCCGACAAAATCACCGCCGCGTACGTCAACTCCGGGCCCACGCCGAACGCCAGACAGAGCAACCAGGAGACCAGCGGCATCCCCGCCACCTTGAGCACCGTCGCCGTGATCGCGCCGGGGCGGTGCTCCTTCGACGCCAACACCCCGCCCGCGGTCAGCGAGGCGCCGAAGCTCATGAGGATCATCGGGATGGATGCGCCGCCGAGGATCTCCAGCGGCTCCATCACCGGCTGCGGGATCGTCACCCCGGAGACCGCGACGAGCAGGCCCGCCACCGACGCCAGCACGACGGGGGAGAGGACGGCGTCGCGCACCGACTTCCAGGTCTGCTGCAGCGGCGTCCCCTCCCCGGAATCCGACCCGAGGAACGCGAGGATGACCGGGGTGAACAGCGCCATCTGCACCAGCAGCGTCGGGATCACGTGCGTGGCGTTGCCGAGCACGTAGATGCTCACGGGCAGGCCGATGTTCACGGAATTGTAGTAGCTGGCCCCGGCGGCGCCGATCGTGGTGGTGGGCACGTCCTGGCGAAAGAACATCCGCGACAGAACCACATAAATCACCGACGTCAGGATCGTCGCCCCGCTGACCACCAACACCACCGGCGAGAGGAAGAACTGCGGGTCGGAGACCGCCACCGACGAAAAGATCAACGCCGGGGTGGCCGCGTAGAACGCCACCCGGTTGAACATCAGCCGCTGGTTGCCGGCCCCGATCACGCCCCGCTTGGACAGTGCCCAACCGACGAAGATCACCGCGAAAATAATCGCGAAACCAGTGAGGACGCCCTGCATCAGGCGAGACCCCCCACGAACAACGCGCCGGCGGTGAGCACGGACCAGGCGAGCATGGCCTTGCCGTTGGAGCCGATCACCGGGATGAGGTCCTTGCCGGTCGCACCCTGGTTCATGCGGCGGATGCCGGGAAAGACCAACGGGGACGCCAGCGCGCCGATGACGGCGGGCCAGAAGGCGGGGATCAGCAGCACGGAGACGACGAAGGGCGCGGTGGACAAGGTGGTGAACAGCTGGCGGGCGCGGGCGTCGCCGAGTGTCACGGCGAGGGTGATCTTGCCGGTCTCCGCATCCGAGGGAATGTCGCGGATGTTGTTGGCCAGGTTCACCGACGCGGAGATCGCGCCGACCGCCACCGCCAGGGCGAGCCCCACCCAGGTCACACGCCCCGACTGGGTGAACTCCGTGCCCAACACCGCGACGAGGCCGAAGAACACGAAGACGGCGACCTCACCCAACCCGCGGTAGCCGTAGGGGTTTTTGCCGCCGGTGTAGAACCACGCGGCGAGGATGCACAGCGCGCCGAAGACGATCAGCCACCACGCCGACCACAGACTCAACGCGATCCCGGCCGCCCCGGCGACGCCGAAGGCCGCGAACGCCGCCCGTTTCACGTGGGCGGGATCGGCCAGGCGCCCGCCGGTCAACCGCGCCGGGCCGGTGCGGTCTTCGTCGGTGCCGCGGACGCCGTCGGAGTAGTCGTTGGCGTAGTTGACGCCGACGATCAACGCCCACGCGACGATGAACGCGAGCAGGGCGCGGCCCCAGTGGTGGCCGCCGGAGAAGGCGGCGGCGCCGGTGCCGGCGATGACGGGGGAGAAGGCGTTGGCCCAGGTGTGGGGGCGGGCGGCCTGCCACCAGTCGCGGGCCGTTGCGGGGTAGTGACGTGCTTCGGACATGCCTCCCATTGTCGCCCATGTCGACGGGCGGTGTGGTGACGGGTCGGGGCGAGGCTAGAGTTGACGCGGTGAAGATGTGGATTCGGTACGGGCTCGGCCAGGGGCTGCGCTCTGTGTGGACGGCGGCGGCGCTGGCCTCGTTGGCGGCCAGAAACCGCACGTGCCGTGTCGACATTCCCGTCTCGGGGGAGGTCGTGGTGTCGTTGACCACGCACGGGGCGCGGTTGAAGTACGTGCATCTGGCGGTCGAGTCGATCGCCCGGGGCAGCGTGCGGGCGCCGATCGTGTTGTGGCTCGACCGCGGGGACTACGAGTCCGCGTGGCCGGCGCCGTTGCGGCGGCTGGCCGCCCGCGGCCTGCAGGTGCGCTGTTCCGACGGCAGCTACGGGCCGCACACCAAGTATTGGGGGATGTTTCGTGAGGTGGCCGGCGCGGGGACGCGGGTGGTCACGGTCGACGACGACGTCATCTATCCTCCGTGGTTCCTGGAGCGGTTGCGCGAGGCCGCCGACGAGCAGCCGGAGGCGGTGTGGGCGTACCGGGCGCACCGGATCATGATGCGTGCGGGTGCGGTGCAGCCGTACCGGAAGTGGGGGCAGGTGACGAACACGTTGGCGTCGCCGTTGAACTTCGCCACGGGCGTGTCCGGCGTGCTGTACCCGGCGGCGTTCATCGAGTACGTGGTGGCGCAGGGGGAGCGTTTCTTGCAGGTGTCCCCGCGCGCCGACGACGTGTGGCTGCATCTGTGCGAGCTGCGTTCCGGGCACCTGGTCCGGCAGGTGTACTCCGCGTCGCAGAACTTTCCGGTGGTGCCGGCCACGCAGGTGGGCACGCTGGCGGTGCGCAACACCTTCGGCGGCGGCAACGACCGGCAGATCGCGGTGACGTACGGGCAGGCGGACGTCGACGAATTGTGGGCGGCCGTCCCGTGACCGGGCGTGCAGCGCCGGTCAGTCGCCAGAAAATAGCCGTGTGACCGCTTGCCGATCCACCTTGCCGGGTCCGGTCACCGGAAGTTTCTCCACGCGGCGCAGGTCCTTCGGGATCTGCCACCGTGGCAGGTGATCCAGCCCCTCGAGCACGTCCGCACGTTCCGCGGACCCTTCGTAGGCGGCGACGATGGCCTGGCCGAAGCGCTCGTGGGGGATGCCGACGACGCACGCGCCGTCCACGCCCGGCAGCGAGAGCATTTCTTTTTCCAGTACCTCGGGGTGCAGTTTCAGGCCGCCGGAGTCGATGACCGCGTCGAGTCGGCCGGTGACGGTGAGGTGGCCGTCGACAAGCTCCCCGCCGTCGGAGGTCCGGAACCAGCCTTCCTCGGCGAAGGCCTCGTGGCCGGGCAGGCCGCGGTAGCCGGCGGCGATCATCGGTCCGCCGAGGGTGATGCGCCCGTCGTCGACGCGGATTTTTACGCCGGGCAGGGGCGCGCCGTCGTAGACGCAGCCGCCGGCGGTCTCGGAGGAGCCGTAGGTGGTCACGACGTGGATGCGCAGTTCGCGGGCGGCGGTCAACAGCCGCGGGTTGGTGGCGGCGCCGCCCACGAGGACGGCGTCGAACACGCGCAGCGCCTCGATGCCGGCGAGGGAGTTCATCGCCTTGGCCAGTTGCATGGGCGACAGCGAGGTGTAGAGGCGGTCGCCGGTGCGGGCGAGCTCGGCGGCGGCGTCGGCGAAGTCGAGTACGTGGAAGCCGGCGGAGACGTCGACGGTCAGCGGGTCCACGCCCGCGACTAGGGAGCGCACCAGCACCTGCAGGCCGGCGATGTGGTGGGCGGGCATGGCCAGCAGCCATTGGCCGGGGCCGCCGAGGAATTGATGCGTGGCGTCCGCGCTGGCGACGAGGTTGACCGGGGTCAGCTGTGCGCCTTTGGGCCGGCCCGTGGAGCCGGAGGTGGCGACGACCAGGGCGACGCCGGCGTCGATGTCGGTGCCCGGCGACAAGGTGGTGCGCAACTGATCGGTGCGGGTGCGGTCGTGGGCGGGCACGGGCAGGAACGAGCGCTGCCCGCTGATCGCCTCCTCCAGGTCGCTGAGGATGGCGGCCGGGCGGTGGGGGTCAACGGGCAGGAGTTCCAGGGTGTGGGTCACACCTTGTGATCGTAGCTAAACGGTGGCGTAGTCGGCAGGGGTGGCGGCGGTGACGGGGTTGGCGGAGCGGCGGCCCTTGATCGCATGGTCGAGGGAGTAGGCGCCGGCGCCGGCGGCGGTGAACATGAGGGCGGCCGCGCCGATCGCGCCGACGAGTTCCCAGCCGCCGTCGGCAACGAAGATGCCTGCGCTGAGGTGTGCGAAGAGGGCGGCGAGCAGCATGAGGACGGCGGTCAGGGCGGAGATGACGCGGGTGAACAGACCGAGGATGATCATGACGCCGGCGAGGATCTCGAAGGCGGCGGTCAGTGGGGCGGCCACAGAGGCGAGCGGCACGCCGATGGAATCGAAGAAACCGGCGATGCCTTCGATGCCGGAGATGGCGAACTTCTCGTAGCCGTGCGCGATGAGGATGACGCCGATGACGAGGCGGGCGAGCAGGGTGGGGGCATTATTTGTTGTTGACATGTCACGAGACGATACACGGTTATGTTTAAATTTCAAATATTGAAGTTTTGGAGAGGCGCGGATGAGGGTGTTCCGGATCACTCTGTGGACGATCGGAGTATGATCTCTCCCATGCTTGGACAAATTCTCCGTGTCGCCCTCGCTTTCGTGGGCGTCATCGTCGGCGCAGGCTTCGCCTCCGGCCAAGAAATCATGCAGTACTTCGTCGGCTTCGGCCTCAACGGCATGTGGGGCGTGGCGATCGCCGCGGTCGTGATGAGCGTGATGGCGCTGATCATCCTGCAGCTCGGCAGCTACTTCCGCGCCACCGAGCACGGCAGGGTCTTCGACCGCATCGCCAACCCCACCTTCTCCCGCCTGCTGGACCTCGGCGTCTTGATCACCCTGTTCTCCACGGGCTTCGTGATGTTCGCCGGCGCCGGTTCCAACCTCAACCAGCAGTGGGGCTGGCCGGTGTGGGTCGGCGCGCTGATCATGGTGGCGCTCGTGCTGGCCGCCGGGTTCCTCGACGTGGACAAGGTCACCACCGTCATCGGCGCGATCACCCCGTTCATCATCGTTTTCATCACCGTCGCCTGCCTGTACGTGATCTTCTTCGTCGACCGCGGCCCCGTCGACGAGCTCAACGCCGCGGCCCTGGAGGTCGGTTCCACAATGCCGCACTGGTCCGTGGCCGCCGTCAACTACGTCGGCTTCAACCTCATGGTGGCCGTGTCCATGGCGATCGTCATCGGCGGCAGCATGTTCAGCCCGCAGGTCGCCGGCCGCGGCGGGCTGCTCGGCGGCCTGCTGCTCTCGGCGCTGATCGCCGTCTCCGCGGTCACGCTCTTCCTCGCGGTGGAGACCGTCGGCGACGACGAACTTCCCATGCTCACCCTGATCAACGACGTCCACCCGGCGCTCGGCCAGGTCATGGCGATCGCGGTCTACGGCATGATCTTCAACACCGCGCTGGGCATGTTCTACGCCTTCGCCAAGCGGCTGTCCGTCAACCGCCCCGAGCGCTTCCGCCTCTGGTACTTCGGCTCCGTGGGCGTCGGCTTCCTGCTGTCCTTCTTCGGGTTCCGCAACCTCGTCGGCTACGTCTACCCGATCCTCGGCTACATCGGCCTGCTGCTCATCGCGATCATGCTCGTCGCCTGGGTCCGGGAGCGCAGCCGCATCGCCGCCGAGTCCGACCGTCGTCTGCGTCTGCGCGACCTGTGGCTGGCCGGTCGCGAAGACGAGTTCATGGCGGAGGTCGACGCCTCCAACTTGGACGAGACCCAGATTCGCACCGCGGTGCGCGACGGGCGCTAGACCTTCTTGACCACGGAGGTCTTCAAGTACATCTGGCCTGCGCCCGGCACGGTCGCGGAAATGTCGTGGCCGTTGACCGGGACGTCGAGAAGCTTGATCTTGGCGACCTTCGTGCCGCGCTTGATCGGGGAGCCGCCCTTGACCGGCAGGTTTTCGGTGGTGGTGACGGTGTCGCCGTCGATGAGCTCGTTGCCCACCGCGTCGCGGAAAGTAGGGGCGGCCTCCTCCGCGGCGGTGGCGTCATCGGCGGCGCCGGGGATCCATTCATGGCCGCACATCGGGCACACGACGCTGGAGCCGTCCTCGTAGGTGTATTCGCTGTCGCACTCTGGGCACGGGGGAATGTGATCTGACATGGCCTCACCATAGCCTGCGGTGGCCTTCCCGTGTGTCGAATGTGGGGCGTAGTCGGCGGAGGGCACGTGTTCGAAAATAAGTTCTATAAATCGTGGTGATGTGTCGCCTGTCTGGTTAGGCTGGTGGCGTAAGCGAAAAGGCGTTCGACTTCGGGGGGAAATCCATGACCGCCCTGCTCGCCACCGCCCAAGAACTGACCAACGACGACCTGTTGCACCGACTGACCCACGCCCACGACGAAATGACCCGTCAGAAAGCCGAGTTCCTCCTCTCCCTGGCGGAATTCGACGTCCGGGGGCTCGCGCGCGACGCCGGCGCACCCTCCACCATGCGGTGGCTGGGCCGAACATTCCGGCTCGCG
Organism: Corynebacterium maris DSM 45190; assembly: GCF_000442645.1. Taxonomy (NCBI): domain Bacteria; kingdom Bacillati; phylum Actinomycetota; class Actinomycetes; order Mycobacteriales; family Corynebacteriaceae; genus Corynebacterium; species Corynebacterium maris. The sequence continues at coordinate 480,070 of NC_021915.1, forward strand.
GACAAAACCGCCTACGAATACCTTCGGATCGGCAAGGGGGTGGCGAAATTTCCCGTCATCGCCGCCGCCTTCCGGGACGCGGAACTGACGTACTCGCAGGTGCGGCTGCTGCGCCACCTCACCGTCGCCAATGAGCTGGAGCTGCTCTCCCTGGCGCTGTCCCTGTCCTACAGCGAACTCGAACTGGCGCTCGCCGGGCGTGATCAAGGTGGCGGTGGAGCCGACCCGGAACGAGACTCCTTCCGGATCTGGATCGACAAGAAAACCGGGCGATACCGCTTCACCGGCGACCTCAGCCCCGAGATGGGCGCGGCCTTTGCCGCGGCACTCAAAACCGGGGAACTCGCCAACCTGCGGGACCTCGCGGACGTCGACGAGGACCTGCTCGCCGACGACGACGCCTTGGGCGATCTCCTCGACGAAGCAGACGCCCCGAAAGAAGCGGAAGAGCCCGGGGACACGCCTGCGGTCACCCGCTTCGGACCGCCGCTGAATTCCAATCTGCTCTCCGGGCTGTTCGGAATGATCAACCTCGCCCGGTGCGCCCGCACCAGCACGCGCCGCGCGCCGGGTGCCCAGGTCCACGTGATGCTCACCGAGGACGGACATGCGTTCATGCCGTCCAATCCGGCGGCGCCCGCCGACGCCTTGATCTCCACGTTGCTCAACGGGGAGTTCCGCGGACATTTGCTCGACTCCAAAGGCGTGACCATGAAGATGGGGCGCGCCCGCCGTCTCATCTCCCATGGGCAGGAAACCGCGCTGCTCGCCCGTTGGCTGTTCCAGTGCGCCATGCCCGGCTGCAACCACACCCGGTTCCTGGAATTCCACCACCTGCAGGAATTTTCCCGCGGCGGCGCGACGGATCCGGAGAACCTGGTGCCGCTGTGTTCCGCCTGCCACTCATTGGTGACGCACGGCCTGGTCACCTTCGCCTTTGACCCCGCGAGCCCCGCTGATCTGCGCTTTTCCTTCCGCGACGGCAGCGTCTACGTGTCGAAAAACCGTGGGTTGCCGGTCCGGGACGCCGCCACAGAATCCACCCTCGACCGGCACAAGCGGCCGTGTCCCGTGGGGCCGACGCTCAACTGGGACGAAGAACCCATGATCAGTTTCGACGACGACCCGGAGGAAAATTCTGCAGCTGCAGAAAAACTCTAGGGGCGGGGACTTTCTGCAGCTGCAGAAAATCCCGTCCTAGTAGTAGAAGGGGAACTGATCCCAGTCCGGGTCCCGCTTCTGCAGGAACGCGTCCTTGCCCTCGACCGCCTCGTCCGTCATGTAGGCCAGGCGGGTCGCTTCGCCGGCGAAGACCTGCTGGCCCATGAGTCCGTCGTCGGTGAGGTTGAACGCGAACTTCAACATGCGCTGAGCGGTGGGGGACTTGCCGTTGATCTCGCGGGCGACCTGGATGGCCTCCGCCTCCAGCTCCGCGTGGTCGGCGACGATGTTGACTGCGCCCATGCGCTGCATCGTCTCCGCGTCGTAGCTCCGGCCCAGGAAGAAAATCTCGCGGGCGAACTTCTGGCCGACCATCTTCGCCAGGTACGCCGACCCGTAGCCGGCGTCGAAGGAACCGACGTCGGCGTCGGTCTGCTTGAACTTCGCCTCCTGGCGCGAGGCGATCGTCAGGTCGCACACCACGTGCAGCGAATGCCCGCCGCCGGCGGCCCAACCGTTGACCACGGCCACGACCACCTTTGGCATGGTGCGGATCAGCCGCTGCACCTCGAGGATGTGCAGACGCCCGCCCTCGGCCTTGGCCCGGTTCTTGTCGATGGTCGACTCATCCGCCGCCGCGTCGTCGGCGGTGTGCTCGCTGGCGTACTGGTAGCCGGAACGCCCGCGGATGCGTTGGTCGCCACCCGAGCAAAACGCCCAGCCGCCGTCCTTCTCACTGGGGCCGTTGCCGGTCAGCAGCACCACGCCCACGTCCGGGCTCATGCGGGCGTGATCCAGGGCGCGGTATAACTCGTCAACCGTGTGCGGCCGGAAGGCGTTGCGCACCTCGGGGCGGTCAAACGCGATGCGCACGGTGCCGTCGGCGCGCGTGGCGCCCACATGGCGGTGGTAGGTGATGTCGGTGAAGTCCTCGAATCCCTCCACGACCTTCCACTGGGTGGGGTCGAAGGGCTGTTCAGTGCTGTAGCTCATGGATCACAAGCTTAGGCGCTGACTCCCAAAGACTCGGCGTGTTCGGTGATGACGCGGGCCAAATCGATGTCCCGGCTGGTGACGCCGCCGACGTCGTGGCTGGTCAGCGTCACGGCGACGGCCGGGTAGGTCAGCGTGACGTCGGGGTGATGGTTGGCGGACTCGGCGGATTCGCCGAGCAGGTTGACCAGTTTCAGGCCGGTGGCGAAGTCACCGGTGTCGAACGTGGCCTCCAGGGCCTGATCGACTTGCTTCCAGCCGGTGAGGTCGGCGTCGCGGACATCGTTGGGGGACAGGATCTGCTTCGGATCGCTCATGCCCCCATTGTCCAGAGATCGGGCGCCGCCCGCCACTAACAGTGCGTGGTGTTGAGCATCGAGCAGATCGGGAGGAAAAGACTGGAGAGGTTTGTGCCGATGAAAGCGATGAGGAACGCGACGCCCGCGGAGCCCTGTACGGCGCCTTCCGCGGCGGCGGAAACGTCGGCGCTCAAGGCCGGCTGGGCGGTGGCGGCGGGCATGGCGGCGACGGACAGCGACAGAGCTGCGATGACGGTTGCGATACGACGTTTCATGATAATAAGAACCTTCCGTGCGGGGGCGGTCTTTCTTATTGATCAGCGTACCGGGGCGCAGCGTTACGCTGGGGGACATGAGACCGACTGTTGATGAGATCCTCGAGCGTTCCCATGTCGTCGCCCTACCGATGGCGGTGAAATTCCGCGGCGTGATGACCCGCGAGGCGTTGCTCATCGACGGCCCCGCGGGGTGGGGCGAATTCTCGCCCTTCCTGGAGTACGGCGCGAAGGAGTCTTCCGCCTGGCTGCGTTCGGGCGTCGAGGCCGCCTTCGAGGGCTTTCCTCCGGCCAACCGCACCCATGCGGAGGTCAACGCCACCATTCCGGCGGTGCCTGCGGCCGACGTGGAGAAGATCATCGCCCGTTACCCGGGATGCCGGGTGTTCAAGGTCAAGGTCGCCGAGCCGGGACAGGAACTCGCCGACGACGTCGCCCGCGTCCAGGCCGTCCGCGACCTGGTGCCCGGCGCGGTGATCCGCGTCGACGCCAACCGCGGCTGGAGCGTCGAACAGGCGGTGACGGCCGCGCGGGAGTTGGGGCCGCTGGACTACATGGAGCAGCCCGTGGACACGGTCGACGAGCTCGCCGAGGTCCGTGGCCAGCTACAGCGTTCCGGTGTTTTCTGCCGCGTCGCCGCGGATGAATCGATCCGCCGCGCCGAGGACCCCTACCTGGTGGCGGAGAAACGGGCGGCGGACGTGGCCGTGGTCAAGGTGGCCCCGCTCGGCGGGGTGCGCCGTGTGGTCGACCTGACCGCCGACCTGCGGGCGCGCTACATGGACGTCACGGTGGCGTCCGCGCTGGACACGGCCGTCGGCGTCAACGCCGGCCTGGCCGCGGTGGCGGCGCTGCCGGTGTACGAGGACGACGACGGACTCGACGTCGCCCCCGCCGCCGCGGGTCTGGCCACGCAAAGGCTATTCGCCGAAGACGTCGCCGAGCCACGCGAGATCGTCGACGGCTGGATGAGCGTGGCGCCCGTCCAACCGGACCCGGCCCGCGTGAGTGAACTCGCGGCGTCGGCCGAGCGCCGGGACTGGTGGTTCGACCGGGTGCGCGAGTCCTACGCCTGGCTTTAGCTTTCGAAGGAGTTCATCGACCCGCGCTCGGCGAGGTTGATGTGGAAATCGAAAGCGGTGCGCAGGTCGTGCGGGGTCTGCTGGTGCGGGTTCTTCAGCGCGCGCTCGTAGTACTCCTCGAGCAGCGGACGGTAGTCCGGGTGCGCGACGGAGATCATCTTGGCCACGCGGTCGCGCGGAGCCAGGCCGCGCAGGTCGGCGTAGCCGTACTCGGTGATGATCACCATGGCGTCGTGCTCGGTGTGGTCGATGTGGGAGGCGAACGGCACGATCGCGGAGATGGCGCCGTCCTTGGCCACCGACGGGGAGATGAACGTGGAGGCGAAGGCGTTGCGGGTGAAGTCGCCGGAGCCGCCGATGCCGTTCATGATGCGGGAGCCGCCGACCTGGGTGGAGTTGATGTTGCCGTAGATGTCGGCCTCGATCATGCCGTTGGAGGCGATCAGGCCCATGCGGCGAATGACCTCCGGGGAGTTGGAGATCTGCAGCGGGCGCAGCACCAAGTGCTCGCGGTACTTCTTGGCCTCGCGGTTCATCTTGTCGGCGTACTCCGGCGACAGGGCGAAGGACGTGGCCGAGGCGACGGTCATCTTGCCCGCGTCGATCAGGTCCAGCATGCCGTCCTGGACGACCTCGGTGTAGGCGGTGATCTTCTCGAACTTGGAGTCGAGCAGGCCGGCCATCACGGCGTTGGGGACGTTGCCCACGCCGGACTGCATGATGAAGCGGTCGTAAGTCAGGCGGCCCGCGGCGACCTCGGCCTCGAGGAACTCGAGGAAGTTGCCGGCGATCTGCTTGGACACCTCGTCCGGCTCCTTGAAGGGGGAGTTGCGGTCCGGGGCGTCGGTTTCGACGATGGCGACGACCTTGTCGGTGTCGATCTGGATGTAGGGGGTGCCGATGCGGTCGCCGACGTTGTTGATCGGGATCGGGGTGCGGTTCGGCAGACGCGGCACGCGATAGATGTCGGCCATGCCTTCCAGATCGAGGGACTGCCAGGAGTTGACCTCGAGGATGATCTTGTCGGCCTCCTCCAGGTACTCGATGTTGTTGCCCACGCCGGAGGAGGGGATGAGGTGACCTTCCTCGGTGATGCGGGCGACTTCGACGATGGCGACGTCGATGTTGCCGAAGAAGCCCTGCTCGACCTGCAGGCCGGAGTGGGAGAGGTGGACGTCCTGGTACTTCATCTCGGCGGCGTTGATCTTCTTACGCATGACCGGGTCGGACTGGTACGGCATGCGGAAGTTGATGGCGTCGGCCTCGGCCATGACGCCGTCGGCGTCCGGGGCGGTGGAGGCGCCGGTCAGCACGTTGACCTTGAAGTCGTCGCCGCGGCCGTGGAACGCCTTGGCCTTCTCGGCGATGGCGGTGGGCAGGGCCTTCGGGTAGGCGGCGCCGGTGAAGCCGGACATGCCGATGGTGTCGCCGTCGTTGATGTGCTCGGCGGCTTCCTCCGCGGACATGACTAGAGAGCGCAGGTGGCTATTGGCGATGCGGTCGGACATTGAAAGGTTCTCCTTGTGATGGGTTTAGTCGAGCCAGCCGTCGGACTGGGTGGCCTCGTCGTCGGCTGCGAGACCAGTGACATCAGCAATACTGGTAGTTGCCTGTGGCACGAATCTCCTTTCCGGGCGACTGTGGCCCCCATTGTTCCTGAGTTGTTACACTCGCGCCATACCTTCCAGGTGAAGGGCCCCCAGAACCCGACGGAACTGAGGCCCTGGGCCTCGTCGCGCACCTACACTGGCCCCAATGAACATGATCGAAGTCCGTGGCGCCCACCTGCACAACCTCAACGACGTCGACGTCGACCTACCGCGCAACCAGCTCGTCGCGGTCACCGGCGTATCCGGCTCCGGCAAATCCAGCCTCGCCTTCGGCACGATCCACGGGGAAGCGCAACGCCGCTACCTGGAATCCGTGGCCCCCTTCGCCCGCCGACTCATCGGAGGAGCGACGGACCCCCAGGTCGAATCCGTCGACGGCCTGCCGCCCTCGGTGGCGCTGCAACAAAACACCTCCGCCGGCGGGGCACGCTCGACCGTCGGCACCGTCTCGACCATGTCCAATGTCGTCCGCCTGCTGTACTCCCGCGCCGGAACCTACCCCGCCGGGCAAGAACACCTGGACAGCGACAACTTCAGCCCCAACACCGCCGCCGGCATGTGCCCCCGATGCCAGGGCACGGGCGTCACCTACGAACCCACCGAAGCCACGATGGTGCCCGACCCCACCAAAACCATCAACGACGGCGCCATCAAAGCGTGGCCCGGCGCGTGGGCGGGCAAGAACTTCCGCGACATCCTGGACACCCTCGACTTCCCAATGGATACCCCGTGGCAGGACATCGACCCCGCCCAGCGCGAGTGGATCCTGTTCACCGACGAACGCCCGGTGGTCACCGTCAGCCCCGAACGCCGCGCCGACCAGGTGGAAAAGCAATACCAGGGGATGTGGCGCTCCGTGGCCTCCTACTTGCGCACCACGCTGGCAGAGACCGAGTCGGACACCCTGCGCGCCCGCACCATCGGCTTCATGCAGGCCTCGACCTGTTCCACCTGCGACGGCCGCCGCCTCAACTCACAGGCGTTGACCGTCACCTACCTGGACATGCCGATCGACGAGTTCAACGCCCGTCCGCTCGACGAACTCACCGACCTCATCGCCGCCCGCCGTACAAACCTGACAGAGGCCGACGAAGCCGAACGCATCCTGCTCGAGCAATTGACGCCCATCCTCGACTCCACCGTCGAACTCGGCCTCGGCCACCTCGTGCTGGGGCGCGGGGCGCGCACCTTGTCCGCCGGTGAAACCCAACGACTGCGCCTGGCCTCCCAACTGCGCAGCGGACTATTCGGCGTGGTCTACGTCCTCGACGAGCCCTCCGCGGGACTGCACCCGGTCGAACGCGAAGCCGTCTTAAACATCGCCCGCCGCTTCCTCGACGCCGGCAACTCCGTCCTGCTCGTCGAACACGACATGGACCTGGTCGCCCACGCCGACTGGATCGTCGACGTCGGCCCCGCCGCCGGCGAAGGCGGCGGCCACGTGCTCTACTCCGGACCGGCCGCCGACTACGACGCCGACTCCCCGACGCGCCGGGCGCTCGACAACCGCCGCCTGACCCCCAAGGACACGCCCCGGCCGGCGCACGGTGAACTCCACCTGCACGGCGTCACCGCCCGCAGCATCCGCGACCTCGACCTGACGATCGGGCTTAGCCAATTCACCGCCGTCGCCGGCGTCTCCGGCTCCGGAAAATCCACCCTGCTGGGCGTGCTCGCCGACGCACTGCGCGACCAGGCGACGGTGCTGGAAGGAGAAGACCACGACGGCCACGACGCCAGCGTCGAGAAGCTGACCGGCGCCGACGCCGTCAACCGGCTCGTGCAAATCACCCAGAAACCCATCGGCCGCACCCCACGCAGCAGCCTGGCCACCTACACCGGGCTCTTCGACAACGTCCGCAAACTCTTCGCCGGCACCGACGCGGCGAAAAAGCGCGGCTGGACCGTCAGCCGGTTTTCCTACAACGTCAGCCAAGGCCAATGCCCCACCTGCCGCGGCGAAGGCCAGATCGAAGTCGAACTGGTCTTTTTGCCCGGCTCCTACACCCCCTGCCCGGACTGCGCCGGCACACGCTACAACGACGCCACCCTCGAAATCACCTGGCGCGGACTGACCGTCGCCGACGTCCTCGACCTCACCGTCGACGAAGCCGCCGACGTCTTCGCCGAAGAACGCCCCATCGCCCGGGCCCTGCGCGCACTGCAGGCCATCGGGCTGGGCTACCTGCGCCTGGGTCAAGGCGCCCCCGAACTCTCCGGCGGCGAAGCCCAACGCATCAAACTCGCCACCGAACTGCAGCGGGCGCGCCGGGGGCACACCGTCTATCTTCTCGACGAGCCGACCACCGGGCTGCATCCCGCGGACGTGAAACTGCTGCTCACGGAGTTGAACCGGCTGGTCGACGCCGGCGAGACCGTCGTCGTGGTCGAGCACGACCTCTCCGTCATCGCCGCCGCCGACCGCGTCTTGGAGATGGGCCCCGGCGCGGCCGCCGCGGGCGGGCGGATCATCGCGGACGTCACCCCCGCCGGGTTGGGTGCGGCGGACACCGCCACGGGACGGGCGTTGCGGGCGCGCAGCTCGTAGAATCAGAGTCCATGACCCACGGACCAGGCGACGAACAGCGCCCGCGCCAGTACTTTCCCAGCGAGCGGCCCCAACACACCACCTTCGACTACGACCCGGGCTACGGCTACCAGGAGCCGGAGGAGCCGGCGCCGGCCCGGGAAAGGGGCGGCACGGCGGTGATCGTGCTGTCGGTGCTGTTCGTGCTCGCGTTGCTGGCCGCGGGCGTGCTGTTTTTCCTGTGGCGCGGGGCGGTGGACGAGGCGAATCAGCCGCCCCCGCCGCCGGTGACGCAGACGGTCACCACCACGCAACAGGAGACGGTCACGGAGACGCAGGGGCCGTCGAACCCGCTGCCGACGCAGTTGCCGACGGAGATCCCCACCGAGGTGCCGGACATCGACGTCGAGGGTTGGTTCAACGATCTGCTGGGGGAGCGGGCTCCGGCTCAGTAGCGTCGTAGACTAGGGGTCATGTCTGACACAGCCCAACCCAATTCCGTGGCGCTCGCGGGCGCCGTCGCCGACGTCCTGGCCCGCCACCTGAGCGACGTCGTCCTGTGCCCGGGTTCGCGTAACTCCCCCTTGTCTTTAGCCCTGCTGGCGCGTGACGACGTCCGCGTCCACGTCCGGTTGGACGAGCGCTCCGCCGCGTTTTTGGCGCTGGGCATCGCCCGCGTGCAGGGCCGTCACGTCGGCGTGGTCACCACCTCCGGCACGGCGGTGGCCAACTGCCTGCCGGCGGTGGTGGAGTCCGCGCACTCGCACACCCCGTTGGCGATCATCTCCGCGGACCGCCCGGAACGTTTCGTCGGCACCGGCGCGTCGCAGACCATTGACCAGGACGGCATCTTCGGCGGTTACGCCGCCACCACGCAGGTCACCGGCGAGGCCGATTTGGCGGGGCTCGCCGACGCTTTCGCCGGCCAGGGCACCGTCCACGCCAACGTCCGGCTCGACGCGCCGCTGGTGGGCGACCGGCTGCCGGAACGCGTCAGTGGCGGCGACGTGGCGCGGGGGCGGTTCGACGCCGTCGTCGACCACGGCGAAATCGCCCTGGACTTAAGCCGCGACACGCTGGTCATCGCCGGCGACGAAGCCTGGGAGGTCGAGGGGCTGCAGGACGTGCCCACCATCGCGGAGCCCACCGCCCCGACCCCGTACTTGCCGGTGCACCCGTTGGCCGCCGGGTTGTTCGTCCGCGGGAACATCGACGCCGGCGGAGACAGCGACTACGCCGAATACGTGGCCAAGACGAAGCCGGAGCAGATCATCGTCGTCGGCGGAGACAGCGACTACGCCGAATACGTGGCCAAGACGAAGCCGGAGCAGATCATCGTCGTCGGCCACCCCACCCTGCACCGCCCGGTGCTGGCGCTGCTGGCCGACCCGGACGTCGAGCTCACCGTGCTCTCCCGCACCGAAGCGTTCACCGACCCCGCCCACAACGCCGCCCACCGCGGCACCCGCGTCAAGGTCACCGGCCAACCCCGTAAGCAGTGGCTCACCCTGTGCGACGCCGTCTCGCGCACCGCCGCCGACGCCGTCCGCGACGTGCTGGAGCGCGAGGAACTCGGTTTCACCGGGCTGCACGCCGCCGCCGCGGTCACCGACACCTTAGGCACCGGCGACACGCTGCTGCTGGGCGCGTCGAACCCGGTGCGCGACGCGTCCCTGACGGGCCTGCCCGCCGACGGGGTGGACATCTACTCGCCACGCGGCGCCGCCGGCATCGACGGCACCGTCTCCCAGGCCGTGGGGGTGGCGCTGGCCGTGCAGTCGCTGCACCCCGAGGAAATCCGCGCCCCGCGCACCGTCGCGCTCATGGGTGACGTCACTTTCCTGCACGACGCCGGCGGATTGCTCATCGGCCCTGACGAACCGCGGCCGGAAAACCTCACGATCGTGGTCGCCAACGACGACGGCGGCGGCATCTTCGAAAGCCTCGAAATCGGCGCCCCGACGCTGCGCGACAGCTTCGAGCGCGCCTTCGGCACCCCGCACGAGGCCGACCTCGAGGCGATCAGCGCCGGCTACGGAGCGGATTTCCGCCGCGTCGAGGGCGTCCACGAACTGATCCACGCCCTGCTCGACGCCACGGAGGAGGCGGCCGGTCTCACCGTCATCGAGGCACGCACCACACGGGCGACCCGCCGGGACCTGGACGCCGCGCTGACGGCGGCCCTGGGGCTGTGAGGCGGCTGTCGCTGCGGATCGTCGCGGTCCTCTGGCTCGTCGCGATGATCGGCTCCGCCGCGCTGGTGGGCGGGGCGGCGATCAACGACAGCACCATCCACTCCGACCCGGGCCGCGCCCTGGCCACGGTCACCGGCGTGGGCGTGCTGCGCACCGCCGTCGACTACCAGACCGAGGAGGGGCGATTCTACTCGCCGGGCGGCGGGCTGCTCTACCCGTCCGGGCTGGGGGAAGGGCAGCAGGTGTGGGTGACATACGCGAAGTCGGACCCCGAACTGGTGGCGGTGGAGGGGCGGCGCTGGACCCTGTCGATCATCCCGGCGGCGTCCATCGCCGCGGCGGCGACGGCGGTGGCCGCGGTGGCGGCGCTGGTCGTGGTCAGGCTGACCCGGAAAGAAAAATCAACTACCCTTAGTGCCGAAGACACCAAGAATTAACGTGCGTGAGGAATGATGCCGGGCATGCGTGTGGCGATCGTCGCAGAGTCCTTTCTCCCCAACGTCAACGGCGTGACCAACTCGGTCCTGCGCATCCTCGAACACCTCAAACGCGTGGGCGGCGAGGCCGTGGTCATCGCCCCGGCCGCCCGCGACAACCAGGAAGAGGCCCTGGACTATTTGGGCTTTCCCATCATCCGGGTGCCGAGCGTGCGGGTGCCGCTGATCAACTCGCTGCCGGTGGGGGTGCCCAACGCCACCGTGGTGGAGACCCTCCACGAATTCCGCCCCGACATCGTGCATCTGGCCAGCCCCTTCGTCCTCGGGGCGTCGGGGGCCGTCGCCGCCCGCCAGCTGCGGATCCCGGCCGTGGCGCTCTACCAGACGGACGTGGCCGGCTTCGCCACCAAATACCACCTCTCCGCACTGGCCACCGCCGCCTGGGACTGGACCCGCACCATCCACAACCTGTGCCAGATGACGCTCGCGCCCAGCTCCCTGACCATCGCGGAGCTGCGCGGCCACGGCATCAACGACGTGCGCCACTGGGGCCGCGGCGTGGACACCGAACGTTTCGACCCCGCCAAACGCAGCGCGGCCCTGCGCCGTGGCTGGGACCCCACCGGAAAGAAGAAGATCGTCGGCTTCGTCGGCCGCCTCGCCGCGGAAAAGGGCGTGCACCGCCTGGCCAGCCTGCATGGGCGTGAGGACGTTCAGCTGGTCATCGTCGGCGCTGGGCCGCTACGGGAAGAGCTGGAGACGTCGCTGCCCCAGGCCGTGTTCACCGGCGCCCTCGGCGGAGAAGACCTCGCCCGCGCCTACGCGTCGCTGGACCTGTTCGTCCACGCCGGCGAATTCGAGACCTTCTGCCAGACCATCCAGGAGGCCCAGGCCTCCGGCGTACCCACGATCGGCCCCCGTGCCGGCGGCCCCGTCGACCTGATCGTCAACCGCCACAACGGCGTACTGCTCGACGTGGACTCCTTCAGCCAGGACCTGCCGGGCGCCGCCGACTGGCTGCTCGACGACTCCCGCCACCCCCGCCTGGCCCGCAACGCCCGCGACTCCGTGCGCGAGAAAACCTGGGAATCGCTGTGCACCCAACTCCTCGACTACTACGACGAGGTGCTGGAGGACACCCGCCGGGTGCCGTTGACCTTCTTCGGCCAGCGTCCCGAACTGCCCGCCTGGGCTGCCCGGGCCCTGGGTGCGCGCGTCGGCTAGCTAGACTGGGCGCGTGGCCAAAGCAGATCTGGACAAGAAACCTTTCGACGTCGCGGCGATGTTCGACGACGTGGGCGAGAAATACGACCTGACCAACACCGTCATTTCTTTCGGGCAGGACCGCCGCTGGCGCAAACGCACCCGCGAACGCCTCAACCTGAAACCGGGGGAGAAGGTCCTCGACGTCGCGGCCGGCACCGCCGTGTCCACCGAAGAGCTGGCCAAATCCGGCGCCTGGTGCGTGGCCTGCGACTTCTCCCCGGGCATGCTGGCCGCCGGCCACGGCCGCGACGTGCCCAAGGTCGTCGGCGACGGCATGCACCTGCCCTTCGCCGACGAGACCTTCGACGCCGTGACCATCACCTACGGGCTGCGCAACATCCACGACCACCGGGCCGCGCTGCGGGAATTCGCACGCGTGACCAAACCCGGCGGGCGCCTGACCGTCAACGAATTCTCTACCCCGGTCATCCCCGTCTTCGGCACCGTGTACAAGGAATATCTGACCCGGTTGCTGCCCAAGGTCGCCCGCGTGGTCTCCTCCAACCCGGCGTCCTACGAATACCTCGCCGAATCCATCCGCGCCTGGCCGGACCAGGAGGACCTCGCCCGCGACATCAACCGCAACGGCTGGACCGACGCCGGCTGGCAGGACCTGACCTTCGGAATCGTCGCCATGCACTCGGCCGTCAAACCGCGTTAGCTCCACAACGGGGTATTGCCCCGGGCGGCGGTGACCCCGCGCCCGGCGGTGCGCCACAACCGCGCCATCAGGTCGCGGTCCTCGTCGGTGATCAGATTCGCCATGAGCCGGGCGGCCGCCGGCATGAGCTTGGCGCCCACCGGCCCGCGCAACGCCAACGGCCCCACCGCCGGCAAAAACTGCGGGTACGTCAATAACCGCGCCGCGGTGCGCGCCAACAAAAACGCCTCCCCGTAGCGGGCGCGCAGCAACCGCGGCCACGCGTGGGTGACGTCGCGGTAGCCCGCCCGGATCAGCTCCACGGCGTGCTCGGCCATCTCCAGGCCGTAGTCGATGCCCTCGCCGTTGAGCGGGTTCACGCCGCCGGCGGCGTCGCCGATGATCATCCAGTTCGCACCCGCCACATTCGACACCGCCCCGCCCATCGGCAGCAGGGCGCTGGTCACGCGCTCCGGCTCACCCAGGCCCCACTCCTCGCGCTGCTGGGCGGCGTAGTGGTGCAGCAACTTCTTCGTGTTCAGCTTCGCCGGGCGCGCGTCCGTGGACAACGCGCCACACCCGAGGTTCACGGTGCCGTCGCCGAGCGGGAAGATCCAGCCGTAACCGGGCAGAATCTCGTCGTCCTCCCCGCGCAACTCCACGTGCGAGTGCATCCACGGCTCATCGTCGTGCGGAGAATCACAATAGGAGCGGGCGGCGATGCCGTAGACCTCGCCCCGGTGCCACTCGCGACCCAACTGCTTGCCGAAGGTCGAGCGCACCCCGTCGGCCACGATGACCCACTGCGCACGGATCTGCTTCTCGACGCCCGCGACGGTGACGGTCAGGGAGGACAGGCGGCCGTCGGCAAGCTCCGGGGCCGAGGCCGTGGCGTTGTCCCACAACGTCGCCCCCCGGGCCGCGGCGGTCCGGGCCAGCAACTCATCGAAGCGCGTGCGTGGCATCGCGGACCCCACCCGCCCGTAATCGCTGTCCGGCCACGGCGCGGTGACGTCCCCGCCGTACCCGTGCAGCTTCAAACCGTGATTCACATAATGCGCCGTCACCTCGCCCGCCAGGCCAAGGCGCTCCAGCTGGTGCACCGCCCGGGGAGTCAGGCCGTCGCCGCAGGTCTTGTCGCGGCCCAGCGGCCCCGCCTCCAGGAGCAGAACCTCATACCCCGCCTCCACGGCATGGATCGCGGCCGCCGCCCCCGCAGGACCCGCACCGACGACAACGACCTCAAAAGATTCCACAGCTCCAGCCATACGCGCCATTGTCCCATGCCCCGACCCCGTCGTGAATGCGGCCCTCGAATTGGATTAGGGTTGTGAACGACCATGATCAACCTTTTTCGCACGTCTTGTCTGCGCGAAAACCTGAACATTTTTGAGGATCGCACACCATGACCAACGGCCAGACCCCATCGCCCCTCCGGACCGGGAGCGTGGACCTGGGCGACGCTGACCTGAACGCCCGCGTGGCTGAGGGGATGGCCGCCGTCGAAAAGCTGCTCGCCCGCGAACTCAACCGTGGCGAGGGCTTCATCACGGAGAAGGTCACCCACCTCGCGAAAGCCGGCGGCAAACGCTTTCGCCCCCTGATGACCCTGCTGGCCGCCCAATACGGCGACCGACCGGGCGGCGACACCGTGATCAAGGCCGCCGCCATCGTCGAGATCGTGCACCTGGCCACCCTCTACCACGACGACGTCATGGACGAGGCCGCCCGCCGCCGCGGCGTCGACTCCGCCAACGCCCGCTGGGGAAACTCCATCGCGATCCTCGGCGGAGACGTCCTCCTCGCCCACGCCTCCCGGCTGATGAGCGAGCTGGACACCCGCACCGTCCGCCACTTCGCCGACACCTTCGAAGAGCTGGTCACCGGGCAGATGCGCGAGACCGTCGGCGAAACCGACGGCCTCGGCCCGATCGACCATTACCTGCGGGTGATCACGGAAAAGACCGGCGTGCTCATCGCCTCCGCCGGTTATCTGGGTGCCCTGCACGGCGGGGCCGAAGAGGAGCACATCGACGCCCTGCACAAGCTCGGCGGCGTCATCGGCGTCATCTTCCAGATCGTCGACGACGTCATCGACATCTACTCCGACGCCGGCGAATCCGGAAAGACCCCGGGCACCGACCTCCGGGAAGGCGTGTTCACCCTCCCCGTGCTCTACGCCCTGGAAGAAGACGGGGAGGTCGGCGAGAAGCTGCGTGGACTGCTCACCGGCCCCCTGGAACGCGACGAGGACGTGGCGGAGGCGCTGGAGCTGTTGGCACGTTCCACCGGGCGGCAGCGCACCATGGAGGTCATCGAGCGCTACCTCGCCCTCGCCGATGAACAGCTCGCCCGCCTGCCCGACGGCGCGGCGACCGACGCCCTGCGGATGCTGTCGCGCTACACCGTCAGCCGCGTGGGGTGACCCCGGTTTCATGGTGATGACCTGCCGATTTGTTATCGGCAGGGGGTGTCGTAGTAGAGTAGTTTCTCGCACCCACGAAGTGCAGTTTTGCCAGATTGTCCGAGCGGCCAAAGGAAGCGGACTGTAAATCCGCCGGCGTAAAGCCTTCAGAAGTTCGAATCTTCTATCTGGCACAACCACAACCCCGACAAGGTTTCCTTGTCGGGGTTTTTACGTTGCCTGGCTCCGGGTGGACTCCAGGGATCGTCGGGAGCCAGGTTGTCAGGTCAGCCGCCCGTCGAACGCGATGGCGCCGTGGCGGCCCTGTGGCGAGAAACCGAGTGCCGTTCCCGGCCACTCCTGGCGGGCCGAGAGGCGGGCTCTCAACGGCCGCAAAACATGCCTTAAAAGCTGCTTTAAGGGGGCTGCATGGAGTGCTGCTTTTATGTGTTGAGCAGGCGATTTGTGTTGTTGCGGTTCATCGGGTTAATCTTTATAAGGCTTCAACGGAGCGCCCCGGAGAAACACCGAGGCACAACAAAGAAGCGACGCCCCCTTAGCTCAGACGGCAGAGCGTCTCCATGGTAAGGAGAAGGTCAGCAGTTCGATTCTGCTAGGGGGCTCTGTTGTTTGTCAGGACTACATCCCGATGAACATCGAGGCGGTGTAGCTCAGCTGGTGAGAGCGCGCGACTCATAATCGCGAGGTCGAGAGTTCAAGTCTCTCCACCGCTACCGAGAGCCCGAGGTTCTCGACTCCGCTGGAGGGTCATCCCCCTGATGGGAATGATCATCTGGTAGTGTGGTTCGTACCGCTTTTGAGCGGTGCACCAAGGGGCGTAGTTCAATTGGTAGAGCAACGGTCTCCAAAACCGTAAGTTGCAGGTTCGAGTCCTGTCGCCCCTGCCAGAGTTTCTATCGTGAGGAGTGCTGTGAGCGACATTCAGCCGACCGGTAAGCGTCAGCTCGACGGAGCCGCCAGCACTTCTTCCGCCTCCTATGAGGCGAAGCGCGCCACCACCCCGGAACCGCAGGACGACAAGCCGGGTGGTGGCGTCGCCGCATTCCCGGGTGAAGTAGTCTCCGAGGTGCGCAAGGTCGTATGGCCCACTCCCCGCGAGATGGCCATTTACACCGCAGTGGTGTTTATCTTCCTGATCGTGATGACCGCCCTCGTCTGGGGCGTGGACACTCTCACGACAATGGGAGTTGAAGCGGTCCTCACTTCGTAGTTATACTCGGAAACAGAATCATTGCATCCCGCCGGAGTCCTCCAAGGACCGGCGGGATAATTTATTCCCCTGACCCCCTCAATCCTGGGCGGCAGGACGCATACCCAAGGGAGTTCACCATGAGCGACGAAGCCGCCAACACCGAAAACTTCGACCCCAACCAGGCCCTCGAGGCCGACGCCGACGTGGAATTGGACGCCGAAGCGGCCCCGGCCGCGGCGGACGCCCCGGACGTCGACAAGGAAGAGACCTTCGAGGAAGCCGCCGCGCGCCTGGCGGCCGAAAACGTCGCGGAGAGCTCTCCTGAAGAGGCGGAAGCGGAAGGCGACGACGCTGACGCGGCGGCGGAGGCCGGCGCGGAGGAGTCTGCGGAGGCCCTGGAGGGGGACGCCGTCGCCAACGCCGCCGCCGCACTCGGCGACACCACCGAAAGCGACAACGAAGCCGCCTACCGCGCACGCCTGCGCAAGTTCATCCGCGACATGAAGAAGCAGCCGGGCCAGTGGTACATCGTCCAGACCTACTCCGGCTACGAGAACAAGGTGAAGACGAACCTGGACATGCGCAGCCAGACGCTCGAGGTCGAGGAGTACATCCACGACGTAGTCGTCCCGATCGAGCAGGCCGTCGAAATCAAGGACGGCAAGAAGAAGCTGGTCAAGCGCAAGCTGCTGCCGGGCTACGTGCTGGTGCGCATGGACATGAACGACAGCGCCTGGTCCGTCGTCCGCGACACCCCGGGCGTGACCAGCTTCGTGGGCAACGAAGGCAACGCCACCCCGGTCAAGCACCGCGACGTGGCCAAGTTCCTCATGCCGAAGGACGTCCCGGCCGAGGGCGAGGACGCCGCGAAGACCACCCAGGACGGCGAAATGGTCGTCGCCATGCCGGACTCCGAGGAGAAGCCGAAGGTCGCCATCGACTTCGAGGTCGGCGACGCCGTCACGATCCTGTCCGGAGCGTTCGCGGCAGTGTCCGCGACGATCTCCACCATCGACCCGGTCACCGGCAAGATCGAGGCGCTGGTCTCGCTCTTCGGCCGCGAGACCCCGGTCGAGCTCACCGCCGACCAGATCGAGAAGATCGTCTAACGCCGGCTCCCCGGTAAACCCGCAGGCGGGCCGCCGTCCCAACGATTTGGGAGGGTGGCCCGCCTGCGCGTATGCTTGACCTTCGCGTGTGCCCACCTCGTGGTGCGGCGAAGACGCACCCCCAAAACATTCATCCCCGGTGGCTCGCTGAGCGTGGCATCCGGACGGGCACGGTCATCATCGTGACGGCGCCCGGTAACAAGGAGAGTAGGTAATTCGATGGCCAAGAAGAAAAAGGTCACTGGCCTGATCAAGCTGCAGATCGACGCCGGCCAGGCTAACCCGGCCCCGCCGGTCGGCCCGGCTCTGGGTGCTCACGGCGTGAACATCATGGAGTTCTGCAAGGCGTACAACGCGGCGACCGAGTCCCAGCGCGGCAACGTCGTGCCGGTCGAGATCACCGTCTACGAAGACCGTTCCTTCGACTTCAAGCTGAAGTCCCCGCCGGCCTCCAAGCTGCTGCTGAAGGCCGCCGGCCTGCAGAAGGGCTCCGGCGTCCCGCACACCGACAAGGTGGGCAAGGTCACCATGGACCAGGTCAAGGAAATCGCCGAAACCAAGAAGGAAGACCTCAACGCACGCGACGTCGAGGCCGCCGCCAAGATCGTCGCCGGCACCGCCCGCTCCATGGGCATCACCGTCGAGGGTTAATTTTCATCCACCCGTGGCAGGGCCCGCTTCGGCCCGATCACCACACAATCCGAATAGGAATTGCATAAATGAGCAAGAACTCGAAGGCCTTCAAGGAGGCCGCCGCCAAGGTCGACCAGACCCGCGAATACCACCCGCTCGAGGCCACCGCCCTGGTCAAGGAGACCTCCTCCAAGAACTACGACGCCACCGTCGACGTCGCCGTTCGCCTGGGCGTCGACCCGCGTAAGGCCGACCAGCTGGTCCGCGGCACCGTCATGCTGCCGCACGGCACCGGCAAGACCGTCCGCGTCGCCGTCTTCGCTGAGGGCGAGAAGGCCACGGAGGCCCAGGAGGCCGGCGCCGACATCGTGGGCACCGCCGAGCTGGTCGAGCAGATCACCGAAGGCACCATCGACTTCGACGTCGCCATCGCGACCCCGGACCAGATGGCCAAGGTCGGCCGCGTCGCTCGCGTGCTGGGCCCGCGCGGCCTCATGCCGAACCCGAAGACCGGCACCGTCACCAACGACGTCGCCAAGGCCATCGAAGAGTCCAAGGGCGGCAAGATCTCCTTCCGCGTGGACAAGTCCTCGAACCTGCACGCCATGATCGGCAAGGCGTCCTTCGACGCCAAGCAGCTGGCCGACAACTACGGCGCGCTGATCGACGAGCTGAACCGTGTGAAGCCGTCCTCCTCCAAGGGCATCTACATGAAGAAGATCACCCTGTCTTCCACCAACGGCCCGGGCGTCCCGGTCGACACCTCGGTGCAGAAGAACTTCGCCGGCGAAGAGGCCTAAGCTTCTTCTCCCAGGACACCCCGTTTTCCGCGTTTCGGCGCGGCGGACGGGGTTTCGTCATTCCCGGGGTACCGGCACGCACAGTGAAGCGCGGGTAGCCTGGCGACGTAACGAAGTCAGCGACGAGGGGAGACCATCATGACGCAGACGCTGAACTTCCGCCCGCGCGCCGCCGTGGTCGGCGCCGGCCCGAACGGGCTGACGGCCGCGGCGGTGCTGGCCCGGCAAGGATGGCAGGTCGACGTGTACGAACGCGCGGACGTCGTCGGTGGCGCGGCCTCCTCGGCGGCGGTGCTGGGGGAGGGCACGGTCGTCGACTTAGGCGCCGCGGCGCACCCTTTCGGGGCGGCGAGCCCGGTGTTCGAGGAGTTGGATCTGGCGGCGCACGGCCTGGTGTGGCGCCACTCGGACCATGCCATGGCCCATCCGCTGGAGGACCGGCCCGCGCCGGTGCTCAACCGCGGCCTCGAGGAGACCGCGGCCGGGCTGGGCGTCGACGGCCCGGCGTGGCGACGTCTGCACGCCGACCTGGTAAACCACATCGACCAGCACCTGGCGAACCTGCTGAAACCGATGCTGGGGATCCCCCGGCACCCGCTGCGCATGCTCACTTTCGGCCCGCCGGCGCTGCTTTCGGCGCAGCGGCTGAGCGGCCTGGCTTTCCAGGAGGAGGCTACCCGGGCGCTGTTCGCCGGCTCCTCCGTCCACGCCATGGCTCCGCCCGGACACCCCTTCACCGGGGCCTTCGGCCTGCTGTTCGGGGCGTTGGGCATGACGCGTGGCTGGCCGGTCGCGGAAGGCGGCACCGGCGCGATCACCCGGGCGCTGGAAAGCGTGGTCCGGGAGGCCGGCGGCACGATCCACACCGGCGTCCACGTCGATGACCTGCGCGCGTTGCCGCGCACGGACGCGACGATCCTCAACCTGACCACCCGGCAGGTGCTCTCCCTCAAGGGGCTGGCCCTGCCGCGGGCGACGCGTGCCCGGCTGCAGCGCTGGCGCTACGGCACCGGCACCTACAAGATCGACTACCTGCTGGACGGGCCGGTGCCCTGGCGCGATACACACGTCGGGCAGGCGAGCACCGTCCACGTCGGCGGCACCATCGAGGAGATCCAGCGGGCGGAGAAGGAAGCGGCGCAGGGAACGTTGCCGGAGCGCCCCTTCGTCATGGTGTGTCAGCAACAGGCTGCAGATCCGTCTCGCGCCACCGGCCCTGCGCAGGGCAAGACGGTGATCTGGGCGTACGCGCACGTGCCGCACGGTTTCGTGGAGGAACGCCCCGGCCAGGTCGCCAAGCTCATCGAGACACAGATCGAGCGTTTCGCGCCCGGTTTCCGGGACCGCGTGGTGCGCAAGGTGGAGACGAGCCCGCAGGACCTGGCGGACTGGAACCCGAACATCGTGGGCGGCGACATCGCCGGCGGGGCGATGACGGGGCTGCAGTCGCTGCTGCGCCCGGGGCTGACGGTCAACCCCTACCGGCTCGCCGACGGGGTGTACCTGGCCTCCGGGTCGACGCCCCCGGGCGCCGGCGTGCACGGCATGCCCGGCGCCTGGGCGGCGCGGGCGGCCGCGGCGGACTTCGACCGCCTGCACTGACCTTCGGACACCCTTACTAAGGAAGCACATCCTTACTGGTCAAAGAGGTCGTCGTCGGTGAGGATGGAGGTATGGTCACCTCCGCCCACCTGCCCGCACATCCGACTGCCACGGCTCGCCCCGGGAAGATCTTCCTCTCTTCCCGCGACGGGGTCATCACCGTCGCCACCCTCGTCGCCATCGTCATCCACCTCGTGCTGTGGCTCGGCGTCGGGCTCGAGGGGTGGGCCCGCGACTGGCCGCTCGTGCTCGTCGTCGTGGTGGGCGGTGCGCCTCTGCTCGTCGACGTCCTGCGCAACGCCATCCGCACCCGCGGCGGCGCGGACACCCTCGCGGCGGTCTCCATCGCGACGTCCGTGGCGCTGGGGGAGTGGCTGGTGGCCGCGATCATCGTGCTCATGCTCTCCGGCGGTGAGGCGCTGGAGGAGGCGGCCACCAAACGGGCCACCGGCACGCTGGACGCGCTGGCCAGACGGGCGCCCGCCACCGCGCATCGGGTTGGCGGGGAGGAGGTGGCGGTGGAGGACGTCGCGGTCGGCGACGAGCTCGTCGTCCTGCCCCACGAGTTGTGCCCGGTCGACGGCGAAGTGATCGCCGGCCATGGTTCGATGGACGAGTCTTATCTGACCGGCGAGCCTTACGTCGTCAGTAAATCCAAGGGCGCGCAGGTGATCTCCGGGGCGGTCAACGGCGACACCCCCTTGACCGTCGTGGCCACCGCCCCGGCGCGGGACTCCCGCTACGCCCGCATCGTGGGCACGCTGCGGGAGGCGGAGGAGAACCGGCCCCCGATGCGGCGTCTCGCGGACCGGCTCGGCGCTTGGTACACGGTGATCGCGCTGGTCCTCGGCGCACTGGGCTGGGCGATCTCGGGGGACCCCATGCGCTTTTTGGCGGTGGTGGTCGTGGCGACGCCGTGCCCGCTGTTGATCGGTGTGCCCGTCGCGATCATCGGGGCCATCTCGCTGGCCGCCAAGCGCGGGATCATCGTGCGCAATCCCGGCATGTTGGAAAACGCCGCGCAGGTCACGACCATCATGTTCGACAAGACCGGCACCCTGACCTACGGGCGTCCCAGCATCACCGACATTCACGTGGCGCCCGGTTTCGAGGAAGACGAGGTGTTGGCGGCGGCGGCGTCGATCGAGCGCTATTCCAGGCACCCGCTCGCCGACGCGATCCGGGGAGAGGCCGCGGGCCGGGGGCTGGAACTGCCCGACGTGGCGGCGGTCTCCGAGAAACCCGGCCAGGGGTTGACGGGCGAGGTGGGCGGGCGGTTTTTGCGCATCGCGAATCGGCGCACCGCCGTCGAACTCGACCCGGCCAGCCGCGACCTGATGCCGAAGAGTGCCGCGGGCATGGAGTCGGTGGTGCTCATCGACGAGCGCTACGCCGCCGTCATCCAGTTCCGTGACGAACCGCGCGCGGAAGCGGAGAAATTCATCGCCCACCTGCCCGAGAAGCACGGCGTGGACAAGATGATGATCATCTCCGGTGACCGGGAGTCGGAGGTGCGGTACTTGGCGGGCCGCGTCGGCGTCGACGAGGTGCACGCCGGGGTCAGCCCGGAAGGCAAGCTGGCGATCGTGCGGCGGAACAACGCCCACGGCAAGACCATGTTCCTCGGCGACGGCATCAACGACGCCCCGGCGATGGCGACCGCCACGGTGGGGGTGGCCATGGGCTCCGACTCCGACGTCACTTCCGAGGCGGCTGACGCGGTCATTTTGGATTCCTCGTTGGAACGCCTTGATGACCTGCTGCATATTTCCGCCCGGATGCGCCGCATCGCGCTGCAGTCCGCGCTCGGCGGCATGGGCCTGTCCGTCGTCGGCATGATCTTGGCGGTCTTCGGGCTGCTGACTCCGCTGGCGGGCGCCGTCGCGCAGGAGGTCATCGACGTCGCGGCGATCCTCAACTCGGCCCGCGTCGCGATGGCGCGCGGCCCGTTGTCGGATTTCGACGAGGATTAACGGGGGCCGTCAACAGGGTGATGACACCGTGTCGGTAAGATGCCGACACAGTGTCGATGCATGTCATCGGCAAGGAATCCCGACCATCTACGGAAGAGCCTCTCATGTTCCTAGCCTGGCGCGACATGGTGTTCGCGCGCACCCGCTTTCTTCTCATGGGCCTCGTCCTGGCGCTCATGTCCATCCTCATCGTCATGATCTCCGGGCTCACGGCCGGCCTGGTCAACGACGGCGTCTCCGGCCTCAAGGCCATGGACGCCGACGTCGTCTCCTTCGAGGAGGGCACCGAGGCGTCCTCCGCCTTCACCCGCTCCACGGTCGAGCTCGAGGCCGCCGATGAACTCGCCGCCGTCGACGGCGTCGAACAGGCCGCCCCCATGGGGCTGAGCATCGTCAACGGCCGCAACCAGGACAACACTCCGGTGGATCTGACGCTGATCGGGGTGGAGCCGGACTCCTTCCTCGCCCCGGAGGGCCTGCCCGCCCTCAGCGAGGACCACGTCGACGGTGACCCCACCCCGACCGGCCATGAGATCATCGTCTCCGGCACGCTCGCCGACGCCGGCATCGCCGTCGGCGACACGATCACCCTGGAGCGCCTGGAGACGGAGCTGACCGTCATCGGGTTCACCGAGGACCAGCGCACCTTCGGCCACGTCGACTTGGCCTACGCCCCGCTCGACGTCTGGCAAGAAGTCCACGTCGGCGCCCGCGCCAGCGAGGCCGCCCCGCCCACGGCCTACGAGCAGGCCTCCGTCATCGTCGCGCAGGCGCCCGACGCGGACCTCGACACGCTCAACGCCGAGACCAGCCTGGACGTGGTGACCCTGGAAGACAGCTTCCAGGCTTCGCCCGGCTACAGCGCAGAAACCATGACCCTGGCCCTGATCGAGTGGTTCCTCTACATCATCACCGCCTTGATCGCCGGCGCGTTCTTCCTCGTCTGGACCATTCAGCGCTCCGGTGACATCGCCACCATGCGCGCCATCGGCGCCACCCGCGGCTTCCTGCTGCGCGACAGCCTCGGCCAGGCCGTGATCATCCTCGTCGCCTCCATCGCCGTGGGCGTGGCCATCGCCGTTGGCCTGGGCCTCTGGCTGGAGACCACCGGCATGCCGTACGCCACCGAGGCGGCGCCCATCCTCGGCGGCGCGGCCATGCTCTTCCTCTCCGGACTGATCGGCGCCCTCATCGCCGTCTACCGAGTCACCCGCACCGACCCGCTCACTGCACTGGGAGAAAACCGATGATCGCACCCGCCCTCATTCTCGACGACGTCCGCGTCAGCTACGGCGACGGCGACTCCGTGGTCCACGCCTTGGACCACGTGTCCCTGAGCGTCGATCCCGGCGAGTTCATCGCCGTCGTCGGCCCCTCCGGCTCCGGCAAATCAACCCTGCTGGCCGTCGCCGGCGCGTTGACTACGCCGGACTCCGGACGGGTCGCCGTCGCCGGTGAAGACATCGGTGATTTCAACGACACGGAGCTGGCACGCATCCGCCGCGAGCACGTCGGTTTCGTCTTCCAGTCCTCCGGCAGCCTGCCCTCCGCCCTGCGCGCCCGCGACCAGATCGAGCTGGCCGCCCGCATCCACGGCAAGCGCGGCCGTCGCAGCAACGAGGAACTGCTCGAGGCCGTCGGCATGGGACACCGGGCCAAGCACCGGCCGGCCACCCTCTCCGGCGGCGAACGTCAGCGCATCGGCATCGCCCGCGCCCTGGTCGCCGGCCCGGATCTGTTGCTCGTCGACGAGCCCACCGCGGCGCTGGACCGCCGGCGCTCCCACGAGATCGTCACTCTGCTCGCGGAGGAGTGCCGGGAGCAGGGCGTCGCCGGCGTCATGGTCACCCACGACCTCGAGGTCATCGAGCACTGTGACCGCGTCTTGGAAATGGTCGACGGCAGGCTCACCCCGGCACGGTAGACTCGCCGGACATGCCCAGAATTTCCGAGCCCACGGTCGCCGAGCACTGCGCCGCCCAGCACCGCGCCGTGCTGTCGGCGGCGGAAAAACTCATCGCCGCCTCGGACGGCCAGATGCCCACCCTCGGGGAAGTGGCCGCGGAGGTGGGCCTGGCCCGCTCCAGCGTCTACCTCTACGCCGCGTCCCGGCAGGACCTGCTCATCCAGCTGCTGCTGGAGGCGATCCCGGCCTGGACCGATTCGTTGCAGGGGGCGCTGACCGGGGTCGGCGACGACCCGGGCGACCGCGTCGCGGCGTACGTGTCCGTCACCCTGGATCTCTTCCTCGGCGGCTCGCACGGCCCGCTGATGGCGGCGGCCCAGCAATTCCCCGAGGCCTTTACCGACGAGCGGGTGCAACACGCCCACGACGCCCTCCACCCCGCCCGCGTGAAGTTGATCGGTGACCACGGCGCGGCCTTCGCGCTCGTCGACGCCGCCATCGCGCGGGGCGCGGAACTCGTGCAGGAGGAAGGTGAGGACAGGGGCACCGTCGAGTCTCTGGTCGAGCGGATGGCGCGCGCCGCCGTGGCCGGCGATTTGGAGGATCCCGGTGCCAGGCGCTAACATCAACCTCCGAAGTTTGAACGGTCCTTTTTGAGGGCCGAGCTCAAGTTTCACCGAAGACCGTAGGTTCTCCCCTCATCGGGGAGCGAAGGAGTCCGAACCCCGGACCGGCCCACGCAGGAGACACTTGCGCACTTGACCGCCCACCCAGGTGGGCGAGGGTGCCCCGTGCTTCTGCACGGGGCATTTTCCTTTTCGAAGGCGATGTCCCGGCGGATAATCATCACGACATAAAAGGGAAAGGAGGCGTACTAGGATATGGCAAACGCAAAGAACGTTGCAGAGCTCGCAGCTCTCAAGGAGAAGTTCGAGTCTTCCTCCTCCGTGTTTCTGACCGAATACCGCGGTCTGACCGTGGATCAGATGGCTCAGCTGCGCGGCGAACTCGGGTTTGACGTCACCTACCACGTCGCCAAGAACACCCTCCTCAAGATCGCTGCCAAGGAGCAGGGAATTGAGGGTCTTGACGAGCACCTGACCGGCCCGACCGCCATCGCCTTCATCGAGGGCGAAGCAGTCGACGCAGCCAAGGTGTTCAAGAAGTTCGCCGGCGACCACGAGGCACTCGTGGTCAAGGGCGGCTTCATGGACGGCAATGCACTGACTGCCGACCAGGTCAAGGCCATCGCCGAGCTGGACAACCGCGAGACGACCCTCGCGAAGCTGGCTGGCGCTATGAAGGGCAACCTGGCAAAGGCCGCCGCCGTGTTCAACGCACCGGCCACCAAGATGGCTCGTCTTTCTGCTGCACTGCAGGAAAAGAAGGACGACTAGCTTTTCGACGCATCCGCGTCACCCCGCATAATTTCACCCACACTTCGGGGTCCGGACACTCCGGCCCCACAACAGAAAGGACGCCACCATGGCTAAGCTTTCCAAGGACGAGCTCATCGAGGCCTTCAAGGAAATGACCCTCATCGAGCTCTCTGAGTTCGTCAAGGAATTCGAAGAGGTCTTCGAGGTCGAGGCCGCCGCTCCGGTCGCCGTCGCCGCCGCAGGCGCAGCTGGCGGCGACGCCGGTGCAGCCGAGGCTGAAGAGCAGTCCGAGTTCGACGTCGTCCTCGAGGACGCCGGCGCCAAGAAGATCGGCGTCATCAAGGCTGTCCGCGAGATCGTCCCGGGCCTGGGCCTGAAGGACGCCAAGGAGCTCGTCGAGGCAGCTCCGAAGGCCATCCTCGAGGGCGCTTCCAAGGAAGACGCCGACGCTGCCAAGGCCAAGCTCGAAGAGGCCGGCGCCACCGCCAACCTCAAGTAGTTTCACCGCTACTCACAGCTTTTCGAACCCCGTCGCCACTGCCTGTGGCGACGGGGTTCGTCGTCTTTCCCGTCGAATCAGCCCCAGCGGCGATTGCAGGTACAATTTTCCGCATGCTCCCCAAGTCACGGATCCTGTCCGCCCTGCTCGTCGGCCTCGGGGTGGCGCTCATGGCCGGCGGCCTGCTTTCCCCTGCGCTGATCAACGCCGACGGGCGGCTGCCGCTCGACCTGGAGAACACCACCTGGACGATCAAGGACGAACAGGCCCAGACCCGCCTGCTGACCTCCCCGGACGGCCGCGTCCTGGACGCCCCCGTCAGCCGGCAGCTGCACCTGGACGTCCAGGAGCCGGCCACAGAGGACAACGTCTCCATCCGGGTGGGCGCCACCACGATGCGCGACAGCATGCAGGCGGACGCGGATCGTCTGATCACGGCCCAGACGTGGAGCTACGTGATGAACCGCGTGACCGGGGAAGCGGAGACGGACGCCGACCTCATACACACGATCGGTTTCCCGCCGGAGACCGTGCCGGTGGACGGGCACTGGCTGAAGCTGCCGTCGGACGCGGAGCAGACCACCTACCCGGTGTTCGACGAAACGTTGCGCGAATCCCGCCCGGCCGTGTTCGTCGAGGAGCAGGAGATCGACGGGCGGACGATCTACCAGTACCGGCAGGTGATCGAGCCGACCAACGTGGCGGAGCTCTACGAGGGGTTCTTCACTGGCACGGAGGTCGACGGCGAGCAGTGGCCGCTGTTCCATTCCGTCACCCGCGACCTGTACGTGGATCAGATCACCGGGTTGGTCGTGGACGTGACGGAATCCGTCGATGACTTCTACGCGCCCAACGCGGACGCTCCCGTCGAGGAGCGGCAGACGGTGCTGCTGTTCGAGGGATCCCGCGATGACGCCCAGGTCAGCGCCTCGATGGCGGAGCTCGACGGCATGCTCGATCCGGCCACCGTCCGGGTGATTCAGTGGGTCGTCATCGCCGTCGGCGGGGCGTTGATCCTCATCGGCGTGATCGGCGCGTTCCGCGGCCGTGGGCGGTCTCGTTAGGGCAGCGGGGGCAGGCGATGGTAAAGTCCCCACTCAATCCGGGAGTTTCGGTGCACCCGCGTTCGGCCTTTACATCGGGGGAAATTTGATATAGGCTACATCGTTGCGCTGGAATCCTGCTCGAGTAGTGCAAGAAACCTTGTTGAAAAGACTTGAAAAAGTCAACTTGACAAGGTGACTTTTTGCTATTTAAAGCCGGAAATTCCACAGCAGACCGAATGCTAAAATACCAGCGGTTTATCGGGGGAACTGCAAGCCAGAGCAGTTTTCCCGACCCGCGTGAGGTGCTGGAAGGACCCATCTTGGCAGTCTCCCGCCAGACCAAGTCAGTGGCCGACATCCCCGGAGCTCCGAAGCGATACTCTTTCGCTAAAATCTCGGAGCCTATTGCTGTCCCGGGGCTCCTCGACGTTCAGCTCGACTCCTTTTCATGGCTCGTAGGTGCGCCCGAGTGGCGCGCCCGCCAGCAAGAGGAGCACGGCGACGACGCCCGTATCACGAGCGGACTCGAGGATATTCTTCATGAACTGAGCCCGATTCAAGATTACTCGGGCAACATGTCCCTTTCCCTTTCCGAGCCGCGCTTTGAGCCGGTGAAGTACTCGGTCGACGAGTGCAAGGAAAAGGACATGAACTACTCCGCGCAGCTGTACGTGACCGCGGAGTTCGTCAACAACGAAACCCAGGAGATCAAGTCCCAGACCGTCTTCATCGGCGATTTCCCGCTGATGACCGACGGCGGAACTTTCATCGTCAACGGCACCGAGCGTGTCGTCGTCTCTCAGCTGGTTCGTTCCCCGGGCGTCTACTTCGACCAGACCATCGACAAGTCCACGGAGCGTCCGCTCCATGCCGTCAAGGTCATCCCGTCGCGTGGCGCCTGGCTCGAATTCGACGTCGACAAGAAGGACACCGTCGGCGTCCGCATCGACCGTAAGCGCCGCCAGCCGGTCACCGTGCTGCTGAAGGCGCTGGGCTGGACCAACGAGCAGATCACGGAGCGCTTCGGCTTCTCCGAGCTCATGATGTCCACCCTGGAGTCCGACGGCATCAACAACACCGACGAGGCGCTGCTGGAGATCTACCGCAAGCAGCGTCCGGGCGAGCAGCCGACCCGCGATCTCGCGCAGTCGCTGATCGAGAACGCCTTCTTCCGCCCGAAGCGCTATGACCTGGCCAAGGTCGGCCGCTACAAGATCAACCGCAAGCTCGGCCTGGGCGGCGATCACGAGGGCGAGACGACCCTGACCGAAGAGGACATCGCCACCACCATCGAGTACCTGGTGCGTCTGCACTCCGGTGAGCGCGAGATGACCTCGCCCATCGGAGAGGTCGTGTCCGTCGGCACCGACGACATCGACCACTTCGGCAACCGTCGTCTGCGCACCGTCGGCGAACTGATCCAGAACCAGGTCCGCGTGGGCCTGTCGCGCATGGAGCGGGTCGTGCGTGAGCGCATGACCACCCAGGACGCCGAGTCGATCACCCCGACGTCGCTGATCAACGTGCGTCCGGTCTCCGCCGCGATCCGCGAGTTCTTCGGCACCTCCCAGCTGTCGCAGTTCATGGACCAGGGCAACTCCCTGTCCGGCCTGACCCACAAGCGCCGTCTGTCGGCGCTGGGCCCGGGCGGCCTGTCGCGTGAGCGCGCCGGCATCGAGGTGCGCGACGTCCACCCGTCGCACTACGGCCGCATGTGCCCGATCGAGACCCCGGAAGGCCCGAACATCGGCCTGATCGGTTCGCTGTCGTCCTACGCGCGCGTCAACGCCTTCGGTTTCATCGAAACCCCGTACCGCAAGGTCGAAAACGGCAAGGTCACCGACCAGGTCGACTACCTGGCCGCCGATGAGGAGGATCGCTTCTCCATCGCGCAGGCCGAGGTCGCCCAGGACGCCGACGGAAACATCGTCGAAGAGCGCATCGAGGTCCGCGTCAAGGACGGCGACATCGCCGTCACCGACGCCCAGGGCGTCGACTACATCGACGTGTCCCCGCGCCAGATGGTCTCCGTGGGCACCGCCATGATTCCGTTCCTGGAGCATGACGACGCCAACCGTGCCCTGATGGGCGCCAACATGCAGAAGCAGGCCGTGCCGCTGCTGCGTCCGCAGTCCGCGTTCGTGGGCACCGGCATGGAGCTGCGCGCCGCCTACGACGCCGGCGACATGGTCATCTCCCCGAAGGCCGGCGTCGTCGAGAACGTCTCCGCCGACGTGATCACGATCATGGACGACGAGGGTCAGCGCGACTCCTACCTGCTGCGCAAGTTCGAGCGCACCAACCAGAACACCAGCTACAACCAGAAGCCGCTGGTCAGCCTGGGTGAGCGTGTCGAGGCCGGTCAGATCATCGCTGACGGCCCGGGCACCCACCAGGGCGAGATGGCGCTGGGGCGCAATCTGCTCGTCGCCTTCATGGCGTGGGAAGGCCACAACTACGAGGACGCCATCATCCTCAACCAGTCCGTGGTCGAAGACGACACCCTGACCTCGATCCACATCGAGGAGCACGAGATCGACGCCCGCGACACCAAGCTGGGCGCCGAGGAAATCACCCGCGACCTCCCGAACGTCTCCGAGGAAGTCCTCAAGGACCTCGACGACCGCGGCATCGTGCGCATCGGCGCCGACGTCCGCGACGGCGACATCCTCGTCGGCAAGGTCACCCCGAAGGGCGAGACCGAGCTGACCCCGGAAGAGCGTCTGCTGCGCGCCATCTTCGGCGAGAAGGCCCGCGAGGTGCGCGACACCTCCCTGCGCGTGCCGCACGGCGAGACCGGCAAGGTCATCGGCGTCTCCCGCTTCTCCCGCGAGGACGACGACGACCTGTCCCCGGGCGTCAACGAGATGATCCGCATCTACGTCGCCCAGAAGCGCAAGATCCAGGACGGCGACAAGATGGCCGGCCGCCACGGCAACAAGGGCGTCGTCGGCAAGATCCTGCCGCCGGAGGACATGCCCTTCATGGCGGACGGCACCCCGGTCGACATCATCCTGAACACCCACGGCGTCCCGCGTCGTATGAACATCGGCCAGGTCCTCGAGATCCACCTGGGCTGGCTGGCGCACACCGGCTGGACCGTCGATCCGACGAACCCGGAGAACGCCGAGCTGGTCAAGACCCTGCCGGAGGAGCTCTACGAGGTCCCGGCCGAGTCGCTGACCGCCACCCCGGTGTTCGACGGCGCCTCCAACGAGGAGATCGCCGGCCTGCTGGCCAACTCGAACCCGAACCGCGACGGCGACGTCATGGTCGACGGCGACGGCAAGACGCAGCTGTTCGACGGCCGCTCCGGCGAGCCGTTCAAGCACCCGATCTCCATCGGCTACATGTACATGCTCAAGCTGCACCACCTGGTCGACGAGAAGATCCACGCCCGCTCCACCGGCCCGTACTCCATGATCACCCAGCAGCCGCTGGGCGGTAAGGCGCAGTTCGGCGGCCAGCGCTTCGGCGAGATGGAGGTGTGGGCCATGCAGGCGTACGGCGCCGCCTACACCCTGCAGGAGCTGCTCACCATCAAGTCGGACGACGTGGTCGGCCGCGTGAAGGTCTACGAGGCGATCGTCAAGGGCGACAACATCCCGGATCCGGGCATCCCCGAGTCCTTCAAGGTGCTGCTCAAGGAGCTGCAGTCGCTCTGCCTGAACGTGGAGGTCTTGACTGCGGACGGCACCGCCATGGATCTCGACGACGATGAGGACGAGGACGAGACGACGTCGCTGGGCATCAACCTGTCCCGCGACGAGCGCGCCGACACCGACATCGCTTAATGCGTCCCGGTCCGCGTGCGGGGCGGGCGTCGACAGGCAGGAAACTTGTCGACGTCCCCCTTCACCGGGCGACAGATAAACGCTAATCTTCATATACGCCATTCAATCCCTCCGTCATGGGAGGGGAAAGGGAGTTACGTGTTCGACGTAAACCTCTTCGACGAGCTCCGCATCGGCCTGGCCAGCGCCGAGGATATCCGCCGTTGGTCCAAGGGCGAGGTCAAGAAGCCGGAAACCATCAACTACCGCACCCTCAAGCCGGAGAAGGACGGTCTCTTCTGCGAGCGCATCTTCGGCCCGACCCGGGACTGGGAGTGCGCCTGCGGCAAGTACAAGCGCGTCCGCTACAAGGGCATCATCTGTGAACGCTGCGGCGTCGAGGTGACCAAGTCCAAGGTGCGTCGCGAGCGCATGGGCCACATCGAGCTGGCCGCGCCCGTCACCCACATCTGGTACTTCAAGGGCGTGCCGTCCCGGCTGGGCTACCTGCTGGACCTCGCTCCGAAGGACCTGGAGCGCATCATCTACTTCGCGGCGAACATCATCACGTCCGTCGACGATGAGGCCCGCCACAACGACCTGTCGACCCTCGAGGCAGAGATGCTGCTCGAGAAGAAGGAAGTCGAGCAGGACGTCGAGTCCGAGATCGCCGAGCGCGCCGGCAAGCTGGAAGAAGACCTCGCCGAGCTCGAGGAAGCCGGCGCCAAGGCCGACGCCCGCCGCAAGGTGCAGAACGCGGCCGACAAGGAGATGCAGCACATCCGCGAGCGCGGCGAGCGCGAGGTCGAGCGTCTCGAGGAGATCTGGCAGACCTTCGTCAAGCTGGCTCCGAAGCAGATGATCATCGACGAGCTCATCTACGAGGAGCTCCTCGACCGCTACGAGGACTACTTCACCGGCGGCATGGGCGCCGAGGCCATCCAGACGTTGATTCAGAACTACGACATCGACGCCGAGGCCGAGGAACTCAACCACATCATCGCCGAGGGCAAGGGCCAGAAGAAGATGCGCGCCCTCAAGCGCCTCAAGGTCGTCGCCGCTTTCCAGCGGTCCAAGAACGACCCGGCCGGCATGGTCCTGGACGCGATCCCGGTGATCCCGCCGGAGCTGCGCCCGATGGTTCAGCTCGACGGCGGCCGTTTCGCCACCTCCGACCTGAACGACCTCTACCGTCGCGTGATCAACCGCAACAACCGCCTCAAGCGCATGATCGACCTCGGCGCGCCCGAGATCATCGTGAACAACGAGAAGCGCATGCTGCAGGAGTCCGTGGACGCCCTGTTCGACAACGGCCGCCGCGGCCGTCCGGTCACCGGACCGGGCAACCGTCCGCTGAAGTCGCTGTCCGACCTGCTCAAGGGCAAGCAGGGCCGCTTCCGTCAGAACCTGCTGGGCAAGCGCGTCGACTACTCCGGCCGTTCCGTGATCATCGTCGGCCCGCAGCTCAAGCTCCACGAGTGCGGTCTGCCGAAGCTGATGGCGCTCGAGCTGTTCAAGCCGTTCGTGATGAAGCGCCTGGTCGAGCACGACTACGCGCAAAACATCAAGTCCGCCAAGCGCATGGTCGAGCGTCAGCGCCCCGAGGTGTGGGACGTGCTCGAGGAAGCCATTTCCGAGCACCCGGTGCTGCTCAACCGTGCACCGACGCTGCACCGCCTGGGCATCCAGGCCTTCGAGCCGAAGCTCGTCGAGGGCAAGGCCATCCAGCTGCACCCGCTGGCCTGTGAAGCCTTCAACGCCGACTTCGACGGCGACCAGATGGCGGTCCACCTGCCGCTGTCCGCCGAGGCGCAGGCAGAGGCACGCGTGCTGATGCTGTCCTCGAACAACATCCTGTCCCCGGCGTCCGGCAAGCCGCTGGCCATGCCGCGCCTGGACATGGTCACGGGCCTGTACTTCCTGACCATGGACAAGAACGAGGACGAGATCGGCGGCGAGGGCGCCTACCGCCCGGCCGACGACAACGGCCCGGCCCGCGGCGTGTACTCCTCCCCGGCGGAGGCCATCATGGCCCGCGACCGCGGAGTCCTCGGCCTGCAGGCCCCGATCCGGGTCCGCATCGACCACCTCCGCCCGCCGGCGGAGGTCGAGGCGGAGCTCTACCCCGAGGGCTGGGAGCAGGGCGACGTCTGGACGACCGACACCACGCTCGGCCGCATCATGTTCAACGAGCTGCTGCCGTGGAACTACCCGTACCTCGAGGGCGTCATGGCCCGTAAGGGCACGGGCAAGGTCACGATCCTGCTCGGCGACGTGATTTCCGACCTGGTGGACAAGTACCCGATGATCACCGTGGCGCAGACCCTGGACAAGCTCGGCGACGCCGGCTTCTACTGGGCGACCCGCTCCGGCGTGACCATCTCCATGTCCGACGTGCTGGTGCTGCCGAACAAGACCGAGATCCTCGAGTCCTACGAGAAGGAAGCCGAGGTCATCGAGCGCAAGTACTGGCAGCAGGGCAAGCTGACCGAGCGCGAGCGCTACGAGCGTCTGGTCGAGCTGTGGCAGGACGCCACCAACACGGTGGGTCAGGCCGTCGAGGCGATGTATCCGGACGACAACCCGATTCCGATGATCGTGAAGTCGGGCGCCGCCGGCAACATGCGCCAGATCTGGACCCTGGCGGGCATGAAGGGCATGGTCGTGAACTCGCGCGGCGAGTACATCACCCGCCCGATCAAGACCTCCTTCCGTGAGGGCCTGTCGGTGCTGGAGTACTTCAACAACTCCCACGGTTCCCGTAAGGGCCTGGCCGACACCGCTCTGCGCACCGCCGACTCGGGCTACCTCACCCGTCGTCTGGTCGACGTGGCGCAGGACGTCATCGTCCGCGAATCGGACTGCGGTTCCCGTCAGGGCGTGCGTGTCCCGGTCGCCGAGCAGCTGCTCGACGCCGAGGGCAACGCCTCCTACGTCCGCGACGCGCTCGTGGAGACCTCCCTGTCGGGCCGCGTGCTCTCCGGCGACCTCAAGGACGCCGAGGGCAACCTGATCTACGAGGCGGGCACCGACCTGACCGAGCAGATCATCGACGACATCGTCGCCCACGGCATCGACAAGGTGAAGGTCCGCTCCGTTCTGACCTGCCAGACCCCGTCGGGCGTCTGCGCCAAGTGCTACGGCAAGTCCATGGCCACCGGCCAGCTGGTCGACATCGGCGAGGCCGTCGGCATCGTCGCAGCCCAGTCGATCGGTGAGCCGGGCACCCAGCTGACGATGCGTACCTTCCACCAGGGTGGCGTCGGCGGCGACATCACCGGCGGTCTGCCGCGTGTGCAGGAGCTGTTCGAGGCCCGCGTTCCGAAGAACCGCGCCCCGATCGCCTCCGTCGCCGGCACGATCTCGCTGGAGGACGAGGGCAACTTCTGGACCCTGCGCATCACCCCGGACGACGGCGGCGACGACGTCATCTACGAGAAGCTGTCCAAGCGTCAGGGCCTGGCGCAGGTCTCCCGCCCGATGGACTCCAACCCGCAGGCCATGATCGAGCGTTCGCTGCAGGAAGGCGACCGCGTCGAGGTGGGCGACCGCCTGCTGCGCGGCGCCGCCGACCCGCACGACGTGCTGGAGATCCTCGGCCGCCGTGGCGTGGAGAAGCACCTGATCGACGAAGTGCAGGCCGTGTACCGCACCCAGGGTGTGGCCATCCACGACAAGCACATCGAGATCATCATCCGGCAGATGCTGCGGCGCGGCACCGTCATCGAGGCCGGCACGACCACGCTGCTCCCGGGCACCCTGGTCGACCTGTCCGAGGCGAAGCAGGTCAACTCCACCGCTCTGGCCGAGTCCGGCCAGCCGGCGGAGCTGCGCTCCGAGATCATGGGCATCACCAAGGCCTCCCTGGCCACCGAGTCCTGGCTGTCGGCCGCCTCCTTCCAGGAGACGACCCGCGTCCTGACCGACGCGGCGATCAACAAGCGCTCCGACCAGCTGCTCGGCCTCAAGGAGAACGTGATCATCGGTAAGCTGATCCCGGCCGGAACCGGCATCTCGCGCTACCGCAACATCACGGTCAACCCGACTGAGGCAGCCCGCAACGCCGCCTACTCGATCCCGACGTACGGGGAATCGATCTACGGCGACGAAGGCTACGGCGAATTCACCGGCGCTTCCGTGCCGCTGGACGAGGCCTTCGACCTCTAAGCTGACCGGCTTTCTGGCTGGCACGGTCTGCTGACAACGATCGGCCCCGCGCTCCCTGCAAGAGGGGAGCGCGGGGCCGATCGCCGTTGTCGGGGCAGAAAAGTCAGTCGCGGGGCACCCGGTAAATCTCCACCGACCCCATCAACCCGACGCCGCGGACGCGAATCACGGGGGCGTCGGCGGCGACGTCGGCCTGCCGTAGGGTGACGCCCTCGCCGTCTTCGACGCTGAATGAGCCCATGACGCCGGCGCCGTCGCTGATGACGCGGAAGTCCTCGGGAACGTAGATCTCCACCGACCCCATGATTGCGATGGCGTTGATGGCCGTCTCCTGCCCCGGCAGCCGGGCCTCGGTCAGGTTCAGCTCGGTGGAACCCATGATCGAGATCGACATGTGGTTGTCGCCGACTTGCCACACCCCGTCGTAGGACGTCGATCCGAGGATGCCCGCGCTCAAGTTCGTGCCGCCGCCGGCGCCGGTGATCTGATGCCGAGGCGCCGGGACTGGCCGGGCGGGAGGTGCGGGAGAGTCAGGGGTGAGGTCCGCCAGCAACGCCTCGAGCTCATCGCGGAACCGGGCGCCGTAGGCCAGCTTCGCCCGCTCGTCGAATTCCCCCAGCGTCAACTGCCCCCTGCTCAACGCCTCCTGCAGAGAGGCGACGGTCTGCGACCGGTCGTCATCGGAGGCACGCAGGCGCGGGGTGTGGTCCATGACTCAAGCGTAGCGCGATACTCAGCGCAGATACCGGGCGTCGATCCGCGCCAAGGTCACGGCGCCGACGGCGCGGAACGGGTGCAACGGATCCGGCGTCTCGGAGCCGGTGGGCCCGCCCAGCTCGGTGTGGGCCTCCGCGCTCATGAGCACGTAGGCGTCCTCCGCCGAGTAACCGTGGTCGGTGGTCAGGGCGTCGAAAAGCTGCTCGTAGGCCATGACCACGGAATCCTGCACCGGGTCGCCGAGACCGACGCACACCAGCTCTGCGCCGGTGTGCACGCGCGGGGCACGCAGCCGCGACAGTGAATCCGTGTCGGCCGGCCGCTTGATCAGGTCGACGCTGACGGTGGCTTCGCCCGCGGCCTCGATGGCGACGAAACTGGACTCGCCGCGCGCCATCACCGCGTGAATGTCGCCGATGTACAACAGTGCCCCGGCCACCTGGACGGGCAGGTAGACGGTGGAGCCGACGGCCGCGTCCGTGAGATCCATGTTGCCGCCGGTGGGGTAGGAGGGCATGACCGTCGACATCGTGGTCGCCGCCGCCGCGACGCCGATGCAACCGATCATCGGGCGCACGGGCACGGAGACCTCGTCGCTCAGCTGCGCCCGGCCGTCCTCGATGGGGATGAAGCGGGTGAACATCTCCTCACCCATCACACCCTCCAGCGCCCCGGCCCCGGGCAGGTACACCGACCAGCCGCCGTGGGGCAGCGCGATGTCGTGGATCGTGACGGCCAGCACGTCGCCCGGCTCCGCGCCCTGGACATGCACCGGGCCGGTCACGGGGTTGAGCACGGCGGTCACCGCGTCCATGGACTTGTGCTCGTGCATCTGACGGTAGGCCTCGTCGTCCGTCTCAAAGGTGATACGGTCGCCGGCTCCGGGGCTGACACGCAGCACCGGCTCCTTGTCGGCGGGGAAACCGGCGACGCCGCCGGCTTTACTCAGGAAATGTTCTTCGGGCACGACACAGCACCTCTCGGGTAAGGAAATGATCGGATATACCTGAGTCTATCTGGACAAATAGGGATACGGGGGCGTTGTCGCCCGCTGCTGTCCCGGGACATGGGGGCAGGGTAGAGGTGACGCAGATGTTCGGCGCCAGACCCGGAATCGCTGAGCGGGCTATGCCGCGACCGGCTAATCTGACAGGGTATTTTCATCACTACATGGAGCGACTATGACCTATCACGGTGGATCCCCCTTCGGGTCTTCCCCCTCCGGCAACGGACAGGGCGGCCCCTTTGGCTCGTCTCCGCTGGACAGTCACAGCGATCGTGCCGCGCACCAGCCGGGCCCCTCCGCCGGCGCTCCCTTTTCCGGCGCCGCGGCGTCGCCGCCGCCGTCGGTGAAGCCCGCCGGGCAGTCCCACGGCGTGACCGTCGCCTGGATCGCCGCCGCCCTGGCGCTTGTGGTGGGGCTGGGCGGCGGCGGGGCTGCCGCGGTCAACGCCCTGAGCGGTTCTTCGGCTGCGCCCACAACCGGCACCGACGTCAGCGACGCGCTGGTGATCGATGACGGCGCCAGCGACGTCGCCGAGGGACTCGCCCCCGGCAGCGGCACTGAGGTGGAAGACAACGCTGAGCGCGCAGAGATTTACCGGAACTCGAGCGATTACCAATTTCTGGCGGGCGATGCGGGAGCGCTGATGCCGGGCGCCATGTTCATCACGGCCAGCGGGGCGAGCTGTTCCAGCGGCTGGTTCGTCAAGGAGGAGTCTTCGGACGCCGTCTACATGACCACTGCCGGGCACTGCGTCGAGGAAGGGGAAGAAATCGCCTACCGCGACACGGACGGGGCCCTCGTCCCAGCGGGCCGGGCAGTTCTGACCACCGGCTTCGACTTGGAAGGCGATCTCGACTACGGACTCATTGAGCTGTACTCCGACGCCCGGTGGGAGCCCACCATTCCAGTGGAAGTGGCGGGGCAGGTCGAAGGCATCGCCAGCGCCGAATGGGTGGAGGACACGAAGCCGTACATCTGCCGTCTGGGCTACCGGTCGGGCTTGAGCTGCGGCGACTTCATCGAACGGGAATCAACCAACGTCATCCGCTACGAAAATATTTCTGACCACGGCGACTCCGGCGGACCGGTGTGGGCCCAGGACCCCGGGACCGGGGCCTGGTACGCCGTCGGCATCACCAGCTTCGGAGAAGAAACC
Organism: Corynebacterium maris DSM 45190; assembly: GCF_000442645.1. Taxonomy (NCBI): domain Bacteria; kingdom Bacillati; phylum Actinomycetota; class Actinomycetes; order Mycobacteriales; family Corynebacteriaceae; genus Corynebacterium; species Corynebacterium maris. Next base: position 517,938 of record NC_021915.1, read on the forward strand.
GACGCCACGAGCGCCGGAGCGATGGTGGTGGCCCCTCTCGTCGCCGCCAATGACTTCAAGCTCCTCATTCCTGGACCTGCTTAATGGGGTAAAAGGGGTTCTCTGTTTACTGCGTCAATAACTCCCCGTGTAATAATCGTGTGAATGACGAATATTTCGTCAATACTTCATGTAAAGAAGGTGACTTAACGTGACCGGACCATTTGATCAGGGAACATCTGGCCCCTCCGGATCCCCGTTCGGCGGCGGACCACAGCCCTCTTCCGGCGGACACGCCACCCCCGGGCCGTTTGGCTCGCGCCCAGGCCCCGCCGGCGGCTCCGGCCCCTTCTCCCCGTCGGGCAGCACCGCGGCGGCCGCTTCGGCGACATCGAGCGCCGCCTCCAGCGGGGGCGTGGTCAGCTACACCTCCGGCCCGTGGGCGCCGCTCATCGCGGCGCTGGTGACTGCGGTCATCGGTCTGATCATCGCGATTGTCCCGGTGGCCGGGCCGATGACGGCCACCTCGGCTAGCTACGCCGTGTATGCGGGCGTCGCCTGGGTGTTGTGCGGCATCGTCACTTTCGTCCTGGCCGGCGTCTACACGATGAAGGACAATGCCCTGCGCGCCAACAGCGTGTACGTGGCCAAAGACGCCCAGAAGAGGCTGTACTGGCTGGCCGTGGGCATCGGCACCGCCGGTGTCCTGCTCACCGCCTACGAAATCGCCCTCTGGGCGTCGAAGCTCTAAGGGATAAGGTCTCACGACATGACGTTCACTCGCTCCCTGTTCAAGCGCGCCGCCGCCACTGCGGCCGCAGCCGTCCTGGCGGGTTTCGCCGGACTGGGCGGCCAGGCCCTGGCCCAGGAAGCCCCGCCGGTGGAAAACAATGACGCGCTCGGCCAGTTCGGCGCCTGCATGGCCGGCGAAGGGACCGCCGACCTGCTGATCATCATGGATGAGTCAGCCTCGCTCAGCGAGGAAGAATACGGCGCCACCGACGCCGACGACCTGCGTGTCAGCGCGGCGAAAGACTTCGTCTCTGAATTGGCCCGCACCTCGGAAGAGACCGGCTCGGACATTCGGGTGCGCACCGCGGGCTTCGGCACCGACTACTACGACTCCCCGGACGGCGTGTCCGGCAACATCAAGAACCCGGACGACTACGACGAGGGCATGTCGCAGGAGATGCTTTCCTACGGGGGCTGGAACTCTCTGACCGACGGCGTGGGGGCGGTGCACGGCGAGCTCGATAAATTCAGCGAACGCACCCTGGACATGTACACCGAGTACCCGGACGCCCTGCGCGGCACCCTGTCCAGCTTCGGCGACTCCGAGTCCCCGTGCCGGGCCGCCATGATGTTCAGCGACGGCGAAATGACCACGGCAGAAGACGACGCCGAGGCCGCGGCCAGTCAGATGTGCAGCCCGGAAGGCGTGGTCTCGCAGGTGCGGTTGGCCGGGATTCAGCTTTTCACCGTCGGACTGAACGAAGGAGGGGAACAGGACATGTCGGTCCTGCGTTCCCTGTCCGAGGGCGGCGACACGGACTGCGGCTCCCCGGTCACGCCGAACGGCCAGTTCTTCGAAGGCAGCGACGCCGCCGGCCTGCTGGCGGCCTTCCGTTCCGCGCTGCCGAACCCCGGCGGCACATCCCAAAGCGGGATCAACGTCAACGAGATCTTCACCTTCACCCTCGATAACTCGGTCTCCCCGGTTTCTCTGGAAGCACAGCCGAGCGAGCAGCTCGGGGAAGGCGAGGAGCTCATTCCCGTCTTGATCCCGCCGACGGGGGAACCGGTGGAGCTGACCACCGGCGGACGGCAGGCGATCGGCGAGGCCGACGTCACCGTCAGTTTGCATGACTGGGCGCCGGGCGCCGTGGACGTCGAGATGGAGAACACCGGTGATTGGGCCGGAGCCTGGGGCTTAGGGTACCGCTCCGTCAACGCGGACGACGCCAGCTACCGCGCCTCCCTGACGATCAAACCGGGCATGAACCTGCAGATCACCGACCCGACGGACAACTCCACCGGTTCCCTGCGGGCGATGAACAGCGACACGTTGTCGGCCTCCCTCTTGGATCAGGACGGTCAGCCGGTCACCTTGGACGGGGACGCGCAGTTGACGGCGTCCTTCCTGACCAACGACGGCGAAGAAGTCGTCCTGGTCGACGGCGCGCCGCTGGGGGAGGGCCAACCCGTGGACATCTCGCTTGACCCCATCGACCGGGTGTCCGTCGGAACGCTGATCGCCAGCGCGAACATCACCACGGCCCCGGCCGAAGGGGTGGCGGGCACCGAATTGAATCCGGTGATGAGCCAGCACAGCCTCTCCGTCAGCCTGGAGAACATGCCGACGCCGCCCGCGTCGCTGGACCTGGGTTCCGTGACGCAGGAGACCGTCGAGGTCGACGCCCCCGTCACCGGCCCGGGCCGGGTCTGGGTGGAGTCCGGAGAGCTGGGCAACGCGTCCCTGCCAGAGGGAGTCACGGTGGCCGTCGACTCCCCGGCGGATTCCATGGACAACGCCATCCAGCTGGAACGCGACGAGACCGGCGTGCTGCCGTTGACCTTCACCGTGGAAGAGCTCGCTGACGGCCCGCTGGTCGGCGAGGTCATCGTCCACAGCGCTGAGGCGGACGGCTCCAACCCGTCCCAGATCAGCGTGCCGGTTCGCGGCGCCATGAGCGTGCCGGTGGACCAGGCGACGTTCTGGGCCGCGCTCATCGTGGCGGTGATCGTGGCCATCGGCGTCCCGCTGGCCGTGTTGTACGCGATGCGCTACTTCGGCGGCACCATCCCGCGGACCCCGCGTGTCTACGCGCAGCGCATCCCGGTGCGGGTGGAAGGCCACCGTCTGGTGAACGCACAGACCGGACAGCCGTTCACCGTCTCCCACAACGATTTCCTGTCGAGCGCCCCGGTGGACATGCGCCCGCGCAACGTCAACGTCGCCGGCGTCAATCTCAACGTCAAGTATGGGCCCTGGCCGTTTACGGCAGCGCAGGTCGTCGCCGACGACGGCCTGTCGATCTCCTCGAAGGGGGAACAGAAAGGCACCGACGCCGTGCTGCCCCTGGCCATCCAGAACACCTGGTTCGTCACGATGAACCCGCACTCCGACACGGACGCCACCGTCGTGATGATGGTCGATGAACTCGCCCACGGCGAGAAGGTGGAGAACATGGAGCGTGACGTTCTGCAGCGCGCCCCCGACCTCATCGGTGACCTCGCCGATCAGCGCGAAGAAGCGCTGGCCAAGGAGTCCACGACGGCGGCTGGGGGTGGCGGGGCATCCCCGGAGCCGGCGGTGGAGGCTGCTGCGCAGGAACAACAGGGCGGCGGTCCCTTCGGTGGCGGGACAGGAAGCGGTGGCGGCGGACAGCCTCCGCGCACTCCGGGGCCGTTCGGATAGCGCGACAAAACCGCGCAGATCGCGGAGTATGGGTCACATAACAATGAAGTGCCGCGAACGTTTTCATGGAGGGAAGAATTAGTGGGTAAGTTTCTTGTCGTAGGCTGCGGCGGCTCTGGGGCCGCGACGCAGGGGTACATGCTGGATCAGCTGCGGACGTATCTTTCCGAGCAAAATGAGGGCGATACCTCGTTGCCGCAGGAGTGGCAGTTCGTCACCATCGACGTCCCCGTCGAAGCCGAGGACGGGCCGAGCGGCCTGCCGAACGTCGAGGAATCCGGCGGGGTCTACGTGGCCACCGGTTCCCGGTCCAGTTACGCGGAGTTCGACCGCGGCCTGTCCAGCCAGCTCGGTTCCACCACCAACAAGGCGTTGGGCGAGATCGCGACGTGGGCGAGCACGAAACCGGAAAAGTCGATGGTCCCGATCGGCCAGGGCGCCGGCCAATACCGCGGCATCGGCCGCATCTTGACCATCCAGAACCTGCGCAAGATCCGGGAACAACTCGACGAGGCCGTCAAGCGACTGAACAACACCCCCGGCGACAACAGTGATCCGCTGGTCTTCGTGGTTTCTTCGATGGCCGGCGGCGCCGGCGCCTCGATGTTCCTCGACGTCGCCCGCCTGCTGACGACCATCAACGGCATCCAGTCGCAGAACGTCGTGGCCTTCATGTACACCCCGGAGGTCTTCGAGGGCCTGCCGTCGCAGTCCCGGGTCGGCCAGTGGCCGAACTCTTTGGCCATGTTCGGCGAGGCCGTGGCCGCCCAGTTCGGTTCCGGCGCAGAACACGATTCCCGGCTGTTCCGGGCCATGGGCATCAACGAGTCCATCAAGGACGTGACCGTCGGCCGCATGATCCCCGTCGGCGCCCGCATGGGAGAGCAGGGCACACAGTTCGGCGACGGCACGCAAAATTCCGTGTACCGGGGCTTCGGCCGCGGCCTCGCGGCGCTGATGACCTCACCGTCCGCGCTGCGCACCTTCAAGCAGTTCGTCATCGGCAACCCCGGCGACATCGAGGTCAACCAAAACCTGTTCGGCTGGGGCGTGGATGAGGTGGACTCCATTCCGTGGGGGTCTTTCGGCTACGCCCAGCTGTCGCTCGGCCGCGACCGGTACGCGGAGTACGCCGCCCAGCGCCTGGCGCACGAGGCCTTCGACCGACTGCTGAGCGGGCACGTGGACAACACCAAGATCGGGCAGAGCGGCACCGAGCAGCTGGAGACCCTCATCCATGACAACATCGGCTTCTTCGTCCAGGACTTGCGCCTGCCGACGATCATCGTCAGCGACGAGGTGAACCCCGGCGCTTACGAGGGGTGGCTGCGGGAGGAGTTCAACTCCGCTTTCAACGACGCCGTCGGCCAGATGATCAATGCCCTGGGCAGCCGTCTTCCCTCCGGAGACGGGCAGCAGCTGACGGAGTGGCGCGTCGTCATTGAAAATGCCCTGCGTGATCCGAGCTTGGGCGAGCAGATGCGGGACATCGCCGGTTTCGGCAGCCCGTCGCCGCAGCAGGCCAGCACGGGCCGCAACGTCTCCTACCGGGCCACCCACCAGTGGGCGGACCGTTTCGCGAACAGGGTGGTCGAGGAGCTGGAAGGGCAACTGTCCCGCTACGGACTGCCGTACGCCCAGGAGCTCGTCGACAAGCTGCGCGAGGCGTTGACCACGAAGCTCATCCCGAAGCTGCGGGAAGCCGCCAACTGGGGCGCACAGGAGAACCCGCTGAAATACCCGGAGAATCTCAACGGCCGACTGCAGCCGCTCAACGGCCGGGGCACCGTCTCGAACTCGCAGGAGATCATCAACCAGATCCTCGGCGATTACCGCCCGAACTTCGATCAGTACTTCATGTGCGCGCTCGCCGGGCAGCTCGCTGCGGTGCTCGCCGACTTCGACAAGAACGCGCTGGCCCGGCTGAGCCAGGAACTGCGCAGCACCCACACCGTGCTCGACGAGGCCAACCGCGCCCCGGCGGAGAGCTCCAAGCTGTCCGACGTCAAGACCGACGAGCCGGCGGCCTGGCCGAAGGACGGCCAGGTGCCGGACCGTTTCCAGGGTTCCGCCAATGAAATCGTCGTCTCCCGCGTGGACGAATTCCGCAGCAACTACGGAAACCACATGATCACCGTGGTGCAGGAGAAGAACGACAACGTCCGCGGCGAGAAAGACGCCACCGCCGCCGCCGCCACCGACATCATCCTCGGCGAGTGGGAGGACAGCCAGAACTCGGAGAAGGCCCCCAAGGACACCTTTGCCCCGCAGCTCGCGGACGGCGTGACCCGCGGCAACCGCATGGGGTGGGTCTCCAGCCTGCTGGTGGCGGATCCTTCGAACCCCGGTGAGGAGCGACGCAACCCGCGCACCGCGAGCTTCGACTTCAAGCTGCGGCCCAAGGACCTGCTGGAACGTGCCCGCATGTGGATCCGCCGGCCGAACTACGCTTTCCAGGATTTCATCGACATGGATCTGCGCAGCTACCTCAACGACCACGACCGGATGAACGTCAACGTCAACGAGGTCGACATGAAAAAGCGCAGGGAGAGCCTGGAGGCGGCGTTCCGCCAGGCCATCGCCAACGCCCGCCCGTTGGCGGCCGTCGACACCGACGCCATCAAGGCCGCCTACCCCAGCAGCCCGGGCAGCGCCAACATCACCTTGAGCTTCTCGGAGCTGCCGTTCGCCGGGATGCCGGACGTACAGGAATCGCTGCGCAACGTCATCGTCGACGACACGAGCCTGGACCAGGGGTCGAGCACGCAGTCTTTCGACAGCAACGAAACCCAGACCAAGACGTCGGGCGTGAAGCGCATCGAGGTCTTCGGCTCCTACCCGGGCTACGCGCCGCTGGTGTTCAGCTCGCTGCTGCCGGCGATCGCCAAGGACTGGGCCAGCCGCGGCTCCAACCGCTCGACGTTCTGGCAGCTGCGCCGCGCCCGGCCGCTGGCCTCCGCCCTGCCGATGTCCGACGCCGAGCGGCAGACGATGATCGCCGGTTGGCTGCTCGGCATGGTGACCAAACGCATCAACGTGGAAAACCCGGAGTCGGCGTACGCCGCCGCGCACGTCTACAGCGACTACGACAAAAAGTGGTACAGCTTCCCGCGCCAGTTGCTGACCCCGCCGTCGGACTTCGCCGCCTCCTACGACTGGATGCCGGCCGTCATCGAGTCCGTCCTGCTGGCCTACGCCGACAGCCACAACAAAGGCGAGGACGGCGTGACCTCGTCGCTGCTGCCGTACATTGTGCTGCGGGAGCTCTACGACACCGCCCTGACCAAGCCGACCAACGCGGCCGGGCAAGCGCACTCCGCAGTGACCCACATGGCCATCTGGTTGCGCGACGGGCTGGAGCCGGACGGCGTCCCGACCTCCGGCACGAACTCCCTCGATGAGCGGTACCAGGAGTTGAAGACCTACCTGCAGCAGCACGCCGCCTTGGCGCAGAACTTCATCCCCGCCAATGCCTCGGGGTATAACCCCGGCGCCCAGCAGCGCGACACCGCGTGGTCGGACGTGACCAGCCGCGAAGTGGCGAAGAACATGCCGCTCTACCGCGACCTGGCGCCGGACGTCGCCGCGGTGATCCCGCAGATGCTCACTCAGCTGGACGCCGCTTACCGGCGCGCCCAGGACCAGAACGATCCGCTGGCCCCGCCGCCGCCCAACCGCGGCGCCGACAGCGCCCGCCCGGAGTTCGGTGCGGTTCCGCAGATGGATTTCCCCGGCGGTCCGCCGTCCTTCGGCGGCGCCACCCCGCCGACGATGCCCGGTGGGGCCGGAGGCCTGATGTAAATGAACCCGACCCTGACGCTGATCCTCGGCAACGGCGCCGACGCCCGCGGCGTGCGCAGCGCACTCGTCGATCTGACCGCCCTCGGCATGGTCTCCCGCTTCCTGTGGGCGGAGACGACCGCCGGCGGCCGGGGTTCCGACCCAGTGCTGGAGGACATCAGCCACACCCACGCCGACGGCTTGTCAATCACGACGGACAAACTCTCGCAGACCCTGGCACATGACAGCGGTCGTTCGATCCTGCTGGTCATCCTGGACATGGCCGGGGATGCGAACCACGACGACGGCAACGTCCGCGACTGGCGCAGCCGCCTCAACGACCAATTGGGCACCCACGTGGAGATCCTCCACCTGTACGTCCCGAAACCGGGAGTCGGCCCGCTGCACCAATACGGCGACCTGCCGACGCTGATTCTCTCGCCGGAGGAGGCCGCGACGCCGAAGGAACGCACGTCGCCGGTCGCCTACCCGGCGGCGCAGCACACCGCGGCCTCCCTGGCGGGCATCGCCGGGCTGTGGGCCACGTCGACGTCGTCGCCGTTTTTCGAAGAGGCCGCGGCCAACCGGATCTCCGGCGCCTACGGGCAAGGCCAGCTGGTGCGCGTTTACCACAACTACAGCGATGCGGCCGACGCCGAAGCCGCGTTATACAACAAGGTGTTCACCCTGGACGGCAACATGCCGCACCCCAAGGTGAACGCGGACGCCCGCGTGCTGGACGTCGGCGACGACCAGAACGCGGTCAGCCGCTACGCCGACGCGATCATGGACCGGCACGGACACGAGTTCGTGACGCCGACGTCGCCGCTGGCCTCGTCGCGAGCCAAAAAGGTGAATGCGTGGGAGACGATCAAACGTTTCTTCCAGTTCTTCTTCACCGCCGTGATCGGCAACCCCATCCAGTGGGCGGCCGAGGCCCGCAACAAGGGGCAGAAGGTGCTGGCTTCCGGCGTCCAGAACCTGCTGTACGGCTCCGACTCCAACATCGAGGTGGTCCTGGGCAACCAGTCCGGGAAAACGCTGCGTCCGCTCAGCGAGGTCGAGGCGGGCGCGAAGCAGCTCCACCGCGACGCCGGCGGGCAGGACGACCTGAACATGAGCCAGGAGACGTCCCTGCCACACTTCTGGCAGGCCTACACCGACGCCGCCATGACGCTCGTCGACGGCGGCCGCGGCGGCGACGAGATCACCGGCCCGAACCACGACGGCGTCCCGGCGATCGTCTCCGACGTGCGCTGGTCGGTCCCCTCCGACGACCATGCCTTCGACGGGGAGAACAAGATTCTGCGCGACAACGTGGGCTCGCACATCACCGAGACGCGGATTCAGCCCTATGACCCGTACAACGCCAACGTGTACTACAGCGCCATCGACCTGGCTTCGCGCAACACCCGCAACACCACCGTCCACCGCCTGAAGGACGACTTCGTCGCTTGGCGGGACACTGTCCGGCGGAGTTTCGGCTGGCAGATGGGTGAGCGGTTGTTCGGCAAGATGGAAGAGGCGCAAGCCAAGTTCCATGCGGTGCGCGAGAAGGCGCAGCACAACAAAGAAGAGCTCGACGGTCTGCAGGACGACGACGCCAAGCTGCGGTCGCTGAGCAACACGCTGCGCGGCTGGTCGCTGGCCTGGCTGGTCATCATTCTGGTCCTGGTGTACCTGTGCCTGTCGCACTACAATTTTGAGCGGGCGTGGGCGCTGGTGGACTGGTCCTTCTTCACCTGGCAGCGCACGCTGTTTGTGGGTATTGCGGTCACAGCGGTGATTCTGGTGGTGCAGATGTTGGTCTTCGCCCGCGCGCACAAGGGGATCTACGACGCACGGGAGCGACGCCGGGTGCTGCAGACCAACGAAGAAATTCTGGGCCGGGACGTCATCACCGCCAACCAGGAAGTCAGCCGGTGCCTGGCCTCCTACAACCAGTTCCTGGCGTGGTCGGCCATCGTCAGCCGCGCGATGTCCCGCCCCTTCGGTGAGATCCGGGCGGCGACGCTGGCTGACCACCACCCGGACTCCGGTCTGCCGGACAACACCGTCGTCGATTCCGTCCAGCTCGATGAGCGACAGGTGCTGGACTACTCGCGTCGCATCCGCGACGACGTCTTCACCAAGGGCTGGGCCAGCGACGCCTTGGAGCGCTACCTGGAACGCGGCATCGACGTCGTGCCCTCCCGCATGGCGACCAAGGAGGAGACGTATCGTCTGTACGGGCAGTTCGGCTTGAACACCCAGCTGGCGGAGATCGCCGAGGCCTGCCGCGACGGAGAATTGTTCGCGGACAGCACCCAGGCGGACCTGATGTGGCAGGAGAGTCTGCGCAGCATCCGCAGCACGAGCGACACGCTGGGGATGCATCGCGGCAAGTTGGCGACCGACATGGCCGCCATCGCCTCCGGGCAGGAGCAGTCCTCCTTTTCCAGCGCGGCTCTGAGCGCGGTCGGCACCAACTATGACGCCAACAACGTCGACGATTCGTTGACCTTCGCCGAATCGAGCCAGAGCGATCAGACGCTGTCGCAGGCTTTCACCGTGGTCCAGTACGGCATCAGCGCAGACGTACGTGCCTTCGACACCACGGAAGAACAGGACGCCGGGGCGTCGGAGCAGTCGGTGCCGAGCGTGCCGACGCTCGGCGGCCAGCCGCAGCCGCCGCAGATGCCCCCGCCGCAGCCAGGCGGCGGAAACCCGTTCAGCGGCCTGATGTAACCCCGCGCGGCCAGCGCATCACCGAGTTTTACCCACCTCGATCATCCATGTGAGGAGAAGCACGACATGGTCTCTGACGCCCAACGTGAAGAGATCGCCGGCGTTCCGGCGGAGATCCTTCACCGGATCATGCGGTTGCCCGATCCGACCTTCGAGGCAGTCAATGAAGCGCTGCCCGATGAGTACCAGTATCTCGCTCAGGCAGTGCTGGACCTCCTGACGGAACCGGCGGAGGAGGAGATCAGCGAGCAGGAACCGGTGCCCGCGGCTCCCACCCCGGAACTCCAGCCGGAGCCCCAACCGGAGCCCCAGCCGGGCGTCACGGAATACGAAGAAGACGAACCGGTGGAGGAGCCGACGCCCGCCGCGCCGGCCCCGGCGCCCGCGCCGACGTCCGGAGCCGCGGCCTTCCTCGCTCAACTCAACGACTCCACTTCAACGGTGGACGATGAACCACAGGGATTCGATCCGGCGGACCTGCTGCCGATCGAATTAGTGCACCGCTTCGCCCAATACGAGTGGGGCGCCACCGAAGACGCGACCTCGAAGGTGCGCTCGAAGGTGGTCGCCGCCACCGACGAGAAACCCGCCCACGTGGAGCTGAACTGGGACCCGTGCACCGACGCCAACGACGTGTTGTACCGGGTCGTGTCCACCACCATGATCGGGCGCCCGGCGACGCCGGAAGAAAACGACCAGCTGGCCCTGACCGTCGGCAACTTCTACGAAGACCCCATCCGCCCCGGAGAGGCATACCGCGAGTACCAGGTGTGGGCGTACCCGGCGCAGAGCGCGGACGCCTGTTTCCGGGCCCAGCCGGTGCTCGTGGGGCGCGAACTGGTGATCTTCCCCATCCGCGACCTCAGCGTCTCGGCCTCCGACGGCATCATCTCCGGCACCTGGGAATCCCTGCCGGGGCATCACCACGTGCGGGTGTTCGTCTCCGACCTGAAGATCGGAGGCGCCCCGGACAGCGCCCAGTACGAACTGGGCAGCGGCGTCAGCGAGCGCGATTTCCGCCATAACCCGCAGGTGCAGGGCGTGACGATGCGGGTCGTCGTCAAGCCCGTCATCCTGCTGGGCGACGGGGTGAGCACCATGACTGGGCCCATCTCGGAGACCCGGATGGTCGACATCATGGGCGACCTCGCCCAAACCAACTTCGAGTCGGTGGAACGCGTCGAAACCAACGAAGGCACCCTGGTCCAGTTCTCGATCTACGGCCCGCCGGCCGGTTCCTTCCGCGTGTACTTCACCCAGCGCAAACCCTCCGACGACCTGTCGTGGAGCGTGCAGCCGATGGAGGCGCTGAAACAGGAAGGCCTCGACGGTCCCGACGTCGCTTCCCAGGACTACGGCGAAATCAGCCACAACGAACAGTTCGACGCGGATTACCTCTGGCCGGACGGGTGGGACGCCGTCTTCGTCACCCCGGTGACCGTGCTGGGCGAATATGCCTGGGTCGGCACGACCCACGCCCTGCAGCGGGTGCAGGAAGTCACCGAGCCGGAATTGCGCGAATACGTCGGCTTCCAGCTGGCCACCTTCGGTTGGCCGCGCGGCGCCAGCATGGTCAAAGTGGAACGTCAGTACCAGGGCGGCGGTGACCGCACCACCGTGAAGGACTTCTCCGAGGAGGACTACACCAAGCACGGCGGCATCCGCCTGCAGCTGGACTCCGGAGGTGAAGAAGTCGTGCTGACCCCGCAGAACTCCTACGCCGGCAAGACCACCTACGGCCCGGAGACCGTGCTGGAGTACCCGGGCCTGCGGCGTTACCTCTATGACGTGCAGGTCCAGCCCAACGGGCAAGGCAGCCCGGGCGGATTAGCGATCGCGGTCTGGTGCGACCGGCACGATGACCTCAACCCGCCGCAGTTCTCCGTCCTGTTCAACGACAGGCGACTGCCCCTGGCGGCGGAGGACCTCCACCACGGCGGCGAGAAACTCCGCGCCGTCGAAGGCGAACCGGCGGAAGACCCGGCGACAGGGTTTATCCTGCAAACCAGCCGGATCTCCGGCAATGTGGGCGAAGCCGCCCGCTGGTTCATCCCGGCGTCGGAGTTCAGCGTGCCGGGGTATCTGCGGCTGTTCATGCTGCCGAACGACGCCGTCGCCAACGGCGGCGTGCGCAAGATCATCACCGATGAACGCCTGAACAAGCGATTCATCACCGCACAGGACATCGAGGCCATGCGACAGCCCATCCCACCGCCGGCGCCGGTGGAGAACCACAACCAGGAGCCCACCGGACGCCGCGGGTTCTTCCGACGCAGGTAGCGAGGAGCTCATCCATGGACAACCGGTTTAGTGACGCCGCGCATTCCCCGGAACCGGCGGCGCAGGCCACCGCCGACGGGTTCCTCACGTACGCGTCATTCAGCGCGGACGGCGCCCGCGGGCCGAAAGCCGGCTGGCGGGTGGGGCAGCAGGTCGGCGTCAGCGAAGAACTGGCTGCTGAGCTCATCGAAAAAACCCCGATCCACCTGGCCACGGAAGCCTCCGTGCCCCGTTACGTCGGCGACGAGGAACGCAAGAACCTCATCCGCCGGGCGGTGTGGGCCACCGTGCCGAAGAGCGGCACGCCGTACGTCTTCATGCATTCCACTCCGGCCGGCACGGACGCCTCGGGCCGCCCGTCGAACGTGTTCTCCACGATGTACGTGTTCGCCGAGTCGAACCGGATGAGCGCCTACCCGGTGGAGTTCCTCGGTTCCCCGAGCGTGCTCGTACCGTTCAACGCCGAGGTCAACAACCTGAAGGTGGCCGGCCCCGGCATTGAGGTCAACGCCGACCTGACGCCGCGCCACGCCTTTGAAAGCCTGATGTCGAACACCCGGCGCGGCTTCAACGCGATCCGGGACACGGTGCTCACGGTGCTGGATCTGCTGGCCGCCGGAACCCGGGTGGTGATCGCCGATGACCCGAAGAATGCCCCGCACTGGCTGGTGCTTGTGACCATGGCCACGGACTCGCTCACCGCCCGCGGCATCACGTTCTCCACCTACGAACGCGGCGCCGCGCTGGCAAAAGACGGTGGTCCCGTGCATGACGTGAGCGTCGTTCCTGCCAGCGACCACGCCCAACTCGCCGATGCGCACTTAGGTGGGGCAGTGGTCCTCGACGTCACTCAAGCAATGACCCGCGGCCGCTGGCGGGGAGAGCCGACGCGCTACTCGGACTCGGACGGCGCCGAGGTCGAGGTCTCCGCCCTGGCCGAGCTTTACGCTTTCGTCGTCTCCAGCCCGGCGGCCGCCGACCGGTTGCTGCAGGAACCCGTCGTCGGCGGCGCACGCGCAGAGAAGTTGGCCGTGTTGGCGCTCGAAGACAGCGACGCCGCCTTCGAGTCCGTGTCCGGGCCGTTGGAGGAGACGCTGCGCAACAGCTCTTTAGAAGGCGATCTCGCGCAGAAGATCAACGCGCTGAAACCCGGCCTGTCCGAATCACAGGGACGCCACGTGAAGAAACGGGAGGAGCAACCGGAACGCCACAGCTACGACGCTTGGACCCCGGCGGCTGCCCCCGCCCACCCGCCACAGCCCGGAGAGAACCCTTTCGCCGCGTCAGCCCCCGGCGACGGGCAGACGCCGGCGGAAACGCCACCGACGGAAGACGCCCCGGAAACCCCGGCCGGGCTGCTCCCGGCGGTGGCACGCCCCGTCTCGGAGAAAGAGCTGAGCGATGCCCAGTACCTGCTCGAGACCGCTAAATGGGACTTTGCGCGCCGCAAGCGAATGCCCTGGTACGCGATGACGGAACGGCTGCTCATAGCAGCTCCGGAAGACAGCCCGATAGGAAGAGCCCAAACTCACCTGTTCGCGGCCGCCGTGGTCGACGTGATCAACAGCCCGCGGTTACCGGGGGACGAGGTAGCGGTGCTGCCCTTCTGGCGGCTGTTTCTCCCGGAGTCCACCGCGATGCTGCAGACCGTACTGCAACTCGCGGTAGAACACATCGGCCAGATCAGCGCCGTGAAAAACCAGCCCAAGGACGGCTTTCGGGATAAAGCCCTCCGGCTCAGCGAGCAGTACCGCAACCCTCACCCGGATTTCGCGAGGGTCCTGCGCAAGCTCGCCGCCGACATTGCGCCGGGATCCTCAGGGCGCAGCGGCCAGCAGGGCGGACACAGACAACAGACGCCCCCGCACAACCCCTACCAGTACCCGCCTCACCGCCCGCCCCGCCGGTAACGGCGCGACACCCAGAAAGGACGAACGCCGATGGCTATTGTCACTCTGCGAGAGAACCAGACGACCACCATTCCCGCGGAAGGGATGCTGCATGTGGAAGCGAGCCCCGCGCCGGGCTATTCCCAGCACGTGGCGTTGACATTGGAAGGCGAGGCCACCATCCGACCGGTGAGCCCGTCGGCCTCGCGCCTGGTGCGGGGCACCGGGCGGATCCGCATCATCGTCAGCCCCCGGGACGGCGACGAGTTCGGGCCCGGCACCACCATCCACGTCAACGTCACCCGGGGCCGGCCGGGCACCCCGCAGGTCACCGGCGCGGAGTTCGTGGGCATCACCCTGGACGGCCGTTCCGAAACGGTCATCGGCACCTTGCACTACGAAGACGACACCCTGGTCATAGAATCCGCGGTGGGCTCCACCCAGGCCGACCAACCCTTCGAAGGCGTCGCAGCGTCGGTGCGGGCCGGGTTGCGCGCGCTGATCAACCGACACAACATCGACACCTCCATTCTGGAGACCGCACCGACCCCCATCGCGGTGGACTCCAGCGTGTCGATGAAGGCGCAGACCACCGAAGAAGACCTGGATCTGGCGGTGAAGCTGTTCATCGGCGCGGTCGGCGCGCTGAAACCGGAGACGTCGTTTTCCGTCCGGGACGACCGGTTGGGGCGCCCGCTGGAGATGAGCACCCGTGAAGAGCTGATCCAGCATGTGGTCACCGCGGTGCGGTCGGAGGGCAACCACATCGGCGCGGGCGCGCACCGGGAGCCCGGCTCGCCGGAGAACCCGACGTTTTCCATTTCCGACGAGGAACCGTACGGGCACCAGCCGTACGGACTGAGCATTGTGATCGGTGACACCGTGCGTGACGGGCTGCTCGGCGCAACGGACACCCCGGGGGTGCTCCGGGTGACCTCAGAACTACGGGCGACGATGGAGGAAGGCAGCGACGCCTCGAAGAACGCCATCTACGAACACATTTTGAATTCCTGCATCACGGCGCCAGCTGAAGGAGGGCCACGATAACCATGACGCATCCGATCAACCCTGACTTTGAAACCCGGTGCCCGTACACGTTCCGGCCGCTGCAGGACCCCACCGCCACCCATTCAGAGCACGTCGACCGGGAACTGCCGGAAGGGTGGGCGAACTCCATGACGTTGTGCGTCGCCCTGGCCGGCGCCCGCGCCTCCGGCAAGAGCCTGTACGTCGCCGTGCTGATTAAACTGCTCAAGCAGTTCGCCGAAGACCTCGGCGGCGTGGTGCGCGCCGCCGACCAGTCCACCGACGAACGCTACGCCACTTATTATGAAACGCCGTTTTTCGAGGAAATGGGCCTGCTGCCCTCCACCCCGCCTGCGGCGTCGTCGGAGGCGTACCAGCGCGACCCGCTGATCTACGACCTCGGCACCTGGCCGGTGGGAGGAGAGCGGCGTCGAATATTCCTGGTCATTCGCGACGTGGCCGGTGAAGACCTGGAGAACCCGCCGGTGGACCTGGCGGACCTGGAATTCTTCCGGCACGCCCACGAAGTGGTCTATCTCTTCGACCCGGTCACCGTCCCCGAGATCGGTAACTTGTTGCACGGCATCGTCTCCACCGACTCGCTGGGCGCGGACCCGGCTGAGGTCCTGGAAAACTTGTTGCGCATCATCGGCCCGGCCCGTCCGCGCATGGCTGTCACGCTGTCCAAGTTCGATACTCTGCGCAGCCTGGAAAAACGTCCCGAGTCCGAATGGTCGGCGATCATGGGCAATTACGGCGCGACGTTCAACCGGCAGCTGAACCCGCCGTACTCGGGCAATGACCCGCAGCTGTTGCACGACGAGGTGCACTCCCTGCTGCAACGGCTGGATGCGCAGCGCATGCTGAACCTGCTGCGGTTTGAACAGCAGGAGGGACTGAACATCCGGTACTTCGCGACGTCGTCGCTGGGTAAACCGCCGCATGGTTCACACCTGCAGCGCAGCGGCATCGCTCCGTTCCGCGTGCTGGACCCGCTGCTGTGGCTGTTCTACGACGCCGGTGTGATGGATGGGCCGCTGCGATGACGCAGGCGAACTCCTCCTCGCCTTTCGGCGACCCCAGTTCCGCGCACACCCCTGATCGCGCCTCGACGCCCACTCGAGATTACCGCACGGGCGACATAGGGCCCGGGAAAAAGAGCGACGCGACACGAGTGGAGGTCTCGGTGTTCCGGGCGCCGTGGCCGTTGCTCATCGCCGCATTGCTGGTCATGGTTGCGTGCGTGATCATGGCGTACTGGCTGACGGACCTGTGGATCACTGTTCCCGCCGCGCGGGAGTTCACCGTCGTCACCGGCCTCATCATCTTGGGCGTGGTCCTCGGCGTGATCTTCACCGTGTTGACGCTGCGCACGCATCACAGCGGCCGAATCGGCGTGACGCTGTGGGCGGTGGGTGGGCTGTTGAGCTTATTGCACGAAGAGCTCTGGCCCGTCGCCCTGCTCGGCATCGGGGCCACCGTGCTGGTGTGGTTGCCCGCGAGCTCGCGCTGGGTGTTCTGACGGGGCCCGGGTCGCCGACGACAGACATCCCATCTTAGTTAAATGCGCAGCTCTGTTCGGGTCGCGTTCAATCCGTCCTGTTCACCGATCAACCCGAAGAGGGAATACGCCCGGGTGACCGCCATGGTCGACTGTTCCATCTGGCTCTCGTCGCCGGTCTCGTGGGACAGACTGGCCAACGCCTTCGCCTGGACCACGAGTAGTCGGGCCATGAGGCGGCGCTCGCCGTCATCTTTGAGTGACCCCTCGGGGAACACTTCGGTGACCTGTGCGATGGCGTCGACGGCCTGCGCCGACTGCCGGGCGTCCAAAAACAAGAGGGCCAGCGCCCCGGCGCTGCGCGCCCGCGGAGCGAAGTCCTGCACCACCTGTGCGTGACGCGCCGCCTCGGAGGCGCGCTCGTAGGCGTGGTAGAGGTCTTCGTGAGAACCGGAGGCACGCAGCCGCAACGCCATCTCCACCAGGGCCCAGACAAGGCCGGGATAATCGGCCGTCCGCTCACACCACGTCGCGCTTCCTTCGAGCAGTCGCATAGTCAGCCAGGGGGCTTCCTGGCGCTGCACGAGGAACTCGGCGCCTTCTTTGACCAGATCGGAGGCGTCCGGAGGCGACAGCTCGTCGAGCTGCCGCTGGAACTGAGCCAACAGACCGGGCGTCTGCTGACTATCCGGTTCGGACAGCAGCAGGCCGAGCATGTTCTTGGCGTGGTGGGCCGGGTCGGCGGCCGCGCGCTCCGCCCGTTCCCGCTCGATGCGTTCCTTTTCCGCCTGCTCCCGGCGAGCGACTTCGCGTTCCTCCCGCTCCGCGCGCTCCGCCTGGGCGATCTCGGCGTCGCGCCGGGCCTTTTCTTCTTGGGCGGCCTCACGGGCACGTACCACTTCTTCGCTGAAGATATAGGGGGCGAACCCCTCGATTGCGCTGATGCGGTGGTTCCGGTCTTCCGAGCCGGGCGGCAGTCGGGTGATCTCGTCCCAGGTGGGATCCAGGTTGAGGCGGCGGCCGGCGGTGTGGGCGGCGATGAACTCATCGTCCGCCTGCTGCGGCAGGTCCAGCAGGTGGTACATGATGCCCAACGCCAGGTGGTCCTCGTGGCGGTCTGTCTCTGCCCCAGAAAGGAAGGACGCCAGCGCAGAGATGCGCAGTGAACTCATGCCGGTTTCCACGGAATCGGTGGTCTCCAGCAGAATCCGACCGCGGACCTTCGCGGCGTGCGCCAGCACCGTCAGTTCGTTGACTGACTGAGGAAGTTCACCGTCGGGATACAGGCGGAGCACCAGCTCGGTGGCGACGACTAACGGGTCGGTGGAGACAGGTACGCCCACCTGGTTTCTGGCGGCGATGGCCTTTAATTCGGCGACGGGGTTATCAACTTCTGCCATGGGACCAAATCTAACGCACCACGGCGATTCCTGGCGCGTCTTCGCTCACGTGGGAAGGTCGAAATCAGCCAGGGCCGTCTCATACCCGGCGCCTTCGCCGATGGCGGAGAAACCGCGGCGGGCCTCCTCCGCGGCTTCGGCGAATTTGACGCGGCAGTGCTCCCGTTGCGGACCGCCCGCCTCCGCGGCCGCGTGCCAGGCCTCGGAGAGGGCCACGAGCAGCCGGGCCCGGATGTGCACCTCGGCGGCGTCCGCCAGCGATTCATACGAATGTGACTCGGCGACCTTGGTGAGCGTTTCCACGGCGGTCTCCGGCTGGCCGTCCTGGAGGTAGAGCAGGCCGAGCTGGATTTCGGCCTCCGCCGCCGTGATGAACGGGGTGGTGGGGGTGATGCGCGTCGTCGCGGCGTCGAGGTAGGCGAACGCTTCTTCGAGCTTGTCGTCGACGTTCGACTTCAGGTAGGCCGCGCCGGCGCCGGTGAGTGCAGCGATCTGGCCGGGGACGTCGCGGCGGTGCTCGTGCCAGGCGAAGAGGTCGTCGTAGAGCCGAACGGCGAGCAACTCGCCGCCGTCCTGGTCGACGAGGAGATCAGCGGTGTCCACGGTCAATTCTTCTCGGTAAGCGTCCTCCAGCTCGGGGAGGAGACCGGTGAGCCGGTCGGTCAGCGAGGCGGCCAGATCGAGGCTTTCGGTGGTGATGACTTTATCTGCGGCCTCGCGTGCCGCCGTCGGTGCGTCGATGCGGTCTTCCGGCGGATCGGGGCGGAACAGGACATCCCCGAGATACGAGTCGAACCAGGGCAGGTTGCGGAGCAGGTGGTCACGTTCGGGGGAGTCGGGGGCGAGCGTGGCCACGGCCGACCACTCTTCGTCGTCGCCGGAGGACTTTGCGGCGGTGTCGGCGGCATGGAGCTCGGCGGTGGCTTCGTCGTCCATCGCCAGCAGATGGTAAGTCGCTGCCAGGACGGCATGGTCTTCGTGTCGTTTGATCAGACCCGGCCCGGCGAGGAAGTTCGCCAGGGTAGAAAGACGCAGTGCCGTCAGGCCGTCGTCGGTGCGGTCGGTCTCCTCCAGCAGTGTCCGCCCAGTGACGTGCGCGGCCAGGGCCACCAGGGCCAACCGTCCTCGGTCGGCCGGTAGCGCGCCGTCGACGCACAGCTGTGTCAACAGCGACTGAGCGGACTCGAATTCGTCGTCGGACTCGGGCAGCGCAATGCCGAGCTCGGCTGCCTGCGTCTTCATGGCCGCGGCGACGTCAGTGCGGATAGTCATGGGGATCAAGGTAACCCGCTGACGTCGCAACCTCCACGTCGGCGAGACAATGGCCTACATACCCACAGGCCACGAAGTGTTTTTTGGGGGTTGGGGGCCGGTGCGGTACGGTGTAAGGACAAACCAGTGTGCTCGTCGCCCTGGTGTACCCGACACCCGCCCACCTGTGGTGGAGTTGTTGTGATTGTCTCGGTAGCGGCCCCGGAAAAGAGCCCCTATTTTTTCGTGTCCGCAGATGGATTCGGACAATCGCGAGGGTGCGAACAAGTACCGCATCAGGCCAGCGTCCATTCGGCGCCGGCGATTACTGACGAAAGAGTTACATGCCAACTATCCAGCAGCTGGTCCGCAAGGGCCGCCACACCAAGAAGTCCGCGACTGCGACTCGCGCCCTGAAGGGCTCGCCGCAGCGTCGTGGCGTGTGCACCCGCGTGTACACCACCACCCCGAAGAAGCCGAACTCCGCTCTGCGTAAGGTCGCCCGCGTGCGCCTGACCACCGGCATCGAGGTTTCGGCCTACATCCCGGGCGAGGGCCACAACCTGCAGGAGCACTCCATGGTGCTGGTGCGCGGTGGTCGTGTGAAGGACCTTCCCGGTGTTCGTTTCAAGATCGTCCGCGGCGCACTCGATGCGCAGGGCGTCAAGGACCGTAAGCAGGCTCGTTCCCGCTACGGCGCAAAGAAGGAGGGCAAGTAATAAATGCGTAAGAGTGCAGCCCCGAAGCGTCCGGTAGTCCAGGACCCTGTCTACAGCTCTGAGCTGGTCACCCAGCTCGTCAACAAGATCCTCGTGGACGGCAAGAAGTCCACCGCCGAGCGCATCGTCTACGGCGCCATGGAGATCTGCCGCGAGAAGACCGGCACCGACCCGGTCGGCACCCTCGAGAAGGCCCTGGGCAACGTGCGCCCGGACCTCGAGGTCCGCTCCCGTCGTGTCGGCGGCGCCACCTACCAGGTGCCCGTCGAGGTCAAGCCGGGACGCTCCAACACCCTGGCCCTGCGCTGGATGGTGTCCTACACCCGTCAGCGTCGCGAGAACTCGATGATCGAGCGCCTCGCCAACGAGATCATGGACGCGTCCAACGGTCTCGGTGCCTCCGTGAAGCGTCGCGAAGACGTCCACAAGATGGCTGAGGCCAACCGCGCCTTCGCCCACTACCGCTGGTAATTTACGAGCAGCGATGAGAATGACCCGACACTTCCCTCTCCGTCCCACGGGGTGCGCTACGCGCGCCACCAGGGACGATGGACGGCTGTCGGGTCTTTCCCGTGCCGTGCAGGCACTACCACGCCGTTAGCTGACGGGCTGGGTTTTCGGGTGTAAAATTCCTGAGTGCTGCCAGTCTCACGCACTAATGGCAAGATTGAACGAGAAATATCCGTAGCGGGCGCGTGGCCGACCACCATTCGGCGCCGTCCACAACACACGAGTTGGGGTAAGACTGTGGCACAAGAAGTGCTTAAGGACCTGAACAAGGTCCGCAACATCGGCATCATGGCCCACATTGACGCCGGTAAGACCACCACGACCGAGCGCATCCTGTACTACACGGGCATCAACCGCAAGGTCGGCGAAACCCACGACGGCGGAGCGACCACCGACTGGATGAGCCAGGAGCAGGAGCGCGGCATCACGATCACCTCCGCCGCGGTCACCTGTTTCTGGGAAGGCAACCAGATCAACATCATCGACACCCCGGGCCACGTCGACTTCACCGTCGAGGTCGAGCGCTCCCTGCGTGTCCTGGACGGCGCCGTCACCGTCTTCGACGGCAAGGAAGGCGTCGAGCCGCAGTCCGAGCAGGTCTGGCGTCAGGCCGAGAAGTACGACGTCCCGCGCGTCTGCTTCGTCAACAAGATGGACAAGCTCGGCGCTGACTTCTACTTCACCGTGCAGACCATCATCGACCGTCTCGGCGCCCGTCCGCTGGTCATGCAGCTGCCGATCGGCGCTGAGGATGACTTCGACGGCGTCGTCGACCTCATTGAGATGAAGGCCCTCTACTGGCGCGGCAAGGTCGAGGTGGGCGCCGAGGCCGAGGTCGAGGAGATCCCGGCTGAGCTGCAGGAGCGCGCGGAAGAATACCGCGAGAAGATCCTGGAGGCCGTCGCCGAGTCCGACGACGCGCTCATGGAGAAGTACTTCGGCGGCGAAGAGCTGACCAACGACGAGATCAAGGCGGCCATCCGCAAGATGACCGTCAACTCCGAGCTCTACCCGGTCTTCTGCGGCACCGCATACCGCAACAAGGGTGTGCAGCCGCTGCTGGACGCCGTCATCGACTACCTTCCGAACCCGCTGGACATCGGCGAGGTCAAGGGCATGGCCGTCGGCAACGAAGAGACCGAGCTGGTCCGTAAGCCGTCCGTCGACGACCCGTTCTCCGCGCTGGCGTTCAAGATCGCCGTCCACCCGTTCTTCGGCAAGCTGACCTACGTCCGTGTGTACTCGGGCCAGGTCACCCCGGGCGACAACGTGCAGAACTCCACGAAGGGCAAGAAGGAGCGCATCGGCAAGCTCTTCCAGATGCACGCCAACAAGGAGAACCCGGTCGACGAGGCCCGCGCCGGCAACATCTACGCGGTCATCGGCCTGAAGGACACCACCACCGGCGACACCCTGTGTGACTCGAAGGAGCAGATCATCCTCGAGTCCATGGACTTCCCGGATCCGGTCATCCAGGTCGCCATCGAGCCGAAGACCAAGTCGGACCAGGAGAAGCTGGGCACCGCCATCCAGAAGCTCGGCGAAGAGGACCCGACCTTCACCGTCCAGCTCGACGAGGAGTCCGGCCAGACCGTCATCGGCGGCATGGGCGAGCTGCACCTCGACGTCCTGGTCGACCGCATGAAGCGCGAGTTCAAGGTCGAGGCCAACATCGGTAACCCGCAGGTGGCCTACCGCGAGACCATCCGTAAGAAGGTCGACAGCGTCGACTTCACCCACAAGAAGCAGACGGGTGGCTCCGGCCAGTTCGCGAAGGTCATCGTGACCCTCGAGCCGTACGCCCCGACCGCGGAAGAGCTGGAGGAGGGCGAGGACGCAAACTACAAGTTCGTCAACGCCGTCACCGGCGGCCGCGTCCCGAAGGAGTACATCCCGTCCGTCGACGCCGGCATCCAGGACGCCATGCAGTACGGCTACCTGGCCGGCTACCCGATGGTCAACGTCCAGGCCACCCTCGAGGACGGCGCCTACCACGACGTCGACTCCTCGGAGATGGCGTTCAAGCTGGCCGGCTCCCAGGTCTTCAAGGAGGCCGTGGCCAAGGCCAAGCCGGTCCTGCTCGAGCCGCTGATGGCCGTCGAGATCACCACCCCGGAAGAGTTCATGGGCGACGTCATCGGCGACGTGAACTCCCGTCGTGGCCAGGTCAACTCGATGGAGGACCGCGCCGGCGCCAAGCTGGTCAAGGCCACCGTCCCGCTGTCCGAGATGTTCGGCTACGTCGGTGACCTGCGTTCCCGCACCCAGGGCCGCGCCAACTACTCCATGGTCTTCGACTCCTACGGTGAGGTCCCCTCGAGCGTGGCGCAGGAGATCATCGAGAAGCGCACCGGCGGCGCCTAAGCGTCACCGCTGACGCACCCGGTCGGGGAAGCCAGATCCCGGGAGGCCCTCCATGTGCCTCCTCCTGGAACAGATCTGCTCCCCGCCCGCACGGCGGTAGCGGCCGCCTGAGCGTCCACCCGATGACGGTGGACGTTGAGCCGGCCGTTACCCTGTGAGAAGATCCGCGATTCTTGTCGGCGCCTGCCCGTCACCGGGTTTGAAAAAATGCCTTCATAAATCTAGGATCGTGTAACTGGCACATATGTGAAAGTGTCACCGAGATTGACCCCGGTTCAGGGGTGCTTTCTGGGCGACAATTGTCAACCACGTGGCTGCGAAGGTCGTAGCCACCATGAAGTCCAGGAGGACATACAGTGGCAAAGGCGAAGTTCGAGCGTAACAAGCCGCACCTCAACATCGGCACCATCGGTCACGTCGACCACGGCAAGACCACCACCACGGCTGCCATCACCAAGGTTCTGGCCGACCTGTACCCGGAGGAGAACGCTTCCTTCGACTACGACCAGATCGACAAGGCTCCGGAGGAGAAGGAGCGTGGCATCACGATCAACATCTCCCACGTCGAGTACAACACCCCGAAGCGTCACTACGCACACGTTGACGCCCCGGGTCACGCCGACTACATCAAGAACATGATCACCGGTGCCGCTCAGATGGACGGCGCCATCCTGGTCGTCGCCGCAACCGACGGCCCGATGCCGCAGACCCGCGAGCACGTCCTCCTGGCCCGCCAGGTCGGCGTCCCGTACATCCTCGTCGCCCTGAACAAGTGCGACATGGTTGACGATGAGGAAATCATCGAGCTCGTCGAGATGGAGGTCCGCGAGCTGCTGGCCGAGCAGGACTACGACGAGGAAGCACCGATCGTCCAGATCTCCGCTCTCGGCGCCCTGAACGGCGAAGAGAAGTGGGTCAACTCCGTCGGCGAGCTCATGGAAGCCTGCGACGAGTCCATCCCGGACCCGGAGCGCGAGACCGACAAGCCGTTCCTGATGCCGATCGAGGACATCTTCACCATTTCCGGCCGCGGCACCGTCGTGACCGGCCGCGTCGAGCGTGGCTCCCTGAACGTCAACGATGAGATCGAGATCGTCGGCATCAAGGACAAGTCCACCAAGACCACGGTGACCTCCATCGAGATGTTCAACAAGTTCCTGGACTCCGCTGAGGCCGGCGACAACGCCGCTCTGCTGCTCCGCGGCCTCAAGCGCGAGGACGTCGAGCGTGGCCAGGTCGTCATCAAGCCGGGCGCTTACACCCCGCACAAGAAGTTCGAGGGCTCCGTCTACATCCTGTCCAAGGATGAGGGCGGCCGCCACACCCCGTTCTTCGACAACTACCGTCCGCAGTTCTACTTCCGCACCACCGACGTCACCGGCGTCGTGACCCTGCCGGAAGGCACCGAGATGGTCATGCCGGGCGACAACGTCGACATGTCCGTCGAGCTGATCCAGCCGGTCGCCATGGACGAGGGCCTGCGCTTCGCTATCCGCGAGGGCTCCCGCACCGTCGGCGCTGGCCGCGTCACCAAGATCGTCGAGTAATTCCTTACTCGCCGTGAGTCTTGGTTGACTCCAGCACACAAGCACCGCCCGTGTCACCGCAAGGTGATGCGGGCGGTGCTTTCTTTCTCCCCTGTGCCTTGCCAGTAGACTGCAGGGCGACATGAAAGATCCCACTCGTATCCCGGACGTGCTCGCGGCGCTGCAACGCGCCTGGGAAGGGCAGCCGGACCTCAACCTGGCCTCGCTGTGGGGCGTCGTCGAAAACCACGGCATCGGGTGGGGCAGCGGCGACGATGAGCTCGTGGCCGTCCTCGAGGCCCTGTCGCGTCGGCACCCGGCACGCGTCACCTCCCCGGAAAATGTGCTGGTGGTGGCGGACACCGCGCGCCCGCTACGGCGGATCACCGTCGACCCGGTCGGACGCCGGGTGACGGTCCGGGGCGCCGATGTGCGCCCGGCGACGTGGAACTACCGGGAGATCCGCCGCCTGGAGGTGGGGATGCCGGCGGTGATCACGGACGCCGCGGGCGTCGACCACCGGCTGGGCGTGCTCAGCGGCATGACGGTCAGCGACTACCGGCCGCCGACGGGGCTGGGAGGCCGGGCCCGGACGGCGATGGGGGACCTGGTCGTCGGGGCGCGGCTTATCGACGGCTCACTGGTGATCGTCAGCCACGGCGTCGACGTCTTCACCCCGGGCCGCCGCGACGTGGCACACACCAGGCACCGCTACGACAAGCTCCTCGAGGTGGGGATCGGCGCGCCGTTGCGCTTCCAGCCGGCGGCGGGCGGGAAGCCAGTGGCGCTGGCGGAGGTGGAGCTGCTGTTTCCCGTCGACCAATGAGCCCGGTCAGGAACCTTCGACCGGGCGCAGATGCAGCTTGTAGGACGTGGCCAGCTCGATTCCGGTGAGCGCCTCGTGCACGTCCACGTCGGTCTGTTCGATCTCCGCGACCAGCGCGCGCATGTCCACGCCCGGCTGGGCGGAGATCAACCAGGTGGCGGTGGGCCGTCCGCGGTCCCAGGCCACGGAGTGCCGGACGTCCTCGACCCCTTCGAAGGACTTCAGCCCCTCGCCGACGGCGGCGGCGACCCGGGCGGCGGAGATCTGGATTTCCCCGCCGTCCTCGGAGAGCGGCGAAGGCACCCGGGTGATGGCGTGGCGCCGGAGGTTGGACATGATCAACCACCCGCCGGCCACCACCCCCACGACGACCGCGACGATCAGCCCCAGCGGGAAGTACTGCGAAGCCAGCGCGGCGTCGATCGCGTCGTGGTCGATGCGGGCGGCCCACTCGACGGCGAGGTCGTTGCCGGAGGCATGCGCCACGGACCACACGGCGATGACGGTGAGCGTCAGACCGAGGAGCAGCGAGATCACCCGGTTGAGGAAAGACAGCCGGTGGCTCATCAGAATCGGCCCCCGTCCTCGTCTTCGCGGAGCAGGACTTGTAGCGTCAGGCGGTCACCGACCAACGGTCCCAGCGCCTCCTGCAGTTGACCGTGCAGCCGCTCCCGGGCGGAGTCGTCCAGCGTGGAGGAGGCGGCCGTGACGACGATCTTCTTTCTGGTCACCAGCGTCGACGCGGACATGACGCCGGGCAGTGTCTTGGCGGTGGCGGTGGCGTGGCGGGCGAGATCCACCCGGCGGACCCAGATCGCGGCAGGGGAGGACAACCCCAGGTAGGGCTTGAGCCGTGGGACGAGCGCGGCGGCCACCAGCCAGAGGCCGATGAGGAAAAGTCCGATCCCGCCCCAGAACAGCCACGGCTCGGGCATCGTGCGGGCGTGCTCGAGGGCGGCGACGATCCAGCTGTCCCACCCGGCGGGGGAGAGGTACCGGACCACGACTTCGCGCACGCCGACCACGGCGAGGGCCACCAACGCGACGCCGAAAAGGATCCCGACGTACCGTGCTCGGGGCGGGTGGGCCGGGGGCAACGGGGTGGGGGCGGCCGGCTCTTTAACGTCCATCACGTCTTTTCCTTTCCGCTGCGATGCTCTGGGCGACGACGTGCCCGGGGCTGTTCGGATGCAGGGGCAGAACGCGCACCGGGACGACCGGCGCGCCGACGGTGGTGCGCACCGGAGTCAGGGCGCGGTGGGTGGACAGCGGGGGCGGCAGCCTGACCACCTTCGGGGAGGTGACCCGGGTGCGGGGCGTGACTGAGATCTGCGTGGTCATGCCGTGGGCCGGCGCCTCGGCGAGGTCGTCGGCGCTGACCCGGTGGGCGGAGTGGACCACCTGGTCGACGGAGACGTTAACGATGCCGGTGGCCAACCCGGTGGCGGCCTCCACGTCGTGACGGACGGCGTCGCGGACGTGCGCCGCCACGGCAGAGACCGGTGCCGGCCAACTCACCGCGATGGCCACGTCCAGGCGGACCCGGCCGGCGGTGCGGTCGACGATCGCGTCGCATCTGGGGTAATTGCCGCCGAGCTTGACGATGCCACCGCTGGTGTGCACCACCCCCGGGACAGCGCTCGCGGAGTGGGCGGCGATCCGGTTGATCGCGCGTTCGGAGATGTGGGTGTGGCCGGTCACCCGCGGCCTCCTCGCCCGGAGCGCAACCCGTCGAAGACCGCGCGCAGGTTGATCCTGCCGTCCAGGTGCGCGCCCACCACGGCGCCGATCGCGCTGAACAGCAGAGCCCAGAGGAAGCCCGCGAACCCGCCGAAGATGACGGCGAAGGCGAAGGCCAACCCGACGACGACGCCGAGGGCGGTCATGTTTTTCATTTCACTCTCCTGGCAGATGGTGCGGCTGATGAGGCGGAGCCGTCGACGGCGTCGGCGACGATGACGTCGACGGGGAAGCGGACGTGCGCCGCGGCGGTGGCCCGCACGCGTTCGGACAACTCGTAGAGGTTGCCCGCCGCCCGCAGGTCGGCGACGACGTGCACCTCCAGTCGGGGGACCACTTCGGAGTTCGACAGCCGTAACCCCCGTACCCGGGCGCCCGGGTATAACAGCGCGACTTCAGAAAATTCACCCGACGACAGGGCCGCGACGCCGGGCAGCGCGAGCACGGCGGCCTCGACTCTGCGAGCGGTGTCCTGGGAGACCGGGTCGTCGACGGCCGCCATCACTGCACACGCGGGGTGACGGGGGCGCCGGCGACTTCCCCGACGGCGAGGTCGCGGGAAGGGCTCTCCACGGTCGTGTCGTCGTGGGGCAGGTGCACGTCAGTGACGTTGACGTTGACTTCGGTGACCTCCAGCCCGGTCATGCGCTCGATGGCCCGGATGATGTTGCGCCGGATGGCGTCCGCGAGCTCGTGGATGGCGACGCCGTACTCCGCGACGATGGACAGGTCCACCGCGGCCTGCCTTTCGCCGACCTCGACCGTGACGCCCTGCTGGATGTTGCCCGCGCCGCCGAAGCTTTCGCGCAGCGACCCGATCATGCGGGTGGTGTTTCCGCCGAGGGCGTAGACGCCCGAGACTTCCCGGGTGGCCAGGCCGGCGATCTTGGCGACGACGACGTCCTCGATGAGGGTGCGTCCGTGCTGGGACTGGACGGCGGTGGCGCCGTCCACCGGTTCTGTCGCCGGGGCGGGCTCGTGGTCGGACATGGCGGCGGCTCCTTCGCGCTGTTGGTCTGAACGTGGATACAACGAGCGTAACCGCAACCCAGCCTCCGAGGGGGAGTCCTCGGCGAAGGAAGATGGGGCGCATAAAAAATTTGGTGCGGGCGGGGGTGATGTGGTTTAATACATAGGTTGCTTCAACACGGCGCTATGTCCGCGCGCGGATTTTATCCGCAACCAGGCAGAATGTCGATGGTGGAGTGAACATGACACCTTTGCGCGGCTTCGGCCGCAGAAGGCTCCGTGAATCGGGGTAGGGCATTGACCGCAAGGACAATGGCAGCCCGAGAGCGGGACCGGAGAAGGGGCATGGCAAATAAACAGCGGCAGTACGTGAGGCGCCACTCTTATCACGAGTAATGGTCCCTTCCGAGTCTTGACGTACGGGTCTTGTACCCCGTCAGGGAGCAATGTGTGCGGTTTGTTTTCCTGCCCGCCATCTCCCGGATAGTCATGACAGTCAGTTCAGACACTGGCGTTGTGCCCGCGGCCCCTAGCCCGGACAACGTTATAGAGAAATCGATGAAGCGAAACCCACCGCTCCAGACAGTGACGTGGGTGCAGCGAGGAAGAGGATAAGCGTGGCGGGACAAAAGATCCGCATTCGGCTGAAGGCCTACGACCACGAAGCCATCGACGCTTCTGCGAAGAAGATCGTCGAGACCGTCACCCGTACGGGTGCTCGTGTGGTCGGCCCGGTGCCGTTGCCCACCGAAAAGAACGTGTACGCCGTTATTCGTTCTCCCCACAAGTACAAGGATTCTCGCGAGCACTTCGAGATGCGCACGCACAAGCGTCTCATCGACATCCTCGACCCGACGCCGAAGACGGTTGACGCGCTGATGCGCATCGATCTTCCGGCCAGCGTCGACGTGAACATTCAGTGATCGAAGACCGAAAGACTTTGGCAGCGGAGAATTAACACATGAGCGAAAACGAGATCAAGGGCATTCTGGGCAAGAAGCTCGGCATGACCCAGGTCTTCGACGAGGATAACCGGGTCGTCCCGGTCACCGTCGTCGAGGCTGGGCCGTGCGTCGTCACCCAGATTCGCACCACCGAAACCGATGGCTACAACGCCATCCAGATCGCCTTCGGTGAGATTGACCCGCGTAAGGTCAACCAGCCGCAGGCGGGCCACTTCAAGAAGGCCGGCGTCACCCCGCGCCGTTACGTTACCGAGATTCGCATGGACGACGTCTCCGGCTACGAAATCGGCCAGGAAATCAACGCCGGCATCTTCGACGGCGACACCTACGTCGACGTCACCGGCACCTCCAAGGGCCACGGCTTCGCCGGCCCGATGAAGCGTCACGGCTTCGCGGGTCAGGGAGCCTCCCACGGTAACCAGGCGGCTCACCGCCGCATCGGTTCCATCGGCATGGCCGCCACCCCGGGCCACGTCCTCAAGGGCACCCGCATGGCCGGCCGCATGGGCAACAACAAGGTCACTACCCAGAACCTTAAGATCCAGAAGATCGACGCCGACTCCAACCTCATCCTGATCAAGGGCGCCATTC
Organism: Corynebacterium maris DSM 45190; assembly: GCF_000442645.1. NCBI lineage: Bacteria > Bacillati > Actinomycetota > Actinomycetes > Mycobacteriales > Corynebacteriaceae > Corynebacterium > Corynebacterium maris. The sequence continues at coordinate 547,399 of NC_021915.1, forward strand.
CCGGCGCCAAGGGTGGAGTCGTCACCGTCAAGACCGCAGTGAAGGGCGGTGCACACGCATGAGTCTCAAGCTTGACGTTCTGACCGCCGATGGAAACACCAACGGTTCGGTCGACCTGCCTGCGGACATCTTTGACCGCGAGGCATCCGTTTCTCTGATGCACCAGGTCGTCACCGCACAGATGGCTGCCGCTCGTCAGGGCACCCACAAGGTGAAGACCCGCTCGGAGGTCGCCGGCGGCGGCCGTAAGCCGTACCGCCAGAAGGGCACCGGCCGTGCCCGCCAGGGCTCGATCCGCGCTCCGCAGTTCGCGGGCGGCGGCATCGTCCACGGCCCGGTCCCGCGCGATTACTCGCAGCGGACCCCCAAGAAGATGATCAAGGCCGCCCTCTTCGGCGCCCTGTCGGACCGCGCCCGCAACGAGCGCATCCACGTCATCGACGAGCTGGTCCCCGGCCAGGCTCCGTCCACCAAGTCGGCCAAGTCCTTCGTCGAGCGCATCACCGACCGCAAGTCGGTTCTGCTCGTCGTCGAACGCGAGGACCTGAACGCCCGCCGCAGCGCCAACAACCTGCAGAACGTTCACATCCTCGACCCGGCTCAGCTGAACACCTACGACGTGCTCAACTCTGACGACATCGTCTTCTCGGTGGCAGCTCTGCACGCCTTCATCAACCGCATCACCGGTGCGGACAAGGAGGAGAACTAATGGCTAACACCCCGAACGCGCGCGACATCATCCTCGCGCCGGTCGTCTCCGAGAAGTCCTACGGACTGATGGAGCAGGACGTCTACACGTTCTACGTCTCCCCGGATTCCAACAAGACCCAGATCAAGATCGCCATCGAAGAGATCTTCGGCGTCAAGGTCTCCAGCGTGAACACCGCCAACCGCGAGGGCAAGCGCAAGCGCACCCGCACCGGTTTCGGTAAGCGCAAGGACACCAAGCGCGCCTACGTGACTCTCCGCGAAGGCAGCGGCTCCATCGACATCTTCGGCGGCTCCGCCGTCTAAGCGGTCGAAAGTAAGGAAGAATTATGGCTATTCGCAAGTACAAGCCGACAACTCCGGGTCGCCGTGCCAGCTCCGTTTCCGAGTTCCAGGAGATCACCCGCTCCACTCCGGAAAAGAGCCTGCTGCGTCCGCTGCACAAGACCGGCGGCCGTAACACCCACGGTCACATCACGACCCGTCACCGCGGCGGCGGCCACAAGCGTCGCTACCGCGAGATCGATTTCCGTCGCAACGACAAGGACGGCATCCTGGCGAAGGTCGCTCACATCGAGTACGACCCGAACCGCACCGCCAACATCGCGTTGCTGCACTACTACGACGGTGAGAAGCGCTACATCGTGGCCCCGAAGGGCCTGAAGCAGGGCCAGGTGCTCGAGGCCGGCGCCACCGCCGACATCAAGCTCGGCAACAACCTGCCGCTGCGCAACATCCCGACCGGTACCACCATCCACGCCGTGGAGCTGAAGCCGGGCGCAGGCGCCAAGCTCGCCCGTTCCGCCGGTGCGTCGATCCAGCTGCTCGGCAAGGAGCGCAACTACGCAGTCCTGCGTATGCCCTCCTCCGAGATCCGCCGCGTCGACATCAACTGCCGCGCGACCGTCGGTGAGGTCGGCAACGCCGACCAGATCAACATCCGTTGGGGCAAGGCCGGCCGCATGCGCTGGAAGGGCTGGAGGCCCTCCGTGCGTGGTGTGGTCATGAACCCGATCGACCACCCGCACGGCGGTGGCGAGGGCAAGACCTCGGGTGGCCGCCACCCGGTGTCGCCGTGGGGCAAGAAGGAAGTCCGCACCCGCAACCCCAACCGTTACTCGAACAACATGATCGTGCGCCGTCGTCGCCCGAACAAGAAGCGCTAAGAGGAGGTAAGACGCTATGCCACGCAGCCTGAAGAAGGGCCCGTTCGTCGATGAGCACCTCCTCAACAAGGTGGATGCTCAGAACGAGGCCAACACCAAGCAGGTCATCAAGACCTGGTCCCGCCGTTCCACCATTCTCCCCGATTTCATCGGCCACACCTTCGCCGTCCACGACGGTCGCAAGCACGTGCCGGTGTTCGTCGACGAGTCCATGGTCGGACACAAGCTGGGCGAATTCGCACCCACCAAGACTTTCAAGGGTCACGTCAGGGACCAGAAGGGACGTCGATAAGCGATGAGTGAAACCATCACCAACGCACGCGCGATCGCTCGCTTCGTCCGCGTGTCTCCGATGAAGGCACGCCGCGTCGTCGATCTCGTCCGCGGCAAGTCCGTGTCCGAGGCGCTGGCCATCCTGAAGTACGCCCCGCAGGGCGCTTCGGAGCCGGTCGCCAAGGTGGTCGCCTCCGCAGCGGCCAACGCAGAGAACAACTTCGGCCTGGACGCCCGCACCCTGGTCATCTCCGAGGCTTACGTCGACGAGGGACCGACCATGCGCCGCTTCCAGCCGCGCGCTCAGGGTCGTGCTTTCCAGATCCGCAAGCGCACGAGCCACATCACCGTGGTCGTCGAGAGCCAGCAGGAAGGGGCCAAGTAATGGGCCAGAAGATTCATCCTCACGGCCTCCGTCTGGGCATCACTTCCGAGTGGAAGACCCACTGGTACGCCGACAACAACTACGCAGACTACGTCGCGGAAGACATCAAGATCCGCGAGTTCTTCGCCAAGGGCTTCGACCGTGCCGGCATCGCCGACATCGTCATCGAGCGCACCCGCGACCGTGTCCGCGTCGACATCCACACCGCACGCCCGGGCATCGTCATCGGCCGTCGTGGTTCGGAGGCCGACCGCATCCGCCGCGAGCTCGAGAAGCTCACCGGCAAGATGGTCGCGCTGAACATCCTCGAGGTCAAGAACATCGACGCCAACGCCACCCTGGTGGCGCAGTCGATCGCCGAGCAGCTCGTCGGCCGCGTGGCCTTCCGCCGCGCAATGCGCAAGGCCATCCAGTCGGCCATGCGTCAGCCGCAGGTCAAGGGCATCAAGGTCGTGTGCTCCGGTCGTCTCGGCGGCGCCGAGATGGGCCGCGTCGAGCGCTACCACGAGGGTCGCGTTCCGCTGCACACCCTGCGTGCCGAGATCGACTACGGCCTCGCCGAGGCTCACACCACCTTCGGTCGCATCGGCGTCAAGGTCTGGATCTACAAGGGCGACGTCGTCGGCGGCGTCCGCGAGTCCGAACTGAATGCACCGTCCGAGCGCGGCCGTGGCCGTGGTGACCGTGACCGTCGCCCGCGTCGTGGCGGCCAGCGTCGTCAGCGCTCCCAGCAGAAGCAGGAGGGTTAAGAAACAATGCTTATCCCGAAGCGCGTCAAGTACCGTCGCCAGCACCGTCCGACCCGTTCGGGCATCTCCAAGGGCGGCAACAAGATCATGTTCGGTGACTACGGCATCCAGGCTCTCGAGCCGGCCTACGTCACCAACCGTCAGATCGAGGCTTCCCGTATCGCCATCAACCGCCACGTCAAGCGTGGTGGCAAGGTGTGGATCAACATCTTCCCGGACCGTCCGCTGACCCAGAAGCCGCTCGGCGTGCGTATGGGTTCCGGCAAGGGCCCCGTCGAGAAGTGGGTCGCCAACGTCAAGCCGGGCCGCATCCTCTTTGAGATGAGCTACCCGGACGAGGCAACCGCCGTCGAGGCTCTGCGCCGCGCAGCCCAGAAGCTGCCGTGCAAGGTCCGCATCATCAAGAAGGAGGACCAGTACTAATGGCAGCCGGTACCCCCGCAGCCGAGTTCCGCGAACTCGGTGACGAGGATCTGAACGCTCGTCTGGCCGAGGCCAAGGAAGAGCTCTTCAACCTTCGTTTTCAGCTGGCCACCGGCCAGCTGACCAACAACCGCCGCATCGGCACCGTCAAGCGCGACATCGCCCGCATTTACACCGTGCTGCGCGAGCGCGAGCTGGGCCTGTCCGCAGTTCCGGGAGCTGATCAGTAATGAGTGAGGCAAACGTGACTGACACCAACGAAACCCCGCAGCGCGGTGCCCGCAAGGTCATCCAGGGCCTGGTCGTCTCCGACAAGATGGACAAGACCATCGTCGTCGAGATTGAAAGCCGCAAGCAGCACGCGCTGTACGGCAAGACCATGCGCCGCAACAACCGCGTCAAGGCTCACGACGAGGAAGGCATCGCCGGCGTCGGCGACCGCGTCCGCATCGCTGAGACCCGTCCGCTGTCCAAGGACAAGCACCACCGTCTCGTCGAGATCGTGGAGAAGGCCAAGTAAGCGTTTCCCGCTTATCGACGCCTGAGTGACTACAACCCCGGTCAACCGACAAGGTTGACCGGGGTTGTGGTCTTTCTTCCTGTCGGGATGGATCCGGGGGACTAAGCCGGGGACACGATTCGGCGTCTCCACAGCACGGCGGCGACGGCCACCAGCACGAGGCCAGGCAATGCGACCAATGAGGCCGGAACCACCAGCGCGTACCCGGCCAGCGAGAGGTAACCGCCGGCCAACGCCACCGCCCGGGCACCGATCCGCGGGAGAAGGTGCACGTAGGCCACGTGAAAGCCCGCCAGCGCTGTCCCGAGCAGCGCCGACAGCAGCGAGCCGCTGATCAGCGCCACCGGCAGGGACGACAGGAAGCCGAGGCTCAACCAGTCCAAGGCGACGACGGCCAGATAGAGGCCGGCGAAGAGGAAGGCCCGGGGGCGACGGCCTGCGGCGCCGGCCCACTGGCCGAGCATCGCGGCGGCTGACGTCACCAGGCCGGACGCCACCAGCAGTCCCGTGATGTTGATGACCGGGTCGTTCGGCTCCGAGGTCAGCGCCACCAGAACCCAGCTGCCCCAACCCACCGTGGACAACACGGCCCCGAGCAGCAGGGGCCAGCGGGCGGGCAGGGCCCACGAGGCCGCCGCCTGGATGACGGCGGCCACGACGGCGGCGATGAGAAGGCCGGTGCTGAGGGGCGGCGTCCGCACCGGGGTGAAGAGGAAGAATGCGGCGACCAGCAACTGCGCGAGGATCATCACCCAAGCCAGGGTTCGGTTCATGTTCGCGATGGTAGTGCGCGGCGACCGACGGCGACGGGAAATTTGGAGACGGCCCCGGCGACGTGGTTTAATGTACGGGTTGTCTGTGCTGGTCGGCCCGCTCGGTGCGTTCCGAACCACGGGCCGAGACCCTTCGACATGCTTGTGCGTGTTCGTCGATAAGCCCAGGCAGTGCAAGCTAAGACCACGTGCGTTCAGGCCGGAAATCTGGCGCACACGTATCCAGGTCAAGGAGACCCTACTGTGATTCAGCAAGAATCGCGTCTCAAGGTCGCCGATAACACGGGTGCACGTGAAATCATGTGCCTCCGCGTCCTCGGCGGTTCTGTCCGACGCTTCGCTGGCATCGGTGACACCATCGTGGCCAGCGTCAAGGAAGCCACCCCGGGCGGCAACGTCAAGTCCGGTGAGATCGTCAAGGCCGTCATCGTCCGTGCGAAGAAGGAGACCCGTCGTCCGGACGGCTCCTACATTTCCTTCGACGAGAACGCCGCCGTCATCCTCAAGGCTGACACCGAGCCGCGCGGCACCCGCATCTTCGGCCCCGTTGCCCGCGAGCTGCGCGACAAGAAGTTCATGAAGATTGTTTCTCTCGCACCGGAGGTGATCTAGCACCATGAAGATCCATAAGGGCGACATGGTCGTCGTCATCTCGGGCCCGGACAAGGGCGCACAGGGCAAGGTCATCGAGGCCTACCCGGCACGCGACAAGGTCCTGGTCGAGGGCGTCAACCGCATCAAAAAGCACACCGCCGACTCGGCAGGTGAGCGTGGTGCCTCCTCCGGTGGCATCGTGACCCAGGAAGCCCCGATCCACGTGTCCAACGTGGCGGTTCTGGATTCCGACGGAAACCCGACCCGTATCGGTTACCGTTTCGACGAGAACGGCAAGAAGGTCCGTATCTCCAAGCGCAACGGGAAGGACATCTAAGCATGAGCGAGAAGTACACCCCGCGTCTGAAGAACCGCTACCGCGAAGAAATCCGCGAGAAGCTCAACACCGAGTTCAGCTACGACAACGTCATGCAGATCCCGGGCGTCGAGAAGATCGTCGTCAACATGGGCGTCGGCGAAGCCGCACGTGACTCCAAGGCCATCAACGGCGCACTCGAGGACCTGTCTCTGATCACGGGCCAGAAGCCGCAGCTGCGTCGCGCCAAGCAGTCCATCGCGAACTTCAAGCTGCGCGAAGGCATGCCGATCGGCGCGAAGGTCACCCTCCGCGGCGACCGCATGTGGGAGTTCCTGGACCGTCTGCTGACCGTGGCCCTGCCGCGAATCCGCGACTTCCGCGGCCTGTCGGACCAGCAGTTCGACGGCCACGGCAACTACACCTTCGGCCTCACCGAACAGACCATGTTCTACGAGATCGATGTGGACAAGGTTGACCGTCCGCGCGGCATGGACATCACCGTCGTGACGTCCGCCACCAACAACGATGAAGGTCGCGCCCTGCTCAAGGAGCTGGGCTTCCCCTTCAAGAAGTAGGGCGACCCGGTAGCCCGGGCCCTTGCTCCGCGATGATCCCCTCGTTTCCGCCGACAGGCGGGGCGAGGGGATTTCGTCCTTTCGGGGAGCATCGGCGGCGGCGTGGAAAGGGTCGTGCGCCGAGCCGGCCAGAAAGGGGTCGATCTTTCGGATAAATTGATGTGCGGTTTGCAAAATACGCATGAAAAGCTGAAAACTCGGTGTTCTTTGAAGTATGGAAAGCCATCCGTGTGTGGTGGAATAGTGTCATCAACAATTTTTGAGTAGGACAGGAAAAGGCATGGCTCTCAACGACATAGCCCATGGCGCGGTGAACAAGAAGATCACCAGCATGGACACCGATTTCGCGCGTTTTGCGGTCAGGGGGATCCTGGCGGGCGTGTATCTGACGCTGGGCACCGCTTTCGCGGCGGTCGCCGGACAGACTGCGGAGTCGATGGCTCCGGGCCACGGGCTGGGGGCGTTGGTCTTCGCGTCTCTGTTCGGTCTGGGTCTGTTCAGTATCGTCATCCTGAACGCGGAGCTGGCGACCGGCAACATGATGTTCGCCAGCTACGGCGCCACGACCAAGCAGATTGGCTGGGGCAAGGGCGTCTGGTTCGTGTTTGTCAGCACGGTGCTCAACCTTCTCGGCGCGATCGCCATCGCTGCGATCCTGGGCTACTCCGCGAAGTTCAACGGCTTCGACACCACCCACCTGATCTCCACGCTGAGCGAAGGCAAGCTGAACAAGGGGCCGTGGCAGGCTTTCGTCGAAGGCATCGCCGCGAACTTCGTGGTCAACATGGCCATCGTCGGTGCGCTCTACGCCAAGGACTTCGTGTCCAAGTTCTTCGTCATCGTCCCGATCATCGCGATCTTCGTCGGCCTGGGACTCGAGCACATCATCGCCAACTTCTCGCTGATGACCGTCAACTTCTTCGCCGCGGGCTTCGATCCGGCGCTGCTGCCGGACAACTTCACCCTCGGCGCGGTCTCTCTGAACTGGCTGATGGTCTGGTTGGGCAACTTCGTCGGCGGCGGCCTGCTCATGGGCGGCGTCTACGCCTGGCTGAACAAGGGCAACGACGTGTACCGCGACTAACACCCGCACTTTTCTGCACGTGCAGAAAAATCACGCCCCGGGACATCATGTCTGATGCCCGGGGCATTTTCGTGTCGTGGGGTTTGTCGCGTTATTCCTGCGCAAGGAGCCACGGGGAGGCGGCCGTGATGATCGCCTGCGTGCCGACGTCCAGCGTCGGCTGCAGGTCGGGGGCGAAAGCCGGGTTGTGGTTGCCGGGGGCGTTGGCCTGATCGGCGAAACCGCCGACGCCCCAGTACACGTACGGCACGCCGAGCGCATCCGGGATGACGGAGAAGTCCTCGGAGGCCGGCACCGGCGCCAGGTCCGTGGAGGCGTCGCCGAAGAACTCGTCGAAGGCCCCGCGGACCCGCTTCGTCGCGGCCTCGTCGTTGTTCGTCAACGGGTAGACGTCGTAGTACTCGAATTCCGGCTCGCGGGGGCTGCGGGCGCCGTCGCATTCCGAGCGCACGATGCGCTCGATGGCGGCGTGCACGTGCTCGTGCACGTCCTCGTCGTAGGCGCGGGTGTTGATGAGCAGCTCCGCGGAATCCGGGATGATGTTGGACTTCATGCCCGCTTGCAGGGAGCCGACGGTGACCACGGCGGTGGCTCCGGCCGGAATTTCCCGGGCGACGATCGTCTGCAGCCGCATCACGATGGAGGAGGCCAACACCACCGGGTCTACGCCCAGCTCCGGCATCGAACCGTGCGACCCCTTGCCGTGGACGGTGACTTTGAGGGAGGCGCCGGACGAGAGCACCGGGCCGGCGGTGGCACCGACGTGCCCTCCCGGCAGCGACGACAGCACGTGCTGGCCGAGATAGACGTCCGGCGTCGGCATCGCCTCGGCGAGCCCGTGGTCGAGCATGTCCTGGGCGCCCGCCGCGATTTCCTCGGCGGGCTGGAAGACGCCCACGAAGATCCCGGACCAGTGCTCGCGGCGCCGGTGCAACGCGATCAGCGCGCCGACCAGGCAGGCGGCGTGAAAGTCGTGTCCGCACGCGTGTGAGACCGGAACCTCCACGCCGGTGTGCTCATCGACCTGGGTGGCCGTGGAAGCGTATTCCTTGCCGGATTCCTCTTTGACGGGCAGCGCGTCGATGTCGCCGCGCATCGCCACGGTGGGGCCCTCCCCGTTGACCAGAGTGGCGACCAGCCCGGTGGCCCCGATCCGGGCGACCTCAATACCTTCCGCGGTGAGGGCGTCCTGCAGCGCGGTCGCGGTGGCGTGCTCTTGGAGGGAGAGCTCCGGGTTCTGGTGGAGGTGCACATAAAGCTGCTCGCGCTCGGTGCGGGTGGCGTCGAGCTCGGTGAAAATCTGCTCGAGCGGGGCGTCGGACATGATCGGGTACCTCTGCTTCTCCGGGGCTTCCGGTGTCGTGGGGCTAGCTTCGGGAGGCCGCCTCGCTACTTTGCTCGGCGGCAGCCTTCTCCGCCAGCTCCCCAGAGTAGAGGTTGAAACGGTTCTCCCGGGTGAAGCCGGTCAGGCTCATGCCCGTTTCCCGGGCCAGGTCCACGGCCAGGGAAGAGGCGGCGGAGACAGCCACCAGGGCAGGGATGCCGGCCATGACGGCTTTCTGCACCAGCTCGAAGGAAGCGCGGGAGCTCATGACGAGGATGACGTCCTCCGCCGGCAGCATGTCGTTCATCAGCAGGTGGCCGATGACCTTGTCGGCGGCGTTGTGGCGGCCGACGTCTTCACGCACGACGATGGGCTCGCCGTCGAGGGTGAAGGCGCCCGCGGCGTGGATGCCGCCGGTGCGCCGGAACTGCTTCTGCTGCGCCCGCAGCTTCTCCGGCAGGGAGACGATCACGCGGGGGTCGAGCCGTACCGGCGTGAGGGGGTGGCGGCGTTTGTCCATGATCGAATCGATGGAGGTCGAACCGCAGACCCCGCAGGCGGACGTCGTCGTGGTCAGCCGGATGGAGTCCAGGCTCAGCGGCAGGACGTCGCGGGACAGTTCGGCCTCGATGAGGTTGTAGGTGTTTTCGCCGTTCGGGCCGGTCGCACCGCCGCAGTAGCGGGCGTTGTCGATCTGGCCGGCCTCGACGATGTGGCCCTCCGCGTGCAGGAAGCCGTGCACCAGTTCCAGGTCATTGCCCGGGGTGCGCATCGTGGTGGTGATGGTCGTGCCGTTGACGCGCAGCTCCAACGGTTCCTCCACGCTGACCATGTCGCCGCGGGTGTCCACGGTGTAGTCGCCCTCGACGCCGTCGTCGAAGGTGACCTTGGTGACCGGGTAGCTCTGGGAGATTCGGCTCATTTAAGAATTCTGCTCCTCGTTGGTTCGGTGCGCGCCGCCCTGGTAGCGGGTGAGCAGCGCCTCCACCGCGTCGATCTTTTCTCGGGTCGCGGTCGCCGCTTCTTCCGTGCTTTCCTCGCCACTTAATTTCTTGCCGGCCGCGACGCCGACGAGAAAGGCGGTGAGCGGGGCGGCCGGGCGGGAGGGGCCGTGCGCGACGTGCTTGGTCAGGTCGAGCAATTCCCGGGTCAGGGAGCGGATGAACTGGGGGTCGGCGTCGAATTCCGCGGACACCGCTTCCAGCCAGGCGTGGGCTGAGGTGATCTCAGCGTCGGTGTTCTTTTTGTCGCTCATCGCTAGCCCTTTCGCGGGGAAACTCGTCCGAGGTGGTCGCCACCCATCCTAATCTCGTCGTACTTTTCCTCTCAACGCTGTGGCCACGGCGTTTATTCCCCGCATCCAACCCCCACCCGACGCTGGCGGGGCGGGGGAGGGGTCGCTGGGAGGATGAATGTTGATCGTGCCAAAAATTTTGTTTCAGCAGGTCTCGGCGTGTAAGGTTGGCCGCTGGACTATCATCGTCCACGTATTTTTCCATCCAACTTTGTTGTAGGCCCCCCGCCACTTGAGCGGACCGGGATATGCAGAGGCGGCGAGCGCCGCAGGTCATTGGGCCTGCGACCGCGTGCAGTAGCCCCTTAGTGCCCGGAGATCGTTTTCGGTGGGCCAGGGAACCGCAATAAGAAAGGTAACGGTCACCTCACAATGACCATGACAGATCCGATCGCCGACATGCTGTCGCGTATTCGCAATGCGAACCACGCGCACCACGATGTCGTCGCGATGCCCTCCTCCAAGCTCAAGGCGAACATCGCCGAGATCCTGAAGCAGGAAGGCTACATCGCCGACTACAAGGTCGAGGACGCACGAGTCGGCAAGACTCTCTCCCTCGAGCTCAAGTACGGCCCGTCCCGTCAGACCTCCATCGCAGGTCTGACCCGCGTGTCCAAGCCGGGCCTGCGCGTCTACGCCAAGTCCACCGAGCTTCCCCAGGTCCTCGGTGGCCTGGGCGTCGCCATCATTTCCACGTCCCAGGGTCTGCTGACTGACCGCACGGCCAACGAGAAGGGTGTAGGCGGAGAAGTCCTCGCCTACGTCTGGTAAAGGGGGAAGTGAACAATGTCTCGTATCGGTAATGCACCGATCGCTCTCCCGAAGGGCGTCGAAACCAAGATCAACGGCCAGAACATCGAGGTCAAGGGGCCTAAGGGCACCCTGAACATCGATCTTCCGGAGCCGATCACCGCTTCCGTCGCGGAAGACGAGCTCGTCGTCGCCCGCCCGGACGACCACCGCAAGAACCGCTCGCTGCACGGTCTGTCCCGCTCGCTCGTCAACAACATGGTTGTCGGCGTGACCGAGGGATACACCATCAATATGGAGATCTTCGGCGTCGGCTACCGCGTTCAGCTCAAGGGCAAGAACCTCGAGTTCGCCTTGGGCTACTCCCACCCGATCCTGATCGAGGCTCCGGAATTCGTCACCTTCGCGGTCGACGGCAACACGAAGTTCTCCATCACGGGTATTGACAAGCAGCAGGTCGGGCAGATCGCCGCTAACATCCGTCGTCTGCGCAAGGATGATCCTTACAAGGGTAAGGGCATTCGCTACGAGGGTGAGCAGATCCGCCGCAAGGTCGGAAAGACGGGTAAGTAAGCAATGAGCAATACCGCAGAAAACAACAAGCGTCAGCCGATCGGCAAGGACATCGCTACGCGTCGCCGCGAAGCACGTCAGCGCCGTCACTTCCGCATCCGCAAGACCCTGCGTGGCACCCCGGAGACCCCGCGTCTCGTCGTCCACCGCAGCTCCCGCCACATGACCGCCCAGATCATCGACGATCTGGCCGGCCACACCCTGGCCTCTGCCTCCACCATGGAGGCGGACGTGCGCTCCGTCGAGGGCGACAAGAAGGCCAAGGGCGCCAAGGTGGGCGAGCTCATCGCACAGCGTGCCAAGGCCGCCGGCGTCGAGCAGGTCCTCTTCGACCGCGCAGGCTACAAGTACCACGGCCGCGTCGCCTCCCTGGCTGACGCCGCTCGTGAAGGTGGTCTGAAGTTCTAATGGCTAACAACAACGTGAACATCAACGGAAGGATTGCGTAATGCCGGGACGTGAACGGCGTGACGGCGGACGATCCGCCGACGATCAGAACAAGAACAAGAACGACAACCGCGGCGGTGGCCGTGGCCGCGGCCGCGACAACCGTCGTCAGGACAACGAGCGCGACAAGTACATCGAGCGCGTCGTGTCCATCAACCGCGTGGCCAAGACCGTCAAGGGCGGCCGCAACATGTCCTTCACCGCACTCGTCGTCGTCGGCGACGGTGAAGGCATGGTCGGCGTCGGCTACGGCAAGGCCCGCGAGGTCCCTGCCGCCATCCAGAAGGGCGCAGAAGAGGCTCGCAAGAACTTCTTCCGCGTGCCGATGATCAACGGCACCATCCCGCACCCGGTGCAGGGTGAGGCCGCCGCAGGCATCGTCATGATGCGTCCGGCTGCCCCGGGTACCGGCGTCATCGCCGGCGGCGCAGTCCGCCCGGTGCTGGAGTGCGCGGGCATGCAGGACATCCTGTCCAAGTCCCTGGGCTCCGACAACGCCATCAACGTCATCCACGCCACCGTGGACGGCCTGAAGCAGCTGGTTCGCCCGGAGGAGGTCGCGGCTCGTCGCGGCAAGTCCGTCGAAGAGGTCGCGCCGGCTCACATGCTGCGCGCCCGCGCAGGTCAGGAGGCGTAACCCATGGCACTGAAGATCACACTCGATAAGGGTTTCATCGGCGAAAAGCCGCAGACCCGTGCAAACCTTCGGGCCCTCGGCCTGAAGAAGATCCGCCAGTCCGTGATCAAGCAGGATAACGCGGCCACCCGTGGCCAGATCCACGTTGTCCGCCACCTGATCACGGTCGAAGAAGTGGCAGGGGAGTAGGAAACATGAGCGAGATCATCAAGCTCCACGATCTGCGCCCGTCCAAGGGCGCCAACAAGCCGAAGCACCGCGTCGGCCGTGGTGAAGCCGGCAAGGGCGGCAAGACCGCCGGCCGCGGCACCAAGGGCACCAAGGCGCGCAACAAGGTGGCGGCTACCTTCGAGGGCGGCCAGATGCCGCTGCAGATGCGTCTGCCGAAGCTGCGTGGCTTCAAGAACCCGAACAAGGTCATCTACCAGGTCGTCAACGTCTCTGACCTGGAGAAGGCTTTCCCGAACGGTGGAGACGTGGCTGTCGCCGACATCGTCTCCGCTGGCCTGGTCCGCGCCAACCAGCCGGTCAAGGTCTTGGGCAACGGTGAGCTCAGCGCGAAGCTGAACGTCACCGCCACCAAGTTCTCCAAGTCCGCGGTCGAGAAGATCGAGGCAGCCGGAGGCTCCGTCACCCGGGCATAATGTCCTGAGGCGATGAGCAGTCCAGCTCTGAAGCGCCCCCGCACCGTCATGGTGCGGGGGCGCTTCGTCTTGCGGCCGCCTTTGGCCACGGCGACTGCACTGGTGGCCCCCGGCGCTGCTAAGATGATCGAGTCAGTCGTGTCAATTCCCTTTCTCCCCGACCTGTCGTTATGGAGGGGGAGCAAGGCCAGGAGGCTTCGTGTCCGCCATTATTCAGGCATTTAAGGACGTCGACCTGCGGAAAAAGATACTGATCACCATCGCGTTGATCATTCTCTACCGCGTCGGCGCCCAAATCCCGACCCCGGGTGTGGACTACGCCGCAATCGCAGGTCGATTGGAGACGCTCACCGAGGAGGGCGCCGGCGTATTCTCGGTGATCAACTTGTTCTCGGGCGGGGCGCTGTTGCAGTTGTCCATCTTCGCGATCGGCATCATGCCGTACATCACCGCCTCGATCATCGTGCAATTGCTCACGGTGGTCATTCCACGCTTCGAGGAGCTGAAGAAGGAGGGGCAGTCGGGTCAGACGAAGATGACCCAGTACACCCGCTATCTCACTTTGGCGCTGGCGCTGCTGCAGTCCTCGGGCATCGTGGCGCTGGCCGCGAACGAGCAGCTGCTGGGGCAGGGCATTCGGGTGTTGATCCCGGACCACGACATCGGCACCCTGATCATGATGGTGTCCATCATGACCGCGGGCGCCATCTTCATCATGTGGCTCGGTGAGATCATCACGGAGAAGGGCGTGGGCAACGGCATGTCGCTGCTCATCTTCGCCGGCATCGCGACGCGTATCCCCACCGACGGCGCCAGCATCCTGCAGCAGTCCGGCGGGCTGATCTTCGCCATCGTCGTGGCCTCCGCGATCGTCCTGGTCGTCGGCGTGGTCTTCGTCGAGCAGGGCCAGCGTCGCATCCCGGTGCAGTACGCCAAGCGCATGGTCGGCCGTCGTCAATACGGCGGGTCCTCGACCTACCTGCCGTTGAAGGTCAACCAGGCGGGCGTGATCCCCGTGATCTTCGCGTCCTCGCTGATGTACGTGCCGGTGTTGCTCACCGAGATCGTCAACGCCGGTAACCCGACCCCGGCGGACAACTGGTGGCAGCGCAACGTGGTCTCCAACCTGATGGACCCGTCGTCGTGGCAGTACATCGTCTTCTACTTCGCGCTGATCATCTTCTTCGCCTATTTCTACGTCTCGGTCCAGTACGACCCGGTCGACCAGGCGGAGAACATGAAGAAGTACGGTGGATTCATCCCGGGCATCCGTCCGGGACGTCCCACCGCCCAGTACCTGGCGTACGTGATGAACCGCCTGCTGTTCGTCGGCGCGATCTACCTCGGCGTCATCGCGGTTCTCCCGAACATCGCGCTGGACATGGGCGTCGGGGGCGACATGATGGCGTTGTCGTCGTTCGGCGGAACCGCGATCCTGATCATGGTTTCGGTCGCCTTGACCACGGTCAAGCAGATCGAATCCCAACTCCTGCAAAGCAACTACGAAGGACTGCTCAAATGATGCGACTGGTACTCCTCGGCCCGCCCGGCGCCGGCAAGGGCACTCAGGCCCTGCTCCTGGCGGAGAAGCTGAACGTCCCCCACATTTCCACCGGCGACCTGTTCCGCGCCAACATCGGCGAAGGCACTCCGCTCGGCGTGGAAGCCAAGCAGTACATCGACGCCGGCGAGCTCGTCCCCACCGACGTCACCGCCCGCATGGTCAAGTCCCGCCTCGAGGAGGAGGACGCCGGTTCCGGTTTCCTCCTGGACGGTTTCCCGCGCACCGTCGAGCAGGCCCAGATCCTGGCTGAGCTGCTCGAGGAGAAGGGATTGACGCTGGACGGCGTCCTGAACTTCGAGATTTCCACCGACGTCGTCGTCGAGCGCATGCTAGCCCGCGGCCGCGAGGACGACAACGAAGAGGTCATCCGCAACCGCCTCAAGGTCTACAACGACGAGACCAAGCCGCTCATCGACCACTACGGCGACGCCATCGTCAGCGTCGACGCCGAGGGTGGCGTCGAGGAGATCAACGGCCGCGTCATGGCCGCGCTGGGTAAGTAACCCGCACGCTCCGCCGCACCCCCACGACGGGCCCCACCTTCCGGTGGCGGCCCGTCGTCCGCGTTACCGGGCATGATCGGCCCGGGCCGGGCATACTGCCGGTATGAGTCCCACGTCCTTCATGCACACCGAAATCATCCAGCGGGCCACCTTGCAATTCGTGCGGCAGGCGGCCGTCGCCACCGACCGGCTACTGACTGACCTGGAGCTAGACCCGGCAACGGCCTGGGAAAGGGAGAACTTCCTGGCCGTGGGCCGCCACTGCTTCAGCGCCAAGGACGACCCGGTCACCGAGTTCGGGTGGTACTACGGCGAGGGGCTGGTCCGCCACCAGGTGGGGGACTGGGGCTGCACGCTGGTCGGGCCGCACGGCGATCCGTTCCGCCCGGTGCTTCTTTTCGGGATCACCGACTGGGAGTCGGGCGGTCTGTCCGTGGTCAACCGGCCCCCCAGGGAAAGGACACGGAGGCACACCTGGTCAAGCAGTGGGAATTCTTCGAGTCGCAGCGGATTCGCCCGTGGGAACGCGGTGCCGGTGTTGTCGGCCCGGGGGCGTAGGATCTGAGGCTATGGCATTTCGTAAGCGCACCAAGAAGATCCCGGCGAAAACCCCCGGCGAGCTCGACGCGATGCAGGCCGCCGGCGAGATCGTCGCCCGGACGCTGCAGGAGATCAAGGCTCAGGCCACCGCGGGCATGAGCACGCTCGACCTCGACGTCATCGCGGAGGAGGTCATCCGCGACGCCGGCGCCACGCCCGCCTTCCTCGGCTACCACGGCTTCCCCGGGTCCATCTGCGCTTCCGTCAACGACGTCATCGTGCACGGCATCCCGGACGCGCAGACGGTGCTGGAGGACGGCGACCTGGTTTCCATCGACTGCGGCGCGATCCTCGACGGCTGGGTGGGCGACTCTGCCTGGTCTTTCGGCGTCGATGAGATCTCCGAGGACGTGGACAAGTTCAACCGGGCCACCGAATTCGTGTTGTTGGAAGGGCTCAAGGCGATGGTTCCGGGCGCCCGGCTGACGGACGTCTCGCATGCGCTGGAGACGGCCACGCGTGCCGCGGAGCAGAAATTCGACGTGACGCTGGGCATCGTCGACGGCTACGGCGGACACGGCATCGGCCGCGCCATGCACGAGGACCCCTACCTGGCGAACGAAGGGCGGGCGGGCCGGGGCCCGATCATCCAGGAGGGCAGCGTGCTGGCCATCGAACCGATGCTCACCCTCGGCGGGGAGGTCGACTCGGCGGTGCTTGACGACGACTGGACCGTGGTCACCCTGGACGGCTCCTATTCCTCCCACTGGGAGCACACCGTCGCCGCCACGGCGCAGGGCCCCCGGATCCTCACCCCCAGAAAGTAAAATCCACAGAAACTTTCCGCCGGAACCATAGGCAAACGGCAGGCGTGTCCTATACTTCGACCTATGGTTTCCCGCTCCCGCCGGATCGCCGGTGTCCTCGCTTCCCTCGCCACCGCGGCCACGATGCTGATCGCGCCGGCGTCCGCTTCCGCCCAGCTGTCCTCGCAGCTGGGGCTCCCCGACGTCACTGAGCAGGGTGAGCAGCTGTCCTCGCAGTTGGGCGTCAGCCAGCAGGACGTCCGTGATCAGGCGTGGGCCGCCCGCGTCGCCGTCCACGAGACGGCCGGAATGTTGCCCGGCCCGGCGGCGGGGCAGGTCCGCGGCATCGTCGATGACGTGGTCCACATGGCGTTCCCCGGCCTGGTCGCCGAGCGCACGCAGGCCGCCCGTCCGACGCCTGCCCTCGCCCGGGCCTCGGACCCGGCCCCGGTCTTCGACCGCGGCTCCTGCCCGCGGTCGGCGGACGTCTGCGTCGACCTGGACGGCCAGCGCACCTGGTTGCAGGAAAACGGTGAGGTCAGTTACGGGCCGGTGCCGTCTTCTTCCGGCGGCATCGGGCAGGAGACCCCGCGCGGCTCCTTCCCGGTCAACCGGAAAGTGCGCCACGAGGTCTCCTGGGAGTTCAACAACGCGCCCATGCCCTACGCCATTTACTTCACGTACAACGGCCACGCTTTCCACCAGGGCAACGTGGCCACCACCTCGGCGGGCTGCGTACGCCTGAACCAGCAGGACGCGGCGCATCTCTTCGCCAACGTTCACATCGGGGACACGGTCCACATCTACTAGTGCCCGAGAGCACCGCCCCGTCGTCACGTCGAGAACCCGGTATGATACCGGGTTCTTTGCGCTATTGCAGGGCTGAGGGTAGGGTAGGGGATTGGTGTATGCGCAGAGCATGCATCAACACAAGCTGTGGAAGTGATTGACGCTCGGAGACCCTCGAGAAAGCTCGGGGCCGACAGCGTCGGGAATGCGGAGGATATGGCTAAGGAAGGCGCAATCGAGGTCGAGGGTCGCATCGTCGAACCCCTGCCCAATGCAATGTTCCGTGTCGAGCTCGACAATGGACACAAGGTTCTCGCTCACATCAGTGGCAAGATGCGCCAGCACTACATCCGTATCCTTCCGGAGGATCGGGTCGTCGTGGAGCTGTCTCCCTACGACCTGACCCGCGGCCGCATCGTCTACCGCTACAAGTAAACAATTCGCCTCCTCCCCCTCCAGCGCGCAGGAACCGTCCTCTGACGGCTCCTGCGGCTCATGCACCTCCGGCCACGGTGGCTGGAGCCCTGTGTTTACACGACCCATCGTCCGGTTCGGTCCGGGCACAGCGTCGGTTGACGGGGACGGGTGAGGAGAAAACCACCGTAACAACCCGAAAGGTACCTGCCACATGGCACGTCTAGCCGGTGTTGATCTCCCGCGCAATAAGCGCATGGAGATCGCACTCACGTACATTTACGGCATCGGTCCGGCACGCTCCGCGGAGCTGCTCGAAAAGACCGGCATTTCTGCCGACCTGCGCACCGACGATCTTACCGACGACCAGGTTGCCGCGCTGCGCGACGCCATCGAGTCGAGCTGGAAGGTCGAGGGCGACCTCCGTCGCGAGGTCGCCGCCGACATTCGCCGCAAGGTTGAGATTGGCTCCTACCAGGGTCTGCGCCACCGCCGTGGCCTGCCCGTCCGTGGCCAGCGCACCAAGACCAACGCCCGCACGCGTAAGGGTCCGAAGAAGACAATCGCAGGAAAGAAGAAGTAAGAGATGCCTCCGAAGAGTCGTTCCGGCGCGCGCCGTCGCGTCGTCAAGAAGAATGTGGCCCAAGGCCACGCGTACATCAAGTCCACCTTCAACAACACCATCGTGTCCATCACGGACCCGTCCGGTGCCGTGATCTCCTGGGCCTCCTCCGGCCACGTCGGGTTCAAGGGCTCCCGTAAGTCCACCCCGTTCGCCGCGCAGATGGCCGCTGAAAACGCCGCCCGCAAGGCCATGGACCACGGCATGAAGAAGGTCGACGTCCACGTCAAGGGTCCGGGCTCCGGCCGTGAGACCGCCATCCGCTCCCTCCAGGCCGCCGGCCTCGAGGTGTCCTCGATCTCGGACGTGACGCCCCAGCCGCACAACGGCTGCCGTCCGCCGAAGCGTCGTCGCGTCTAACAGGGATAAGGAAAGGTAAAGCACTATGGCTCGTTACACCGGCCCCGCAACCCGTAAGTCCCGTCGTCTCCGCGTCGATCTCGTCGGCGGCGACCAGTCCTTCGAGCGTCGCCCGTACCCTCCGGGGCAGGCTGGCCGCGCTCGCATCAAGGAGTCCGAGTACCTCCTCCAGCTGCAGGAGAAGCAGAAGGCCCGCTTCTCCTACGGCATCATGGAGAAGCAGTTCCGTCTGTACTACCAGGAGGCCAACCGCCTCTCCGGTAAGACCGGCGACAACCTGCTGATCCTGCTGGAATCCCGCCTGGACAACGTCGTCTACCGCGCCGGCCTGGCCAAGACCCGCCGTCAGGCGCGTCAGCTGGTCTCCCACGGCCACTTCACCGTCAACGGCAAGAAGACGAACGTCCCGTCGCACCGCGTTTCCCAGTACGACATCATCGACGTCCGTGACCGGTCGAAGAAGATGAACTGGTTCGAGGAAGCTCAGGGCGACCTGCTCGACGCAGTCGTTCCGGCTTGGCTCCAGGTCGTGCCGTCCACCCTGCGCATCCTCGTGCACCAGCTGCCCGAGCGCGCTCAGATCGACGTTCCGCTGCAGGAGCAGCTCATCGTCGAGTTCTACTCGAAGTAAAACCACTTCTGCCGGCACTTCCCGGCAGGAATCGTCAACTCATTCATGCAGTTCCTACTCGGCATCAAATAGCGGTTGCCGTCAAAGGAGAAAACCATGCTCATTTCCCAGCGTCCCACGCTCACCGAGGAATACATCGACTCGTCCCGTTCGCGCTTCATCATGGAGCCGCTCGAGCCGGGCTTCGGCTACACCCTCGGCAACTCCCTGCGCCGTACCCTGCTGTCGTCCATTCCGGGCGCAGCCGTCACCAGCGTGAAGATCGAGGGTGTGCTCCACGAGTTCACCACGATCTCCGGCGTGAAGGAAGACGTCTCCGAGATCATCCTGAACGTCAAGGACCTCGTGCTGTCCTCCGACTCCGATGAGCCGGTCGTCATGTACGTGAGCAAGGAAGGCCCGGGCCAGGTCACCGCCGGCGACATTCAGCCGCCGGCCGGCGTCGAGATCCACAACCCGGATCACGTCATCGCCAGCCTCAATGAGCAGGCCAAGCTGGACATGGAGCTGGTCGTCGAGCGCGGCCGCGGCTACGTCCCGGCCGCACCGTCGAACGTCGCCGGCGACATCGGCCGCATCCCGGTCGACCAGATCTACTCCCCGGTTCTGAAGGTCAGCTACAAGGTCGAGGCCACCCGTGTCGAACAGCGCACGGACTTCGACAAGCTGATCGTCGACGTGGAGACGAAGAACTCGATGACCGCCCGCGACGCCGTGGCGTCGGCGGGCAAGACCCTCGTGGAACTGTTCGGCCTCGCACGCGAGCTGAACACCGCCGCCGAGGGCATCGAGATCGGCCCGTCCCCGCAGGAATCCGAGTACATCGCCGCATACAGCATGCCGGTCGAGGATCTGAACCTGTCGGTGCGCTCCTACAACTGCCTGAAGCGTCAGGAAATCCACACCGTCGGTGAGCTCGCCGAGTGCAGCGAATCCGACCTGCTGGACATCCGCAACTTCGGCCAGAAGTCCATCAACGAGGTCAAGATCAAGCTCGCCCAGAACGGTCTGACCCTGAAGGACGCGCCGGAGGATTTCGATCCCTCGCAGCTCGAAGGCTACGACGCTGAGACCGGTGAGTTCATTGACCCGGACGCAGACGATTCCGAGTAAAGCACCAAGCAGCTAACTCACATCAGCACACGAGGAGAACACAATGCCTACCCCGAAGAAGGGTGCCCGTCTCGGAGGCTCACCGCAGCACCAGAAGAGCATTCTGTCCAACATGACTGCGCAGCTTCTGGAGCACGGCGCGATCAAGACCACCGACGCTAAGGCCAAGGTCCTGCGTCCGTACGTGGAGAAGCTGATCACCAAGGCCAAGTCCGGCACCGTCGCCGACCGCCGCCTGGTGATGAAGCACCTGCCGCAGAAGGACGTCGTCAACTACCTGTTCGACGAGCTCGCACCGAAGTTCGAGAACCGCGCAGGCGGCTACACCCGCATCATCAAGCTGGAGAACCGCCCGGGCGACAACGCCCCGGTGTCCCAGATCTCGCTGGTGCTGGAGGAGACCGTCTCCACCGAGGCCGCCCGCGCCACCCGCGCAGCAGCCTCCAAGCAGGCTGAGGCCGACGCCGAGATCGACACCGACGCCGAGGCCCCGGCCGAGGAGAACGTCTCCAAGAAGGACAACGAGCCTGCTGAAGACGCCTCCGAGGTCGCGACCGAGTCCGACGAGCCCGCCGCCGAAGCCGGCGCGCCGGCCGACGACTCCGCCGAGACCGTCGAAGCAGAGGAGAAGGCCGCCGAGGCCGAGCAGGACGCCCAGGACAAGTAAGTCCGCGGCTTCCCGCCTCCTTCTCACGCCCTGCCCCGGGTCACCCCGGGGCAGGGCGTGTCCCTTTTCCAGAGGTAGCGTGGACCCCATGTCACGTCAGCGCCTCGCCGGGATCACGCTCATCGCCTCCAGCGCGGTGGTGTTCCTCGGCCAGTTCATCGCTCTGCTGTTGTGGGATTCGTGGTTCTACTCACTGCAGTTCAACCTCGTCAGCGATCTCGGGCACACGGTGTGCGCCCCCGTCGCGGACGGCTTCGGCCCGCGCT
This sequence comes from Corynebacterium maris DSM 45190, assembly GCF_000442645.1. Taxonomy (NCBI): domain Bacteria; kingdom Bacillati; phylum Actinomycetota; class Actinomycetes; order Mycobacteriales; family Corynebacteriaceae; genus Corynebacterium; species Corynebacterium maris. The sequence goes on from NC_021915.1 coordinate 568,912, forward strand.
TCGTCTGCAGCCCGGGGCATCTCTGGTTCAACTTGGGGCTGCTCGTCGGCGGCGTACTGTTGCTCACAGGCGGTCTGGCGCTGCGTCGGCTCGCGGGCTACGCCCTGTCCGTGGCGGGCGTCGCCCTGACGGTCGTAGGGATGCTCCCTCCCGATCGGCAACCGGGGCCGCACGACGCGGCCGCGGTGGTTTACGTCGTCGCGGTGTGGGCGGCGGTGAGCGCGGCGGCGGTCACCCTCCGGCACACGCGACCGACGCTGGCGGCGGCGTCCGCCGTGGTGCTGCTCGTGTCCGTGGGCGGCGCCGCCTTGCTGTTGTTTAACCCCGAGGGCGCCCCCGGGTTGTACGGGCGCATCGCCGTCGACGTGCTCGCCGTGTGGGTCGTCTTCCTCGGCGCGGGCCAGTTGCGACCTGACCGGACGAAGCCCCGCCGCGCCCGCCGGGCGGATCCGGACCGGGCGGAGCGCGACGCCGCGGTACGCCGGGCCGCTGAGCGGCTCGGCTGAGCCCGTCGGTAACCTGAAGCAATCATGAACGACGCCGAGATTCTTCGCCTGCGCCTGGACCTCGCCTACGACGGCACCGACTTCCACGGCTGGGCCGCGCAAAAAGACCCGCAGCTGCGCACCGTGCAGGGTTTGCTCGAGGACGGGCTGAGCAAAATTCTGCGCACCGAGGCCCGCCTGACGGTCGCCGGCCGCACCGACGCCGGGGTCCACGCCGCCGCGCAGGTCGCGCACCTGGACGTGCCGCGGGAGAGCCTGAACCAGCGCTCCATCGACGGCGACCCGTCGCGCCTGGTGCGCCGGCTGGCGCGGTTTCTGCCCGCGGACGTGCGGGTCAGCGCGGTCACCGAAGTCACGGATGACTTCGACGCCCGCTTCTCCGCGCTGCGGCGCCATTACGTCTACCGGTTGTCCACGGACCCGGCCGGAGCGCTGCCGACCCGGGTCCGCGACACCGCGGTGTGGCCCAAGCCGGTGGATCTCGGACTGATGCAGGAGGCCGCGACCGCGTTGGTCGGCCTGCACGACTTCGCGGCGTTTTGCAAGGCCCGCCCTCACGCCACGACGATCCGGGAATTACAGGAGTTCTCTTGGCGGGACGCGTCCACGCCACAGGAGCCGAACCTGTACGAGGCGCACGTCGTGGCCGACGCCTTCTGCTGGTCGATGGTCCGTTCCCTGGTCGGAGCCTGCCTCGTGGTGGGGGAGGGGCGGCGGGACGTGGGCCTCATCGACGTGTTGCTGGCGCAGGAACACCGCTCGTCGATCATCCCGGTCGCGCCCGCCCGCGGGCTGAGCTTGACGGGGGTCGATTATCCCGGGGCAGACGAGTTGGCGGCCCGGGCGGCGGTGACCCGGGATCGGCGCGGGAACCGCTAGACTAACGACGTTCAATCGGCAGATCACTTACCACGGGGAGTTAAAGACGCATGGATGTCGCCGCAGCGGTCTGGACGGCCATCGCGTTGGCGACGGTTCCGGGCGCGGTGTTGGGCTGGGTCTCCGGCCTCAAAGGCCCCTGGGCGGTCGCGGCGGCGCTGCCGCTGACCTTCAGCGTCTATGGACTGGCGGGCTGGGCGCTCGGAGAGACGCCGGTGCCCTTCACGTTTTCCTCGATGCTCGTCGTCTGGTTGGTGACGGTGATCATCGCGGCCATCTGGCGCATCGGCGCATGGACGCTCGGGCGCGGGCGTCGACAAGCCGTCCCCGTCGACGGATCCACGGGCCCGCCGCCCGCCCGCCCCGCCCGCACCTGGCGGGCGTGGAGCACCGGCACCTTCCTGGACCCGGTGTGGATTCTGCCCGCCGCAGGCGTGGCCACCGGCGCCTGGTTGCTGATCTCCCGCAGCCTGGACTGGCTGAAAACGGGGCCCCACGGCGTCGACAGCGTCTTCCAGGGCTGGGACGTGCAGTGGCACGCCAACATGGTGCGCTGGATCGCCGACGAAGGCGTCGCGTCCCCGACCCGGATGGGCGAGCTTCGGAACCTGGAGACCGGGGACCCGCTGTACTACCCGGCGGCCTTCCACTCCGCCGCGGGGCTGCTCGTGGAGCTCGCCGGCGTCAGCCCGACTGAGGCGGTCAACCTCACCACCATCGTGGTGCCGTCTCTCGGCCTGCCGCTTTCCGTGGCGCTGATCGCGTGGAAGATGCTCGGCAACCGCGGCCTGACCGCCCAGATCGCCGCGGGCGTCGCCGCGATCCTGGTGGTGGGTTCGCCGGTGCTGTACTGGATCGGCCAGTACGTCGGCGCCTGGCCCTACCTCGCGGCGGTGTCCGTCTCCGGCATCGTTCTGGCGCTGTTCATGCTGGTGCCGTACCGGCCCCTGGCCGCCCCCGCCGCGGCGCTGTCCTTGGCGGGGCTGACGCAGCTGCACCCCTCCGCCGCGACGATCGTGGTGCTGGGGCTCGGCCTGTGGTGGCTGCTACGACTGCTGATCCGCCCGGCCCGCCCGGCGGCCACCCGCCGCGGCGCCGTCACCACCCGACTTCGGGACCTGGGCCTGCTGGCCGGCGCCGGTTTGGCGGGCACGCTGCTGCTGCTGCCGCAACTGCTGTCCGGCACGGAACAGGCGGAAGAGGTCACCGCCTGGGACGCCACCGAAGACGTCACCCGCACTGAATCGTGGGTCAAGGCCGTCACCATGGACACCCGCCACGTCGGCGACTTCTTCTCCGACGTCGACCCCACCCTGCTGCTGTGGGTCGCCGGCTTCGGCGCGGCGGCCCTGATTCTGTGGCGCCGCAACCTGTGGGCGCCGGCCTTCTACCTGCTGAGCGTGTGGCTGACGGCCCACGCCCTGCGGCCTTTCGACGTCCCCGGCGCCGGCGTCCTCGATCTGATCGGCGGACTGCACTACGCGACGGCCCACCGTCTGGTCATGCCGGTCGCCCTGTTCACCGTCGCGGCCGCCGGCGTGGGCGTCGCCGCGGCGATCCGCCTGCTGACCTTCGCCCCGATGGAACGCTTCGCCACGGCGCACGCGGGGCGGTGGCGGGTCGGATCCGCGTTCGCCTCGGTGATTCTGGCGATCCCCGCCGGGTGGGGCGCGGCCGTCTACGTCGCCGACACCTCCGGCCGCGGCGCAGAGGCGGCCTTCATGGCCTCCTTCGATTCCACGCGCATGGTCAGCGCCGCCGACCGCCGAGCCTGGGATTGGCTCGCCGAACAACCCGGCGCCTACGACGGCCTGATCGCCGGTGAAGCCGCGGAAGGCATGGGGTGGATGTACGCCTACAACTCCCTGCCCTCCCTCTACCGTCACTATGAGTGGCCGCGGGTCACCCGCGACTCCGACACCGCGAGCACCTACTGGCACGGCCCCCTGCTGGGCGAGGGCGTCCGCTACCGCGAAGACGCGGCCAACCCCATCGACCAGGCGGTGGAAGACCTCGGCGTGAACTACTACTACGTGTCGCCGTGGCCGTTCTGGGCGTTCCAGAAACCCCGCTGGGAACTCATGCACGGGCTCTGGGCCAGCGACGGGATCACGCCGGTGTACAAGGACGGGCTGGTGGCGATCTTCGCGGTCGACGACGCCTTCACCGAGGAGGAGCTCGCGGAGCTCACCGCGCCGGGACAGTCCCCGGACCCGCTGCCCGCCACGGCGGACGAGCTCGCTGCGGTTGCCGGACCACCGCCCCCTGCTTAAGCTGAACGTCGATCACCGCGCGCCCACTCGGGGAGGCTGGGGCGCGCGGACCGTTGCGACGCATCCGGGGGGATTGCTGTGCGGGAGAAGAACACGTCACCGACGCTGTTGCCGACCACGAAAGCGCAGGTCTCAGGGCACCGTTTTCTGCGCCGCCGCGTCGAACACGGCCTGGTCTTCGGGGACATCCGGATGATCCACGACCCGCTGGGCACCCGTTCGCGCGCGCTGCTGTTCGGATTCATCGCCACGGTCCTCGTCGGCCTGGGCGCGGGACTCATGGCCTGGGCGAGCCCGAACCCGGATCCGGGGGAGGCGGCGATCGTCGCCGACGACGCCGGCGGCCTCTACGTGCGCGTCGACGATCGACTCCACCCCGTGGCCAATCTGGCGTCCGCGCGACTGATCGCGGGCGAACCCGCTGACCCGGCCTCGATCGGGGCCGAATACCTGGCCGCCAGCCCGCACGGCAGCCCCGTGGGGGTGCCCGACGCCCCCAGCCTGATCGCAGACCAGGCGCCACGGCGGTGGTCCGCCTGCTGGGTCGCGGAGACCGGTGAGGTGGTCGTGCGCGCCGGGGCGGGCGCCACGCAGCTGGGGGAAGACGCCGTGTTCGTGCCGACGGCGGACCGCGACTGGGTGCTCACCGCCGACGGGCGTCGGGAGTTGCCTGCCGCGGACAGCCCGGAGGGCAGGGTGCTGCGCCGCGGCCTGGGCGTCGACGCGGCGACGCCGGCCGTCGACGTGCCCGGGGAGGTGCTCAGCGCGGTGGCCGAACAGCCGGCCTGGCGCCTGCCCGACCCGTTGCCCCACCTGCTGCATACCGGTTCAGAGGCGGGGTCCTGGGCGTTGATCGACTCGGCGGTCGCTCCGCTGACCGACGTCCAGGCCGGGATCCTCGCCGACGCGGGCGCCCCGGAAACTGAGATCGACCGCGCTGAGCTCGCCGACTACCCCACCCATGAAGGGGAGGCGACGTCGTTGCCGCGCGTGGCGCCCGGGTGGGTGGACCCGGCGGAGCGGGCGGTGTGCGCGGATGAGTCCGGTGCGGCGGTGACCGCCCCTGCGGAACCGGGCGGGGTGGAGCTGGCCGGAGACGCGGTGGCGGATCGTTTCGACGGGCCGCCCGGCGGCGCCTTCGCGGTGGACACCGGGCACGGGCTGCAGGTGATCTCCGGGGTGGGGCGACGCCACGAGGTGCCGGAGCCGGAGGCGCTCACGTCCTTGGGGACGCCGGAGCCGGCGGACGCCCCGTGGGAGGTCGTGCGGCTGTTGCCGGAAGGATCCGCGCTGAGCAGGGAGGCGGCGGCGCAGGCGACGTATTGAGGTGGCGCCGGAACGCCGTGATTCCCGGGGACAGGCACGGAGAGCGGGGGTCCGGAGTTTTAGTTAAGGTGGTATTTCATGAGTTTGAAGAATATGGCGTTGAACACATTGGGTGCATTGTCAGACGGTTTGGGCTCTGTCGTGCCAGGTCGCGGGCTCGATTACCAGGAAGTTCAACCGGTGGGGTGGTTTGAACACGACAAGGCCGTCGCGGCGCTGCGCAGCAGTTTCGACGCCGTCCCCGCGGGGGAGCGGGTGAGGCTGGCGAAAAAGACGTCGAACCTGTTCCGCGGCCGCCAGGACTCGAACGTGCCGGGGCTGGACGTGTCCGGGCTGGGCGGGGTCATCGCGATCGACCCGGTCAACAAGACCGCCGACGTGCAGGGCATGTGCACCTACGAAGACCTCGTCGACGCTTGCCTTCCGCACGGGCTGGCGCCGTTTGTGGTGCCCCAGCTGAAGACCATCACCCTCGGCGGGGCGGTCACCGGCATGGGCGTGGAATCCACGTCTTTTCGTAACGGCCTGCCCCACGAATCCGTCCTGGAGATGGACGTGCTCACCGGCACCGGTGAGATCGTCACCGCCTCTGCGGAGCACAACGTGGACTTGTTCCGCGGTTTCCCCAACTCCTACGGCTCCCTCGGTTACGCGGTGCGCCTGAAGATCGAGCTGGAGGAGATCGCCCCGTTCATGGAGCTGCGCTACGTGCGCTACCACGACCCGCAGACCTACGCGCAGGAGCTCAGCGAAATCGCCGAACGGCAGGAGTACGACGGCGTGCCGGTCCACGGCCTGGACGGCGTGGCGTTTTCCACCGATGAGCTGTACCTGATCCTGGCCACCCAATCGGAGAAAGAAGGCCCGGTCAGCGACTACACCCGCGAGCACATCTATTACCGGGCCATCCAGCACCCGGAGGGCGTCAAGTACGACCGGCTCACCGTCCGCGACTACATCTGGCGCTGGGACGTCGACTGGTTCTGGTGCTCCCGGGCCTTCGGCGCCCAGATCCCGGAGGTCCGCAAACTGTGGCCGCGCGACCTGCTGCGCTCGTCCTTTTACTGGAAGTTGATCGGCGTCGACCGCAAATACGACGTCGAACACAACCTGACCACCAAACGCAAGGGTGAACCGCACCGCGAGCGCGTGGTCCAGGACATCGAGGTCACCGCCGACAAGCTCACCGAGTGGCTGGAGTGGTTCTTCTCCGCCTGCGACATCCAGCCGATGTGGCTGTGCCCGATCCGCCTGCGACACGACGACGCCTCGCTCGGCGGTCGCGGTGAGGTCCTCGGGGAGGAGTCCTCGCCGTGGCCGCTGTACCCGTTGACGCCGAACACCACCTGGATCAACGTCGGATTCTGGTCCGCCGTGCCGGGTGACCACGTCAGCGAGGACGCGGAACCGGGGGCCTTCAACAAGGTGATCGAGTCGAAGGTCCACGAGCTCGGCGGGCACAAGTCGCTGTACTCCGAGGCGTTCTACACCCGCGAGCAGTTCGAGGGGCTCTACGGCGGCGACCTGCCGGATGAGCTGAAGAAGGTCTACGACCCGCACGGGCGTTTCCCGGGCCTCTACGACAAGACGGTGACCGGGGTCTAAAGCGGGGTCGCCGACCCGGACATAAAATATTCACATTATTAAACAACACATATGACGCTGAGCCCAGCAGAAAAGGATGAGCCGAACCATGGCTTTCACGCCGATGACCGTCGCTGAAATAATCGATGAACTGATCGTTCCGCCCAACCCGTTCCGGTGGGAAGCCTTCGACGGTTCCGCCACGGGACCGGAGGACGCGAAGTACCGGGTCCAGCTCACCAGCCCCGAAGGCCTGGCCTACATCGCCACCGCCCCGGGCGACTTGGGGCTGGCCCGCGCCTGGATGACCGGCGGCCTCGTGGTCGAGGGCGAGCACCTGGCCCACCCCTACGGAATCTTCGACTCGTTGCGCGACCTCTACGGCCAATTCCAGGCACCGAACCCGGCGACCCTGGTGCGGATCTACCGCTCGCTCGGCGCCCTGGACGCGCTCAAGGTGCAGCCGGTACCCGAGGTCGAGCGCCAGGGCTGGCTGGAGCGCACCCTGCGCGACGGGCTGACCCGCCACTCCAAGGAACGCGACGCGGACGTCATCTCCGACCATTACGACGTGGGCAACGACTTCTACGAACTTTTCCTGGGCAAGGAAGTCACTTACACCTGCGCCTATTACCCCACGGAGGACGCCACCTTAGACGAGGCGCAGGAGAACAAGTACCGCCTCGTCTTCGAGAAGCTCCGGCTCAAGGAAGGCGACACGCACCTGGACATCGGTTGCGGTTGGGGCGGCCTGGTCCGCTATGCGGCTCGCCGCGGCGTGAAGTCCCTGGGCGTGACCCTGTCGAAGGAACAGGCCGACTGGGCGCAGGAGAGGATCAAGGAAGAGGGCCTCGAAGACCTCGCCGAGGTACGTTTCCTGGACTACCGCGACGTCGAGGAAGGGGACTTCGACGGCATTTCCTCCATCGGCCTGTTGGAGCACATCGGGGTGGACAACTACGCCGCCCACTTCGATTTCCTCTCCGGCAAGCTGCGCCCGGGCGGGCTGATGCTCAACCACTGCATCACCTACCCTGACAACCACAAGACGAAGAAGGGCGGCTTCATCGACCGCTACATCTTCCCCGACGGCGAGCTGACTGGCTCCGGCACCGTCATCCGGGAGATGCAGGACAACGGATTCGAGGTGCTGCACGCGGAGAACCTGCGCTTCGACTACGCCCGCACCCTGCGCGACTGGTGCCTGAACCTCAAGGACAACTGGGAGGAGGCCGTCGAGCTCGTCGGCGAGAACACCGCCCGCCTGTGGGGCATGTACATGGCCGGCTCCCAGTGGGGCTTCGAGCACGACGTCGTCCAACTGCACCAGGTCCTGGGCGTTCGGCTCGCCGAGGACAAGTCCCGCGCCGGGGTGCCGGAGCGCCGCTGGTGGAACGACTCCCCCTGGGGCCTGGCGGACAACTAGCGCATCATGCCACCGCGTGACGCGGAGGTCACGGAACTATCACGGAGCCGGGGACGTTAATCCCTCATGACGACGCTGACTATGCGGCAGATGGTCTCGGGGCGGCTCGAACGCTTCGACGCCCGCCGCGCCCAGGCGAAACGGCAGGCCCGTTTCGGCTGGCTGATCGCCCCAGCCACGCTGGTGATCGGATGGGTGGTCCTGATTATCGGGATCATCACCATCCCGTTGCCCGGGCAAGGGTGGCTGACGACTTTCCTGGGCGTGGGCATCCTCTCCCTCGAAGCCGTTTGGGCCCGCAACCTGCTCACCTGGGGCGTACGGGCATACGACGACTTCTTCGCCTGGTACCGGCGCCAACCCAGGGCGCTGCGATGGTCGCTGATCGCCGTGCTGCTCGTCGCCGTCTGGATCACGTTCATGGCGCTGGCCTGGGCGGGGTGGGCGCTCGGCGGGCTGAACGTGCTCACCCCGGTCTTCCACGGCTGGCTGGGTTGGGACCGGCCCTAACCACGCCGCAGCCCCACCCAGAACACCGCAGCCACCGCCACGGCCGCGAGCGCCATGAGCGCCCATCCGGTGCGCGCCGGCGCCTCGTCGTGCTCTTGGTGTGGGGCGCTGATGTGTAACTCCCGGGGGCCGCGTTCGTATTGCGCCGACACATGCGTGAGCGTTTCATAAGGCAGCACGAGGCCCCCGGCCGGCCGCGCCGCCTGAATCACCCGGTCACGCAGCACGGCGGCGGAATCCTCCGGGTACCGCTGCGCGAGCAACGCCACCGTCCCGGAAACGACCGGGGCGGCGAAGCTGCTGCCCTCGAACGCCGTGACCGAACCGCGCACCGGGTCCTCCCCGGCGGGCCGGGTCCCCGTCGCCCACCCGCTGCCCGCCGCGGCCAACGACACCGGGGCCGTGCCCGGCGCGGACAGTTCCACGACCCCGGGCGGCGCCGGCACCGAATAGTCCGCCATGCGGTGGGCGTCGGCGCGGGCGCCCACGGCGAGCACGGTGGGCGCGTGCGCGGGGTAGACGGCGTCGCCGGGCAGGCAGGACTCGGAGGCGTTGCCGGCGGCCGCGACGATGACGGCGCCTTCGTCTTCCGCGCGGGCCAGCGCGTCGTCGAGTCCCGAGGTGTCCAGGTGCTCGGTGAGGTGGGCGGGTACGCAGGCGACGACGGAGACGTTGATGACGTCGGCGCCGTGGTGCACGGCGGCGTGGATGGCCTCGGCGAGGGAGGCCAGCGTGCCGGCGCCGTCGTCCTCGGTGCGGTAGTGCGCGCTGGTCTGGCGGACGCTGATGATTTCCGCGTCCGGGGCCACCCCGAGGTGGTGGCTGGCGATCAGGCCGGCGACGGCGGTGCCGTGGCCGTCGCAGTCGAAGACGGCGTCCGGGGCGTCGGGGGCCACGAAGTCGCCGCCGTGGTGGACGGGGCGCAGCTGTTCGTGGTCGGCGACTCCGGTGTCGATGACCGCGACTTTGACTCCGGCGCCGGTGGCGATGCGGTGGGTGCGGGTGCGGCGGTCGGTGGCGTCGTCGTCCAGCTCCGGGGCGGCCACGCCCACGGGGACGGTGCAGGCCACGTCGGGGCCTTGGGCGGCGGCGGTCGGGGTGGCGGGCGCACCCGCGCCCAGGACGCAGACCAGGAGGCCGGCCGCCCACGTGGTTTTCGGCGTCCTCGTCATCCCAGTCCCCGGATCATGCCGAACAGGCCGGTGACCTGCACCGCGATGGGCAGGCAGGCCAGCACCGCGAGAAATTCCACGCGTTCCCACCAGGCCATCGTGGTCGGTTCCAGGTCGCGCACCCGCGGCGCCCAGAGCACGGCGGTGAGCGCGGCGAGGGCGACTGCGGCGGCCAGTGCGACGGCCGCGGGGTGCTGGTCGCCGCGCACCGCGGCCAAGGCGACGCCGGCACACGCGCTGAGCCCGATGACCGCCAGCGACCAGCCCGGCACGGGGGCGCGGTGCCGGGCGGCGTGCATCAGCACCGCCCCGGCGACCGTCAGGCAGAGCAGTTGGGGCCACAGACCGCCCTGCCACCCGGCCAACACGGTGGCGGGGGCGGCGATGACGGCCGCGCCCACGGCCATGCCGTCGGTCAGGCGCCCGGCGCGCCGGGCGCGGTGCTGGACGTCGGGTTGCGCGGCGTCGGAGATGGTCAGTTCCTGCCCGGCGGTGGGCAGGGCGGGGACGTGGAGTCCGGCGGCTTTGGCGGCGGCGCCGGGGCCGAAGGACAGCAGCGCCAGACAGCCGAGCAGCACGGTGGCGGCTGGGGCGGTGGTGGCGGGCAGCCAGGGCAGCAGGTCTCCGGCGGCGCCGAGCAGCAGCAGGAGCCCGGCGGTCAGGACGGCGGCCAGCGCCCGGGTCCCCACTGTGCGCAGGGCCGCCCCGAGCAGTGCGGTCAGGGCGGCGGCGGCCGTTCCCGCGACGGCGGCCCAGCCGGAGCCGGTCCAGAAGGTCGGGTCGACGTAAGCGGCGGCCGCCGCGCCGGCGGCGGCGATGGCGGCCAGGGCGACGAGGTGGGCGTCGCGGCGCCAGACCACGACGGCGCCGGCGGCGCCTGCGCCTGCCGCCAGGGCCCCGGCGAGCGGCAGAAACAGCGAGGCGACGGCCGCCAGGGCGAGGACGCCGGTGACGGTGGCCAGTTGGGCGGCTCCGAAGGCGCCTCGTCCGTCGCCGAGTTCGGCGACGAGGGCTTCTGCGGAGTCGCGGACGATGGGCGCGTCGACGGGTTCAGCCGGGGTGAGCACCAGGATGGAGCCGTGGTCCAGCGGTGAGTGCTGCAGCGCGACGGATTGTTCGATGGGCAGTCCCGCCGCGGTCGTCGCCCGCCAGGGGCGGGTGATCTGCGGTGCGGCGCACAGGTCGAGTATTTCGGGCGCCACGTCCGCCAGGGTGGAGCCGGCGGGCACGGACAAGTCCACCTCCCGGTGGAAAGCCCCCACGTGGACGCGCACGGTCAGGCGCAGCACATGCGTCGGCGCCGTTGAGTTTCTCACTGAATCATCCCCCGAATGATGGTGTCCTCGTCCGGGCTTCGTCGCCCGGACGAGCACAGTTTCCCTTACAATGCTGCCTGTGTCCACAGTTAGGGGCCTGGTTGGGGGATCGGGCGGCTGTGGCAACGAAACCAAGGACTTGGGGGAGTCATGCTGGGTCTGTATGAGGACCGGATCGTTCAACCGCTCACGCAGGGGCAACGTGACCCTGCCCCGCCGCGGCCGCGCGGGTCGTTGAGCGCGGAGGCGGTGCCGGCGGCCACGCGGCCCGCGCCGGTGCCGGTCATCCGCATTCTGGTGCCGGTGATCATGGTCGCCGCGATGGTGGCGATGGTCGCGTTGATGTTCATGGGCGGTAGGGCGGCGAGCCCGGTGATGCTGATCATTCCGCTCATGCCATTTTGGTAATTTCAGACCATGACCACAGACCACGGCGGACGCGCCGCCATATATGCGCGTATTTCAGAGGACCGCCAGCACGGCGCGGGCGTGGCCCGGCAAATATCCGAGTGCCGAGAGCTGGCCGCCGCCCGCGGCCTAGACGTGGTGGCCGTCCATCAAGACAACAACATTTCGGCGTACACGGGAAAGGACCGCCCCGGTTTCTCCGCCCTCATGGTGGACATGGCCATGGGCCGGATAGACGTGGTGCTGGCATGGGCCGTGGACCGTCTAGCCCGGAACACGGAGGACAATGAACGGCTATTGGTCGCCGCCACAAAGTCCAAGGTCCGGATAATCACGGTCCAGGGCGGGGAGGCGGACCTGGAGACCGCGGGCGGTAAGTTCATAGCCCGTTTCACCGCGCTCATTTCCAGTTACGAAAGCGACATTAAGGCCGCGCGTATCTCCGCCGCCGCCAGGCAACGGGCTACGGCTGGCCGCCCTCCCGGCGGTATCCGTAAGTTCGGTTACTCCAAGGACCACCGGGAGCTAGACCCCGTGGAGGCCCCGGCGCTCCGTGAGGCCGTGGAGGCCGTCCTGTCCGGGTCCAGCGTCCGCTCACAGGCCGCCATGTTGAATGAACGCGGCCTGTTAACCCCGTCTCGGATACGTAAGTCAGACGGAGCGGAGGGTGGCCGGAACTTATGGCAGACCACCACGCTCCGAAACACGTTGCTATCCCCGGCTATCGCGGGCCTAGTCAGTTACAAGGGCGAACTATTCCCGGACGTGAAAGCCCAGTGGCCCGCGATCATCACCCCGTCACAGCACCACGCCATGGTGGCCCTGTTGAATAACCCGGCGCGGAGGACGAACGGGCGAAAGGGCCGGGGAGCCAAACACTTAGGGTCTGGCCTGTTTAAGTGTGGTGGCCAGGGGTGTGTGGACGGGACCATGGTGGCCGCGACACAACGACGGAAACACGGACGCGCCGGGGTCTACATCTGCAAGTACTCGCACTCCAGCCACGGACCCGCCGGGGCCAGCCACACGGGCCGGGCCATGGAACTTACGGACCGGACTGTCCGGGAGGTCATCGTGGCCCGGCTGGAGAAAGGCGACATCCAACAGGCCCTAGCCCGGTCCAAGGGTAAGGACACCGCCGCGCTTATGGCGGAGCGGGACACGGTACGCCAGGCTATGGCGGACCTGGCGGAGGCCGTGGGAGCCGGGACCATGACCGTGGCGCAGATGACCGCCGCTAACGCGGGTCTCATGGCCCGGCTGGGGGAGCTTAATGAGCGCCTGGAGGCCGCCGACACCTCCGGGGTCCTCGCACAGCTGGACGGGGTGACCTCCCCCAGGGACTACTGGGATGACGCGGACCTGGAGCGCCGCCGCGCCGTCATGGACGCGTTAGTGGAGGTTGTCATCCTCCCGGTGGGCAGGGGCCGGGCCGCCGGGCCGGAGTCAATCCAGTTCAACTGGAAAGTGTGACTATCAGCCCCGTAAAGGGGTGAATATTGACACATGTTCCAATATGGGTACTGCGGATGACCTGGGATTATCGAGAGATTATCCCAGGTCATTTTTCGTGTCTGGCATTAGAACTGGTTAAGGGTTTAGGGTTCATAACCAGAGCGTCAGACACGCTCACATTGGTCCCGCACCACGGACCCGTTCCCGTTCACGCCTGTTCCTGTTTCCGCCTGTAGTGGTCGCACCGCACGGAGTCGCCCGCCTGTATTGGCCGCGGCACTCCGAGAGTGAACAGGAATCACTGTGACTACACCCGTAGACCACACGCTGGACATTAGCCTGGCCTCCGGCCAGCTGGCCGCCGCCCGCCGCTGGCACCCCGATACCGATACCTCCGCCCTGGAGCGGAACCTGGCCGTGGCGCGTATCGCTAACTACGCCCGTAAGGTCCTGGCGGACACCCCGCCGCTGGAGCCGGAGGACCTGGACCGTCTCCAGGACATTCTCCAGGCCGGTGGTGCGCGATGACCGCCGCCACGATGACCCCGGCCCCGCCCGCGTCCCCCGCTGAGGACCGCCTGGCCGCCCGTATCTCCGCCTACGCCGCCCAGGTAGTCGCCCAGGCCCCGGAACTTTCGCCGGAGCGCTTAGACCGCGTGGTGGCCGTCATCCGCGGAGGTGGTGGCCGTGGCTAAGCGCCTCACATCTCCGGAGTCCCGCCTGGGTAGCCGGACCGCCGCTCACTGGCGAAAGCTGGAGGAACTAGACCGCCTCCATCTCGCACGAAAGGCCGCGGAGCACCCCGGCCAGCGGCCCCCAGCGCCGTCGAAATGATGACCAGCACCCCCGGAGGACCACAACTCCCGCCGCCAGACAGAGAAATTCCCCCACCGGCCACCGCGCCAGTGAGGGAAACCCGCTCCAACGTATCGAAAGGATACCCCCTCATGGTATCGCATAAACTCACGTCCGGCCAGGCCAGCACCACCCGCGGGGAGGTGGTCTAAGTGTTCGGAGCCACTGAATTGACCGCCGTACTCGGAGCACCGCCGCGCCCTGGAGCGGACACCGCCGCCTGGGTGAAATACGCCCGCGCCCTGGCGGACGCTGGACTCCCCGCCCTACTGGTCCAGCCGGGAACGAAATACCCCGCGGACCTCCGTTCCGAGCGGGAGAAAGACGGTCCCGGCGGGGTCCACCTGGCCACCACCGACCGCGCCACATTGAAAAAGTACGTGGAACGCGCCCTCAAAGACCCGGCGGAGCACCGGCCCGCCGGACACCCCACGCCCTACGGCCCCGGCGCTCACCTGAATTGGGCGGTCCGTCTCGGAGGCTCCGGGTACGTGGTGGCGGACGCGGACACACCGGGGGAGGTCGCCGCCCTCCGGTCATTCCTGGCGGAGCACTACGGCGGGGAGTCCAAGGTCCCCGGCCCCACCGTCCTCACCCCCGGTACCGCGGACGGAGCACATAAGGGCGGGGGTCACTGGTGGTTTAAGCTCCCGGAGGGCCGGGAGTACGCCGGGGCCTCCGCCACTGTCACCGTGACTGTCCCGGACCACTCGGAGGGCTTTTCCATCTACGCGGGGGACGCTTACGTCCTTATTCCGCCGTCCCGCCGTCCGGAGGGGGACTACCTGTTAGTGGGGTCCGATAACACGGCCCCGGACCCCCTGCTGGCGGAGCTGGAGACGGCGGAGGCTACCGCGGCGGAGCTGGTAGAGCGCCGGGAGGACCGTAAGCGTAAGGCGGAGGCCGGGGAACTCGGAGACATGGAGGACCAGGTGGCCGCCTGGTCACAGGTCACCCCCTGGTCCGAGGTCCTTACAGGCGGATGGATGGAGACCGGCCTGGCGGATAACTGCGGTTGTCCTATCTGGACCGCGCCGGGTGCTCACTCCAGTCCTAAGTCCGCCACCACTCACGTAGACGGGTGCTCCCGCCCTACCGTGGACCCGCTTAACCCGCCCATGCACCTGTGGACGGATAACCCTGGCCCGGAGCTGGAGGCCGTGGTGGCAGAGAGTGGCTCCAAGACCATGAGCAAGCTCACCGCGTACGCCGCCCTGGCACACGGCGGGGACATGTCCGCCGCGCTGGAGGCCGCCGAGGTCTCCGCCGGTGGGGGCCAGACACTGGACCCGGCCCGGCTGGCGGAACTGTTAGACCCCGCGGTCTCGGAGCTGGAGAGGGAAGCGGCCACGGAGGCCCTGGAGAGTCTCCGTCCGGACGTGGCTAAACACGTCCAGGACCTCATGGCCCGCCGGGAGGCGGAGCGCGTGGTCAAGCGCCTGGAGCGCTCACAGGCGGAGGGGGACCGTAAGCCGGTGGAGGCCGTGTCCCTGGCGGACCTCATGGCACAGGACCCGCCCGCGGAGCGGTGGACCATTGACGGCCTATGGTCCGCCGAGGGCCAGACGCTGTTATACGCTCCCGCCAAGGTAGGTAAGTCACGGCTAGCCCATAACGTCCTGGAGGCATTGACCGGCGGCGGCCTGTTTCTGGATAAGTTCCGCGCACTCCAGGCCACCCGGCGCGTTGGTCTCATTGACATGGAGCTGGCCCCGGCCATGCTCCAGTCCCGGCTCAAGGACCTGGACCGCACGGAGTGGAGTAACGGGGTGGTCTGGACGCTCCGGGACAACCCGTCAAGTTTCGACCTCACGGACCCGGCGACGCTAGCGGAATGGGCCGCCAAAATTAAGGCACAGGACGTGGAGGTCTTAATCGTGGACCCGCTTTCCGCCGTTATCCGCTCCACCGGGCTGGATGAATGGCGCGACGGTGGCCGGGTCCTCCAGCTACTCCGGGAGCTATGCGCCCGCGCTGGGGTCCGCGCCCACCTGGTAGTGGACCACGCCTCCAGTAAGGCCGGAGGGATGGACAACGGGCCGCGCGGTGACTCCGGAAAACTGGACGTAGTTGACCATGTGTGGAAGTTCTACCCAGACGGCGACAACGAAGCCACCCCCACGTCCACCGACCGTTTCCACCTGGAGACCACGGGCCGCGCTTACCCGGTCTCCGCCACGGTGAGACTGGACGGAGGCCGGTACGTATCCACGGAGCCGCTCCAGACCTCCCACCGCGGCCTAGAGCTGGCGTACCGGGCATGGCCCGCCGTCCAGGGCCAGGTGGATAAAGCACACCGCCAGATGATGACGGAGAAACCGGACCGGGACCCAGCCATGGCGTGGCCGTCTCGGAACTACCTACAGGAAACGGTCCGCTCCCAGATCACGGCACAGTGTGGCGTGGGACGTAACCAGCTCCGTGAGGCGCTGGACAGTCTCACCGCCCAGGGGGTCCTGGAGACCGTCACGGGGAACGGGAAAACAGGGGTCCTCCGCCCCTCCGGACGGGAACCGATTAACCCGGCGGACCCGTTCGACAATGACCCCGCGGCGGGGGCCTAGGAACCTCCGCCGGTAGCCGCTGGCGGAGGTGGCGGACATGGTGGCGGACATGGCGAAAATGGCTAGTTTGCCACCATGTCCGCCACCATGTTTTCCCAGTTCAGGGGTAGTCCGCCACCTTGCCACCTAAGTGGCGGCGGGAATTAGGTGGCAAGGTGGCGGACATTTTTCTATAACCCCAGGCAGTACCGGGTAGGGGTCAAAAACTGTGACCGGCGGAACACTTTTAGGGTACTGTCCGCCGGGCGTGCATAAAACCCCGCCTGGCCTGGTCTTATGTCCCCGGCCACTACCAATGTCCGCCACCCCGCCACCCCGCCACTTCCCTTATATACGTTAGGTAAATAAGGGAAGAATGGAGAGGGCCGGGAGCACAGGGGCCGGGTGCCCATTTCATTGGTCACCGTCATCGAGCGCCAGTACTACCGCCAGGGGATGATTGACGGGCCGGGGCGGGAATGAACGGACCCCCGCCGTGAGCGCTGGCCGCCCCCCCGATAGCTGGCCGCCCGCCCCGGCTCCACCCCGTACGCCGTGAGCCACGCCCACATCCGAGACCCCTGGAGGGCCGGGGGAGCCGTGACCTACCGCGCCGGGTGAGCCGGGAGGCCGTGACCTACCGCCGGGAGACGATGACCACCGCCGTGGCAGGGAGGCCAGCGACACCGCCGGAGCCGGGAGCCGGGAGACCATCGACGCGCCACACGCCCGTTAGAGCGTCCGGGACCATCGACTGGAGTAAGAGTCCATCCACGCCGTGAGCGGACGTTGGCGGCGACGCTGGCCGCGGAACTGGACGGAGACCAGCGACACGGACACCGACATGGACGCGGACGGCGACTGTGGGCGAGTAGAGTTAACAGCGAAACCGCGCGAGTCTATGCACGCGGGCGTAATTCATGCATGAATTACAGTTGTCATACCCCCTGGTCACAGGACCGGGGTGGGGGTACCCTCCCCTCCGGACCTTTCATCTACCCTACCGGTATTCACCATCTTGTGTCTCGGATTACAAAAACCCTGGTCGGTAGTCCCCGCCCCACCCTTGACCCCGTGCATAAAGTGGCCGTTTCATACATGGCCCGCCGGGTGAATGTCGCCGGAAATCCTAACCGGCCCTCCGGTCCCGAAAATTACAAACAGGCCGGACCGTTTCGCCGTCCTGGACCGCGCCGTGGCCGCGCCGGGAGCGTACACCGCGCCCCCGCCAGCCGGAGACGGTCTCGGAGGCCCTCCCCACGGCGGTGGCCGTGGGCCGTGGCCAGGGGGAGAAACGGGCCGCCCGGACTGGCGTGTCTAACCTCACGTCCCATTAGCCATACTACCCCTGTATAGGGGTGGGTAACGGGGCTAGGCAATTACCTCGCCGGGAGTTGATAGCGCCACGTCAATCACAGTACCCGTACCCATTTACCAGCAATGACAGTACCCATTCCGGCCCTATACTCCCGG
This sequence comes from Corynebacterium maris DSM 45190, assembly GCF_000442645.1. Classification (NCBI taxonomy): domain Bacteria; kingdom Bacillati; phylum Actinomycetota; class Actinomycetes; order Mycobacteriales; family Corynebacteriaceae; genus Corynebacterium; species Corynebacterium maris. The sequence continues at coordinate 586,638 of NC_021915.1, forward strand.
CCAGGCGAATCGACAAATGAGGGGGTGGAAATTAGCGTCAATTGTGCTCCCGCCGAGCAACCTGTAAGGACCCCTCACGATGACCGCTACACCGTTCCAGGACCGCCACGCCACGGTGGCTACCGCCCTGGCCGCCCTCGGAGTCACCCCGCCGGGCCTGGAGGACATGACCGCCGCGGACACCGCCGTCCAGGACCGCCTCCAGGAACTGGACACCGCCCTGGCCGCGCCGTCTCTCGATGACCTCCGCCGGGACGCGCGTAAATGGGTCCGCGGAGACCTGAAAGCCACCACCCTGGCCTCCCGTATCACCGCGCCGGACCCGGACAACTCCCCACGCCTGAAAGCCGCCCGCCAGGCCGCCCAGGCCGCCCTGGTAGCGGAGATGGACCGGGAGGACTGGTCCACCACCGCCCTGGTAGACGGTAGCCGGGCCGTGGTCCAGTCCGAGCTGGAGAACATGGCGTACGCGGCCACCACCGCCCTGGAGGACCTCCCCGCGCCGGGCCGTGAGTACCTGCTCACCGGCCAGGGCGGAAAGCATGGTGACCGCGCCGGGGACCCGGCCCTGATTACCATGCTGGTTAACGCGGAGTGGACCCCTACGCCTCATATCGACGCGTACCGGGAGCTGGCCGCGGCCTGGTCTCCGATCACCGGCATGAACCGGTCACAGGACACGTTCCTGGCCTGGGACAACCTGTTTCAGACCATGGCCCGTTCCCGTCCGGTGACCCGTGACGGGAGCCGGGCGGACGCGCGGTATATCGGTAAGCCATGGCCGGAGGACCAGTACCACAACACCGGAGGCCCGCTCCCGTCCGCTATCTGGATGGACTACCGCGGCAACGTGGCCCGCGCTTTCGGTGTCGGTGGCCAGAATATCGCCGGGACCGTCCTGGCCGGGGAGGGAAAGCTGGAGCCGCTGGCGGACCCGCTGGGTAAGGACCACGCCGAGTACCTCCGTAGGTTTAACGTCTATGAGTCCGTCCGGTCCTGGGCACTTATGCAGGACCCGGACGTGGCGGATAAGGTCCACCGTTCCCTCCAGTCTCATAACGTCCCGGCCACCCTGCCCAGGGCCACTAAGCCGCTCCACCGCCACGCCGGGTACGCCTCCCCCGCGGAGGCGCTGGCGGTGTACCTGGCAGACCACGGCCAGCGGAGCTAACCGTGGCCGCCGGTAATTTCCATAACGCTTACGCTCCGGAGTGGAAAGGCCGGGCGGAGCGTTTCGACCCCGCCCACGCCCACCACCTGTTAAAGCCGGGTGAGCCGGACCCCGCCCAGTTCCCCGCCCATGCCCGTGGCACCTGGCGACGCGCCCTGTTGTTCCTATCGCTGGGTTACCGCCCGGAGGGTGAGGACGTAGCGGACCTGGAGCGGTGGACGGCGCTATCCGTCGATGACCGCCGGGAGGAACTGGCCCGGCATAACCGGGACAGGGAGGCGGTCAAGGCCGCCGCCGTCAAGGAACTGGCCTCCAAGGAAGTCGCTAGCGCCACCGCCCTGGCCCGCCGCCTGTCCGAGTGCCCCGGCCTCCCCCACGCCGACCAGATCACGGCGCTACTGGAGACGCTGGCCCCGATAGACCCCACCGGGGAGGGCACCCGGTCCAACACGGGCGGGACCGTTAAGCGCCTGTACATCCATCCGCGTGACGGGAGGCCGGGACACTACGTCTCCCGCTCCGCCAGGGCGCTCCGTGGCTACGCGGAGACCGCCCAGCGGGACGCACAGCGGGCACACCGCCGGGAACAACTGGCCGCGGAGCGTAAACAGCTGGCCGCCGAACGTGAGGCCCGCCGGGCGGAGCGGGAGCGCCAGCGTGAACAGCGGGCGGAGCAACGGGAGGGCCGCCAGGCCGCCCAGCGGGCACAACAGGCCAGAGAGCGTGAACAACGGGCGGAGCGCCACCGCGTTGAACGGCTCCGGCTGGCGGAGCAACGGCGCACCGCCCACCGCCGTAAGTATCACAGCGACAGAGAGAGAAAAACAGCATGACCCAGAACGATGACCGGGACCCTAATGAGACACTGGACGCGGTGGGAGCGCGTATCTACGGGGCCAGGACCCCGCGCCGGGTAGAGCGGGAGCGAGATGAACTCATGGAGCGGGCCGCGCGTATGTACGGCGGTAGCGCCGCGGCGGTCTATGACACCTACGTGGACGGCATGGCGGCGGACCCCCACCGCCCCGGCCCTCCGGATGACGGGGCCAGTCTCGATGACATAGGCCGCCGCATGTACCGCCGCTAGCCCGGACCCAGGACCCCCGGACGTTGGACCCTCCAGCGTCCGGGGTTTTCTCATGTGCCCCGGTGGGGTCGGTAAGGTCCGAGACATGGACGCAAACACTCTCATTACAGCTATTGCTGGCTTGGTAGGTGTGCTGATAGGTGGGGGTATCACGATGGGGGCCACCCGGTGGTCCGCCAAGGTCCAGCGGGAGCACCACAACAGAGTGGTGCAACATGAGAAAGTGATCGCCCTATGGGACTACATCCAGGGCGACACCTGGCGGGAACATGGGCAAAACTATCGCACAGCTATGGACCTCCGGCCCGAGACCAGGAAGGTGGGCACATACCCCACGCTGGGGGACCACGGACAGCGGCTAGCCGGGTCCGCGCTACTCCATGCTATGGACCAGGAGGTAGAGGACCGGCTGGGTTTCATTGAGGGCCAATTCCATGAACTTACTAGGGCCGGGCTAGAGGCGTGGTCTCACGCTAAGGCCCACGCACATGACCAGACCTACACGGGTGACAGCCGGGCCATTATGAAGCTGGAGGATAGGGTCACAGCCTTAAACCAGGCCGTCACCACCCTGGCTATCTCCACCAAGAAACGGGCCACGGGCCAGGAATAGCCCAGTCCCGCCCCTCCAGCGTCCGGGGGTCCGTTACGTTAACGGGGGTAGCGCTTATATTTCCCGTTCATGCTGGTCATGGGCATTTTGCCGCCCTGGATTACGATACCCATAATTACACCCGCTGGATCCCGCTCATGATGGGCATGTCGATGCTGATGATGTTCGCGCCCCCGCACAGCGAAGGCGACGTCGACGAGACGCGCCGCACCTATCTGCGCCACCTCGCCGCGTTGCGGGAGACGGCGTTGGCCAACGCGGTCCAGCAGCGGCGCCACGAGTTGCACCGGCACCCGGATCCGGCGGACGTGCACGCGGGGGTGGGCTCGCGCCGGTTGTGGGAGCGCGCCGCCGCGGACCCGGACGCCCTGGAGGTCCGGTTGGGGCTCGGCGACGCGGCGTTGTGCACGCCGGTGGAGGTCGCGGACCCGGGGGCGGCGGAAGACCTCGACCCGGTGTGCGCGGTCAGCCTGCGGCAGACGGTGCGGGCGGTGAACACGGTCGCACAGGTGCCGGTGGCGGTGCAGTTGCGGGCGTTCCGGTTCTTGGCGCTGGCCGGCACGGGCTCCCATGACCTGGCCCGGGCGCTGGTCGCCCAGCTGGTGTTTCACCACGGCCCGGAGACGGTGGGCCTCAAGGTGATCGGCCCGGGCGCGCCGGCGTGGGAATGGGTCAAGTGGCTGCCGCACACCCGCGCCCCCGAGGAGGCCGCCTACCCGGTGTTGCTGGTCGTCGACCAGGTCACCACCGGCACGGAGGACTTCATCGACGACGACGCGTGGGCGGTGGTCGTCGACGTCGGCTCCCGGCCCGCCACCGCTCTGGCCCAGCGCGCGGAGACGGAAGGGTTGGCGGTGACCGCCGGGGCGGGGTTGGACGTGCACACCGAGGCCGGGGTGGAGACCATCGGCGTGCCGGACGCGTTGAGCCCCGAACAGGCGGTGCTGCTCGCCCGCGCGCTGACCCGCTACCAGCGCCCGGAGGCGCCCGGGGAAGGCGGCGGCTCCGGGGACCTGCTGACGCTGCTGGGGGTGGCGGACGTCGAACAGCTCACCCCGGAGGCGATGTGGCGCGGCCGGGAAGGCACCGCGGCGCGGCTGACGGTGCCCATCGGGGTGACCCCGCAGGGGGCGGCGGTGCGGCTGGACCTGAAGGAGTCCGCGCACGGCGGCTCCGGTCCGCACGGCCTGTGCATCGGCGCGACCGGCAGCGGCAAATCCGAGCTCCTAAAAACGCTGGTGGTCGCGCTGGCGGCCACCCACAGCCCCGACGAGCTGAACCTGGTGCTGGTCGACTTCAAGGGCGGCGCCACCTTCCTCGGCTGCGAAGATTTGCCGCACACCTCTGCGGTGATCACCAACCTGGCGGACGAGGCCGTGCTGGTGGAGCGCATGTACGACGCCATCAGCGGGGAAATGAACCGGCGCCAAGAAATCCTGCGCGAGGCGGGCAACTTCGCCAACGTCTCCGACTACACCGCCGCCCGGTCACACGGGCGCGAAGACCTGCCGCCGCTGCCGGCGCTGCTGATCATCGTCGACGAATTCTCCGAGCTGCTGTCCGAACACCCGGACTTCGCGGACCTGTTCGTCGCCGTCGGCAGGCTCGGCCGGTCGCTGCACGTGCACCTGCTGCTGGCCAGCCAGCGGCTGGAGGAAGGCAAGCTCCGGGGCCTGGATTCACACCTGTCCTACCGCATCGGGCTGAAGACCTTCTCCGCGGGCGAATCCCGGCAGGTCCTGGGAGTGACGGACGCGCACAAACTGCCCGCCCAACCGGGCGCGGGCTTTCTGCGCACGGACGTCGACGAGCTGACCCGGTTCCAGGCGGCGTACGTCTCCGGCCCGTTGCCGCGCCGGGTCGTCGAGCATTCCCCGCAGGCCGGGGTTCACCGGGTGGAGCACTACACCGGCTGGGAGCAATTCGACGTCGAAGACGAGATCCCGGTGACCCTCGACGAGTCGACCACGCTGCTGGCCGCCGTCGTCGAGGCCTCCCGGGCGGCCGCGGGCCTGCGCGGGCAACGGGCCCACCGCATGTGGCTCGACCCGCTGCCGGAACGCGTCGACGTCGCCGCCGTCGCGGAACCGGTGGGGGAGTTGTCGTGCGTGGTCGGCGTCATCGATGACCCGTACCACCAGCGGCAGGATCCGCTGGTGCTCGAGTTAGGTTCCGGCGGCGGGCACGTGGCCGTCTGCGGCGGCCCCCAGACGGGCAAGACCATGGCCCTGCGCACGATCGCGGCCTCGTTGGCCGCCACCCACACCACTGGGCGGCTGCGTTTCTACGTCATCGACTTCGGCGGCGGCGGACTGGGCAACCTGGGGCGTCTGCCGCACACGGCGGGCGTCGCCGACCGCACCGAACCGGAGCGCATCCGCCGCATCGTCGACGAGGTGCTCGGCGTCGTCGATGAGCCCCAGCCGATCCACACTTTCTTACTCATCGACGGCTGGCACGCCCTGGCCGCCAGCGGCTCCGACTTCGAGGACCTCGTCGACCCCGTCACCCGCATCGCCGCCGACGGCCCCAGCGCCGGCGTCCACCTGGTCGTCAGCACCCCGCGGTGGAGCGTGTTGCGGCCGGCCATCCGTGACCTGATCACCCACCGGATGGAGCTCAAACTCAGTGAAGCGCTCGACTCGCTCATCGACCGCAAGGCCCAGGAGAAGCTCCCGTCGGCCCCCGGCCGTGGCCTGACCGTTGACGCGGGGCAGATGCTGATCGCCTACACCGCCACCCAGGACCTGGCGTTCATCGCCGCCGAGGCCGACCGGCAGGGACAACGCGGCGTCGACAAGCTGAAGGTCCTGCCGGAGACCGTCACTCTCGCGGAGCTCGCACCGGCCACCGGTCCAGGTCTGCCGCTCGCCGTCGGCGGGCCCCGGCTGGAGACCGTCGCCTGGGACCCGGAGACCGACGGACACCTCGTGTGCGTGGGCTCCTCCGGTTCCGGGAAATCCACGCTGCTGGCCACCCTCGTCGCCCAGATCAGCGACCTCGGCAGACGACGCGCCCGGCTCGTGGTCGTCGACCAACGCCGCGCGCACCTGGGCACCCTCGACGACGACATGGTCGCCGCCTACGCCGCCCAATCCGCCGCCACCCAGGAAGCGCTCGCCGCGGCGACGGTCACCCTCACCGCCCGACTGCCCGGCGCCGACGTCACCCCGGCGCAACTCGCCGAGCGCTCCTGGTGGGAGGGCCCGGACATCTACGTCGTCATCGACGACCTCGACCTGATCGCCGAAGCGGACCTGCACGACCTCGCCGGCCTGCTGCCGCACGCGCGCGACATCGGCCTGCACGTCCTGCTGGCCCGGAAATCCGGCGGGATCGGCCGCGCCCTCTACAGCGGCTTCCTCAACGCACTGCGCGATGAACAACCCGCCGTGCTCCTGCTCGACGCGGACAAGGACGAGGGACAGATCTTCGGGATCAGACCCAGCCGTCAACCCGCCGGCCGCGGCACCTGGGCGACCCGCGGCACGAGCGTCGGCATGGTCCAGGTAGCGCAGGTGAGCGCATGAGCCCCGCTCACGCCGTGACCGTGACGGTGCTGGACACCGTCACCGTCTTCGACGGCACCGACACGGTCTACCGCTACGACATTCCGGCCGCCGGCATCAGCGAAGGGTGGGCGTTTTCCGCCGCCGTCGACCAGATCCGGCAGCTGGCCGGCCCCGCCGACGCCGCCGGCGGTGAGACGATCCGGGTCGAGCTGGAGGCCGACGACGACATCGACCCGGAGCTGCGCCGGGCTCTCAGCGCCCGCGGTTTCCTCCTCGACGACGACGCCGACAACGACGGCGCCGCCACGGCAGAGGCGGACGCGCCCCCGCCCGCCGCGCCGGTGCGCGGGCGTCACCGGCTCACCCGCACCACCCGCAGACGAATGCCCGCCGTCGTGCTCGCGGGCGCGGCTGTGCTGCTGGCGCTGCCGCTGGGCGTGATGGCGGCCCGCTCCGCCGGCGGGGCCGCCACGCCCTCCCCCTCCACCAGCACCGCTGCGCCGACCACCTCCGCGGCCGCCTCCACCCCGCCACCGGCGCCGACCACCAGCGCCGCCCCGACGCCGACTCCCGACCCCGTGGTCACGCACCGCCAGGACGGGTTGGCCATGGACACCCCGCGGGGCTACCGCATCACCGACCAGGCCGAGACCACCGTGTTCACCGGGCCGGACCCCGACCTGCGCATCCATACCGCCGCAGACCCCGTCCCGGAGGCCGGGGCGGAGTCCCTGCTGCAGGGGCTGCGCGCCCAGATCGACGCCGACCCCACCCTGCAGGAGCCGGTCAACGGAGGCGGGCGCCTGAGTTACGTGGAACGCCCCGGCGACGGTTCGGAAGTGAGGTGGCAGACCTGGGTCGTCGGCGACTCCCAACTCAGCGTGGGGTGCCACACCCGCTGGGCGGCCTCCCCGGAGCAGCGCGAGATCTGCGAGCTGGCGCAGGCGTCGTTCCGGGTGGAGGGGCCGGCGGAAGATTTTCCGGAACCGGGGAACCCCGGGGCTCCGGAAGAAGTCTAAAGGTGGTGAGAAGGTGCACGACGCCTTCTTTTCACCGGGGGACGTCGCCCCGCCAGTCACACCGGGTGGGGCGACGGACACACAACCACGTATTGAGGGGGACCACCCATATGAGCCAGATGTTCAGGACAGAAGCCGACGTCATGCGCGCCGCCGCCGGCAACGTCGACGACACCAACACCAGCGTGCAAGGCGAACTCAAGCGCCTGCAGAACGTCGTCGACACCGTGCGCGGCTCCTGGGCGGGCACCGCCCAGGTCAGCTTCGACAACCTCATGATCCGCTACAACGAATCCGCCCGCGACCTGCACGAGGCGCTGGCCTCCATCGCCGACAACATCCGCTCCAACGCCGTCGGCTTCGAGGACATGGAGGCCACCAACGCCCAGTCCTTCGACCGCGTCGGCGCCCAGGGCCTCGCCCTCTGACGCACCCTGCACGACCACACCGACCACGTAGCTTAAGGACATCACCACAGCCATGGACATGATCAAGTACGAGTTCGGCGCCATCGAGGGCGCCGCCGCCGACATCAAAAGCACCGCCGCCCGCATGAGCAACGAACTCGAGCAGCTCAAGAGCTCGCTGCAGCCGATGGTCTCGACCTGGGAGGGCGAGAGCGCGGTGGCCTACCAAGAGGCGCAGAACAAGTGGGACCGCGCCGCCGAGGAGCTCAACGCCATCCTCGCGACGATCTCCGGCACCGTCGACCAGGGCAACCGCCGCATGAGCGACATCAACCGCCAGGCCGCCGGCTCCTGGGCATAACCGCACCGACCCGCCCCTCGGCGGCGACAGACATATCGGGGGATACAGACGCGACCGCCGTCGAGGGACGTGGGCGCAGCAGCGGCGGCGATCGGGGCCGGCCGTGACGACTGCGCCCGCACGCTCACCGCCCGCACCAGCGACCTCGCTGGTGCGGGCGGTTTTGTTCTGACCTTTTCGTCCCGTAGGATTGATGATCTGTGTGCACGCTCTTTGCGGGCACGTTTTCCCCCGGGTCTCCACCGGCCGCCGGGGCGGGAGACGCACACGCGAATTTTTCTGGCCGGCAGCCTCCAGACAGACTTCAAGGAGTCATGCATGTCTACTTACCACCCGAAGAGCGGTGACATCACCCGTAAGTGGTACGTCATCGACGCCACCGACGTGGTGCTGGGCAAGCTTGCTTCCACCGCAGCCGACCTGCTGCGTGGCAAGCACAAGCCGCAGTTCACCCCGAACGTGGACACCGGCGATCACGTCATCGTGATCAACGCCGACAAGGTCCACATCTCCTCGAACAAGCGTGAGCGCGAGATGCGCTACCGTCACTCCGGCTACCCGGGCGGTCTGACGACCATGACCCTGGGTCAGGCCCTGGACGCCCGCCCGGAGCGCGTCGTCGAGGAAGCTATCACCGGCATGATGCCGCACAACAAGCTGACCCGCACTTCCGTCAAGAAGCTGCACGTCTTCGCTGGTTCCGAGCACCCGTACGCCGGCCAGCAGCCCGAGCCCTACGAGTTCAAGCAGGTGGCACAGTAATGACCGAGCCGAACAACAACGAGAACCTCGAAAACACCTCCGTCGAGGCCGAGGACAACGTCGCTTCCGCTGAGGACATCGCCGCCGCTGCCGCCGCCACCGAGGACTTCGGCTACACCATCGGCGACGCGCTGACCACCGAGTCCGAGGACGACGTCGAAGACGCCGCCCCGGTCGTCCACGAGGGTCCGATCCAGACCGTCGGCCGTCGTAAGCGCGCCATCGCCCGCATCGTGCTCAAGGCCGGCTCCGGCGAAATCAAGGTCAACGGCCGTGACCTGGAGGACTACTTCCCGAACAAGCTGCACCAGCAGGACATCAAGCTCCCGCTGACCCTGCTTGAGCGCGAAGGCCAGTTCGACATCGACGCCAACATCAGCGGCGGCGGCCCGACCGGCCAGTCCGGCGCTCTGCGCCTGGCCATCGCCCGCGCGCTGAACGTCTACAACCCGGCAGACCGCCAGGACCTGAAGAAGGCCGGCTACCTGACCCGTGACGCCCGCGCCGTCGAGCGTAAGAAGGCAGGCCTGCACGGTGCACGTCGTGCGCCGCAGTACTCCAAGCGTTAATCTCCGGATTTCCGCTGCCCGACGCCGCCTCTCCCACCCAGGGGAGGCGGCGTTCGCCGTTTCCGGGGCGGGGGAGAAGTTAGGCGCGAACGCCGTCGATAAGTAAGACTTCTCGTTAGGCTGGGGGCGACCCCGCACGAAAACCTACGAAAGGGTTTGAGCATGGCCACCGCAGACCGCCCCTGGATGGACGCCACCAAGACGCCCCGCGAGCGCGCCGAGCTCGTGGTCGAGGCGATGACCCTCGAGCAGAAGGTCGATCAACTCGGTGGCGCGATGAGCACCATCAACCCTTATGACATGGATCTGACGGACCCGGACACCGACCTCAACCAACTGGAGGTCTGGCGCCACGCCGACCCGGTCGAGGAACTCGGCGTCCCGCGCCTGAACATCACCAACGGCCCCGTCGGCGTCGGCATGGGCGACGGCACCCCGTCGCCGCCGGCCACCGCGCTGCCCGCCACCCTGGGGCTGGCCGCGTCCTTCGACATTGACCTGGCCTACCGCTACGGCGAACGGATGGGCATAGAAACCAAGGCGCTGGGCCAGCACCTGCTCGAGGCCCCCGGCATGGGCCTGACGCGGGTGGCCACCGGCGGCAGGAACTTCGAGTACTTCTCCGAAGACCCGTACCTCTCCGGCGTGATGGGCGTGGAGGTGACCAAGGGCATCCAGACCCAAGACGTCATCGCCGAGCCCAAGCACTTCGCGCTCAACGACTCGGAGCACCAGCGCTTCCGCTACGACGTCCACGTCGACGAAAACGTCATGCGCGAGCTGTACCTGCTGCCCTTCGAAATGACCGTCAAGGACGCTCAACCGGGCGCGCTGATGAGTTCCTACCAGCGGCTGGGCGGCACCTACGCCTCCGAGAATTACTGGCTGCTCACGCACGTGTTGCGCGATCAGTGGGGTTTCGAGGGCTACGTGCAGTCCGATTTCTGGGCGGTGCGCTCCACCGCGCAGTCGCTGAACGCCGGCCTCGACCACGAGATGCCGGACCACAACTGGATGAACATGGACAACATTCAGCACGCCCTGGACCAGCGCATCCTGGAGACGAAGACCATCGACCGGGCGCTGGTACGTCGATACACGCAGATGTTTCGCTTCGGCATGTTCGACGAAGACCGCCCGGCCACTGGCCTCGACGAGCGGGCCGGGGGAATCTTCGCCCGGGAAGCCGCCCGCGAAGTCATCGTGCTGCTCAAAAACGAACGGCGCCTCCTGCCGCTGGACCCTGCCCGCGCCGGCACGATCCTCATCGTGGGCATCGACGACTTCGCCAATCACATCTGCAACTGCGGCGGCGGATCATCCCAGGTCATCCCCACCTACGAGGTCCCGCCGGCCGAGGGCATGCGCGACGTGCTGGCGGAACAAGGCGCGGACAACGAGGTCGAGGTGTTCACCGTCGCCGACGACATGAGCAACCTGGACGAGGCGGAAGCCGCCGCCGCGGCCGCCGACACGGTCGTCATCATGGCCGGCCTGGTCACCACCGAGAGCGTCGACCAGGAGGACATGAACCTGCCGAAGAACCAGAACCAGTTGATCGAGCGCCTCGCCGAGGCCAACGACCGCACCGTGGTCGTGCTCAAGGACGGCGACCCCGTGCTCATGCCGTGGTTGGACAAGGTCCACACCCTGCTGGAGGCCTTCAACCAGGGGCAGGAGGACGGCCACGCCGTCGCCGACGTGCTCCTCGGCAACCACAATCCTTCGGCGAAGCTGCCCATCAGCTACCCGGCCTCCGAGGACGACACCTGTTACGCGCACAACCCCTCCCGCTACCCGGGCGTCGACGAAGGCGCCGGCTACCCGGTCATGCGCTACTCCGAAGGCCTGGAGATGGGATACCGCTGGCACCAGTCGCAGAACATCACCCCGCTGTTCGAGTTCGGTTACGGGCTGTCCTACACCACCTTCGAACTCGACGACCTGCGGGTGGAACCCACCGACTTGACCAGCGGCGTCAATGCTTCCGGAACGTTGGATATCACCGTGGACGTGACCAACACCGGCGACCAGCCGGGTGCGGAAGTCGTGCAGGTCTACGCCGAGATCCCCGTCAAGGGGCAGCCCCCGCGCAGGCTCATTGGATTCGACAAGGTGCACGTGTCTACCGGGGCCACCGTGGAAGCCAGGATCACGGTGGACCTGGGCTCCTCCTCGCACCCGCTGGGGGTGTGGGACGCCAACGAACAAGCCTTCGTCGTGCGGCCCGGCACCTACACCCTGCACGTCGGCACATCCTCCGGCAACACCCCGCTCACCGCGTCGGGGGAGATTGAGGGGTAACGGACACGACACCCTGGCCGCGATGCCGCGCGAGACGGGCCAGCCTGTGCATAATTACAGGTATGACTCGACTCTTCGGCACCGACGGGGTTCGCGGACTCGCGAACCAAACTCTGACCGCCCCGCTGGCGATGCGCCTCGGCGCCGCCGCCGCGCAGGTCCTGACCGAGGGGCGGGCGTCCGACGACCGTCGGCCCACCGCGATCATCGGCCGCGACCCGCGCGTCTCCGGGGAAATGCTCGCCGCGGCGATGGCCGCCGGCATGGCCTCCCGCGGCGTGGATGTGCTGCGGGTCGGTGTGGTTCCCACCCCGGGCGTGGCGTTTCTCACCGACGACTACGGCGCCGACATGGGCGTGATGATCTCCGCCTCGCACAACCCCATGCCGGACAACGGCATCAAGTTCTTCTCCGCAGGCGGGCATAAGCTCCCCGACTCCGTGGAAGACGAAATTGAACGCACCATGGGCCAGCTCAAGCCGGAAGGCCCGACCGGCACGGGCGTCGGGCGCGTCATCGAAGAAGCCCCGGACGCCCAGGACCGGTACGTCAACCACCTCGCGAACGCGAACATCATGGACCTGTCGGGCATCAAAGTCGTCGTCGACACCGCCAACGGCGCCGCCTCCCGCATCGCGCCCAAGGTCTACGCGGCCGCCGGCGCCGAGGTCATCGCGATCTACGACCAGCCGAACGCCTACAACATCAACGACGGCTGCGGCTCCACCCACATGGACAAGATCCAAGAGGCGGTCCGCAAACACGAAGCCCACCTCGGCCTCGCGCACGACGGAGACGCCGACCGCTGCCTGGCTGTGGATGCGGAAGGCAACGTCGTGGACGGTGACCAGATCATGGCGATCCTGGCCGTGGCCATGCGCGACGCCGGCACTCTGCGGCTGAACACCCTCGTGGCGACGGTGATGAGCAACCTGGGCCTTAAACTCGCGATGCAGCGGGAAGGCATCGAGATGGTCGAGACCCAGGTCGGCGACCGCTACGTCCTCGAAGAACTCAACGCCTCCGGTTACGCCCTCGGCGGCGAGCAGTCCGGCCACATCGTGGTGCCGAAGTACGGCACCACCGGCGACGGCACCCTCACCGGCCTGAAGCTCATGTCGCAGATGGCGCTGACCGGCAAGTCTCTTCAGGAACTGGCGTCCGTGATGTCCGTCCTGCCGCAGGTGCTGATCAATGTGCCCGTCTCCGACAAATCCGCGATCCTGGCCTCCGATAAGGTCCGTGAGGCCAAGGAACAGGCGGAGCGAGACCTAGGTGACACCGGCCGAGTGCTGCTGCGCCCGTCGGGCACGGAAGAACTCTTCCGCGTCATGGTCGAGGCCGCCGCTGAGGAAGATGCGCGCAAGGTCGCCGGCCAGATCGCCGCTATCGTCGCGGCCGTCTAAAAGAATTTCTCGCGCCGGGGAACCTTCCTCCCGCATCGGACAGTCAAAGGATAGTGACGGGCCGGCCACCGAGGCCGCCCCAGCACGTGACGTCCGACTAGGGGGAAAGCGATGTCCGACAGCGGAAATATCAGTATCAACCACGAAGGCGTTCGCCAACTTCTGCGCCAGGCGCAGGAGGCGGGGCAGCAGCAGCTCACCGCCCACCTCGCGCAGGTTCCAGCCTTCGCACCTGCCGCCGCGGGCCGGGACTTCGAGTCTTATGGCCGACGGATCGCGGAACTTCTGAACCGTGCCCATGACACCGGGCGCCGCCATGTCGACAGCGTCATCGACGTGGCTCAGGCAGGGCTCGATCAGGTGGGGGTTGTGCGTGGCGCCGACGACGGGTTTGGCGATCAACTCGGAGGGCGGAGGTGATGGCGGCGCCGTTGTCGTCGGCGGTGCGGTTTATTCGATCCGTCGACGAGTTTTCGCAGGCGTCGCGGGGCCTGTACCCGGGGCCGCCGATGTCCGGCGAGCAGCTGGTGCACGCCATCGGGGCGACGGATGGGGCGGACGGAGGACAGCTGGCTGTGCAGGCCTCCGCCGCCACCGGTTTTGGGCGCTCCGGCTCCGGGAGGGGAGTGGGGTCGAGTTTCTTCGGCGGCGTGATCGGAGAAGTCGGGGGATTTCTCATGGGGCAATTCCTGAACCGGCTGGGCCGCAGCGACCGGGATTACGAGAAAGAGCGGGGTTCCGCAGAATGGGTCAATGACCAGGCGAACTCGTGCGGTGGAGCGGTCGACTCTATCGTCACTGACGCGAAGACGGGCATGGACTCGATCTTCGACGCCGCCGCGCCGATCATCGACCTGCTGACCATGGTCGTTCGTCTGCACCCGGCGGGGAGGGTGATTTCGATGATCGTGGGGATTGCGGGGCCGTTGATTCAAAATGTGTTCGGTTCGGTCAATCAGATCTGCGAGGACCGTGATGAGCAGGTGAGCAAGTGCTACGAGAGCTTGATTACATGCATTGAGGACTACACGACTGAATGCGTTCCGGAGGAGGCCCCGGAGGTGCCTGCCTCGTGTCAGGATGGAGACACTAGCTCTAGTTCCAGCAGTTCCAGTAGCTCTAGCAGTTCCAGCAGTTCCAGTAGCTCGAGTTCGGGCAGTGTCGGCGGCTCCGGCGGTGTGGTGGGCGCAGATAACTCGAGTAGCTCCAGCAGCTCCAGCGCGAGTAGTGGTGCGAGCAGTGCCACGGGCGGGGCCACGCAGACGGGCATGCAGGTGGAAACAAAGGCCGCGGGTGTTGCGGATACGGCGGCGCAGATAGACCTCAGCGCCACCGGCACCCGCTGCGTGGTCGACGCACTGGATCTGTGCGTGGGCGGGGCAGTGGACAAGGCTGTGTCCGGCTCGTCGTCGATTGCCGCCGGAGGGGCGGGAGAGTTTGTCCCGCCGAAGCTGCCGGAGCCTGACCCGTGTTTTGTGGGGGCTGCGGGGGCGGTCGGCGTCGGTGTGGGGTTGGCGGTGATGGGTTTCCTCAGCGCTGCGTGTGAAGATCTCATCGCCTGCGAACCGGATGCCCCGGCGCCGGAACCAGAACCGGTACCGGAACCTGAGACTGAACCAATCCCGGAACCGGCCCCCGCACCAGAACCAGAGCCGAAGCCCATGCCCGAGCCGGAACCTGCGCCGAAGCCGGAACCTCCGGCGCCAGAGCCGGAGTCGGCCGACGGGGTGTACGCTCCTCCGCCTGAGCTGGCGGACGTGACGGAACCTTCACCGCCGCCGAAGAAGATCGCCGCGGAATTCACCTCCCCGGCGCCGACGGCGTCGGCCGCGCAATCAGCGCCGGAAACAGCGCCAGTTCAGGAATCAGCACGACGAGTGGGGCAGTGGTAATGGATTTTCAAGAATTTGCGCGCCAGTTCAGCGAGCGCACGGCGCAGCGGCTCATCGAATTTGAGGCCACCGTCGATCAGGCCCAGCGGAGCCTAGAGAAAATGGCGAAAAACACCCCCGGCACGCAGCCGGGGGTGTCGCAGGAGGGCGCGGTGGTCAACGACCGACGTCGTCCAGCTCGCCCTGTGCAGTCGATCCTCCGGAGACAGTGACGTCGGTGAAGTCGACGCCGGCCCGCTCCGCGAGGTCGGCGCCGACGAGGCTGGTGACGTTTTTGGCCTCCGCCCGACGTTCCGAGAAGTCGGAGTACTTCTTCTCCTCGTCGAGCTGGTGCAGGAGAAAACCCGTCAACAGCCCGCGGGCGGTTTCCTGGGCGGAGAACTGCGGGAGGCCGAGGCCGACGAAAAGCTTAAAGAAGGTGTCCTCGGAAAAGCCCTGCTGATTGCCGTTCTGCAGCTCCCGGTAGGCGACGGGGCCAGCCCAGCTGTAGGCGAGCTTGGCGGGGTTGCCTGCCCCGAAAATCTCTCCCTGGGAGGATCCGATCACCAGGCCCGGGGCGGTGACCGAGCCGGCGGCGGTGTACGAGGAGGGGGTGACTTCGGCGGGGTAGACGGCGCCTACCGCGGTGACCTTCGGGTTATTCGCCGCAGTGAGCACGGCCGCGCCGCCGCCCATGCCGTGGCCCACCACGCCCAGCTTGCCGGGGCTGACGGTGACGTTGCCCTGACCGAGTTTCACCCCGCCTAAAATCTGCAACGTCGTCTCCAAGTCGGCGGAGAAACCACGGTGGTTCGGCACGACGCCGCGTTCCGTGTCCGGCGCGGCGACGGCGATGCCCCAACTAGCCAGGTGACGCAGGGTGCCGTGGTACTTGGCGACGGGCTTCGTCCAGTCATGGCCGAACGCGACGCCGGGAACGCCGTTTCCCTCCGCAGGGGTGTAAATTTTGCCCGGAATTCCCGCGTAACCGAGGTCGCCGACGAGAACGCGGTGCGGGCCGCGTTTGGACAGATGGGCCAGGTGTTTCTTCAGATTCGCAGACACGCTCCCAGGATAATGGAATTACGTGGGGGACTGGGGGCACACCCGTAAAACGCGTCGCTACAGGCACATGTTTTCTGCGGGGTGTATTTTTTCTGCCATGTGCGGAATCGTTGGATACGTTGGCAATCGCCAGGGCCTGAACCTGGCGCTCGAAGCGCTGCGAAGGATGGAATATCGCGGCTACGACTCGTCCGGTATCGCCGTGGCCGGGAGCGATGGCCTGAACATGGTCAAGCGCGCCGGCAAGCTGGCGAACCTGGAAGACAAAATCGCGGACGTCGGGCAGGAGTCGCTGGCGGGCACCACCGCGATCGGGCACACCCGGTGGGCGACCCACGGTCGCCCGACGGACGACAACGCCCACCCCCACCTCGCCTACGACGGCAAGGCCGCGGTGGTCCACAACGGCATCATCGAGAACTTCGCCGCCCTGCGCGAGGAGTTGGAGCGCGACGGCGTGGAGCTGGTCTCCGACACGGACACCGAGGTCGCCGCCCAACTGCTGGCGAAGGCCTATAACGAGGGGGAGACCGCCGGGAATTTCCGGGACTCCGCGTTGACCGTCCTGAACCGCCTGGAGGGCGCCTTCACGGTGCTTTTCCTCCATGAGGATCACCCGGGCACCGTCATTGCGGCGCGGCGTTCCACGCCGTTGATCGTCGGCGTCGGCGACGGCGAGATGTTTTTGGGCTCCGACGTCGCGGCTTTCATCGAGCACACCAAACAGGCGGTGGAGCTGGGCCAGGACAGCGTCGTGGTGATCACCGCCGACGACTACGAGATCCTCGACTTCGACGGCCGTCCGGCGGAGGGTCGGCCTTTCACCATTGACTGGGATTTGCAGGCCGCGGAGAAAGGTGGCTTCGATTCCTTCATGATGAAGGAGATCCACGAGCAGCCGGCGGCCGTGCGCGACACGTTGGCCGGGCATTTCGCCGATGGCAGGGTGTTCTTGGACGAGAACAACATCTCCGAGACCGAGTTGAAGTCCTTCGACCAGGTCTTCGTGGTGGCCTGTGGCTCGGCGTACCACTCGGGGTTGTTGGCGAAGTACGCCATCGAGCATTGGGTGCGCATCCCGGTGCAGATCGAGGTGGCCTCCGAGTTCCGCTACCGCGACCCGGTCCTGGACGAGCGCACGCTGGTGCTCGCGATCTCGCAGTCCGGCGAGACCGCCGACACGCTGGAGGCGGTGCGGCACGCGAAAACGCAGGGCGCGAAGGTGCTGGCGGTGTGCAACACCAACGGCTCCCAGATTCCGCGCGAGTCGGATGCGGTGTTGTACACGCACGCGGGCCCGGAGATCGGGGTGGCGTCCACGAAGGCGTTTCTGGCGCAGGTGGCGGCGAACTACATCGTCGGCCTGGCCTTGGCGCAGGCGAAGGGCACCAAATTCCCCGATGAGATCAAGGAGATCTGGGAGCGGCTGGAGGAGATCCCCGCCCAGATCGAACAGGTGCTGGAGACCAAGGACGATATCCAGTCCATCGCGGACACCCTCGGCGCGGTCCAGACGATGCTCTTTCTCGGCCGCAACGTCGGTTTCCCCGTGGCGCTGGAGGGCGCGTTGAAGCTCAAGGAGCTGGCTTATATCCACGCGGAGGGGTTCCCGGCCGGCGAACTCAAACACGGCCCGATCGCCTTGATCGAGGAGGATCTCCCGGTCGTGGTGGTCGTCCCGAGCCCGCGCGGGGTGAAGCTGCTGCACTCGAAGATCGTGTCCAACATTCAGGAGATCCGGGCCCGCGGCGCACGCACCATCGTCATCGCCGAAGAGGGCGACACGGCGGTGGAGCCGTACGCGAACTGGTTGATCCGGGTGCCGCAGACGCCGTCGATCATGCAGCCGCTGCTGGCGACGGTGCCGCTGCAGTTTCTGGCCGCCGACATCGCGCGGGCGTGCGGCAACGACGACATCGACAAGCCTCGTAACCTGGCCAAGTCCGTCACCGTGGAATAGGCGGACGGTGCGCCCCGCGAGGCCGGGTCAGACTCCGACGGTCTCGCTGCGGGCGATCTTGTGCAGGCGGGGGATCGGCATCCGGATGTTGTAGGACGCCGCCGCGCCTTGTGCGGGCCAGTGGGCGACGAAGGAGCGCTCCGCGAGCGATCCCTTGACGATCTCCGGTGCTTCCGAGTCATTCGGAATGGGGCCGGAGAGCTTGATGTTCATGCCCCACTGGTCGGTCCAAAAGTAGTTCTGGAAGCTGAGTTCGGCGGCGTCGTCGCCGTGTAGGAGGGCGTGCGCGGCGGTCTTGGCCTGTTCGATGGCGGCGGTCCAGACCGGGGTGCGTTTCGGCCCGCCGGTCCCGCCGATCCAGGCGACGTCGCCGGCGGCCACGACGTCGTCGTGGCCGAGGACCCGGCAGCGAGCGTCGGTGACCAGGCGGCCGTCGACGAGTAAACCGGAATCGGCGAGCCAGTCGTCGTTCGGGACGTCGCCGGCGGCAGAGACGACGACGTCGGAGTCGAGGTCGACGCCGCCGCGGGTGTGGACGCGCATGCCGGAGCCGGTGTCCTCGACGACGTCGACGAAGTCGTCGACCAGGGTCAGTCCGTGAGACACCGCGGCCTCGGTGAGCAGCTCGGCGAGGAAGGGGCCGATGTGGACGTCCATGGGCGTGCCGGGGTGGACGAGGGTGACCTCGCAGCCGAGACCGAGGGCGCCGGAGGCGATCTCCATGCCGAGCGGGCCGCCGCCGACGACGGTGACCTTCGGGGCCTCGGCGAGGCGGCTCTTTAGCGCGACGGCGTCGTCAAGCGAGCGCAGCGTGTATTCGCCGGGGGAGTCGGTGAAGCGGCGGGCGTGAGTTCCCGTGGCGATGACCAGTCCGTCGTAGTCGACGGTCGTGCCGTCGTCGAGGCGCACACGGCGGGCCGTGGCGTCGAGGCCGACCGCGGTGCGGCCGAGGTACTGGACCGCGCCGTGGGTGGGGTCGGGCAGGAAGTTGACGTCGAGTTCCTCGCCGGGGGCCAGCGCAGCCTTGGACAGCGCGGGGCGGGAGTAGGTCGCATGGGTTTCCGCGCCGATGACGGTGATGGTGCCGTCAAACCCTAAGCGGCGCAGGGTGTCGCCGGCGGTCAAACCCGCGACGCCGTGGCCGACGATGACGATGCGTTTCATGGTTAGACCAACTTCAGGGCGGCGACGGGGCAGACGCGGACGGCGTCCTGGGCGGCCTGCAGGTCGGCGTCATCGACCTCGGGCTGGTCGATGATCAGCTCGCCGTCGTCGTCGAGGTGCATCAGTTGCGGGGCGGCCTCCTCACACAGGCCGTGGCCTTCGCAGCGGGGGCGGTCGAGTTCAATGCGGGACATGGCGTCCTCCTATGCTCCGGTGATGTGTGTCTGGGCTGTGTCGAACAGTGTCGCAGGTCACCGTGAATGTGTCTAATGAATGTTGAGCATGCTGTACATTTATGGAATGAATGCAACCCGTCGCTCTCTGTCCAACGTCGATCTGAACCTGCTGGTCAACCTGGAGGCGCTGCTCGAGGAGGAGTCCGTGACCCTGGCGGCGGACCGTGTCGGGTTGTCGCAGCCGGCGATGTCGCACGCGTTGCGTCGGCTGCGCAAGCTCTTCGGCGACGAGCTGCTCGTGCGCGAAGGCAGCCGCAACGTGCTCACGCCACGGGCGCGCGCCTTGCTCGCCCCGCTGCGGGCCGTGCTCACGCGCACCTCCGTGCTCATCGGCGGCGAGCCCTTCGACCCGGCCACCAGCGACCGCACCGTCACCGTGGCGGCGACGGCCTCGATCGCATATCTGATCGGGGCCCCGCTGGTCGACCTGTTGCAGCGCCGTGCCCCCGGCATGCGCCTGCGACTGGTGAGCACGAATGACATTTCCGACGCCGTGTTCACCGACCAGCGCGCCGACGTCCTGCTGCTCGCCGAGGGCTACGACACCGAGCATGAACGCGAGCGGCTCTTCGACGACGACTGGGTCGTCATCTCCGGGGTGGAGGGGCTGCGGGAGGGCAACGTCGTCGACCTGCTGTGGCAGTTGCCGCACGTCGGCGTCGACTCGCCGCGCGTGCCCCGGCCGTACCAGGAGCTGCGCAGCCGTGGGCTCGAGGTCGACGTTTCCATCCGGGTCAACGACTATTTGCTCGTCCCGCAGTTGGTGGCCGGACAGCGTCGCATCGGCCTGCACCGGCGACGTGTGATCGAGAAGATGGCGCCGGGGCGAGGTATCCACCACGTCGATTTTCCGTTTCCGTTGCTCGGTCTCGGCGTGGACATGGTGTGGAACCCGTGGATCGACGACGTGGACTTCCGGGGCTGGCTGCGTGATCTGCTCGTCCAGGCGGTGCATTCATCTGATCGATGAGGGTGATCATTGATATTCATTTGCCAGATGTACCGTGACGCGCTTAACTGTGACCCACATCATCCACTCCGCATCATGTGACCCGAAAGGCCCGCGATGACGATCACCCCGACAGCCCCCGCCACCTCCGAGATCGACCTGTTCTCCGACGAGACCCTCGGCGTCAACGACGACGCCGTCTTCGCCCAGCTCCGTGAACTCGCCCCCGTCGTCTATCTGCCCAAGAACGACGCCTACGCGATCACCCGCTATGACGACGTCCGCGACGCTCTGGCCAACACCGACGTCTTCTCTTCCTCCGGCGTCGCCTTCAACCCGCAGATGAATGAGGTCCTCAAAGGCACCTCGCTGGCCGCCGACCCGCCGGAGCACGGCAAGCTGCGCGCCGTGCTCACCGACAACCTCTCGCCGCGCGCCCTACGCCCGCTCAGGACGGTCATCAACGACAAGGCCGACGAAATGGTCCGTGACCTCTTCTCACGTGAGACCTTCGACGGGATGGCCGACCTGGCCGTGGCTTTCCCGGTCTCCATCGTCTTGGACCTGATCGGCGTGCAGGGCGATCTGCGCGAGAAGATCCTGCCCTGGGGCGAGGCCGCCTTCAACCTGCTCGGCCCCATGAATCAACGTGCCCAGGACTCCTTTCCCACTGCCGGGGAGTTGTTCACCTGGACCCACGAGGAGATGCGCGGCGTCGACTTGGCCGAAGGCTCCATCGGCCGAGCCATCTGGGAAGCCGCCGAGCGCGGCGAGATCTCGCACGAGTCCTTCGGCTACATCGTCCATCAGATCCTCGCCGCCGGCATGGACACCACCATCACCACCATCGGCAACTGCCTGGTGCTGTTGGGCGAGAACCCGGAGCAGTACGCGAAGCTGCGCGAAGACCCCACCTTGGCGTCCTCCGCCATGGCCGAGGTGATCCGTCTGCGCACCCCCGCCCCGGTCTTCGGCCGCAAGGCGCTGGCCGATGTCGAGGTCGCCGGCACGCTCATCCCGGCCGGATCACAGGTCGCCCTGTGCTACGGCTCCGCCAACATGGACCCGCGCAAGTTCGACGACCCGGAGACCTTCGACGTCACCCGCAACCCCGTCGACCACCTGGGCTTCGGCTACGGCGTCCACGGCTGCGCCGGCCAGGGCCTGGCCAAGCTGGAAATCCAGGCGTTGCTGCTGGCGATGACCCAGCACGTCGAGTCCTTCGCCATCGGCGAGGTCGCCGCCCGGCTGAACAACTTCACCCGCCCCTACGCCTCCATCGAGGTCACGGACATCGTCCTGGCCCAGGGCTGACTCGTCGTCATTCGCCCAGCGTGCCCACCTTGGCAGGCACCTGGCGGGTGGGGATCTCGGGCACCAGCGCCACGACGACGTCGTAGGCCTTCCAGTCCAGGTCGCTGATCGCGGCGGTGAGCTCCGCCAGCTGCTCGGCGGTGGGGTCGTCCCCGGGCTCGGGGACCACGAAGAGCTCGATGTGGAACACTTGTCCTTCGTCGCGCATCCGCACGGCAGCCTCCGCGACCCACGAAAACTCGAGGGCGCGGTGGATGGTCCGTTCGTTGAGCGGGTGCGGCTCTTTGTCGTCGTAGGTGCGGGTCCGGGTGTCGGCCAGCCCGCTGATCGTCGAGCGCAGGTTGGCCACCCCGTCGGAGACGATGGACAGGGCCACGAGGATGGCGGCCGCGGGGTCGGCCCACCACAGGCCCACGCCGACGCCGAGGACGCCCACGGCGGTGGCCACGGACGTCATCCAGTCCGCTTTGCTCATGTCCGCGTCGGCGTACAGGGCCTTGTTGTGCAGGATCTTCGCGTAGCGCAACTTGTAGCGGGCCAGCACCGCCGGCGGGACGCCGAAAACACTGACCACGATGATCATCGGCCACCCGGCCCAGATTTCCTGACCGAAGAGCACGGTCAGCCCGATGGGGGTGCGTTCCCCCTCAATGAGACCCAGGGCCGACTCGATGAGCAGGAAGGATCCCATGGCCAGCAGCGCCACGGCCGCCACGAGCTGCCCGATGTCCACCGACCGGTGGTAGCCGTAGGGGTATTTCATCGTGCGAGGCATGCGGATCATGCGCACGGCGATGAGGAAGGCGATCGGCGGCAGCAGGGCGAGGGAATCCTCGATCCACGCCACCCGCATGGCCTGGGACTGCCCGGCGGTCAGGTAAATGAGGGCGACGGCGACGATGAGATAGCCGATGGACATCCATTCGACCCGGATCGCTTTGCGCATGGTCTCCCGGACGTCGTCGGGCACGTTTTTGGGGATCTCGTGGTGGGCGGCTTCCGAGGCCATCGGTGCTCCTCTTGGTCTTGTGATGCATACACTCCCACGCATGGGTGAGATCGAGCTTAATCTCAAACTCGGGGACCGGGGCGCGCGAATGCCCTTCCCCCTGGGCAACCCGTGTCCTACGATCGGGCTCACCATGATGAGCACTGAGCCAGGAGGGGCCCGCGTGGATCCGCGGGTACTGAACTTTTCGACGGCGTCCCTGCCCGTCAACGGACGCGTGGAGCTCTGGGAAGGGCACAACTCCCGGGCCCTGATCCCGCTGGACATCCGCACGCTCGACGACGCCCCGATGCACGCCACCCAGGCCAACCTGGTCCTGCCGTCCGTCCGGATGGCCAACGTCACCGGCAGCGCACAGATCGTCGAGCGCAACGAGTCCTTCATCCGGGAAAATCCGACCGGCGTGGTGGCGGTGTTCTTTGCCCTCGAAGGCGAAGGTTTTTTCCTGCACGGCGAAGGCATGCTGCAGCTGAATCCCGGCCAGGCGGTGGTCTACCACGGGGACCGGCCGTTTACCCGCGGATTTCCCCGCGGGCTGCGTGAGATGGTGCTGACGATCCCGGAGCCGGAGTTCGCCGAGGCTTTCGGTGTCTCGCTGGACCGGCTGCCTTTCGTCTTCGACTTCGGGCCCGCCACGGGCGCCACGGAGCAGGCGTTGCCCCGTGTGTTGTCGCAGACCCTACGCTCCGGGGTGGCCGACGGCCCGGCGGTCGCCGTGGCGGAAGAACAGCTGCGGGCGTTGCTGCACCGCGCCCTGACCTCGTCGAATTCCTCCGCCGTGGGGTTGGTGGCCACGGCCAAAGACGTCATCGAGCGCTCTTATGCGGACGCGGGTCTGACGGTCTCCGCGGTGGCGGCGGCCGTCGGCATCAGCCAGCGTCAGCTGGCCCGGGCGTTCGCGGAGCAGGGCAGCAGCGTGTCCGGGTATCTGCGTTCGCGCCGGGTGGCCTTGGCGCAGTCGATCCTCGCCAACCCCCTCTACCAGGGCATGTCCATGGCGGAGATCGGCGCCCGCTGCGGATTTTCCTCCCAGGCGGCCTTCAGCCGCGCCTTCAAGGAGGAGTCGGGTTCCACGCCGCTGCAGTGGCGCAGGGCCCGGTGATGACTGCAGGGTGATTTTCACGGCAGCGGACGTCGTTTTGTCGCCACCGGACAACCTTGTGTCGAGGATCACTTTTAGCGAAGAGTGAGAGCTAGCTTATTCTCAACGGGTTCACGGAGCGTTGATTGGCGCTCACCCGCACACGAGACCAAGGAGCGAACGATGCCTGCTTTCCACGACGGTATTGCTGAGACCATGGCCCCTGAGCGCAACGACGTCGTCACCACCGACGTGCTGATCGTCGGGTCCGGCCCCGCCGGGGCCTCGGCGGCACTCTTCCTGTCCACCCACGGGATCGCCAACATCATGATCACCAAGTACCGCTGGACCGCGAACACCCCGCGCGCCCACATCACCAACCAGCGCACCATGGAAGTCCTCCGCGACGCCGGCGTCGAGGACGAGGTGCTCGCCGAGGCCGTCCCGCACGACCAGATGGGCGACACCGTGTACTGCGAGTCGCTCGCCGGCGAGGAAATCGGCCGCCGCCCGATCTTCGGCTATGCCCCCGACCGGCGCGCCGACTACGAACTGGCCTCGCCGTCGATGCCGTGCGACCTGCCGCAGACGCTGATGGAGCCGATCCTGCTGGAAAACGCCACCAAGCGCGGCACCCAGACGCAGTTCTCCACCGAGTACGTCTCCCACGAGCAGGACGCCGACGGCGTCAGCGTCGTGGTGCGCAACCGCCTCAGCGGCCACGAATACACCATCCGGGCGAAGTACCTCATCGGCGCCGACGGGGCGCGCTCCAAGGTCGCCGCGGACATCGACACCCCCTTCGAGGGCGCGATGGACATCGGCGGCTCCATGAACATCCAGTTCAAGGCGGACCTGTCCCACCTGGTCGCCCACCGCCCCTCGATCCTGTACTGGGTCTTCTCGCCGGGCTCCAACATCGGCGGCCTCGGCGCCGGCCTGATCCGGTGCGTGCGCCCCTGGAACGAGTGGCTCGTCGTCTGGGGCTACGACATCAACGGCGAGGAGCCGGAGCTCGACGAGGCAGAGGCCAAACGCATCGTCCGCAAGCTCGTGGGCGTCCCCGATCTGGAGATGGAGATCACCGGCTACTCCCTGTGGGGCAACAACGAGCAGTACGCCACCCACATGCAGAAAGACCGCGTGTTCATCGCCGGCGACGCCGCCCATCGCCACCCGCCGAGCCACGGACTGGGCTCGAACACCTCGATCCAGGACTCTTACAACCTCGCCTGGAAGATCGCCATGGTGCTCAAGGGGCACGCCGGCGACGAGCTGTTGGAGACCTACTCGGCGGAGCGCGCGCCCGTCGCCAAGCAGATCGTGACCCGCGCCAACGACTCCGGCCGCGAGTACGCGCCGATCTTCGACGCCCTCGGCGTCCGGGACGCGAAAAACGACGAAGAGTTCATCGAGAAGCTCAAACTGCGCAAGGCGCCGACGCCCGAGGGCGCGGCCCGGTGCAAGGCCCTGCGCGCCGCCCTGAACAACAAGGACTACGAGTTCAACGCCCAGGGCACCGAGATCGGCCAGTTCTACGACTCCACGGCTACACTCTGCGACGGCAACGGCCGCCCCGAGGTGACCGAGGACCCGATGCTGCACCACCAGAAGTCCACCTACCCGGGACTGCGCCTGCCGCACGCCTGGCTCGGCGACGCCAGGAACAAGTACTCCACCCACGACGTCTCCACCGGCACCGGCTTCACCCTCTTCACCGGCATCAACGGCCGCGCCTGGGCGGAAGCCGCGGAGAAGCTCGCCGCGGAGACCGGCATGGAGATCAAGGCCGTGGTCATCGGCGAAGGAGAACAGCACCAGGACCTCTACGGCGACTGGCTGCGCCAGCGCGAAGTCGAGGAAGACGGCGTGATCCTGGTCCGCCCGGACAAGCACATCGGCTGGCGGGCGCACAGCATGGTCGACGACCCGTACTTCGCGCTCAAGGCGGTGCTGGGCACGCTGTTGTCCAGCCGGGGCGTCCCGCAGCTGACGGACAAGGACCGACGACTGCTGCAGACCATGCCGGCCGGCGTGTGACCTCCCTACGGACCCTTCCGCTCCGCGCGTCCCGCAGGCCAGACATATAGACGCACCCCGGACAGTTTCGGGGTGCTGCGTCTGGCCTAAGGCACACTCGCGGCCACACGCGTCTCCCCGGCCCCACGGACTCGCCCAACGCCCCGCACAAGTGGCACAATCAGCTGCCATGAACCTGCTTCGCACGCGCATCGATCTCGACGCCATCGCCCACAACACCCGCCTGGTCAAGGACCTCGTGGCCCCGGCGGAGCTGATGGCCGTGGTCAAGGCCGACGCCTACGGCCATGGCGCAGACCGCGTCGCGAAAGTGATGGCGGACAACGGGGCCGACCGCTTCGGCGTCGCCACGATCGCGGAGGCCGTCGCGCTGACCGAACACACGGAACTGCCCGTCCTCGCCTGGATCTGGAGCGCCGACGAGGACCTCGCCGAACCGCTCAGCCGCGGCGTGGAACTGGGCGTGCCCTCCCTGACGCACGCCCGCGCCCTCGTCGACGCCGCCATCCCCGCCCGCGTGGCCGTGATGGCGGACACCGGCATGCACCGTTCCGGCATCGACGAAGCGCACTGGGAAGAGGCTTTCACCCTGCTGCGCGACGCGGAGCACCTCACCGTCACCGGCGTGTTCTCCCACCTGGCCTGCGCCGACGAACCGCAGGACCCCTTCACCGACGCCCAGGCGGAAGTCTTCCGCCGCGCCGTCGCCCTGGGCAGGGGGCTCGGCCTGGATCTGCCGATCAACCACCTGACCAACTCCCCGGCGACCCTGACCCGCCCCGACCTGTACTTCGACCAAGTCCGCCCGGGCCTGATCCTCTACGGCCTGGACCCGCTGCCCGGCGACCACGGACTCACACCGGCGATGACGTGGGCGGGCGACGTGGTCGTCGTCAAGCCGATCAAGGCGGGGGAAGGCACCAGCTATTCCCTGACCTGGCGCGCGGAACAAGACGGGTATCTGGCGGTCATCCCGTGCGGGTACGCCGACGGGCTGCCGCGCCGGGTGCAGGGCGCGCTGGAAGTCGGCATCGGCGGCAAACTGTACCCGCAAGTCGGGCGGGTGTGCATGGACCAGATCATCGTCGACCTGGGCGAAAACCCCTACGGCGTGGCGCAGGGCGACGAGGCCGTGCTCTTCGGGCCCGGCGGCATGTCCGCTGCGGAACTGGCCGATATGCTGGGCACCATCAACTACGAAGTGGCCTGCCTGCCGAAGGGCCGCACCGTCCGCACCTACGAGGGAGGCCTGTAAGTGAAAGACTTCGACGCCTCCGGCGCCCGCCGCCTGGAGACCGCCGCCGACACCCAGGCCTTCGGGGAAGAAGTCGGCCACGCCCTGGAGGCCGGCGACGTGGTCATCCTCGACGGGCCGCTCGGCGCAGGCAAGACCACCTTCACCCAGGGACTCGCCCGTGGCCTCGGCGTCAAGGGGCGGGTGACGTCCCCGACCTTCGTCATCGCGCGCGAGCACCGTTCGCTGGACGGCGGCCCCGCCCTCATCCACGTCGACGCCTACCGCCTGCTCGGGGAAGGCGGCGGCGACCCGCTCGGCGAACTCGACGCCCTCGACCTGGACAGCGCGCTGACCGACGCCGTCGTCGTGGCCGAATGGGGCGGCGGCCTGGTCGAACAGATCTCCTCGTCCTACCTGCTGATCACCCTCGACCGCACCACCGCCACCTTAGAAGACCCGGAATCCGAGGCCCGCCTCGCCAGCTGGGAGCTCCACTAGAGTCGGCGGGTGTGACCGGCGTACTCGACTTCCTCGCAGACAACATCCTCTTCACCCTCGTCCTCATCCTCGCGGTGGGCCTGGCGCTGGGCAAGGTCCGCGTCTTCGGGATCTCCCTCGGCGCCGCCGCCGTGCTGTTCGTGGCCCTCGGCCTGGCGACCGCCAACCCCGAGATCCAGATCCCGCCGCTGCTGTACCAGCTGGGCCTGGCCGTCTTCGTCTACGCCATCGGGCTGCAGGCCGGGCCCGCGTTCTTCCGGGAATTTGCCACCCGCGGCTGGAAAGTCACCGTCTACGCGCTGGCGCTGATCGTGGCGCTGGTCGGCCTGGGCGCCCTGCTCATCCGGTGGCTGGGCCTGGACCCGCTCACGGGCGCGGGCATGTTCGCCGGATCCCTGTCCTCCACGCCCGGCATGGCGGCGATCGTCTCCATGGTCGACCCGGCGGACGGGCAGGCCCCCGTCGTCGGTTATTCGCTGGCCTATCCGGGCGCGGTGATCGGCACCATCGTCGTCGCCGCGGTCGGCGCCGCCGTCCTCAAAGTCGACCACCGCGCCGCGGCCGCCTCCGAAGGCATGCTCACCGAACCACTCGTCTGGCGCGGCGTGGAGATCGGCCCCGGCGTCCGGGGACGCATCGGCGACCTCTGCAACATCGTCGACGAAAAGATCATCGCCACCCGCATCGCCGACGACGAAGACCACCACGAACTCGCCGACCCCACCATGCCGCTGCGCGAAGGCATGCGGCTGGTGATCAACGGCACGGAGTCAGCCGTCGACGCCGCCATCGAGGCCCTCGGCACCGGTTACGACGCCAAAATCGAAGACACCGAACTCGTCTACTCCCGCTTCACCGTCTCCTCCCCGGAGGTCGCCAGCCGCACGGTCGGCGAACTGGACACCGTCAACCACGGCTTCCTCATCGCCCGGGTACGCACCGGCGACTCCGAATCCGTGCCGAGCCCCAGCACCGTGCTCAACTACTCCGACCGCGTCCGCGTCATCGCCGCGCCGGGGCGGATGCAGGAGATCCGCACTTTCCTCGGCGACTCGGAACGCAAACTCGGCGACGTCGACCTGCTGCCGTTCGCCCTGGGCCTGGCCATCGGTTTGGCGATCGGCCTGATCCCCATCCCGCTGCCCGGCGATACCGTGCTCACACTCGGCTTCGGCGGCGGGCCCATCGTCGCGGGGCTGATCCTGGGGGCGGCGAACCGCACCGGCCCGGTCACCTGGCAGATGCCGTTCCACGCCAACCGCACGATGCAGACCCTCGGGCTGGCGCTCTTCCTCGCCGGGGTGGGCACGTCCGCCGGGGCGGGTTTCCGCAGCGCGTTGACCGACCCGTCCTCGCTGTCCTACATCGGCGCCGGGCTGGTGCTGACGCTGGCGGCCGCCCTGATCACCGGCGTCCTCGGCCGGCGCGTGCTTTCGTTGACCTGGGATGAGTCGATGGGTGTGGCCGCCGGCTTCACCACTAACCCCGCCGTCATCTCCTATCTCAACGGCCAGACAGGCACTGAATTGCCTGGCCGCGGCTACGCGACGGTGTATCCGACGGCCATGATCGGCAAGATCGTGGCCTCCCAGGTGCTCGTCGTCCTGTTGTTGTGATTAGGGTGTGTCCCATGAACGCCACTCTCAAAACCCTCGTCGGGGCCATCGCCGCCATCTGGATCGTACTGCTCGCGGGCATGGTCATCCTGGCGCAGGGCAACCCTTCGGAAAGCCATTTCGCCGACGGCGGTATCGAGGGGACCGTCGCCGAGGTCGAGGACCTGAACCTGACCGCCACCGCCGTCGCCCCGGCCGACGTCTACGGCGAGGAGTTCGCCTTCGCCGCTTTCATCTGCCCGGGCATGACCGAACAGGACATCTCCGAGTTCTACGGCGTGGACGCCTCCGCCCTGGAACTGGACGGTGCGGTCCCGCAGGACATGAACTACCTCATGCTGGTGCGCCAAGACGGCACCACCGAGTACGACGCCATCGCCCGCGACTCCATCGACCTGTGCACGGCCCAGACCTACCCGGTCCCGGCCAACGCGCTGGTGCCGTTGGCGCAGACCGAGCAGGGCGGTTGGCAGCTGCTGGTTTAGAGTTGAAGGCGTGCTAGTTCTCGCCATCGACACCGCCACCTCCGACCTCGTCACCGGGCTCGTGGACACCGACGCCGGTCAGTCCCGCGACCTGGTGAGCTCCACGCGCAACCACAACGAGAACCTCGTGCCCGCCATCCAGCGGCTGCTCGCCGAGGCCGACGTGACCTTCGCCGACCTGGGCGCCGTGGTCGTGGGCCACGGTCCGGGTCCGTTCACCGGCCTGCGCGTGGGCATGTCCACCGCCTCCGCCATCGCCCACGCCGTCGGGATCCCCGTGCACGGGGTGGGCACCCACGACGCGATCGCCCGGCAGCTTAAGGGCCGGGCGTTGGTGGCCACCGACGCGCGCCGCAAGGAAATCTACTGGGCCACCTATGACGACGGCGTACGTACCGCCGGCCCCGACGTGGTCAAACCCGCTGAACTCGTCCTGCCGCACGGGGTAGAGACGGTCTCCGTCCCGGAGCGGCTGGCGGAGCAGCTCGACGTCGAGGCCGATTACGTTGACCTCACGCCCCGGGCCGCCGGCCTGGTCGCCTGCGTGGGCCTGGACGCTGAGCCGGCCCCGCTGCAGCCGGCGTACCTGCGCCGCCCGGATGCGGTGCCGCCGAAGCCGACGCCCAAATCTCCGGCGATCCCGGAGGTGGAGGTGTGATTCTGCGACGGCTGACCCGCGCCGACGCCACCCGCTGCGCCGAGCTCGAGGAAAAGCTTTTCGCCGGCGACGGCCCCTGGCCCCGCGACGTGTTCCTCGTGGAGTTTTCCGCCCCGCATAACTTTTACGTTGGGGTGGAAGAAAACGGGGAATTGATCGGTTACGGAGGGATAGCGATCCTCGGGCCGAAGGACGACCCCGAGTTTGAGGTCCACACCATCGGCGTCGACCCCGACCACCAGCGCCGTGGCGTGGCGCGGATGATGATGGACCAGCTCGTCCACGTCGCCGACGAACACGACGGCCAGATGTTCCTCGAGGTGCGCACCGACAACGACGCGGCCATCGCGATGTACGAGGCCTACGGGTTCACCATCCTGGCCACGCGCAAAAACTACTACCCGGCGTCCCGCGCGGACGCCTACACCATGATCCGGAAATCCAGGAGTGAGAGATGATCATCTGCGGAATCGAGTCCTCGTGCGACGAGACCGGCGTGGGCGTGGTGGAACTGGCCGAGGACGGCACGATGACCGTGCTGGCCGATAAGGTCGCCTCCTCTATGTCGCAGCACGCCCGCTTCGGTGGCGTCGTCCCGGAGATCGCCTCCCGCGCCCATCTGGAGGCGCTGCCGCAGGTCATGACGGCCGCTCTGGAAGAGGCGGGCGTGGCCAAGCCCGACGCCGTCGCCGCCGCCGTGGGCCCCGGGTTGGCCGGTGCCCTGCTGGTCGGCGCGTCCGCCGCGAAGGGCTACGCCGCGGCCTGGGGCGTGCCCTTCTACGGCGTCAACCACCTCGGCGGGCACGTCGCCGTGGCCAACCTCGACGGCTCATCCCTGCCGCACTCGGTGGCGCTGCTGGTCTCCGGCGGGCACACCCAGCTGCTGGAGGTCGAGGCCGTGGGCAAGCCCATGCGCGAGCTGGGCTCCACGCTTGACGACGCCGCCGGCGAGGCCTACGACAAAGTCGCCCGCCTGCTCGGGTTGGGATATCCGGGCGGGCCGGTGATCGACAAGCTCGCCCAGCGCGGGGAGGCATCGATCAAGTTCCCCCGCGCCCTGATGCGTGCGGAGGACGCCCGCGGCGAGCACCGCCACAACTTTTCCTTCTCCGGGCTCAAGACCGCCGTCGCCCGCTACGTCGAAGCGGCGGAACGCAACGGCGAGGTCATCTCCGTCGAAGACGTGTGCGCCTCCTTCCAAGAGGCCGTCGCCGACGTGCTGACGGCCAAGGCCATCCGCGCCTGCCAGGACGTCGGAGCACACACGCTGCTGCTGGGCGGGGGAGTGGCCGCCAACTCACGGCTACGTGGACTGGCCCAGGAGCGGTGCGATGACGCCGGCATCGAACTGCGCGTCCCACGTTTCAATCTGTGCACCGACAACGGCGTGATGATCGCGGCGCTGGCGGCCCAGCTGGTCCACGAAGGCGCCCACGCCTCCTCCCTGACCGCCGGCACCGACCCCTCCCTGGAGGTGGAGATCCCGCTGGTGAGCTAATCGCTTGCTGACTTTCAGCGCTTCCTGTTTGGACGATCAAGCAATTACTTCTATAACGGTTGCCTGATAACTTCCCGGCTATCTGTGTATGAGCGCTAAGGGGGTGCCTCGCGTAATCTGAGGTGAGCTTCCACGTAGCTTTGATTGAGTAACGGAGACACTTGTGATTAACGGATTTTTTGTCGGCCCTGACATGTCCCACCGGAGGGTTTCTTTCGGGAAGGATAACGTCGCCCAGTTTTTGCACGGCACCAGTCCGGAGTCGGTCGAGGTGATCTTCACGGAAGGCGGCACGAGACTTTCCGCGCTTTTTAGTCCTGAGGCCCGGGCCCACGAGATGGATCCGAACCCGGTGGTGTCATTAGGGGTGAACCGGGCGCGGACGGGAAATTCGGCCTTTTTCACTGACCCGACGACCGGGGTCTGTGGGCCGGCGGTCATCGTGGCGCGGGATGGCGGGGATCTCACGGATGAGGAGGTGGAGGAGGTCAAGGACGGCGTGCGGGCCGCCGAAAACTACTGCGAGGACTATCCGGACGAGTACGTGCTGTGGCGCAATGCGGTGCGCAACTTGGGGCGCATGGACGTCTAAAACCGGCTGGCAGGCGTTGGGGTTGAGTGCTGGCACTTGCGGGGGTAGAGTGCCAGTCAGGTTGTCTTACCCACAGTTGTTCACCCGCGACGACGGCTGTGCTGGCAGCGCAACCGGCACATACAACTCATTCAACTGCACGGAGGAAATATCGTGGCTAACGTCAACATTCGCCCGCTCGAGGACAAGGTCCTGGTTCAGATCGTCGAAGCAGAGACCACCACTGCTTCCGGACTGGTCATTCCGGACTCCGCCCAGGAGAAGCCGCAGGAGGCCACCGTCGTGGCCGTGGGCCCGGGCAAGCTTGACGACGCCGGCAACCGCATCCCGGTCGACGTCAAGGAAGGCGACGTCGTCGTGTTCTCCAAGTACGGCGGCACCGAGCTGAAGTACGACGGCGAGGAGTTCCTGCTCCTGTCCGCCCGCGACCTGCTCGCAGTCGTCGAAAAGTAAGGTAGGCGCCCCTTATGGCAAAGCTCATTGCATTTGATCAGGAGGCCCGCGAAGGCCTCCAGCGGGGCGTGGACACGCTCGCCGACACCGTCAAGGTCACCCTCGGACCCAAGGGCCGCAACGTGGTCCTGGACAAGGCTTTCGGCGGCCCCACCGTCACCAACGACGGTGTGACCATCGCCCGTGAAATCGACGTCGAGGACCCCTTCGAGAACCTCGGCGCCCAGCTGGTGAAGTCCGTCGCCGTCAAGACCAACGACATCGCCGGCGACGGCACCACCACCGCCACGCTGCTGGCCCAGGCACTCGTCCACGAGGGCCTGCGCAACGTCGCGGCCGGCGCCAACCCGGTCGAACTCAACCGCGGCATCCAGGCCGCGGCAGAGAAGACCGTCGAGGAGCTGAAGGCCCGCGCCACTCCGGTGTCCTCCTCCGAGGACATCGCGAGCATCGCGACCGTCTCTTCCCGCGACGCCGAGGTCGGCCGCGTCATCGCCGACGCCATGGAAAAGGTCGGCAAGGACGGCGTGCTCTCCGTCGAAGAGTCCCAGACGATCGACTCCTCCGTCGACGTCACCGAGGGCGTCTCCTTCGACAAGGGCTACCTCTCGCCGTACTTCGTCACCGACCAGGATTCCCAGCAGGCCGTCTTGGACGGCCCGGTGATCTTGCTCGTGCGCAACAAGATCTCCTCCCTGCCGGACTTCCTGCCCGCGCTGGAGAAGATCGTCGGCACCGGTAACCCGCTGCTGATCATCGCCGAAGACATCGAGGGCGAGCCGCTGCAGACCCTCGTGGTCAACAACATCCGCCAGACCATCAAGGCCGTCGCCGTGAAGTCCCCGTACTTCGGGGAACGTCGCAAGGCGTTCATGGATGACCTGGCCGTGGTCACCGGCGCGACCGTCGTGGACCCCGAGGTCGGCGTCAACCTCAGCGAGGTCGACGTCGAGGTGCTCGGCTCCGCCCGTCGCGTCACCGTGACCAAGGACGACACCGTCATCGTCGACGGCGCAGGCACCGCGGAGGACCTCGAGTCCCGCCGCGAGAGCATCCGACGCGAGATCGAGACCACCGACTCCACCTGGGACAAGGAAAAGGCCGAGGAGCGACTGGCCAAGCTGTCCGGCGGCGTGGCCGTGATCAAGGTCGGCGCAGCCACCGAGACCGAGGTCAACGAGCGTAAGCTCCGCGTCGAAGACGCCATCAACGCGGCTCGCGCAGCCGTGCAGGAGGGCGTCATCGCTGGCGGCGGTTCGGTGCTGGTGCAGATCGCCAAGCGGCTGGAGACCTACGCCGAGGAGTTCTCCGGCGAGGCCCGCACCGGCGTGCTGACGCTGGCCCGCGCACTGACCAAGCCGGCCTACTGGATCGCCGAAAACGCCGGACTCGACGGCTCCGTCGTGGTCAACCGCGTCGGTGAGATGGCCAATGACGAGGGCTACAACGCCGCTACCGGCGAATACGGCAACCTCATCGAGCAGGGCGTCCTGGACCCGGTCAAGGTCACCCACACCGCTGTGGTCAACGCAGCGTCGATCGCCCGCATGGTTCTGACCACGGAAGCATCGGTCGTCGACAAGCCGCAGGAGGAGGGCGCCGGCCACGGCGTCCACGGACACCACCACCACTAACAGCGGTTTAAAAACACCCTGGGCGTTCCTCGTGGAATCCCAGGGTGTTTTTCGTTGTGGTGGCCTCGGTTAGACCGCGACGCGGGTGCGCTTGGTGCGGCTGCGCAGCAGATTAGAGCGCTCGGACTCGGACAACCCGCCCCAGATGCCGTAGGGCTCGGCGACCTTCAGGGCGTGCTCGCGGCACATGGTGAGCACCGGACAGTCGTTGCAGATGGTCTTGGCGCGGTTTTCGCGCTGGGCGCGTGCGCGGCCCCGCTCTCCGTCGGGGTGGTAAAAGACGTCGGAATCTTTGCCCCGGCAAGAGCCGTGCAGCTGCCAGTCCCAGAAGTCAGCGTTTGGTCCGGGAAGCAGGTGCGGTTGAGCCATGGTTATTCTCCTTAGTGCCACTACAGATTTCTGGAATCGAGCGGTCGGGGCTGGTCGGACACGCGGTGATGCGGCCATTTGCCGGCGAGCGCCACGTCAGGGAGTGTGGTAGATCATGGTTAACAAAATGTGACCAAATAGTTGCCTTATCGTTCATTCCTTGTGACTCGCCTTCCTGGGCTGGCCTTGAGCTGGGGTTTTGCTGAAGGTTAAAGGTCGGTGAACTTTAGGAAATGCCTGTCAGGTGAGGGGGCGGGCGCCTCGCGGTAGTATGGATCGACCCATAAAGAAGCATGAAGAAGAACTGGCGGCTCTGGAGGCCTCGTGAGCGACACTGACACCGACCGGGAACTGGCGGAGCTTGTTCCGCTGGCGAAGGATGGGGATCGTCGGGCCCTGCAGCGGATCATCCAGGTGGTCCATCCCCGCGTACTGCGCTATGCCCGCGCCCGGATCGGCGGGGGCAAGTCACCCACCGCGGAGGACGTCGCGCAGGAGGTCTGTCTGGCGATCTCGACGGGCATCGGAAAATACGTGGACAAAGGTAAGCCGTTCATGGCTTTCGTCTACGGCATCGCCTTCAACAAGGTCGCGGACGCCCACCGGTCCATGTCCCGGGATCACTCCAACCCGACCGCCGACGTGCCGGACTCCGTCAACGACGTCGACACCCCCGAACAGCACGCTCTGGACCAAGACGGAAGTAACAGAGCGCGCGTGCTTCTCGATTCATTGAGTGAGAAGGCCCGCGAAATACTGATCCTCCGGATCTATGTCGGCCTGACCGCAGAGGAAACTGCAGCCATCGTCTCAAGCACACCGGGCGCTGTCCGGGTCGCCCAACACCGTGCCTTGGCGTCCCTGCGGAAAACCCTGGAGAGACAAGGAGCCACAGACTGATGGAGCGCAAGGACAACGAACCCACCGACGTCACCCGCCAGCTTGCGCCGTTGGTGGAGGATGACGCTTATATCACTGGCCTGTCCCGGGGCGAGGCCGCAGAGGACGATGAGCTGGCGCAGGTTTTGCTTGCGTTGCGGGACGACGTCGAGGCGCAGATGCCGCCGGCCCCGAAGGTCGAGGGCGCCGACGACGAGGCCGCCGTCATCCCGATGGCCGGCCGTCGCCGTCGTTCCCGCCCGTGGGTGCACGGCCTGATCGGCGCGGCGGCGGCGACCGTCCTCATCGCCGGTGTGGGCGTCACCTACTTAGGCGTCAGCGCGGATGATTCGGACCCGACCGTCGTCGAGTTGGCCGGCAAGTTGGATGAAATCGAGACCCACGCGGCGGACGGCGACATGGAGTCCACCCGCGTCTTGGTGGACGAGGCTCGCCGGTTGGTCTCCGACCTGGAGCGCGCGCGCCCCGCCGGCGCTCCTGCCCCGGGCACCGTCACCGAGCGTTCCGTCGCCAGGAGCACCGTCACGCTCACGGAAAGCCCCGCGCCGGCCGACGAGGCTGAGTCGGCCCCGGAGCCCACCGCGGCGGCGCCCGCCCCGGGCACGACCACCGTCACGGCGGAGCCCACCACGGTCACCCAGGTTCAAACGCAGACCCAGACTGCCACGGCCACTGCCACGGTCACGGTCACTCAGCAGGTGCCGGTGCAGCCGAACCCGCAGCCGACGCAGAGTGCGGAGCCGACGTCGCCGGCCCCGACGCAGGCGCCGGCGGAAACGCCGCAGTCGCCGCCGGGGCAGTAGTGAGGGGCTAGCGGCCCTCGCGGCCGTCGAGGTAGCCCAGGGCGTAGTCCCAGGGGACGTAGGCGTCGATGGCGGGGTCGGCGCCCGGCTCATGCACGGGGGCGAGCTCTCCGGTCAGGCTGGCCTGCATGTTCGCGGCCATGATCTCCCAGTCGTAGTAGTGCATCACGTCGCAGTCCTCGCAGAGGAAGCAGACGCCGAGGATCCCCCGGGGGAGCAGAATTTCTTGGCATTCACGGACGATCGCCAGATCGTGCAACGTGGCCTCGCGCTCTTCGGGGGTCAGCGGCACGGCCGGTTCTTCCGGCTCGAGGAAGGACGCCGGATCGTTGGGGTCGTCAGCGAACGGGTCGCGTGGCATCATCGAGTCGTAGTTCACACTGGTCACCCTATTGTGGAGGACGTTCCGGGGCAATTCCCCGTAGATTCTCTCATGGGGCGATTCGGGTTTAAGGTGTAAGCAACTCGACGAGTCCTCATAGCCTTTAAAAGGAGTGCCCTCATGACCGACCAGCGCATCCACACCGGTGGAGACGACCCGAACAAGGTTGCCCTCCGCGGACTGACTTTCGACGATGTCTTGCTGCTGCCCGCAGAGTCCCACATCGTCCCGAGCGAAGTGGACACCTCCTCCCAGTTCACCCGCAACATCCGTCTCGGTCTGCCGATCGCCTCCGCGGCGATGGACACGGTCACCGAGGCCCGCATGGCCGTGGCCATGGCCCGTCAGGGCGGCATCGGCGTCCTGCACCGCAACCTGTCCTCGGAGGAGCAGGCCGGGCAGGTCGAGATCGTCAAGCGTTCCGAGTCCGGCATGGTCAACGACCCGGTCACCGCGACTCCGGAGATGACCATCGGCGAGGTCGATGAGCTGTGCGCCC
This sequence comes from Corynebacterium maris DSM 45190, assembly GCF_000442645.1. Lineage (NCBI taxonomy): Bacteria > Bacillati > Actinomycetota > Actinomycetes > Mycobacteriales > Corynebacteriaceae > Corynebacterium > Corynebacterium maris. The sequence goes on from NC_021915.1 coordinate 624,162, forward strand.
GCTTCCGGATCTCGGGTCTGCCGGTCGTCGATTCCGAGGGCACGCTCGTGGGCATCATCACCAACCGCGACATGCGCTTCGAGCGTGACACTAACCGCCCGACTTCCGAGGTCATGACCCCCATGCCGCTGGTCGTGGCACAGGAGGGCGTCTCCAAGGATGAGGCTCTGGCGCTGCTGAGCGAGCACAAGATCGAGAAGCTCCCGATCATCGACTCCGCCGGCAAGCTCACGGGCCTGATCACCGTCAAGGACTTCGTGAAGACGGAGCAGTTCCCGAACTCGTCGAAGGACTCCACGGGACGTCTGCTGGTGGCGGCGGGCATCGGCACCGGCGCCGACTCCTACGAGCGCGCCGGCCAGCTGGTCGACGCCGGCGTGGACGTACTCGTCGTGGATTCCGCCCACGCCCACAACAACCGGGTGCTCGAGATGGTCTCCCGCGTGCAGAAGGACTTCGGCGCCCACGTCGACGTCATCGGCGGCAACCTCGCCACCCGCGAGGCCGCGCAGGCCATGATCGACGCCGGCGCCGACGGCATCAAGGTCGGCATCGGCCCGGGCTCCATCTGCACCACGCGTGTCGTCGCCGGCGTCGGCGCCCCGCAGATCACCTCCATCCTCGAATCCTCCGTCCCGGCCAAGGCCGCGGGCGTGCCGATCATCGCCGACGGCGGCATGCAGTACTCCGGTGACGTGGCCAAGGCCTTCGCCGCCGGCGCCGACACCGTCATGCTCGGCTCCATGCTGGCCGGCACCGCCGAGTCCCCGGGCGACGTCGTGGTGGTCAACGGCAAGCAGTACAAGCGCTACCGCGGCATGGGGTCCATGGGCGCCATGCAGGGCCGCGGCCTGTCCGGGGAGAAGCGCTCCTACTCCAAGGACCGCTACTTCCAGGCGGACGTCAAGAGCGAAGACAAGCTGGTCCCGGAAGGCATCGAGGGCCAGGTCCCGTACCGCGGCGAGATCGGCAACATCACGCACCAGATCGTCGGCGGCCTGCGCGCGGCCATGGGCTACACCGGTTCCTCCTCCATCGCGGAGCTGCAGACCAAGCAGTTCGTCCAGATCACCCAGGCCGGCCTGCGTGAGTCGCACCCGCATGACATCACCCAGACCGTCGAGGCGCCGAACTACCGCTAAGCGCTCTCGTTGACACCGCCCGTGCCGTCAAGGCCGGGCGGTGTTTTCCTGCGCCGGTGCGGTAAAGTGAGCCTCCGACATCATCTGTGAGGATTGGGAGCAGCACATGCGCGAATACGTCGAAATCGGTATCGGCCGGGAAGCCCGCCGCACCTGGCATCTGGATGACTTGACCCTGGTGCCGTCCCGGCGCACCCGTTCCTCCAAGGACGTGGACACGACCTGGAGCATCGACGCCTACTCCTTCGACACCCCCGTGGTGTCGCACCCGACCGACGCGCTGGCGTCGCCGGAGTTCGCCAAGGAAATGGGCGTGCAGGGCGGCCTGGCGGTCATCAACGCCGAGGGGCTGTGGGGCCGCCACCGCGACCTGGACGGCGCGATCGGCCGGGTGCTGGCGGCGTCCGGCCCGCGGGAGGCCACTGGCGTGCTGCAGGAGCTGCACGCGGCCCCGCTCGATTATGAACTGCTCGCCGAGCGCATCCGCGACGTCCGCGATAGCGGCGCCACCGTCGCGGTGCGCGTGAGCCCGCAGAACGCCCGCGAAATCGCCCCGGAGGTCATCGCCGCCGGCACCGAGCTGCTGTTCATCCAGGGCACCATCATCTCCGCGGAGCACGTGGCCAAGGGCGGGGACCCGATCAACCTCAAGGAGTTCATCGGCTCCTTGGAGATCCCGGTCATCGCCGGCGCGGTGTCGGACTACTCGACCGCGATGCACCTGATGCGCACCGGCGCGGCCGGGGTCATCGTCGGCGGCGGCACCAACACCTCGGCCGCGGCCCTGGGCATCGAGACCCCACTGGCCACGGCCATCGCCGACGCCGCGGCGGCCCGCCGCGAGTACCTCGACGAGACCGGCGGCCGCTACGTCCACATCATCGCGGACGGCGAGCTGCGCACCTCCGGCGACATGGCCAAGGCGATCGCCTGCGGCGCGGACGCCGTCATGCTGGGCACCCCGCTCGCGGCCGCGGAAGAGTCCGCCGCGCCCGGACACTTCTGGCAGTCCTCGGCAGCCCACCCACGGTTCCCGCGCGGCGTGATCGAGCAGGTCACGGACCAGCGCGCCACCCTGGAGACAATCCTGCACGGCCCCTCTGCGGACCCGCACGGCCTGCAGAACCTGGTAGGTGGCCTGACCCGCTCCATGGCGAAGTGCGGTTACACCGACCTGAAGTCCTTCCAAAAGGTGGGCATCTCCGCGAGCTTCTGATGCAGGAGTAGTCTGGGGCGGTATTTCCGTCGCAGCAACGCAGAAAAGGGGTCGACGCCCAGTGCCCGCACCGTCGCCGCAGTCCCGTCCCGCCGTCGTGTCCCTCCCGCAAGGGGAGCCGGACCTGCCGGAGGTGGCACGGGAAATCCTCGAGGCCGGTCGCCCCGCCGTCGGCTACCTCAATGACCGCGCGCTGGTGGCCGTCACCCCGCTCACCGACGACGGCCGGCTCGCCGTCGAGATCCCGCCCCGGGCTGACGCCGTCGGGGACGCCCCGGATACCCGTAATTCCTATGAGCGGTGGCAGTGGGAGGCCCTGCCCGCCGAGGTGGCCACGCACGGCCCGCCGCACCTCGAAGACGAGCTGCTCCGGGAGTTCCACGAGGAGCTGGAGAAGTTCATGGCGGCGTGGCGGGACACCGCCCCGGCCACCGAAGACCCGGGGGAGCGCCTTGCCGAGGAGGCCGCCGCGGCCGCTCGGGTGGGCGCGGAGATGGCAGCCCTCGAGGTCTCCGGGCCGGAACGCACCCTGTTGCTCGCACCATTGCAGTCGTGGGTAACGATGCACGGCATCGTCGACGAACATGTCGCGGAACTGTCGGAACTCGTGGACTCCCTGCGCCGGGCCGGTTCCCGCGCCGGTTTCCATGTCGCGCTCGCGCGGTTGCACGCCCTCGCCGCCGACGTCGAGCCGAGTCCGCAGCTCATCGCCGCCCTCCGCGTCGACGCCGACGATCTCGCGGCCCGGGCAGTGGAGCGGGAACGGTTGGCCGCGCGGGTGGGAGCCAAGGTGCGGTCGCTGATTTCCCTGATGGGGGTGCCGGGCGACGTCATCGCCGGCTGGCTGGAGGACACCGACTTTGCTTCCTTCCCTCCGGGGGTCCACCGGCTGGTCGAAGAAGTCCGCTCTGCCTCGGAGAACACGGCGGCGTCGATAAGCGAGTTGGATGCGCTGGCGGAACGTGTGGCAGGGGAGCCCGGCCCCAATCCAAAGGGTGTGCGGGATCGGGTGGAGGCGGTGGCCGCTCACCTCGGCTAAGAAATCCAGGGACAGCGTAGTAGGATCAGGTTTGTGATTCAGCAGACCCCTCAGCCCGTTCTCGTCGTCGATTTCGGTGCGCAGTACGCTCAGCTCATTGCCCGCCGTGTGCGCGAGGCCAATCTCTACTCCGAGGTCATCCCGCACACCGCCACCGCCGAAGATATTCAGGCGAAGAACCCGGCCGCCCTGGTGCTCTCCGGTGGCCCGTCGTCCGTCTACTCGGAGGACGCCCCGTCGCTGGACCCGGAGGTCTTTGAGCTGGGGATCCCGGTCTTCGGCATCTGCTACGGCTTCCAGACCATGGCTCAGGCTCTGGGCGGCACCGTCGCCGAGACCGGCAAGCGCGAGTACGGCCGCACCCAGCTGATGATTGACGGCGGCGCGCTGCACGAGGGCGAGACCAACATGGTGTGGATGAGCCACGGCGACGCCGTGACGGAGGCCCCTGCGGGCTTCACCGTCACCGCCTCGACGAACGGCGCCCCGGTCGCGGCCTTCGAGAACCTCGAGAAGAAGATGGCCGGCGTGCAGTACCACCCGGAGGTCAAGCACTCCCCGCACGGCCAGGAGGTGCTCACCCGCTTCCTCACTGAGGTCGCCGGCCTGGAGCCGACCTGGACTGCGGAGAACATCGCCGAGCAGCTCATCGACGACGTCCGCGAGCAGGTGGGCGACGGTCACGCCATCTGCGGACTGTCGGGCGGCGTGGATTCGGCGGTGGCCGCCGCCATCGTGCAACGCGCCATCGGTGACCGTCTGACCTGTGTGTTCGTGGACCATGGATTGCTGCGCAAGTATGAGCGTCAGCAGGTGGAGACCGATTTCGTCGCCGCCACCGACGTCCGACTCATCACGATGGACGAGTCGGAGGCTTTCCTGGCCAAGCTGGCCGGCGTCTCCGAACCGGAGGCGAAGCGCAAGGCCATCGGCAACGAGTTCATCCGCGCCTTCGAACGCGCCGTCGCCCAGGCGATGGACGGCAAGGAGGTCGAGTTCCTGGTGCAGGGCACCCTGTACCCGGACGTCGTCGAGTCTGGCGGCGGCAACGGCACCTCCATGATCAAGAGCCACCACAACGTCGGCGGTTTGCCGGATGACGTGGAGTTCAAGCTGGTCGAGCCGCTGCGTCTGCTGTTCAAGGACGAGGTCCGTGCGGTCGGCCGCGAGTTGGGGCTGCCGGAGGCCATCGTCGGTCGCCAGCCGTTCCCGGGCCCGGGCCTGGGCATTCGCATCATCGGTGAGGTCACCAAGGAACGTCTTGACCTGCTGCGTGACGCTGATTTCATCGCGCGTGAGGAGATGACCGCCGCCGGCCTCGACGACCAGGTCTGGCAGTGCCCGGTGGTTCTGCTCGCCGACGTCCGTTCCGTCGGCGTCCAGGGTGATTTCCGCACCTACGGCCACCCGATCGTCCTGCGTCCGGTCACCAGCGAGGACGCCATGACCGCGGACTGGGCCCGCATCCCGTATGAGGTGCTGGAGAAGATCTCCACCCGCATCACCAACGAGGTGGAGGGGGTCAACCGCGTCGTGCTCGACGTGACCTCCAAGCCGCCGGGAACTATCGAGTGGGAATAACCTCGAGTTCCCCGACCTGACCGCCGCCGATGTGGAGCGTGAGCTCTGCGCCGGCGGCGTCGTCGTTGTACTGCCCGGAGGCGCAGGAGCGGTCGCCGAGGCCTTCGTTCTCGCTGCAGACCAGGGTGGTGGGGACGTCTTGGGGGAGGTAGACGGTGGTTTCCCCGATGCCCGGGTGCACGGCGACGGTGCGGGCGGAGTCGAGGCTTTCCAGCCCCCGCAGGTCCAGGGTCAATTCGCCGACGTCGCTGTTGTAGTTGTCGGCCAGTTGCTCCGTCGTGGTGGGGGCGTGATTTTGTTCGCCGACGTCGTAATTTCGCGGAAGGAACCAGCTGGCGGCCAACGAGACCAGCAGTAGGGTGACGGCGAAGCCGCCGAACACCCACAGCCATATTTTCGGACGCTTCTTCTTCGGGGTTTCCCGCGGCGGGGGCTCCGGCAGGTCCCAGGCGAAGGGGGCGGTGCCCAGCGGGTCCCACGCCGGCGGCGTCTGGCGCGGCGTGTCGTAGCCCTCGGGATAAGTGAAGCCGCTGAGGTCCACAGGCTGCGGCATGGGGTCGGGGGCCTGCGTGATCAGGCCCGCGGGCGGGAGCGGCTCTTTCAGATGCAGCCCCCACCAGGCGACCAGCAGGGCGACGATGCCCAGCAGGGCGGTGGCGCCGAGCCCCCCGGTGCCCAGTGTGAGCACCCCTGAGAAGAGGACGAAGAAAATCAACAGCCACCAGCCGGCGGGGCGCTCTTTCTTTTCGACGTCGTCAAGCCGGTCGCTCGGGCGGGCGATGGCCTGGATCGGGGCGACGGACATGCCGTAGCGCGGCATGCACAGCCAGGCCAGCAGGTAGGCCGCGACGCCGCCGCCGACGGACAGCGTGGCGACGACGAAGGCGATGCGGACGATGGCCGGATCGATTTGATAGCGCACGCCGATGCCTTCGGCCACGCCGGCGACCTTGGCGTTTCCGCCTTGGTCGGAGGGGATTCTGGGTGGGCGGGTCTCCCACATGCGGGTGATGGTCTCTTGGAGGCTCATGGTTTAAGTCTGTCCCGGCCGGCGGGGAAAAGGTATCGGGGTCTGCCCTGATTTTTGGGGCTCAGGGTTTGCCCTGATGTGGGGAAAACCGGGCCGTGGGAAGATGAATCTTATGACGATTTCCCCGCCGGCAGAGGCCTATCCCACGTACACGCGCCCCACCCGGCACCGCGTGATCGCTGGGGTGGCCGCCGGGCTCGCGCTGCATCTGCGCGTCGACGTGCTCTGGGTGCGCCTCGCCTTCGTGGTGCTCACGGGTCTGTCCGGCCTGGGGGCCCTGGCCTACGCGGGGTTGTGGGTGTTTACCCGGCAGGCGGAGCTCGACGCCGCCCCGCCGGAGAGGCGCTCGCTCTCCCGCGGCGCGTATTGGGTGTTGGCGGCCGTGGGCATGGCGGTGGCCGCGCTGGCGGCGACGACGGTGACCAACCTCCCCGGGTGGGCGCTGCTCCCGCTGGTGGTCGTGGGCGCGGGCGTGTTCCTGGTGTGGCGGGGCTACGACCGCGGCACCGGTGTGGTGGGGTCGTTGCTCGGCGGCGCCGCCCTGATGCTCGCCGGCCTGGTGTCCGGGTTGGCGGTGTGGAACACGGGCACTGCTTTTGTGGGGGCGATGTTCGCCGTGTTGTTCACGCTCGCCGGGGTGGCCGTCTTCGCGGTGCCGGCGTTGGTGAAGGTGCGGGACTCGTTGGCGGAGAAGGCCGCCGCGGAGGAGCGCGAGGAAATCGCCTCCCGCCTGCACGACTCGGTGCTGCAGACGCTGGCGCTGATCCAGAAACGCGCCGATGACCCCACCGAGGTGGCGCGTCTGGCCCGGGGGCAGGAGCGTGAGTTGCGCACCTGGCTCTTTGAGCCGCAGGATTCCGTCGAATTGACCGTCTTCGGGGCCGTGGACAAGGCCGCCGGCGAGGTGGAGGATCTGTTCGGGGTGCGGATCGCGCCCGTGACCGTGGGCTCGGATCAGTCGCTGGGCGAGGCGACGCAGGCGGTGGTGTTGGCGGCGAGGGAGGCGATGGTCAACGCGGCGAAACACGCGGGCGTGGACAAGGTGGACGTGTATGCGGAGGCTTTCGACGGGCTCGAGGTGTTCGTCCGCGACCGGGGCAGCGGCTTCGATCCGGAGGGCATTCCGGAGGATCGGCACGGGATCCGGGATTCGATCCGCGGGCGCGTGACCAAGGTCGGCGGCTCCGTGGAGATCAAGAGTGCGCCGGGGGAGGGGACAGAGGTTATTCTGAAGACATGGTGAAAGTCTTCCTCGTCGATGATCATTCCGTGTTCCGCTCCGGTGTGCGGGCGGAGTTGTCCACGAAAGTCGACGTCGTCGGCGAGGCGGGCACCGTCACCGAGGCCGTGGCCGGCATCGGGGAGACGGATCCGGACGTGGTGCTCCTCGACGTCCACATGCCCGACGGTGGCGGCCTGGCCGTGATCAAGGGCGCCCCGGAGGCAACGTACCTGGCGTTGAGCGTGTCGGACGCGGCGGAAGACGTCATCGCGATCATCCGGGCAGGCGCCCGAGGCTATGTCACCAAGAACATCGAGGGCGATGAGCTGGCGGAGGCCATCGGCCAGGTGCACTCCGGGGACGCGTATTTCTCGCCGCGGCTGGCGGGTTTCGTGTTGGACGCGTTCGCCGGGTCGGTGGCGGAGGAAGAGGAACAGGCGCCTGACCCGGCCGTCGATACGCTCACCCGTCGAGAACTTGACGTGTTGCGCCTGCTGGCGCGCGGGTACACGTACCGGGAAATCGGCAAGGAATTGTTCATTTCCGTGAAGACGGTGGAGACGCACGCCTCCAACATCTTGCGGAAGACCCAGCAGTCCAACCGCCACCAGTTGACCCGTTGGGCGCACTCGCACGGGTTAGACGAAGGCTAATCGACGGCTGCCGTCCACGTGCGGGAAAAGTTGGTAGGCGAACCCGAAGCCGATCAACCAGACAGCGAGTGCTCCCCACCAGGGGAAACTGGCGATCGGGGCGAGCATGGCCAGCAGCCACCAGATGAACACCGGGATGATCTGCTGCACCGTGGGGAACATGTCCGTGCCGTGCATTTCTGCGTAGGCCTTCATCCTGGCACGGTAGGGGTGCCGCAGCGTCAACAGGATGGCCAGCGCCGCGGCGGCCACGGCGAACGCGACGGCCGCCCCCATGGCGGTCTGCGAGGCCAAGATGGCCACGGAAAAGCCCACCAGCACCGACGCCCCGACGCGCACGAGCGGCGGCGTGGGGATCGGGGTGTGATGGCTGCGCATGTTGCTATAAGCGTCCATGCTGGTCAACGCTAGCAGTCGCTCATCGACTGCCCGGTGTCTAGGCCTGCAGAATGTCGATGACGACTCGGCTGGGATCTTCCAGGACTTCCACGGAGTAAGGCAGCTGGCTGTCGAGGCCGATGATGAACTGGGAGCGGCCTTCGAAGGTGCCTGCGCTGATGACCTCCGTGACGGAGCCGGACCCCTGGACGGTGCCGATCTGGGGGTCGTCCATCCCCAGCTCGAAGGGGTAGGTGGTGCCGTCGATGTTGACGTTCAGGGCGACGGCGCCGTGGTGGGAGATCGATTTGCCGGATCCCTGCTGCACGGGGTTGTCGGTGTAGTCCATGAACCAACCGGGGTCGCCGGAGCCGGAGAGGTCGAAGATGACCCGGTCGAAGCCGGCGTGGCTGCCCACGCGGACGTTCGAGACCACCAGTTGGGCCGGGGCTTCGGGGCGGAGAGTCTTGCGTGTGGTGTCGGCGTCTCCCAGGGGGGTGACGCCGGCTCCGGCCGAGTTTGCGGCGACGGTCCGGTCGTTGTGGTCGACGGAGGCGCCCGAGGGACTGCACGCTGTGAGCCCGGCGGCGGCGACCATCACCAAGGCGGCGGCGCGGAGCGCTCTCTGGTGGTCTACAGGCATGGGCTCACCGTATAACGGCCCATGGATGTGGGCGAAATAGAAACGGCGGTCTGTGAGGGATCGTAAGCGAATCGTTGTAAAGTATGTCGGGCTGTCTGCTGCAGCGGCCACGATCCGGCGATTCACCCCCGGAATGGGGTGGATGTCACGTCGATGTTTTAGCGTGGAAATCGAACGTACAGGCGATCATCTCGGGGGAGTTGTGCACATGACTGCACCACCGCTGGAACACCACGACCGACCACCCACCACAGAACCCTATTACTCCGTCTGCGCAGGGCACGACCCATTGGCGCAGGCCGGCCTCATTGCCCGCCGCAGTGAATACCGCAAATGGCGGGCCTGCCAGGAATCCGCAGGCCCCATCGAGACGAACGTCCGCGACTGGAGTGAGCACGCCACCGACCTGGCCTGTTCGATCGGAGGTTCGGAACGACACATCGCCAAGCACCTCGAGGCGCTGGAAACCCTTGACCGGCTGCCGGTTCTCCGCGAACTGGTCGAGGAGATGATGCACCTGTCGATGGCGCATCTCTGCCGCATAGACGCCACCGTGATCGGCGTGCACCCGGATCTCTACGACTCAGCGGAATTCTGGGGCACGCTGGACACGGAGTTGGCGGGCTACCTGACGCCGAAGAAGCATAACCAGCTCGTGCCCACGCCTGACGCGATCGCCCGGAAGATCCGCGCCATCATCGCGGTGTGGGAAGCGGATATGCCCGGCGCTGGCGACGCCCCAGACGAGGAGCCCGAGAAGCCGCGTGGCGACGGCGATTACCGGCAGTGGCCCCAAACCGACGGCAACGCGGTCACCGAGGTCAGCCACGACGCGGTGACGGCCGCCGCCATCGACAAGGCCGTCCGCACGCATGCAGCGGCAAATAGCATCAGTCTTGCCCAGGCCCACGCCGAACTCATCCTGAGCAACGTCACGGTGCAGGTGACGCTGAACCTCTACCGCGCCACCGATTTAGCCGGCGCGCCGACGTTCCTTTCCTCGTTGGGGGTGCTCTCCGCGGAGGCCCTCGCGAACCTGGAGGGCAGGATCACCGCGGTCCGAGACATGGATCAGGCCGGGGCAAAGGTGGAGGAGGCGTACCGGCCCAGCGTCGGGCTGCGCGCCTTCCTGGAGGGGCGGGACTGGGTGTGCCGCTGGCCGGGCTGCAACCGCCCGGCGGAGCGCTCCCAGAAAGACCACTGCGTCGACTACGAGGCGGGCGGGCCCACCACGGCAGCGAACATGGCGAGCCTGTGCCAGCACCACCACAACCGCAAGACAGACGGCGTCGTCCATTACCTGCTGGATCCGCACACCGGCGACGTCTACTGGCTCTTCGAGGACCGCACCTGGGTCGTCGACGAGGCTGAAGGGCCGCTGGCCCCGCGCCAGCGGCGGTGGTTGCGAACGCTGTGGCAGAAGCGCCGGGGTCGACAGGACAGAAGGCGGTGACGGGGTGTGGGCACGAAAAACCCGCCGAGATCAGGGATCTCGGCGGGTCTCGGGAACGGCTCGGTGCCGAAGTCTTAACGACGCATGATCTTCTTCGACAGCCAGTTGCCCAGGAACTGGGCGATCTGGACGATGATGATGATGATGAGCACCGCGGCGTACATGACTTCCCAGTCGTAGGAGCGGTAGCCGTAGACGATCGCGAAATCGCCCAGACCGCCGGCGCCGACGTAACCGGCCATGGCGGACATGTCGACCACGGCGATGAAGATGAACGTGTAGCCCAGCACCAGGGGGCCGAGCGCTTCGGGGATGATCACCGTGGTGATGATCTGCCACGGCGTCGCGCCCATCGAGCGGGCGGCCTCAATCTTGCCGGGATCGATGGCCACCAGGTTTTGCTCCACGATGCGGGCCACCGCGAAGGTCGCGGCGATGATCATCACGAAAATGGCGGCGTTGCGGCCGATGGTGGTGCCCACCACCATCAGCGTCACGGGCGCGAACATGGCGATCATGATGATGAACGGGATCGGCCTGATGAAGTTCACCAGGATGTTCATGATCCAGTAGATCGGCCGGTTGCGCAGGATGCCGCCTTCGCGGGTGGTGTACAGCAGCACGCCGACGATCAGGCCGAGGATGCCGGCCAGCAGCATCGTGACGATGACCATGACCAGCGTGTCGACGACCGCCTCACCCAGCGTCGGCCCCAGGCGTTCCCAGTCTGCGGCGAGAATCATCGGGTCAGCTCCTCAATGTCGGTGGTCTTGGACAGGCGGTCGCGGAAAGCGTCGATGGCGACGTCGTCGCCGTGCAGGCGCACCGTGACCTTTCCGAAGGACTGCTGCTGCAGCGTCGTCACCCCGCCGTGCACGATATTGACGGAGACGACGTCCTTGACGTCCGAGATAGCGTCGAAGAAGCCGGAATTCTCGGTCAGGTTGATGGTGAACAACCGGCCCGGGTGGGCTTTGAGGTCTTCGGCTTCGAGCTGGTCGGGGGTGTTGCGCAGCGACGTGGCCACGAAGCGTTGAGCGACGGCGGTGCGCGGATTGGAAAAGACGTCGTAGACGCTGCCGTGCTCGACGACCCGGCCAGCCTCCATCACGGCCACTTTGTCGGCGATGGAACGCACGACGTCCATCTCGTGGGTGATCACGACGATGGTGATGCCGAGTTCTTTGTTCACCTTGCGCAGCACGTCGAGGACTTCGCGAGTGGTCTCGGGGTCGAGCGCGGAGGTGGCCTCGTCGGCGAGCAGCAACCTCGGGTTGGTCGCCAGCGCGCGGGCGATGCCCACGCGCTGTTTCTGCCCGCCGGAAAGCTGCTCCGGATAGTTCTTGCCTTTGTCCGCCAAGCCAACGAAGTCGAGCAGCTCCGCGACCCGGTTCTTCCGGTCCTTGGCGCCCGCCAGCTTCAGCGGGTATTCGATGTTGCCGGCCGCGGTGCGCGACGAGAACAGATTGAACTGCTGAAAAATCATGCCGATGTCGCGGCGCAACGGGCGCCATTTCGCTTCGGAGAGACCGACGACGTCGGTGCCGTCGAGAAGCAAACGTCCGGAAGAGACGGTGTCCAAGCCGTTGATGAGGCGCACCAGCGTGGATTTACCCGCGCCGGAATAGCCGATGACACCGAGGACCTCGCCGGGTTCGACGGTCAGGGAGACGTCGTCGACGGCGGTGGTCCCGGTGCCAAAGACCTTGGACACGCCTTGAAACTCAATGCGTGTGCCGGACACTACTCTGCGGCCCGTTCTTCCAGACGCTGCTGAATGTCGGCGAGCTCTTCATCGGTGAGGTCGACGGGCACGGCGGTGCCGCCGGAGGACTCCAGGACGGCTTCCTCGACGGCTGGGTCCTTCCACAGCTCGGCGAGCTGCTGGAGTTCCTCGTTGTCGGCCAGCTCCGGGGTGGTGACCCAGACGTTGATGTACTGCTCGGCCTGCTCGGTCGACGGGTCATCCTGGAAGATGGCGCTGTTCGGGTCGATGCCGGCGCGCTCCAGGAAGGAGTTGTTGATCACGGCCGGGGTGCCCTCGTTGTAGGCCAGCGTGGCCTGGGCGGCGTCGACCGGGGTGACCTCGACCTCGGAGGCTTCGGTGTCGATGTCGGCGGGGGACGGGTCCAGCAGGCCCTCCTCGCGCAGGGTCACCAGGCCGGCCTGAACCAGCACGTTGATGGCGCGGCCCTGGTTGGTGGCGTCGTTCGGGATGGCCACGCGCTCGCCCTCGATGCCGTCGAGCGAGTCATGGTCCTGCCAGAACAGGGCCAGCGGGTAGATCTCGGTGGCCGAGAAGGCCTCCAGGTCCTGGCCGGCGCCGACGTTGTAGTTGGAGAGGAACTGCAGGTGCTGGAACTTGTTCACGTCCAGCTGGTCCTGGGCCAGGGCGTCGTTCGGGGTGTTGTAGTCGGCGAAGGTGACGATCTCGACGTCGATGCCCTCTTCTTCGGCCAGATCCTGGAAGACGTCCCATTCGCGCAGGTTGGCGTCGGTGGTGCCGATGCGGATGGGGCCGTCGAAGGAGGTGTCTGCGCCGGTGGCGGCGTCCTCTTCTGCGGAATCGTTGCAGGCGACCAGGCCGGTGGCGGCGATCAGGGCGGCGGCGGAGCCGGCGAGAATACGGGTGAGCTTCATGGCGGGGTCCTTTCGGAATTGCGGTAAAGGAAAAGTAGCACCCACCATACCGCTTAGTCTAGTTACGGCCGTTACTTCAGCCAGGCGTCGATCTTTTCCGGGTGGCGATCCGCCCACGCCCGCACCGCCGGCAGCACGTCCATCCCGTCGACGTTCATGAACAGGTCCATCTGGTTGACGTCGTCCACCGAGTAGTTGATGCGGCCGAGCACCTCTCGGGTGCGTTCCGGCAGCCGCTCCCAGGCCGCGCCGTGCGCCAGCAGGGACGCGCGGTCCGGGGCGGGGAAAGCGCCGCGCGGATCCGCCAATGGACGCAGGTCGTGGACCTCGTTGAGAAACATCGGCTGCCACAGCGGGGTGACGAACCAGTCGCCCGCGGCGTAGCGACGGTTGACCGTGTCGATGACTTGGTGGATGTCCCCGGACGGCTGCTCCCAGCCGAGGGCATCCAGACCGTAGGTCTGCAGCAGGTCATTGCCCATCATGGTCAGGCCGGCGTAGGAGCCGGTGCCCTGCACGGTGCGGGTGGTGAACCGCTCGGCGACCTCGGGCCGGGCCAGATCCTCCAGACTGGTGGCGACGTCCTCGGGAACGTAACCGGGCACCGCCCAGAAGAACCGGCCGCCGTCGTATAGCTCGGCGATTTCGACGACGCTGTCCTTGATCTGCTCCCAGTACACGGCGTGCCCGCCCGGCAGCCAGGCGTCCGCGAAGAGGTGGTGTTCCCCGGAGGCGATCTTCGGGTACATCTCCGGATGCGGTCCCTCGTGCACCTGCACCTGGTGCCCCAGCCGCAGCAGCACCTCCTCCACGACGGCGGCGGCCACCTGGTGGAAGGACTCGTTGATGCGGCCGAGGATGATGGGCTCGGTGGACTCGGACATGACGACGTTCTCCCTGGGGTCGGCGGTGTGTGGTGTGTCACGGCCGAACATAGCAGTTTCTACAGCCACCGGTCCCGGACGACCTCGATGACGATGAGGATCACGGCCGCGAAGACCGTGCCGGCGAGCCACACGCCGGCGAAGAATATGATGTCGCCCAACCCGAAGGGGGACTCGCGGGTGAGCAGGGTGGACAGGAACGCGATGATCACCGCCACGGTGGCGGCGGTGGGCAGTTTTTCGCGGAAGTACTCGAGGCCGGTCATGGGGTTCAGCCTAGGCCGTCATCCCACCGGAACCGCAGTCCGCCTGCGGCTGCCCGCCATCCGGTCGACGGTGAGTACCGTCGCGAACTGCAGGCCGTAGAACACGGCCATGCCCGCGGAGGTGGAGGCGTCGAGGGCGTAGGCGAGTCCGAAGCCGAGCACGGCGCCGAGCCCGGCGAACGCCAGCGTCCAGGCGATCAGCTGGCCCATGCGGCCCGCGAAGATCTGCGCGGTGGCTGCCGGGGTGACCACCAGGGCGATGATCAATAAGGCCCCGGCCGCGTGGAACGCGGCGGTGACGGTGACTGAGACGAGGAACATGAAGGCCGTGTCCAGCGCGCCGGTGCGCACCCCGAGCAGGCGGGCGAACCCCGGGTCGAAAGTGGAGGCCTGCAGCTGCGGGTAGAACGCGACGAGGAAAACTGCGTTGAGGGCCAGCACCGAGAGCATCACGTAGAGGTAGGAAGGGCCGAGATCGACGCCGCCGACGACCAGCCGGTCGAAGGACGCGAGGTTCAGGTCCCCGACCAGGACCACGTGGGTGTCCAGGTGGAGGTCGGTCAGCCGACTGGAGACGAGGATGACGCCGACGGCGAACAGCGCCGGGAAAATCAACCCCAGCGGAGCGTCGCCCGCGATCATGCGGGTCTTGGACAACCAATCGGCGCCGAGGACGACGAGCAGGCCGGCCAGCGCGGCGCCGAGGACCAGCAGCGGGGAGTTCAGATCGCGGGTGAGTAAATAGCCGACGACGATGCCGGGAAAGACGGCGTGGCCGATGCCGTCGACGACCATGGACTTCTTGCGCAGTACCACGAAGACGCCGGGCAGGGCGCAGGCGAGGGCGGTGACCACGGCCAGGAGCAGGGTTCCCAGGATAAACATCTATGCCTCCGCCATTGCGTGTCGACGTCGGGGGGACAGGGCGAGGGAGCCCAGCAGCATCACAAAGAGCGTGACGACGATGACCGGCCCCGTCGGCATGGGGCCGTAGGCGATCGAGAGCCAGGTGCCGATCGCCGAGGCGACCCCGCCGGCCAGGCCGGACAGCACCGTCATCGACGCCGCGGTGGCGGTCCACTGGCGCGCGATGGCCGGCGGGGTGACGATGAAGGCGACCATGAGCACGAGGCCCACGGACTTGAGGCCGATGACCGTGGCGACGGCGATGGAGCCGAACATCAGCGCGTCGATGAGCGTGTTGTTGAACCCCATGACATGGGCCTGTCGACGGTCGAAGGACTGCAGCGTGAATTCCTTGAAGAACAGCGCCACCACCGCCAGCGTGATCGCCCCCACGACGACGGAGACGAGCAGGTCCGCCCGCGTGATGGAGGAGGCGTTGCCGAAGAGGTAGTCCTGGACGCCGCCTTTGTCGGGGATCGGGTTGTGGGAGATGTACTGCATCAGCAACATGCCGAGGCCGAAAAAGCTGGACAGCGTCACGGCCATGGCGGCGTCGAGGCGGACCCGGGAGATTCGCGGGATCAGGTTGGTCACATACACGGCCAACGTGCCCACCGCCACGGCGCCGATCATCAGCCCCAGCAGATTGCGGCCGCTGTGGCCCAAGGCGGTGAGCAGGAGGAAAACGACGAGCACCCCGGGAAGGGCGGAGTGCGAGATCACGTCTGAAATCATCGACTGCTTGCGCAGGTAGGCGAAGGTGCCCAGGGCGCCGGCGACGACGCCGATGGCCGTCGCGCCGTACAGGGTCATCGCGTAGGTGTGGTCGGTCAGCAGTTCCATCAGGCACGCACCCGGATGTCGTAGGCGGCCTGGAGGTTCTCTTCGGTCAGGGCGTCAGCGACGGGCCCGGCGGCGACGAGGCGGCCTTCTTTGAGGATGATCACGTCGTCGCACAGCTCTCGTACGGTGGCGAGGTTGTGGTGCACGATCATGATGGAGACGTCCGGTAACTGCTCCAATGCCTCGAGGATGGCGGATTCGCTCGCGGCGTCGATGCCGGCGAAGGGCTCGTCCATCATCAGCAGGTCCGGCTGCTGGGCGAGGGTGCGGGCGAGGAAGACGCGCTGTCGCTGGCCGCCGGAGAGGGCGCCGATTTGGCGGTCGGCCAGGTCGGTGACCCCGGTCTGGGCCATGGCCGCGTCGGCGGTGGCGCGCTGGGTGCGTCCGGGGCGGCGGAACCAGCCCAGGGAGCCGTAGGTGCCCATGGTGACCACGTCGCGGACGGTGGCGGGAAAGTCCCAGTCCACCGACGCGGACTGGGGCATGTAGCCGACGCGGTTGCGGGCGCGCGACAGGGGGAGGCCGAAGAACGTGGTCTCCCCGGTGGCCGGGATGAGGCCGAGCATTGCCTTCAGCAAAGTGGATTTCCCGGAGCCGTTGGGCCCGATGACGCCGGTGACCCGGCCGGCGGGGACGGTGGCCGAGACGTTGTTAAGCGCGCGGTGGGACCGGTAGTCGACGGTCAGGCCGGCGACCTCGGCGGCGGGCGAAGTGGGATTCACGGTCATGCCCCCAGTTCTGCGGCGACGACGCCGGCGTTGTGCTCGAGCACGCCCAGGTAGGTGTCGAGGGGCGGCGTGGGGCCGAGCGTGTCGGCGAAGAGTTCCTCGGTGGACACGGTCACGCTCCAGCCGCGCGATTCCACGGCCTCCTGTAACGCGGTGATCGCCTGCGGGTTGGCTTGATTGTCTTGGAAGATGACGGAGACCTCGTTGTCGACGATGTAGTCCGCCAGTTCGCTCATTTCGGTGGGCGAGAGCGCGGCCTGGGTGGAGATGAAGTCGGTGGCGCGGACCTCCAGGTCGTAGGTGTCGCCGAAGTAGTTGAAGGCGTCGTGGCCGGTGATCAGGATGCGCGGTTCGGGGATGGCGGCGAGCGCGTCGGCGGCGGCCGCGGCGGTTTCGTCGATCTGGGCGCGGTAGTCCTCGGCGTTGGCCCGGTAGGTCTCCGCGTGGTCGGGGTCGTGCGCGGCGAGCCGGTCGGCGATGGCGTCGATCACCAGCCGCCACGCCTCCGGGGAGTTCCACACGTGTGGGTCGTGCATGCCGTCTTCCCAGGGCAGCAGAAGTTCGGCGGGCAGGGCGTCGCCGACGGCCAGCTGGGCGTCGCCCAGCGATTCGAGCTGGTCTTCCATCTGGGCTTCCAGGCCGAGGCCGTTCCAGAAGACCAGGTCGGCGGAGCGCAGGCGCTGGACGTCCTGGGTGGAGGGCTGATGGGTGTGCGGGTCCCCGCCCGGGCCGACCATGGCGGTGACGTCCACGTCGGGGGCGATGTTGGCGACGGCGTCGGCGAGGTAGCCGGTGGTGGCGTACACGGTCGTCGTGTCCGAATCTTCCGTCTCCCCGGCTGCGGCGCAACCGGCGAGCGGGAGCGTGGCGGCGAGCGCGAGAAGTGCGACGGGGCGGGGGATTCTGGCCATGGCGTGCTTCCTGTCCGTAATTTTCAATGAGTTGAACTTGAAAGAATCAAAGCATTGAACATAATTTTTCACAATCTCGGTGAGCTAAAGTGGGGGCATGCATGTCGATGACCTTTCCGACCGGACGCAGGATTACCTCAAGGCTCTCTGGGGGTGGGCGGAACACTCCGATGAGCCGGCTCCGCTCGGGGAGATCGCGCGGCGCACCGGCCAGAAAAGCTCCACCGCCTCCGAGGCGATCAAACGGCTGGCCGCCGACGGGCTGGTCAGCCACGAGCCCTACGCGGGCGTCCGGTTGACCGGCCAGGGACGCAGGTTGGCGGGCCAGATGGTGCGGCGCCACCGGCTCGTGGAGACTTTCCTGGTCACCGAACTCGACTACACCTGGGACGAAGTGCACGAGGAGGCGGAGTTGCTCGAGCACGCCGTCAGCGACCGCTTCATCGCCCGCATCGACGCCCGGCTGGGACGCCCCGCCCGCGACCCGCACGGCGATCCCATTCCCCGCCCCGACGGCAGCGTCGAGGAGGTGTCCAGCCTGGCGCTCGCCGACGTCTCTTCCGGCGCCGTCACCGTCGAGCGCGTCAACGACGACGACCCGGAATTACTGCGCTACCTCGCCGAGCGCGGCGTCGGGCCAGGAACGCGATTGTCTGTCACCGCCCCGGCGGCCGCCGGCATCCTCACCGTGGAAGTCGGCGGGGGCATCGTCGCGCTCGCGGAGTCCTGCCTGTGCGACATCAAGGTCTCGCGATGAGCCGGGTCTCGCCGAAGCTGACCCCGGCGACCTACCTCGCGGAGCTGCCCTGGTACGTCATCGGCGCGGCAGTGTGCGCGGCGCTGGCGTGGTGGTGGTCGGCGTGGTGGTGGCTCAGCGTCGCGTTCTTCGCCGTCGTCCTGGCCTGGGCGCTTTGGCTGATCCCGGCCCGTGTGCGCCGCATCGGGTGGCGCGAAACCGACGACGAGCTGCTGATCACCAAGGGGCGGCTCTGGCACACGCTGACCGTGGTGCCCTACGGACGCATCCAATTCGTCGATGTCACCGCCGGCCCCATCGAGCGCGTCTTCGGGCTCAAACGCCTCAAACTGCACACCGCCTCGGCGACTTCGGATGCGACCGTCCCGGGGCTGCTCGCCGACGACGCCGACGCCCTGCGGGAACGACTGACCGTCCAGGCCCGAGAGAGGATGAGCGGATTATGAGGCCCGTCCACCGCCTGACCCCGCTGCTGCGTTTCTGGACGGGCATCCTCGCGCTGCTCGCGGTCGTCGTGGTCAACCTGAACGCCTCCGCGGCCGGAACCATCGCCTCCTTCCTGCGCGGCGACGGCTCCTTCCTGCCCATCCTCTACGGCGTCGGCGCCTTCCTCGCCGCCTGCGTGGCGGTGTGGCTGGGCTCCTACTTCTGGTGGCGGGCCACCGGCTTCGAACTCGGGGAGGAGGAACTCTCCCTGCAGCGCGGCGTGCTCCAGAAACAGCTGCGCAGCGCCCGCTACGACCGCATCCAGGCCGTCGACGTCGTCGAGTCGATCATCGCCCGGCTCTTCCGCGTCGCCGCCGTCCGCGTGGAAACCGCCGGCGGCAAAGACTCCGTCATCGAAATCGCCTACCTGAACAAAAGACAGGCGGAACGGTTGCGCGCCGAACTGATCCACCGCGCCGGCGGCGCCGCCCCAGAACCGGAGCAGGAGGACGCCGACCTCACGGTCCCCCTCCACCGGGCCTTGGCGGGCGCCGGACTGCGGCTGGGGTCGATCATCGGCGTGGCCGCCATCGTCATCCTGGCGATCTCCCCGTTACCGACCGCCACCGCGCTGGCCGCCGTCGTGGGCATCCTGCCGGGCCTGTGGCGCCAGATCGACTCCAGCTGGCGCTTCACCGCCACCTTCGACCAATCGCGCCACGTGCTCAACCTGTCCTACGGACTGGCCGACCGCCGCCGGCAAACCATCCCGCTGACCCGCATCCACGGCGCCCAGGCCGTCCAGCCGCCGCTCTGGCGTCCGCTGGGCTGGTGGCAGGTCACCGTCACCGTCGCAGGCTACGGACCCGCCGACTCCGGCGACTCCGGCACCTCGCGCATCCTGCCGGTGGGCACACGCGAACAAGCGGTCGCGGTGCTGGCCCTGGTCAGCGAGCTGAGCCCGGCAGAGATCGAAGAACACGCCGCCCCCGAAGGCCACCGCGACCCGGACTTCACCTCCCCGCGCCGGGCCTGGGTCGTCTCCCCGGTGGACCTGAACCGCCAATCCGTCACCCTCCACGGGGACACCGTCATCTGCCACACCGGCCGCTTCGGACGCTCCGTGGCGATGATCGCGACCTCCCACATCCAAGAACTGACCCTGCGCCACGGGCCGCTGCAGCAGCTGCTGCACCTGTGCACCGTGCGTTTCGACCTGGTCAACGGGCCCGTGCGCATGGGCGGACACGACCTCGACGTCGAAGACGGTGCGAGGCTGCTCGATCTCCTCCGCGGCCGGCGCCTGCCCGGCTATCATCAACGGGTGTGAACGCACATGTCTTGAGCACCAACATCGCCGTCCCACGCCAGTGGCGGAACCGGACGACGGGGATCGACAAACGGCCCGCCGAGAAGCTGGCGGTCGCCGCGCCGGGCCCGGACTACGGTGATGGCTCCGGGGTGGCCGGCGACGTCATCGGCGACGACAAGCACCACGGCGGCGCGCAGAAGGCCGTCTACGCCTTCGCCCGCGAGGAACTCGACTACTGGCAACAGCGGCTGGGGCGGACGCTGTCCGACGGCGCCTTCGGGGAGAATCTCACCACCCGTGGCGTCGACCTGGCGGAGCTGCTGATCAACCAGCGCGTGCGTTTGGGCACGACGCTGCTCGAGGTCTCGGTGCCGCGCTCGCCGTGTCGCACGTTCGCCGACTGGGTGGGGGAGCCGGGCTGGGTCAAGAAGTTCACCGCCCGCGGCGACTGCGGCGCGTACTTCCGGGTCGTCGAACCCGGGGAGATCCGTGCCGGCGACGAGCTGGAGCTTATCGACGCCCCGCCGCACGGCGTCACCATGGGCATGGCGTTCGCCGCCAAAATGGGCGATACCGCCCTCGCCCGCCGCATCATGGAGGCGGACATTCTGCCCGAGCTGTATCAACGACGCCTCGTCGCGAGGTTCGCGCCGGGAGAGTAAACGGTTTACCTGGCGCCGCCGAAACCCAGCTGTCGCCAGGCCTCGTAGGCGGCGACGGCCGCGGAATTCGACAGGTTCATCGACCGGCGGGCAGGCAACATCGGGATGCGCACCTCCGTGGTGATGCGCGGGTGCGCCAGGTGATTTTCCGGTAGGCCGGTGGGCTCGGTGCCGAACAACAAGGCGTCGCCCGGGCGGTAGTCGATCTCGGTGTGCCAGGTCGTCGAGCGGGTGGTGAAGGCGAAAATCCGGCCCGGTAGAGCGTCGAAGCAGACGTCCAGGTCCGCATGGAGGCTCACCTCCGCCAGGTCGTGGTAGTCCAGCCCCGCGCGACGCACGTGTTTGTCGTCGAAGTTGAACCCCAACGGCTCCACCAGGTGGAGATGCGCGCCGACGCCCGCGCACATGCGGATGGCGTTGCCCGTGTTTGCGGGGATGACCGGGTTATCGAAGACGACATGAAGTTCTGACACGGGGACAAGTCTAGGATGAGTCATGTGACTGCGATGAAACTAGACGGACAGCTCTACCGAGACGAGATTTTCGCGGACCTGAAGGAGCGGGTCGCGAAACTGGACAAGAAGCCGGGACTGGCCACCGTGCTGGTCGGCGACGACCCGGGCTCCCAGTCGTACGTGAAGATGAAGCACCGCGACTGCGAGCAGCTGGGCATCACGTCGATCCGCAAGGATCTGCCCGCGGATGTCTCGCAGGAAGAACTGATCGCCGTGATCGAGGAACTCAACGAAGATCCGGACTGCACCGGCTACATCGTGCAGCTGCCGCTGCCGAAGCACCTCGACGAGAACGCCGTGCTGGCCGCCATCGACCCGGACAAGGACGCCGATGGCCTGCACCCGGTGAACCTGGGCAAGCTGGTGCTCAACGAGCCGGCTCCGCTGCCGTGCACCCCGAACGGCGCGATCCACCTGCTGCGCCGCTTCGGCGTGGAACTCAACGGCGCGAAGGTCGTCGTCATCGGCCGCGGCGTGACCGTCGGTCGTCCCATCGGCTTGATCCTCACCCGCCGCAGCGAGAACGCCACCGTGACGCTGTGCCACACCGGCACCAAGGATCTGGCCGCTGAGACCCGCGTGGCCGACGTCATCGTCGCCGCCGCCGGCAAGCCGCACATGCTCACCGCCGACATGGTCAAGCCGGGCGCCGCGGTCCTGGATGTGGGTGTCTCGCGCGTCGACGGCAAGCTCGCCGGCGACGTGCACCCGGACGTGTGGGACGTGGCCGGGCACGTTTCCCCGAATCCGGGCGGCGTCGGCCCGCTGACCCGTGCTTTCCTCGTGCACAATGTGGTGGAGCGTGCAGAAAAACAGCGGTGACCTGTCCCTGGACAACCCTCATGACCTGGATCTCCCGCCGTCCCCGCTGCCCCGGTGGGTGCAGTGGGCGGGAGTGCTGGTGTTTCTCGCCCTGGTCGTGCTCTCTGGGGGATGGGCGCTGACGGAGCACTGGCGTCGCGCGACGTTCGCCCTCGGGACGTCACTGCTCTGGCTCGCGCTGGTGCGCCAGACCTGCGACTCGCAGGTGCTCGGCGTGTTTTCGGTCCGCTCGCGGCGTTTCGACGTGATCTTCTGCCTGGCGACGGGCGGGGCGATGACCTGGCTGGCGGCGTCCGTGGACGCGCTCGGCAGCTAGATGATCCATTCCCCCTCAGGGTCGTGGCCGAAGCCGTCGGTCGGTTCCGCGCCGTCGTTGGCCAGGGAGATGAAGCGCCGCAACAACCGGTCCATCTGCCGGTCCTCGGTGAGGAAGGCGTCGTGGCCGACGGGGGAGACCAGCTTGTGCATGCCGAGCAGGTTGCCCAGGTTGCGCGACAGGTGCTCCTGCTGGTGGTACGGGTACAGGATGTCCGTGTCCACGCCGATGACCATCGTCGGCACCTTCGAGGAATACAACGCCTTGTTCAACCCGCCGCGGCAGCGGCCGATGTCGTGCCGGTTCAGCGCTTCAGTGAGCGCGACATATGCCCCGGCGTCGAAACGCTGCACCAGTTTAAGGCCCTGGTAATCCAGGTAGCTGTCGACGGCGAAGCGCTGGTCGGGGCGACGGTGCGTGCCCAGCGGGTCCTCGCCCTGCTGCGGGGTGGTGCCGAAACGTTCGTCAAGCTCCATCTCGCCGCGGTAGGTCAGGTGCGCGATGCGGCGGGCCGCCGCCAGTCCGGTGACCGGTCCCTCGCAGACGTCGTAGTAGTCGCCCCCGTGCCAGTCGGGGTCCCGGGTGATCGCGGAGATCTGGGCGGACTGGATTCCGATCTGCCAGGCGCTGGCCCGCGCGGAGACCGCGATGACGCACGCGGCGTCCAGGGAACCCGGATACAACAACGTCCACTCCAGGGTGCGGGCGCCGCCCATGGAGCCGCCGATGACGGCGTGGACGTGCCCGACGCCCAGTTCCCGCAGAAAGCGGTGTTCGGCGTGCACCTGGTCGCGGATGGAGACGGCCGGGAAGCGCGACCCCCAGGCTTTGCCGTCGTCCGGGTGGGGGCTGGCCGGCCCGGTGGAGCCGTTGCATCCGCCGATGACGTTGGTGCAGATCACGCACCACCGTTCCGTGTCCAGGGCTTTGCCCGGGCCGATGAGGGCTCCCCACCAGTCGGCTGCGTCGGGGTCGCCGGTGAGCGCGTGTTCGACGAGGATGATGTTGGTGGCGCCGTCAGCGGCGACCTGTAGCTCTCCCCACCGTCGGTAGGCGATGGTGACGTCGTCGATGACGCCGCCGGCCTCTGTGTGGAAGTCGCCGATGGGAACGCTGCCGAGTGCTCCCTCGGCGGATAAAATCGCCACTGGTGTGTCCTCCTGGGGTGCGGTTGGATCAGGAGGCCAGTCTAATTGGACAGCTCGGTCTAATGACAATTCCATTCACCGAGCGCCGTCGTTCCCGCATGATTTTAGATGGCGTCGAAACCGGCCTGCAGGTCGGCGATGATGTCCTCGACGTTTTCGATGCCCACCGACAGGCGCACCGTCGCCTGGGTGACGCCGGCGCGCTCGTGCCCGGCCTCGTCGGACTGCGAGTGCGTGGTGGTGGCCGGGTGGACGACCAGGGAACGCACGTCACCGATGTTGGCCACGTTGGAGTGCAGCTTCAAGGCGTCGATGAACTTCCAGGCGGTGGTCTTGTCCTTCGGGTCGCCCTGGACGTCGAAGGTCAGGACGGAGCCGGTGTGCTTCAGGCCGAGCTTTTCCTTCACGGCGTACCACGGGGAGGCCTCGAGGCCGGCGTAGTTGACGGAGGCGACCTTGTCGTGGCCGGCGAGGAACTCGGCGACCTTCTGGGCGTTCTCGTTGTGGCGCTCCAGACGCAGGGACAGCGTGTCCAGTCCCTGCAGGGTGATCCAGGCGTGGAAGGGCGACAGGGCGGCGCCGGTGTCGCGCAGCCAGCCGGCGCGGGCCTTCAGCGCGAAGGCGGGGGCGCCCAGGTCGGCGTACTTCAGGCCGTGGTAGGCGGGGTCCGGGGTGACGAAGTAAGGGAAGACCGGCTCGCCGTCGCGCTCGACGGTCCAGTCGAACGTGCCGCCGTCGACGAGGATGCCGCCGATGGCGGAGCCGTTGCCGGTGTAGAACTTGGTCAGGGAGTTGACGACGATGTCGGCGCCGAGCTCCAGCGGGCGGACCAGGGCGGCGGTGGCGATGGTGTTGTCCACGATCAACGGCACCTGGTTGGCGTGGGCGACCTCGGCGATGGCCGGGACGTCCAACACGTCGGCCTGCGGGTTGCCGAAGGTTTCGCCGAAGAAGGCGCGGGTGTTGGGCTGGACGGCGGCCTGCCAGGAGGCCGGGTCGTCGGGGTCCTCCACGAAGCTGACGTCGATGCCCAGGCGCTTGAGGGTGATCTGGAAGAGGGTTTCCGTGCCGCCGTAGAGGCGCGGGGAGGTGACGATGTGGTCGCCGGCCGAGGCCAGGGTGGCGATGGCGGCGGTCTCGGCGGCCTGACCGGAGGCGAACGCCACGGCCGCGACGCCGCCCTCGAGGTTGGCGATGCGGTTTTCCAGCGCCTCGGTGGTGGGGTTGGTCAGGCGGGTGTAGATCGGACCTGCGTCCGACAGGTTAAAGCGGTTCTGGGCGTGCTCGGCGTCGTTGAAGACGTACGAGGTGGTCATGTGGATCGGCTGGTTGCGGGAGCCGGTGTCCGAGTCCACGGTCTGGCCAGCGTGGATGGAGCGGGTCTCGAAGGACCAGTCCGCGGCGTTGCTGTTGTCGTACTGAGGCATGAAGGGGTTCCTTTCGTTTTCCTCCAGCGTAGAAGCCCCGTGTGAGCTGCGCCAAGGAAAAATGTTTTTGGTGGAGTAAGCCCTGCAAGACGGTTGAAAGTAAATAGACCGAGCGGTTTGGAATGAAGTCTGGAAAAGGGCAAGGCCCCGCCGAAGCGGGGCCTTGTTTTGAGCGGCGGCAGCGAGTGCGCGGCCTACTTGATGGACGCGATGAGCTCGTTGAGCTTCTCGACCGGGCGCATGGCTGCGGAGGTCTTCTCGTCGTTCGGGTAGTAGTAGCCGCCCAGGTCCACGGCGGAGCCCTGGACGTCGAGCAGCGCCTGGTTGATCTCCTCGGCGTTCTCGGCGAAGTCAGCGGCGACCGACTTGAAGGCTTCGGCCAGCTCGGCGTTTTCGGTCTGCTCGGCCAGTGCCTCGGCCCAGTAGGCGGCCAGGAAGAAGTGCGAGCCGCGGTTGTCGATCTCGCCGACCTTGCGGGACGGGGACTTGCCCTCGTCGAGCAGCTTCTCAGTGGCGGTCTCCAGGGCGTCGGCCAGCACGCCGGCCTTGGCGTTGCCGTTGTTGTTGGCTTCGTGGCGGAAGGACTCGGCCAGGGCCAGGAACTCGCCCAGGGAGTCCCAGCGCAGGTGGTTTTCTTCCTCGACCTGCTGGACGTGCTTCGGGGCGGAGCCGCCGGCGCCCGTCTCGAAGAGGCCGCCGCCGGCCATCAGCGGGACGACGGAGAGCATCTTGGCGGAGGTGCCCAGTTCCAGGATCGGGAACAGGTCGGTGTTGTAGTCACGCAGGACGTTGCCGGTCACGGAGATGGTGTCCTCGCCGGCGCGCATGCGCTCGACGGTGACCTTGGTGGCCTCGACCGGGGACATGATGGAGAGGTCCAGGCCCTCGGTGTCGTGGTCCTTGAGGTACTTCTCGACCAGCTCGATGAGGTTGGCGTCGTGGCCGCGCTCCGGGTCCAGCCAGAAGATGGTCTTCATGCCGGAGAGACGGGCGCGGTTGACGGCCAGCTTGACCCAGTCCTGGATCGGGGCGTCCTTGGTCTGGCAAGCGCGCCAGATGTCGCCGGCCTCGACGTCGTGCTCGATGAGCACGTCGCCGGCGGAGTTACGGACCTCGACCTTGCCGTCGGCGGCGATCTTGAAGGTCTTGTCGTGGGAGCCGTACTCCTCGGCCTTCTGGGCCATTAGGCCGACGTTCGGGACGGTGCCCATGGTGGTCGGGTCGAAGGCGCCGTTGGCCTTGCAGTCTTCGATGGTGGCCTGGAAGACGCCGGCGTAGGAGGAGTCCGGGATGACGGCCAGGGTGTCCTGGGTCTGGTCGTCCTTGTTCCACATCTTGCCGCCGGCACGGATCATGGCCGGCATAGAGGCGTCGATGATGACGTCGGACGGGACGTGCAGGTTGGTGATGCCCTTGTGGGAGTTGACCTGCGCCAGGGCCGGGCCCTCGG
Organism: Corynebacterium maris DSM 45190; assembly: GCF_000442645.1. Classification (NCBI taxonomy): domain Bacteria; kingdom Bacillati; phylum Actinomycetota; class Actinomycetes; order Mycobacteriales; family Corynebacteriaceae; genus Corynebacterium; species Corynebacterium maris. The sequence goes on from NC_021915.1 coordinate 650,532, forward strand.
CCATGGCCTTGTCGAAGGCGGCCTTGATCTCGTCGCCGTTCGGCAGGTCCTTCAGGCCTTCGTAGATGGCGCCCAGGCCGTTTTCGCCGTTGAGGCCGGCGGCCTCGAGCTCGGAGCCGTACTGCTCGTAGACGTCGGCGAAGAAGGCGCGGACGATGTGGCCGAAGATGATGGGGTCGGAGACCTTCATCATGGTGGCCTTCATGTGCGCGGAGAAGAGCACGCCTTCGTCCTTGGCGCGCTTGACCTGCTCGAGCAGGAACTCGTCCAGCGCCTTGGCGGACATGTAGGTGCCGTCGATGACCTCGCCGGCCTGGACCTTCAGGCCCTCCTTGAGCGCGTCCTCGGAGCCGTCGGACTTGACCAGGACGATGGACAGGGAGTCCTCGGACGGGATGACGACGGACTTCTCGTTGTGGCGGAAGTCGCCGGAGTCCATGGTGGCGACGTCGGTCTTGGAGTCGGCGGACCACTCGCCCATCGAGTGCGGGTTCTTCTTGGCGAAGTTCTTGACGGCCTTCGGTGCACGACGGTCGGAGTTGCCCTCACGCAGGACCGGGTTGACGGCGGAGCCCTGGGCGACGCCGTACTTGTCGGTGGCGTCCTCGTACTCCGGCAGGTCGTAGCCGGCGGCCTGCAGTTCCTTGATGGCGGCCTTCAGCTGCACGACGGACGCGGAGATGTTCGGCAGCTTGATGATGTTGGCGTCCGGGGTCTTGGCGAGCTTGCCGAGCTCGGTCAGGGCGTCCTCGTGGTGGCCGAACTGAGCCAGGATGCGGGCGGCCAGCGAGATGTCGCGGGTTTCGACGTCGATGTCGGCGGTGGAGGCGAAAGCCTCGACGATCGGCTTGAACGAGTACGTCGCCAGCAGTGGTGCCTCGTCGGTGCGGGTCCAGATGATCTTGCTCACAATGCTCCTGAATTGAGTCGGTAAAAATTTCTCCCACCCATTATACCCGTTATATCCGATCCAGCAGAACGTGCGTACGGTTAGTTCCTATGTGGGGGAGGGCGCCCTCACTCTTTTGTGCCCACCTCTCAGAGTCGGGACGCCCGGCCGGCGCACCCGGCGGGGAGTAGGGTGCAGTGCGTGCTTGAACGACTCACCTCTGTCCGCCCCGCCCGCCCGCGCCGCCGGCCGGTGCCCCGGCAGACCGACATCTCCCCGCGCCGCCGCTGGATCGTCATGATCGCCCTGGCCGCCGGCGGCTTCGCCATCGGCACCACGGAATTCGTCTCCATGGGGCTGCTGCCGCTGATCGCCCAGGACTTCGGCGTCACGGAAGACCGGGCGGGCCTGATCATCTCCGCCTACGCCCTTGGCGTGGTGGTGGGCGCACCCACCATCACCGCCCTGTCCGGACGCATGCCCCGGCGCCGCCTGCTGCTGCTGTTGATGGGCGCCTTCTTCCTTGGCCACCTGCTGGCGGTCTTCGCCGACAGTTACCCGACCCTGATCGTCGCCCGCATCATCGCCGGCCTGCCGCATGGCGCGTACTTCTCCGTGGCCGGCCTGTCCGCGGCCTCGATGTCCCCGCCCGGCAAACGCGGCCAGGCCGTCGCCTTCATCGGCATGGGCCTGTCGGTGGCCACGGTCGCCGGCGTCCCCGCGGCCCAGGCCCTGGGCCAGGCCTTCGGCTGGCCGGCGGCCTACCTGCTCGTCGCCGCGATCGCGGTGGCCACGGTGGTGGCCCTCTGGTTCCTCATGCCGCACATGAGCGAGATGCCGCCGACGTCCGTGCGCACCGAGCTCGGCGCGCTGGGCCGCTCGCAGGTGTGGCTGACCCTGGCGTTGGGCGCCGTCGGCTTCGGCGGGATGTTCGCCGTCTACACCTACATCACCTGGACGATGACCGAGCGCGCCGGGCTCGACGTCTCCTGGATGTGGCTGGTGCTGCTGGCCTATGGCGTCGGCTCCGTCGGCGGGCAGTGGCTGGGCGGGGTCATCGCCGACCGCAACTTGGAGATCGGCATCCTGTTCTCCCTGGTGATGATCGGGGTGGTGTTGGTGGGTTTCTACTTCACCAGCACCAATGTGGTGATCGGCACGATCAACTTCGGGCTGATCGGGTTTTTCGGGTCCTCGCTCACCCCCACCCTGCAGGTCCGGCTGATGGACGTGGCCGGCGACGCGCAGACCTTGGCGGCGTCGCTGAACCATTCGGCGCTGAACCTGGCGAACGCGGGCGGCGCCGCCCTGGGCGGGGCGGTCATCGCGGCGGGCTTCGGCTACGCCGCGCCGGCGTTGGCGGGCGCGGGGCTGGCGGTGGCCGCGATCCTCGTCTGGTTTCCGACGGTGTATCTGCGGGCGCGTTCCGCCCGCACCCCGTCCTGATCCGGCGAGTATTTGTGGGCGGGCGTTCCGGCTACCATAGACAGCCATGAGTATCACCATTGCCAGCGTCAACGTCAACGGAATCCGCGCCGCCACCAAGATCCGCCACGAGGACAACCCGGGCATGCACGCCTGGCTGCGGCAGACCCCCGCCGAAGTGGTTCTGCTGCAGGAGGTCCGCGCCACGGTCGATGAGTCGATCAAGGCGCTGCAGCCCGCCCTCGACGCCGGCTGGCACTACGTCGGCGCCCCGGCGGCGGCGAAGGGGCGCGCGGGGGTGGGGATCCTCTCCCGCGCACCGCTGGACGACGTCACCGTCGGCTTCGGCTCCTTCCTGGACTCCGGCCGCTGGCTCGAGGGCACCTACCAAGGCGTCCGCGTGGCCTCCCTGTACCTGCCCTCCGGGGCGGTGGACTCCGAAAAGCTCGACGAAAAGTACGTCTTCCTGGATGAGTTCTCGGGCGTGCTCGACGAGCTGGCCGACACCCACGACAAGATGGTCGTCGGCGGCGACTGGAACATCTGCCACCGCGAACAGGACCTGAAGAACTCCAAGCCGAACCGTAAAAAGTCCGGCCACCTGCCCGACGAGCGTGCCTGGATGGACTCCGTCTTCGGCTCCTTCCCGGACGCCGAAGTCCAGGAGAAACCGGGGCTCGGCGAGTTCTTCGGCGTCGTCGACTACGAGCCCCGCCCGATCCGCGGCGCGGCCCAAGACCCGAAGTGGTTCGACGTCGCACGTCGCCTGCACCCGGAGGACGCCGCCTACACCTGGTGGACCTACCGCGGGCAGGCGTTCAACAACAACGCGGGCTGGCGCATCGATTACCAGGCGGCCACCAGGTCTATGCTCGATGCAGCGACCCGCACCTGGGTCGACCGTGCCGCCACCGTCGAAGAGCGCTGGTCAGATCACTCTCCGATGCTGGTCGAATACGACATCTAACTGCCAAGGAGAGCCGTCGTGGACACTCAAACTCTGCTTCTGACGCTCTGGATCGTCGGTATCAGCGCTGAAGCCGTCACCGCCGCCATGTCGGCGGGTCGGCAGAAGTTCGACTGGTTCGGCGTCTCCGCCATGGCCGCGCTGACCTCGCTCGGCGGCGGCACCATCCGCGACATTCTGATCGACAACTACCCGCTGATCTGGGTGGCGAATCCGCAGTACCTGCTCATCGTCATCGGCGTGGCGTTGGTGACCACCCAGTTGTCGGTGCTGGCCCGTTACTTCAACCGGGTCTTCCTCTATGGCGACGCCATCGGCCTGGCCGCGTTTTCCGTGCTGGGCACCCAGATCGCCCTGGAGCTCGGCCATGGCGTGGTCATCGCGGCCATGGCGGCGGTGGTCACCGGCGTGGCCGGCGGCGTCATGCGCGACATCATGAGCGACCGCGTCCCGCTGGTGTTCACCCAGGATCTCTACGCCTCTATCGCGGTGCTCACGGCGGCGGTGTACATCGTCCTGTCGTGGGCGGGGGTACCCGAGAACTGGGTCATCATCATCGCCCTGCTGACGGGATTCATCACCCGGGCGGCCACGATGGATTCCAAGCGCGGCCTGCCGGTCTTCGACTACGACGACAGCGGGCCGGACCCGCGCATCCAGCTGTCGTCCCAGTTCCTCCGCAGGTCGATGAAGGCCGCCCGCCGTCGCGCCCGCCGTTTCCGGAAGGATGCGACGCGGTACTCGCTGCTGAACCGGAGCGAGAAGAAAAAGGACAAAGGCGACGACAAGGGCGACGACGGCGGGGAAGATCGGGAGCAGAAATGGCCCCCGCAAGATGCCGACTGACTCAGCTTCCTGTTAACCTGTGCTCAATTACCGGACAGCATCAACAAAAGGTGGACCAAGCATCATGCGTGCACTCATCTACTTCATCCTCGGCGCCCTCGTCACCGCCGGCGGCATCTTCTGGATCATCACGGCCGGGCACACGCCCGCGGCGATCGTGGCTGGCCTGGTCACCGCTCTCGGCGCCTCCCTGCTGGTGACGGCGTTCGCTGTCTTCACCGACATCACGAGCCCGACGAGCACCAAGATCTAGCTTATCGACGCCACACTGCCGGGCCGGGAGGTTTCTCCCGGCCCGGCAGTGCTTTCTGGGTCGATCAGGCGGGTCAGTTCGGCGTCGGGTGCTCCGCACTTGTTCGCGAGCGCCGGGCAGGACGAACATGCCCAGGCCGCGGCGTTTTTCCAGCAGGCCCTCGTCGAACAGCATGGTGAGGGCCTTCGCGCTGGTGGTGGGGTTGACGGAGTGGAAGGCGGACAGTTCGTTGGTCGAGGGGGCGCGGTCGCCTTCGGCGAGTGAGCCGTCGCCGATCTGGTCACGGATTCCCGCGGCGAGCTGTTGGTAGAGGGGTCTGGGGTCAGGCATCGGCGGCTCCTTCAGGTTTATGGGTTAACCACCTATGTGGGTAACCACATAGCCTCGTCGTCGCGTCGTCAACGGTGCGCCTGACTAGACTGACTTCTCATGAGCGAGCAGAAACAACGAGTACTCTCCGGCATCCAGCCGACGGCAGATTCCTACCACCTGGGCAACTATCTCGGCGCCATCAAGCAGTGGATCGACCTGCAGAACGACTACGAGGCGTTCTACTTCATCCCCGACCTGCATGCGATCACCGTGGACCAGGACCCGAAAGAGCTGCGTGAGCGCACCATCGCCGGTGTGGCGCAGCTGATCGCCCTGGGCATCGACTCCGAGAAGTCGACCCTGTTCGTCCAGTCGCACGTCCCACAGCACGCGGAGTTGACCTGGGTGTTGAATTGCCTGACCGGCTTCGGCGAGGCCGGGCGCATGACCCAGTTCAAAGACAAGTCCGCCCGGCACGGTCAAGACCGCACCAGCGTCGGCCTGTTCACCTACCCCGTCCTCATGGCCGCCGACATCCTGCTCTACCGCCCGCAACTGGTGCCCGTCGGCGAGGATCAGCGCCAGCACCTGGAGCTGACCCGCACCTTGGCCGAGCGCTTCAATTCCCGCTACGGCGAGACCTTCGTCGTCCCGGAAGGCTTCATCCCGCAGGGCGCCGCCAAGATCCAGGACCTGCAGAACCCGACCGCCAAGATGAGCAAGTCCGGCGAGAACCCCAAGGGCCTGATCAACCTGCTGGACGCGCCGAAGACCTCCGCCAAGCGCATCAAATCCGCCGTCACCGACAACGACGGCGTCATCGCCTACGACCGGGAGAACAAGCCCGGCGTGTCCAACCTGCTGGCCATCCAGTCCGCGCTGACGAACAAGAACATCGACGACCTCGTCGCCGGCTATGAGGGCCAGGGCTACGGCGCCTTAAAGACCGACACCGCCGACGCCCTAGAGGCCTTCACCACCCCGCTGAAGGCACGTTACGACGAGCTCATGGACGACCGCGCCCAGCTGGAGAACATCCTGGCCACGGGCGCGGAGCGGGCCGCTGAGATTGCCGAGCCCGTGCTTCAGGACGTCTACGAGAAGGTGGGCTTCCTGCTGCCCCGCCGCGCGCGCTGAACACGGGGGTTTCCTGCGCCCGGGGCCGAAATTGTCTAACTTGGGCGTAGCTGTGTTCCCGATGGGAGAGAGGACCTGATGGCTACAAAAACCCAGCCGGATGACAAAAAGACCGACGACCACGGCATCGAACGTGCGCGTGAGGACGACCCCGGCGTCGTCGACAAAGTCCGGGACAAGGCCCCGGTCGTCGACCACGCCATGCGCATGCAGAACCGCTTCGCCTCCGAGGGCGGCAACCAGTTCTCGGCGGGCATCACGTATTTCTCCGTGCTGGCGCTGTTTCCTCTCGCCATGCTGGTCTTCGCCACGCTGGCGACGATCCTGGCCAATCGGCCGGACCTGCTGACCCAGGTGCAGGACCAGATCTCCGGCGGGATGCCCGGCGAGATCGGCAATTTGGTCAACACCATCATCGACCAGGCCATCGCCCAGCGCGGCGCCGTCTTCGGCGTCGGCGCCCTCACCGCGCTGTGGTCGGGGCTGGGGTGGATGACCAACCTGCGCGCGGGCGTGTCCGCGATGTGGAAGATGGACCCCAATGAGGGCGGCAACTTTGTGGTCAAGAAGCTGCGCGACCTCGTCGCCCTCATCGGCCTGCTCCTCGCGTTGATCCTCGCCTTCGGCGTGACCGCCATCGGCAGCTCGGGCCTGACCCGCGACGTCCTGGAATGGCTGGGCGTCGACGGCTTCCCCGGCATGGGCTTCGTGATCTTCCTGGCCGGTTTGATCATCGGCGTGCTGGCCAACTTCCTGGTCATGCTGTGGATCGTGTTCATGTTGCCGCGCACGAAGGTGCCGCGCCGCTCGGGTATCCAGGCCGCGGTCATAGGCGCGGTCGTCTTCGAGGCGATCAAGCAGCTGTCCACCGTCATCTTTTCCTCGGCGCTGAACAACCCGGCCGGCGCGATCTTCGGGCCGGTCATCGGCCTGATGATCGCCCTGTACTTGATCTGGCGCGTGGTGATGTACGTCGTCGCCTGGTCCGCCACCACCGAAGAATCCCTCGAGGTCACCCCGTCGAAGGCCCCGGACCCGGCCATCATCCGCGTGCGCCACGAAGTCCGCGAAGGCCCCAAGGGCAGCTCGGCGCTGGGCGCCGGCGCGGCCTTGGGCGCTCTGGGCGCCGGGCTGTTCGCCTGGCTGCGCCGCAAATAAGTCAGCGCCGCCGCAGGAGCAACAACGCCCCGGCCGCCGCGAGAACCGCCGCGGCAAGTAACGCGATCGCGGCGGCGCTCACTCCCTGGCCGCGCTCCGTGGACGTCGGGTCCGCGGGCGCGGCCAGTCCCGTGTCCGGGGTGGGCGTGGCGGAGGGCGTTGCCACGGGGACGAGCTGCCCGACGCCGCCGCCCGGCGCGAGGTCGTAGGCGGCGTGCAGCAGCCGTTGCGCCTGTTCCCACGGACGTCCGGCGTCGAGGGTGGTGTCCAGCACCACGGCCAGCAACCGACGGCCGTCTCTGTCCATGGCGCCGACGAAGGTATGGTTCGCGTCGTCGGTGAAGCCGGTTTTACCGCCGACGCCGTCCGGGTCGTTGAGCAGCAGCCCGTTGTCGTTCCAGAGTTCGTATCCTTCGACCTCGCCGTAGCCGGGGAAGTCGATGAAGTCGGTGCCCGCGATCCGCGCGAAGACCGGGTCGGAGAAGGCGGCGCGGTACATCAGCCCGAGGTCGTGGGCGGAGGTGGACATGCCCGCCTTGTCCAGGCCGGAGTAGCTGGCGGCGACGGTGTCGACGGTGCCCAGGGAGTGGGCGTAGTCGTTGATTTTTCTCAGCGTGGCCTCGTCCCCGCCCAGTTCTTGGGCCAGGGCGTGGGCGGCGTCGTTGCCGCTGCCGAGCAGTACCCCGTGCAGCAGTTCTTCGACGGTGTAGTGGCCGCCGGCGCCGAGCCCGACGGAGGATCCCTCCTGGGCCGCGGTTTCTTCACTGACGACGTGGACCTTGTCCAGCGGCAGTTCCTGGACGGCGACCATGGCCAGCAGCACCTTGATGATCGACGCCGGGCGGTACCGGCCGTGCGGGTCCTTCTGCGCGATGATCTCGCCGCTGTCGACGTCGGCCACGATCCAGGCGCTGGCGGCCAGCTCTTCGGGAACGGCGTAACCGTCGGCGGCGCTGACGCCGCATCCGCCTTCCACCGCGATGGGCAGGGGCGCAGGAGCGTGCTGCCCCGGGGCGAGCGTCTCGGAGGTGCTGACCGGTTCCGCGGGCGCCAGGGCATGCGGGCAGTGGTCGGTGACCGGGGCGCTCTCTCGGGCGGTGGGGGTCAGTTCCGGCGTGGGAAGCGGTGCGACGGCCAGCAGGAACGTGGCGCCGAGGGCGGCGAGGGTGTGCATGATCAGATCATCTTAATTCCCGTTACGATGGGGCCATGCATGACGCACCTCAGATCAGTCCCGAACACAAGCACGTCGACCGCGAGACCGTGGCCCAGCTGCCCAAGGCCCTGCTGCACGACCACCTCGACGTGAGCGGGGCGGTGACGGCCGCGGACGTCACCGCCGCCGCGGCCCGGGCGGCGGGTGAGCTCGCCGCCGACAACGTGGTCTACGCGGAGCTGCGGGTCCGCCCCGTCGCCGGCGAGATGGGCGCGGCGGAGGTGCTCGACGCGGTGGCCGCGGGCTTCGACGAGCAGATCGTCGTCGACGCCCGCATCATCGTCACCGCGCACCGTGACGCCGACCCGGTGGCGCAGTGGGCGCAGGTGTGCGTGGATAAACTCGGCGGCCGGGTCGTCGGTTTCGACCTCGCCGGACCGGAAGAAGAATCCCTCGCCCCGCACGCCGAGGCGCTGCGGCTGCTGCGTGAGAATTACGTGCCCGTCACCGTGCACGCGGGCGCGACGGAAGGCATGGACCGCATTAAGGAGGCCGTGGATCATGGCGCGGTGCGCCTGGGCCACGGCGCGCGGATCTTCGACGACTTCGAGGTCTCCCTCGAGGGCATCGGCACTGGCGCGGTCTCCACGTGGGTGCGCGACCGCGGCCTGGTCCTGGAACTGTGCCCCACCCAGGAGGTGCGGGCGGGCGTGGTCGACGACCTCGCCGATCACCCGCTGACCCTGCTGCAGCAGATGGGATTTACCTGCACCGTCAACGTGGGCGAGAGGTCGGTGACCAGCCTGACCGATGAGCTCATGCGGCTGGTCGAGACCTTCGACTACGGATTCGACGAACTTTTCGACGTCACCGTCAAGGCCGTCAACGGCGCCTTCTGCGGCAAGGAACGCCGCGAGGAAATCCTGGCGACGCGCATCCTGCCCGCCTACGAGGAACTGGCGGGCGACTTCAACGAGGACGTCGAATTCGGGTTGTAACCGCCGCTAGAACTTGGAGAAACGCTTGATGAGCATGTCCTCCAGCGCCTTCCATCCCTCCGCCTTGTCGGTGTAGGGGCGTGACGGCACATACCCGGAGGACTCGGTCGAGCCCAGCATGTAGGACAGGTAGTCCTGGAAGCGCGGGTTGGCCAGCAAGTAGGAGTTCAAGGAGTCGTCGGCGGCCCAGTCGGCGGCGTCCGCCATGAGCTCGTAGGCGCGGTTCATCTGCTCCGTGTCGACGGACTCCGGGCCCTTCTCGATGTCCTCGGTCAGGCCCGTGAACGAGTACGAGTTGTCGCGGTGCACGGACACGATCAGCTCGCCGGCGGTGGCGGAGGTGACCAGGTCCTGCCAGGTGGCCAGCTCCGCGAGCTCGTGCTCGTCGTTGTCCAGCATCCAGCGCAGCAGCTGCTTGGTCGACGGGAAAGTGAAGATCTCCCCGTAGCGGCCCAGAAACACCGGCCGGGAACCGAGGTAGGTGCGCAACGTGTAGAGGCTCTTGCCCTGGATGGAGATCTTGACCGGGTCGATGCCGGCGGCCGCCCACGGGGAGCTGTCGTAGGGGTCGGCGGCCTGCTGCGCGGCCTCCCGGGCCCGGCGCGTCTCCTCGGCGGCTTCCTGTGCCGCGGCGACGGCGGCGTCGATGCGGGTCTGGGCGTCGGTGATCTGCGCGTCGTCGGCGTCGAAGTCGGCGGCGTCGAGGACACGCACGGCGCTATCGAGGGAGGCGACGACCTTGTTCCAGTTGCTCAGCACCACCCGCCCGACGCCGTTCCACTCGCTGGCGCCCTCGTCGCCGGCGAAGTGGTCGGAGCCGCGTTCGACGTTGCGCAGGACGGAGTGGGAGGCGAAGAAGATGACGGCGTCTTCGGCGTCGGCGACGGTGGCCAGGGAGCTGGTGACCTCGAAGACGCCGGCCAGTTCGGAGACGTTGAGGTAGGAGGCGCGTTCGGCGAGCAGGGCGGGAGCGCCGACGATGTCGTATGCGTCGTCGTCGGCGGGGACCACGCGGTCGGCGGGGCGGGCGGCGAAGGCCTCCCACTCGGGGTGTCCGGTCAAATCGTGCGCGGCGCCGGAGTCGAGGAAGGTCAACAGCTCGGCGGGGGAGCGGAACAACAGGACGTGGGCGTCGTCGCCGAGGAACGCCTGCCACTCGGAGCCGTGCTCCTTCCAGGTCGGGGCCCAGAGGGTGTAGAAATCACCCTCGGTGAGGGAAAGCTGGACAGGGACGATCGCGCGGGTGCTCATGCGCGAAAAGTTTACCTAACCGTGCGCGGTCGGGCGCCAGAAGCCCTGGAAGCCCATGGACATGTTGGAGGTGCGCACCGGGTTGGTCTGTACGGGGTCGCCGGCTTCGATCATCTGCCCGTCGCCGATGTACATGGCCACGTGCCCGTCCCACACGGCCAGGTCCCCGGGTTGCAGCTGGTCGGCGGTGACTTGGGCGCCGACGGTCATTTCTTCGGCGGTGCGTGGCAGCTCGACCCCGGCTTGGCGGTAGGCCCATTGCACGAGCCCGGAGCAGTCGAAGCCGCCGGGTTGGGTGCCGCCCCAGACATACGGGGTGCCGAGCTGGCCCAACGCCGCGTCCACGGCGGCCTGGCCGGCGGCGTCCGCGGCCGGGGCGGGGGCATTCAGCGCCGCCGGTTCCGCCGTCGTCTCTTCCTCGATGTGGTCGAGCTGCGCCGCCACGGGTTCGAGCTCCGCGGTCAAGGCCCCGGCGCGGGTCTCCGCCTGGGCGAGGCCGGCGTGGGTGACGGTGGCCAGTTGAGCGTCGGCGGCGGGGCGGTGGTGGGGCAGCAGCGCCTGCAGGGCCAGCGGTAGGGCGGTACGCAGCAGGTCCAGGGCGATGTGCAGGAGGTCGGCGCGGGCGGCGTCTATGAGGGCGCCGGCGGTGTGGTGGAGCTCGTCGGTGAGCGTCTGGTCGTCGTCGAGCCGGTGGGCCAGTGTAGCCAGGTCCGCGGCGGCGCCGGGCGCGCCCATGTAGTCGCCTAGCGCCGGCAGCGCCGCCAGGTCGGGGAAGACGTGCGCCGGGGTGGCGGGCAGAGGCGGCGGGAGCAGTGCCTCAATGCGGCGCAGGGCGCTGAGCAGGTCGTTCATGCCAGGTTCTCCAGCCCGCGGGCGGTGTGGTCGTCGGCGTCGCGGGCGTCGGCCACGTAGGTTTCGGCGCCGTGGGCGATGCGGTCGAGCCGGTCGGCGAGGTGCCGGCCGCGGTCGCGCAGTCGGCCCCGGGCACGGCCCAAGGCGTCGGTGAGCCGGTCGGTGGCGGTGTGCCGCGGCGGCGGCTCAGGCGGGGTGGACGGGTACTGGGCGGCGGCCGAGCGGACGTCGCGGGCGAGGACGAGGGCGTGGTCAGCGTCGAGGTTCACACTTCTTTGGACTGCGCTTCGTGGGAAAAGGTTCCCGCGCGGTATTCTGGAACGCATGCAGATCCATGTCGTAGAACACCCGTTGGCCGCCTCGCGAATGACCCTGCTGCGTGACGCGCGCAGCGACAACGCAGCCTTCCGCTCCGCCCTGTCCGATCTGGGCGCGATGCTGGCCTATGAGGCGTCCCGGGACCTCCCCGTCGAGCATTTCGACGTCGACACCCCGGTGGCGCGCACCGTCGGCGCCCGTCTGCAGCGTCCCCCGATCATTGTCCCGGTCATCCGCGCCGGGCTGGGCATGGTGGATCCGGCGTTGTCCATGATCCCGGATGCGCAGGTCGGTTTCATTGGGCTGGCGCGTGACGAAGAGACCCACGAGCCGGTGCCGTACCTGGAGGCGCTGCCGGAGGATCTGACCCACCAGCCGGTGTTCGTCGTGGACCCGATGCTGGCCACCGGTGGTTCGCTGCTGCACGCCATCCGGTTGTTGGCCGCCCGCGGAGCGACCGACGTCACCGCGATCTGCGTGGTGTCCGCGCAGCCGGGCGTCGACGCCCTGGCGGATTCTGGGTTGCCGGTGCGGCTGGTGACCGCGGCGATCGACCCCGAACTCAACGAGGACGCTTACATCGTCCCGGGGCTCGGGGACGCGGGCGACCGCCTCTACGGGCCGCGCAACATCGATCTATAAGACGCTCGCCGAGACGAGCGCCGACTTCTCCTATATATTGAGCCTCGCACTGTAAAATTTTGTGGTGGTTCTCGCCCACGGCGGCGAAGTACACGGGGATACTTTGAAGGGGCTGGCAGCGTGAGCGCGAACGCACACGAACCTGTGGGGCACTGGCCCAGTTACGGGCATAAGTTGGGGGAAAACCTGCGGGCGCTGCGCATCATGCGGGGTCTCAGCCAGGGGCGGCTGGCGGTCCTGGCGGGGCTGTCCCGCAACGTGGTGTCCAACCTGGAGCGCAACGAAAACAGCGCGCACAGGTGCTCGGACCCGGTGCTGTCGACCGTCTACAAGCTGGCGCGGGCGCTGCGGGTGCCGCCGGTCGTGCTGCTGCCGGCGGCGCACCGCCCCGTCAACGGCATCTGCGCGGGGGAGGCGGTGGGGGAAGGCGTCGACCTCTTATGGCCGGCCCGCCCGGAAGACACCCGCCCCTTCACCGCCGACTACCGCATCTCCGGGCGCCGCGGGCAGACGCCCGACTACGAGCGCTAGCCCGAGCCGTCCCTGCGTCCAGGGCCATTTCCGAACCGCTTGGTCTAGTTGTACACTCGGGGGAACCATTCATCATTTCCCTCCGTGAAAGGACGCTCATGTCGGTTGCCGCCCATGTCGACGCGTGGCTGAAAGCCCACCGCGACGAAGTGATCGGGTGGCGGCGTCACATCCACGCCCACCCCGAGCTGTCCAACGCCGAACACAAGACCACGGCCTTCCTCGCCATGATCCTGCGTGAGCACGGACTGGAGCCGACGCTGTTTCCCGGCACCGGCCTGATGGTCGACATCGGCCCCGACGGCGGCCGCATTGCCTTCCGCGCCGACATCGACGCCCTCCCGCTCACCGAAGTCACCGGCCTGGAATTCAGCTCCACCGTCCCCGGCGTCGCCCACGCCTGCGGCCACGACGTCCACACCACCGTCGTCCTGGCCCTGGGGTGCGCGCTCAGCGAAATCCAGGACCAGCTGACCCACGGCGTGCGCCTGATCTTCCAGCCCGCCGAGGAAGTCATGGACGGCGGCGCCGTCGACGTCATCTCCTGGGGCGCGCTCGCCGACGTCGCCGCCATCTTCGCCGTCCACGTCGAACCCAAACTGCGGGTCGGGCGCGTCGGCGTGCGCACCGGGGCCATCACCTCGGCCACCGACGTCCTGGAAATCCAGGTCACTGGCCCCGGCGGCCACACCTCCCGCCCACATTTGAGCAGCGACGTCATCTACGGCCTCGGGTCACTGATCACCCAGTTGCCCGGCCTGCTGTCGCGTCGGGTCGATCCGCGCACCGGCACGGTGCTGGTGTTCGGCCAGGTCAACTCAGGTTACGCTCCGAACGCGATCCCGGAGACCGGTTCCGTGACCGGCACCGCGCGCACCGCGGACATCACCACCTGGCGGAGCATGCAGCCGCTGCTGGAGGAACTGGTGTCCCAGGTGCTCGCGCCGACCGGCTGCAGCCACACCATCTTGTACCGACGGGGAGTCCCGCCGGTGCTCAACGACGACGTCGCCACGGCGCTGCTTGCCCAGGCCGCGCGCTCCTTTGACCCGCAGTCGGTCGTCGACGCCCCGCAGTCCTCCGGCGGGGAGGACTTCTCCTGGTACCTGGAGAAAGTGCCCGGTTCCATGGCGCGGCTGGGGTGCTGGTCGGGGGAGGGCGACCGCCAGGACCTGCACCAAGGTGACCTGCTCGTCGACGAGCGGGCCATCGGGGTGGGCGCACGCATGTTCGCCGGCGTGGTCGACGAATACGGGGCCGCGCCGGACGCTGAGGGACTTTAGCCCGGACTTCGAGCGCGTCGCTCCGGATGAAAGGTGCTGGAGCCTGGGAGACCGCTAGGATAGGCGAGTGGTACAGCCAGCATCGTTTATTTGAGGAGAAACCTTGACAGCAAGAATCGTCATCATCGGCGGCGGCCCCGCCGGCTACGAAGCCGCCCTGTCGGGATTCAAGTTTGGCGCCGAAATCACCCTCATCGAGGACAACGGTCCCGGCGGTTCCTCCGTCCTGCTTGACTGTGTTCCCTCGAAGTCCTTCATCGCCGGCGCGAACATCAAGACTGACCTGCGCCGCGCCGATGACATGGGCCTCAACGAGGGCATCGGCAAGACCCACCTGTCGCTGACCGCGCTCAACGAGCGTGTCCTGGATCTGGCCTCCCGCCAGTCCACCGATATCCGCGACCAGCTGCGGCAAGCCGGCGTCCGGCTCATCCAGGGGCGCGGTTACTTCGCGGAGGAGCAGGCACAGACCACCGTGCACAAGGTGCAGGTGGACAAGGTCGACGGCGCCACCGAGACCATCGAATGCGACATGGTGCTCATCTGCACCGGCGCCACCCCGCGGGTGCTGCCGAAGGCGGTGCCGGACGGGGACCGCATCCTCGACTGGCGCCAGATCTACGGCCTCAAGGAGCTTCCCGACCACCTCGTCGTCGTCGGTTCCGGCGTGACCGGCGCCGAGTTCGTCTCCGCCTTCGCAGAACTCGGTGTGCAGGTGACCATGGTCGCCTCCCGCGACCGTATCCTTCCGCACGACGACTCCGACGCCGCCGACACCCTGGAGACCGTGCTTGCCGAGCGCGGGGTGGACCTGGTCAAGCACGCGCGTGTCGAGGAGGTCATCAACACCGGCACCGGGGTCATCATCCGGACCCAGGACGGCCGAGAGATCGAGGGCTCGCATGCGCTGATGTCCATCGGGTCCATCCCGAACACCGAGGACCTGGGCCTGGACTGCGTCAGCGTGGAGACCGAGCCTTCCGGCCACATCAACGTGGACCGTGTCTCACGCACCAACGTTCCGGGCATCTACGCCGCCGGCGACTGCTCCGCGCTCATGCCGCTGGCGTCGGTCGCCGCGATGCAGGGCCGCATCGCGATGTACCACTACCTCGGCGAGGGCGTCTCCCCGCTGCGGCTGAAGACCGTCGCGACGGCCGTGTTCACCCGTCCAGAGATCGCCGCGGTGGGAATCACCGAGAAGCAGATTCGCGACGGAGAGGCCTCCGCCCGCATGATCACCCTGCCGCTGTCATCGAACCCGCGCGCCAAGATGCGTTCGCTGAAGCACGGCTTCGTCAAGCTCTTCTGCCGCCAGCACTCCGGCATCATCATCGGCGGCGTCGTGGTCGCGCCGACGGCGTCCGAGCTGATCCTCCCGATCGCCGTGGCCGTGACCAACAACCTCACCGTCGACAACCTGGCGGACTCCTTCGCGGTCTATCCGTCGCTGTCCGGTTCGATCACCGAGGCCGCGCGTCGCCTGGTCGCGCACGATGACCTGGAATAGGCGATCCGGGCGCAACCAGTGCCACTGAGGCCTGCGACGGGCGTCGAAAAGCGTCAGTGGCAGTGGTTGCGGCCAGCAGAAAACCGCTCCCCGGGTGGGTCGGGGAGCGGTTTCAGTGCTTCTTAGGCCAGGCCGTGACGGTCCTTGAACTCGCGTCGGCGAGCGTGCAGGATCGGTTCGGTGTAGCCGGACGGCTGGGTCGTGCCCTGCAGGATGAGGTCCTTGGCCGCTTGGAACCCGATGGAATTCTCGAAGTCGGCGGCCATCGGCAGGTAGTTCGGGTCATCCGCGTTCTGCTTGTCGACGAGAACCGCCATGCGCTCCAGCGAATCGACGACCTCCTCGGCGGTGACGAGGTTGTGGCGGATCCAGTTCGCCAGGATCTGGGAGGAGATGCGCAGGGTCGCACGGTCCTCCATCAGCTGGGTGTCGTGGATGTCCGGGACGCGGGAGCAGCCGACGCCATGCTCGATCCAGCGGACGACGTAGCCGAGGATGGACTGGCAGTTGTTGTCCATCTCCTCGCGCTTCTCTTCGGCGGAGTAGTCGTCCGCCTTGACCGGGACGGTCAGCAGGTCGTGGACGCGGTCTCGGCGGCCGCGGCTGTGCAGCTCGTCCTGGACGGCGCCGACGTCAACCAGGTGGTAGTGGGAGGCGTGCAGGGTGGCGGCGGTCGGGGAGGGGACCCAGGCGGTGTTCGCTCCCTCCCGAAGCTGGCCGATCTTGGTGTCGACCATCCCGCGCATCAGGTCGGTCATCGCCCACATGCCCTTGCCGATCTGCGCCTTGCCCGGCAGTGAGTGCGCGATGCCGGCGTCGACGTTGTTGTCCTCGTAGGCCTGTTTCCAGGCCGCGGTCTGCATGGCGGCCTTGCGCTCCATCGGGCCGGCCTCCATGGAGGAGTGGATCTCGTCGCCGGTGCGGTCCAGGAATCCGGTGTTGATGAACGCCAGGCGGTCGGCGACCGCCATGATGCAGGCGTCGAGGTTGACGGAGGTGCGGCGCTCCTCGTCCATGACCCCGACCTTGAGGGTGAAGCGCTCCAGGCCGAGCAGGTCCTCGACGGCGGCGAAGAGGTCATTGGTGAAGGCGACCTCCTCCGGGCCATGCTGCTTCGGCTTGACGATGTAGATCGAACCGGCGCGGGAGTTGCGCAGCGGGTTGTCGGCCTCCATGGACGGCAGCGCGCCGAGGGCGGTGAAGACGGCGTCCATGATGCCCTCGTAGATCTCCTCGCCGTCGACCATGATGGCGGGGTTGGTCATGAGGTGGCCGACGTTGCGGCACAGCAGCAGGGAGCGGCCATGCAGGCGGACGGGGGAGCCGTCGGCGCCGGTGAACTCGAGATCCTCGTTGAGGCGGCGGGTGAAAGTCTTGCCGCCTTTGCTCATCTCGGCGGTCAGATCGCCGGTGCACAGGCCGTGCCAGTTGGCGTAGCCCAGGGTCTTGTCGGTGGCGTCGACGGCGGCGACGGAGTCCTCGAAATCGATGATGGTCGAGGTCGCGGACTCGAGACGGACGTCGTTGACGCCGGCGGGGTCGTCCTGGCCGATCGGGCCCGCGCGGTCGACGTCGATGATCGCGTGCAGGTCGTTGTTGCGCAGCAGGAGCGCGGAGGGGTTGTCGCGCTCGCCCTGCCAGCCACGGAACCGCTCCGGGTAGGCCAGGGAGATCATGTCGCCGTCGATGATCGCGGACAGTCCGCCGTTGGTGATGACGTAGTCGGTGACGTCTGAGTGGGAACCCTGGGAGAGTGGGGCGATCTCGTCGAGAAGCGCGCGGGCCCAGGCGATGACTCGACCACCGCGGACCGGGTTGTATCCCTTGCCGGCCTCGCCGCCGTCGGCGTCGGAGATGACGTCGGATCCGTAGAGGGCGTCGTACAGCGAACCCCAGCGGGCGTTGGCGGCATTGAGCGCGTAGCGGCTGTTGAGGACGGGGACCACGAGCTGCGGGCCGGCGATGCGGGCGACCTCTTCGTCGACGTTGGCGGTGCGGATCGGCTCGTCGGCGGGACGCTCGACGAGGTAGCCGATGGAGCGCAGGAACTCCTCGAGCTCGGCCGGATCCGGTTGGCCCGGGTTGGCGCGGTGGTAGTCGTCGAGCTGGTCCTGCAGCTCGTCGCGGCGGGCGAGGAGCTCACGGTTGCGCGGGGTGAACTCAGCGACGATGTCGGCCAATCCCTGCCACAGGCGCTCCGGCGCAATCCCGGCGCGCCGGCAGAGAACGTCGGTGGCGTAGTCATGCAGGGCGTCGGCGACGTCGAGGCCGGCGACGTTGACGTAAGTGGTGGTCGAGGCGGTCAAGGGGTCCTCCTGGTGTCAAAGGTGGATGGTGTGGTGAGCGCAACACTAGGGCAGCGAAGTGGCTCGGGAAACGCCCCCGGTGGTTTTGCAGGTTTCGCCACCCCCGGCAAAGGTGTTCCCATCTGTGTTTTTTTGGGAGGGACCGGGGGATAAACCGCCTGGCCTGCACAAAGCCCCCGGGGCGGGAAGTGTCCCTACATGCGGAAATGGGCAAATGGTACTCACAAAAGGGTGTGGCCTTTTTACACAAGTTTCACAAATTTGCGGGAAACCCCCCACACCAAAGTTCACAAAGATCGCCGTTGACGGGACTCTCATCGAGGCCCACCATGTGAACAACGCCACGAGGAGCCAACCGCTCCACCGAATGCGTCTCACACTCCCACCCGCCGCACAGAATTGAGAGGCCACGCCATGACCACCACTGGAAACCCCCGTACCGCCGCCGACATCCAGCAGGACTGGGACACCAACCCACGCTGGGAAGGCATCCGCCGCGACTACACCGCAGACCAGGTCGCCGAGCTCCAGGGCAACGTCCTCGAGGCCAACACCCTCGCCCGTCGCGGCTCCGAGATCCTCTTCGAGGAGATCACCCGCGGCGACGGCCACTACATCAACTCCCTCGGCGCACTGACCGGTAACCAGGCGGTCCAGCAGGTCCGCGCCGGCCTCAATGCCGTCTACCTCTCCGGCTGGCAGGTCGCCGGCGACGCCAACCTTTCCGGCCACACCTACCCGGACCAGTCCCTGTACCCGGCGAACTCGGTCCCGAACGTCGTCCGCCGCATCAACAACGCACTGCTGCGCGCCGACGAGATCTCCCGCGTCGAGGGCGACGATTCCGTCGACAACTGGCTCGTCCCGATCGTCGCCGACGGCGAGGCCGGCTTCGGCGGCGCCCTCAACGTCTATGAGCTGCAGAAGGCCATGATCACCGCCGGCGCCGCCGGCACCCACTGGGAGGATCAGCTCGCTTCCGAGAAGAAGTGTGGCCACCTCGGTGGCAAGGTCCTCATCCCGACCCAGCAGCACATCCGCACCCTGTCCTCCGCACGTCTCGCCTCTGACGTCATGGACACCCCGAGCGTCATCATCGCCCGCACCGACGCCGAGGCCGCCACCCTGATCACCTCCGACGTGGATGAGCGCGATAAGCAGTTCATCACCGGAGAGCGCACCGCCGAAGGCTACTACCACGTGAAGAACGGTCTCGAGCCGTGCATCGCGCGTGCGAAGTCCTACGCTCCGTACGCCGACATGATCTGGATGGAGACCGGCACCCCGGACCTCGAGCTCGCCAAGCAGTTCGCCGAGGGCGTCAAGGAGGAGTTCCCGGACCAGCTCTTGGCCTACAACTGCTCCCCGTCCTTCAACTGGTCCGCCCACCTGGAGGCGGACGAGATCGCCAAGTTCCAGAAGGAGCTGGGCGCCATGGGCTTCACCTTCCAGTTCATCACCCTGGCCGGCTTCCACTCCCTCAACTACGGCATGTTTGACCTGGCCCACGGCTACGCACGTGAGGGCATGACCGCCTTCGTCGACCTGCAGAACCGTGAATTCAAGGCTGCGGAGGAGCGTGGCTTCACCGCCGTCAAGCACCAGCGTGAGGTCGGCGCCGGCTACTTCGACCAGATCGCCACCACCGTCGACCCGAACTCCTCCACCACCTCCCTCAAGGGCTCCACCGAGGAAGGCCAGTTCCACTAGGAACAGGCGCCTCGCCACCATGTAAGGAATAAACCCATGTGCACCTTCATCCCCACCGCCGACATCGCCGACATCTACGGCAACGACGTCCTCAGCTGTGACACGCAGATGCGTGACTTCGGAGGAAAGACCGACTTCGCGGGCCGCATCGTGACCATCCGTTGTTTTCAGGACAACCAGCTGGTCAAAGAGATGCTGAACAGTCCCGGTGAGGGCAAGGTCCTGGTCGTCGACGCCGGTGGAAACACCCAGACTGCCATGGTCGGCGACAAGATCGCCAAGTCCGCAGCGGACAACGGGTGGAGGGGCATCGTGGTCAACGGGGCAATCCGCGACTCGGCGGGAATCGCCGAACTGCCCATCGCGGTCAAGGCCATCGGCACCAACCCCCGCAAGTCGGCCAAGGACGGCCTCGGCGTGGTGGATGCCTCGCTCACCTTCGGCGGCGTCACCTTCATTCCCGGACACACGCTCTACGCGGACAGCGACGGCATCATCCTGATGCCGGAACCGCTGATGAACTGATCCGCCCCGGATGACCCCACCTGGTTCGCTGAACTGGTCCCCGGGAGTTGGGCCGGTCAAGTCCTGGGTGGGCGGGGAAGGCGAGAGGGCATGATTCCGATACTCCATCGGGGTCATGCCCTCTTGCCCTCGCCGTAGCAGCGGCCCGGGCAGATGAAAGCTCCCCGGCAGCCGGACTGAGAAATCAGACACCGACTGCTGAGGGGCTTTTTATTTCGTGCGGTAGGGCTCTTCGTCGCCGATGTTGACGTCGACGGTGACGGTACCGCCCTCGAAGGGGAAGGCGCGCTGCGGGCACTTGTCTCGGGGACAGGTGATGCAGCCCGGGCCGATCGGGGTGCCGGTGCCGGCGGTGAGGTCCAGGCCGTCGGAGTAGACCAACCTGTGGGCCTGGTCGAGATCGCAGCCGACGCCGACGGCGAACTCCTTGCGTGTCGTGCTGAAGCCCTTGTTCGCGCCGGCGATCTGGCGGGCGACCCAAAGGTAGGTGCGCCCGTCCGGCATGGTCGCGATCTGGCGGGTCACGCGGTTCGGGGTCTCGAACGCGCGGTGGATGACCCACAGCGGGCAGGAGCCGCCGGTGCGCGCGAAGTGGAAGGCCGTCGCCGACGCGCGCTTCGAGATATTGCCGGCGCGATCCGTGCGGACGAAGAAGAAAGGGACGCCGCGGGCCCCTGGGCGCTGAAGCGTCGACATGCGGTGCGCGGTGGACTCGAAACTGGTGTTGAAGCGGCTGGCCAGCAGATCGATGTCGTAGCGGGTGGCCTCGGCGTGTTCGAGGAACTCGGTGTAGGGCATGGTCACCGCGGCGGCGAAGGACTGCGCCAGGCCGCGGCGGGCGATCGCGCGGGCCTGTTCCGTGGACAGCGGAGCGGCCATGGTCTCGATGGATTCGCCGTGGACGAGCAGGGCGTATTGCATGGAGAGTTCGAAGGCGAGCTGGGCGTCGGAAAGCCCGGTGCGCAGCACCAGCCGGCGCTCGGGGGGCAGGTAGTGACGGCGAGGGCCGTCGATCTGACCCCGGAAATCGACGGTGACTCCGGCGTCGGACTCCAGACGCGCCACGAGGCGGGGGACACGCAGGCGCATCGGCCCCAGCGCCAGTGAGAGCTCCTCGCCCGTGGAATCGAGTTTGTGGAAGTAGTTGTTGGTCGCGTAGTAGAAGTCGCGGACTTCTTCGAAGGGGCTGGTGGAAGGGGACTGGTCCTCGACCATCCGCGGAATCAGCTTCGGGTAACGGGCGACGAGGTCGGCCAACTGGTCCTCCGGCGTGCCGGGGAAGACCTCCTTGAGCTGGGCGATGGCGCGCGCGTCCTGATCGGTCGAGAAGAATCCCGCCGGGGTGTCGAACGCCTGGGACAGACTCATCAGGACAGTGACGGTCAGTGGTCGCTGATCATTCTCCAGCTGATTGAGATAGCTGGTGGAAATACCGAGTCGCTTCGCCATCTCTACCTGCGTCAGCCCGGCCGTGCGACGGAGCGTGTGAATGCGTGCCCCCGCGAAGTGTTTCGTCACGAGTGTTCAGCCTCCCAGAACCATGTGGTGCCAGCGGGTTTCACCAAGTTTGCAGAATGCGCTGTTTATATCTGCCTAAACTTACTCACTCCGCAGTGGTCTACGCCACCGGCTGGGGGGTGGGGTGCTGGTCCATCACGGGCCCGCCGTCGACGACGAGGTTCTTGGTCAGGCTGCGGGTCAGCGACAGCAGTGCGGCCTTGGAGGCGTCGCCGTCGAAGGAGAAATCGATGAGAGCGTTGTTGACGACGGTGGCCACCGGGGCCCCGAACGTCTCCGCCGCATCGGCGAGCTCCTCGGCGGCCACGCGGGCGCCCTCGCGCAAGAAGGCTTCGGAGGTGCTCTACTGGTTCACGCGTTCCTTACGCGGGTACGGCGTAAGGCAAGCGGACATTCCCTACGCCAGTGCTGACTGGATCAGGTTCGACGGGTGTGTTCTCAGCCGCTACGGCGCCCCGTGTCACTGGGGGGGGGTGAGACTAACGGGACGTACGTGCACATCCCCCCGCGCGGGGTGCGGGACGGCGGATGGTGTTCCTCGAACCGCCCGTGACCAGCTGGTTCCACCAGATTCGCAGAAATCCGGGAAAGGTTCAACGGAAATTCACTCCCTTCACCGTGACCTGCGACACGAAATCTCCCCTAGGTTGATGGGCAGCACACCAGAACCCGTTTCACCTGCTGGAGGAAACCACCATGATCGACCACGTCGTCCACACCCGTCGCTCGGCCGAAGACTTCCCGTACGAGGAGCACCTCGCCTACAAGGTCGCCCGCGTCGCGGCTGACCCGGTGGAGGTTCCGGAAGAAACCACCGAGATGATCATCAACCGCATCATCGACAACGCCGCCGTCTCCGCGGCGTCGGTGACGCGCCGTCCGGTGACGGTGGCGCGCCGACAGGCGCAGGCGCACCCCTCTGAGCGCGGCGCCGCCATCTTCGGCATCCCCGGCACCTACTCTGCGGAGTGGGCGACCTGGGCCAACGGCACCGCCGTGCGTGAGCTGGACTTCCACGACACCTTCCTCGCCGAGGAGTACTCGCACCCGGGCGACAACATCCCCGCGATCCTGGCCGCCGCACAGACCACCGGCAAGAACGGCCGCGACCTCATCCGCGGTCTGGCCACCGGCTACGAGATCCAGGTCAACCTCGTGCGCGGCATGAGCCTGCACCGCCACAAGATCGACCACGTGGCGCACCTGGGCCCGTCGGCGGCCGCGGGCATCGGCACCTTGCTGGGGCTCGACGTGGACACGATCTACCAGGCCGTGGGCCAAGCGCTGCACACCACCACCGCCACGCGGCAGTCGCGCAAGGGACAGATCTCTTCCTGGAAGGCTTTCGCGCCGGCCTTCGCCGGCAAGATGGCCGTCGAGGCCGTCGACCGCACCATGCGCGGTGAGGGCGCCCCGGCCCCGATCTGGGAGGGCGAGGACGGCGTCATCGCCTGGCTGCTGGCCGGCCCGGAGCACGAATACACCATCCCGTTGCCCGCCGAGGGCGAGGAAAAGCGCGGGATCCTGGACACCTTCACCAAGGAGCACTCCGCCGAGTACCAGGCGCAGGCGCTGATCGACCTGGCTCGCCGCATGAAGGCCACCCTGGCAGACAAGGACGTGTCCACCGCGGACATCGACTCCATCGTGCTGCACACCTCGCACCACACCCACTACGTCATCGGCACCGGCGCCAACGACCCGCAGAAGATGGACCCGACCTCCTCGCGCGAGACGCTGGATCACTCCATCATGTACATCTTCGCCGTCGCCCTGGAGGACGGGAAGTGGCACCACGTCGACTCCTACGCCCCGGAGCGCGCCGGCCGCCCGGAGACCGTCGAGCTGTGGCACAAGGTCTCCACGGTCGAGGACGAGGAGTGGACGCGCCGCTACCTGTCGACCGACCCGGCAGAGAAGGCTTTCGGTGCCCGCGCGGTGATCACCCTCAAGGACGGCACCGAGCTCGTCGACGAGCTGGCGCTGGCCGACGCACACCCGCTCGGCGCCCGCCCCTTCGCTCGCGAGCAGTACATCCAGAAGTTCCGCGAGCTGGCCGACGGCGTGGTCTCCCCGGAGGAGCAGGACCGCTTCCTCGCGGCCGTCGAAGGACTGGAAAACTTGACCGACCTCACCGAGCTGAACATCACCGTGCTCGACGAGGTCCTGGCCGAGGCCCCCGACACCCCGGAAGGACTGCTGTAATGGCCGGCCTGTACTCACCGACCGTGACCCCAGCCGAGCGCCGTAAGACACTGCGCGACGGGCTGAACTCCGGCACCATCCAGAAAATCCCCGGCGCCTTCTCCCCGCTGGTCGCCCGCCTCATCGAGGACCTCGGCCTGTTTGAGGGCGTGTACGTCTCCGGCGCGGTGCTGGCCAACGATTTGGCTCTGCCGGACATTGGCCTGACCACTCTGACGGAGGTCACCGACCGCTCGCGCCAGATCGCACGGGCCACCTCGTTGCCGGTGCTCGTCGACGCCGACACCGGCTTCGGCGAACCGATGTCCGCCGCCCGCACCATCGCGGAATTCGAGGACGCCGGCTTGGCCGGTTGCCACTTCGAAGACCAGGTCAACCCCAAGCGTTGCGGGCACCTCGACGGCAAGGAGGTCGTGCCCACCGAGCTGATGGTCCGACGCATCACCGCGGCCGTCAACGAGCGCCGCGACGAGAACTTCATCGTCTGCGCCCGCACCGACGCCGCCGGCGTCGAGGGCGTCGACGCGGCCATCGAGCGGGCGAAAGCCTACGCCGACGCCGGAGCCGACCTCATCTTCACCGAGGCGCTCTACGAGCCGGCCGACTTCGAGAAGTTCCGCGCCGCCGTCGACACGCCCCTGTTGGCGAACATGACCGAGTTCGGCAAAACCGAACTCCTCAGCGCCGACACGCTGCAGGACATCGGCTACAACGCGGTGATCTACCCCGTCACCACCCTGCGTATCGCGATGGGCGCCGTGGAGGACGCCCTGCGCGAGATCGGGTCCACCGGCACCCAGACCGGTTGGCTCGACAAAATGCAGCACCGATCGCGACTCTACGAACTGGTCCGCTACGAGGACTACAACGCCTTCGACCAGCAGGTGTTCACCTACTCCGCCGACAGCTACAAGCCCACCTTCGAGAAGTAACGCCCTCTTTCACTTGATTAAGGAGCACCATCATGTCTGACAACAACGCACCCGACATCCGCAAGGGCCTCGCCGGCGTCTACGCCGACTACACCGCCGTCTCCAAGGTCAACCCGGAGACCAACTCCCTGCTCTACCGTGGCTACCCCGTTCAGGAACTGGCGGAGCACTGCACCTTCGAAGAGGTCGCCTTCCTGCTGCTCCGTGGCGAGCTGCCCAACGCCGAAGAGCTGGACGACTTCAAACGCGAGTGCTGGAACGGCCGCGCCTTGGACCAGAAGACGATCGACATGATCATGTCGATGCCGACCGACTGTCACCCGATGGACGTTCTGCGCAGCGCCGTCGCCTTCCTCGGCAGCTACGACGCCGACCATTTCACTGTCAGCTCCAACCACATCCGCTGGGTCGGCCGCCAGCTGCTGTCCAAGCTGCCGACCATCGTGGCACTCGACATCCGCCGCCGCCGCGGCGACGGCTACGTCGAGCCGCGCAAGGACCTCGGCTTCACCGAGAACTTCTTGTGGATGGTCTTCGGCGACGGCCCGGATTCCCCGCTGAACAAGCCGGGCGACGTCGAGTGCTTCGAGAAGTCGATGATCCTCTACGCCGAGCACTCCTTCAACGCCTCCACGTTCACCGGCCGTGTGATCACCTCCACCATGAGTGACCCGTGGTCCGCCATCGTCGGCGCGATCGGTGCGCTCAAGGGCCCGCTGCACGGCGGCGCCAACGAGGCGGTCATGCACAACATGATCGAGATCGGCGACCCGGCCAACGCCGAGCAGTGGGCCAAGGACAAGCTGGCCAACAAGGATCTGGTCATGGGCTTCGGTCACCGCGTGTACAAGAAGGGCGACTCGCGCGTGCCGACCATGGAGGCGGCCTTCAAGAAGCTCGCCACCGAGCACGAAGGCTCCGAGAAGTGGGTCGAGATGTACGACATCCTGGCTGAGACCATGTACGAGAACACCTCGATCAAGATCCGCCCGAACCTGGACTTCCCGGCCGGCCCGGCATATCACATCATGGGCTTCGACATCCCGTTCTTCACGCCGCTGTTCGTGATGTCTCGCATCACCGGCTGGTCCGCACACATTCTCGAGCAGTACGAGAGCAACTCGCTGATTCGTCCGCTGTCGGCCTACGACGGCCCGGAGGAGCGCCACCTCCAGAAGTAGGTTAGCTTCACACAGTCAGTCTCATCCCGCTGTTCCTGACCTCCGGGGCGACGGGGTGAGACTACTCTCACTCATGGAGATATGTCGAATGGACATACGTTAGGCTATCTCCGTTACCTGATTCACATTTCTTATTTCTCGGGAAGGGGAACCTCGCGTGGCCACCTCCACACTGCCGTCCTTCAATAAGGTGCTCGTCGCCAACCGTGGCGAGATCGCCGTGCGCGCTTTCCGCGCAGCATTCGAGACCGGCGCCAAGACCGTCGCCGTCTATCCGAGGGAAGATCGCAATTCCTTTCACCGCCCGTTCGCGGACGAAGCGGTCCGCATCGGTAAGGAGGGGGCGCCGGTCAAGGCGTATCTCGACATCGACGACATCATCGCCGCCGCCAAGAAGACCGGCGCCGACGCCATCTACCCGGGCTACGGCTTCCTCGCTGAGCGCGCGGAATTCGCCCGGGCGTGCGCGGACAACGGCATCACCTTCGTCGGCCCGACCCCGGAAACCCTGGACCTGACCGGCGACAAGGCCGCCGCGGTCGAGGCCGCCCAGCGCGCCGGGCTGCCGATCCTCGACGACTCCCAGCCGTCGACCGACATCGACGACCTGGTCGACTACGCCAAGGACTTCCAGTTCCCGATCTTCGTCAAGGCCGTCGCCGGCGGCGGCGGACGTGGCATGCGCTTCGTCGAGAAGCCAGAGGACCTCGCCCAGCTGGCCACCGAGGCCTCCCGCGAGGCGGAGGCGGCCTTCGGCGACGCCCACGTCTACCTCGAGACCGCGGTCATCAACCCGCAGCACATCGAGGTCCAGATCCTGGCCGACTCCGAGAACAACATCATCCACCTCTACGAGCGCGACTGCTCCCTGCAGCGTCGCCACCAGAAGGTCGTGGAGATCGCCCCGGCGCAGCACATCTCAACCGAGCTGCGCGACAAAATCTGCGCGGACGCCGTGAAGTTCTGTGAAGAGATCGCCTATCAGGGCGCCGGCACCGTGGAATTCCTCGTCGATGAACGCGGCAACCACTACTTCATCGAGATGAACCCGCGCGTCCAGGTAGAGCACACCGTCACCGAGGAAATCACCGGCGTCGACATCGTCAAGGCGCAGCTGCACCTCGCGGCCGGCGCCACCCTGGAGGAGCTGGACCTGCGCCAGGAGGACATCAAGATCACCGGCGCCGCGCTGCAGACGCGCATCACCACCGAAGACCCGCACAACGGCTTCCGTCCGGACTCCGGCACCATCACCTCCTACCGCTCCCCGGGCGGAGCGGGCGTCCGCCTCGACGGCTCCGTGGCGGTGGGCACCGAGATCACCCCGAATTTCGACTCCCTGCTGGTCAAGATGACCTGCCGTGGCGCCGACTTCGAGCAGGCCATCGCCCGCGCGATGCGCGCCCTCAACGAGTTCCAGGTCGGCGGCGTCTCCACCAACATCGGCTTCCTGCGTGCGGTGCTGCGCGAATCCGATTTCCAGACCAAGCGCATTTCCACCAGCTTCATCGCCGACCACATCCACCTGCTCGAGGCGCCGCCGGCGGAGGACCAGAACGATCGGCTGCTGGACTTCGTCGCCAACGTGACCGTCAACCAGCCCAACGGCCCGGCGCCGACCCGCCAGCAGCCGTGGCGCAAACTGACGCACATCCAGCTCGACGAGACCCCGCCGCGCGGTTCCCGCAACGATCTCCTCGAACTCGGCCCCGCCGGTTTCGCGCAGAAGATCCGGAAGCAGAAGGCCCTGGGCGTCACCGACACCACCTTCCGTGACGCGCACCAGTCCCTGCTCGCCACCCGTGTGCGCACCGATACGCTCGTCCACGCCGCCGTCGCCACCGGCCAGATGACCCCGGAACTCTTCTCCGTCGAAGCCTGGGGTGGCGCGACTTACGACGTCGCCATGCGCTTCCTCTTCGAGGACCCGTGGGACCGCCTGGATCAGCTGCGCAAGGCACTGCCGAACGTCAACATCCAGATGCTGCTGCGTGGCCGCAACACCGTCGGCTACACGCCCTACCCGGAGTCCGTGACCCGCGCCTTCGTCCAGGAGGCCGCGGATTCCGGCATCGACGTCTTCCGCATTTTCGACGCCCTCAACGACGTTTCCCAGATGCGCCCGGCCATCGAGGCCGTCCTCGAGACCAACACCACGGTCGCCGAGGTCGCGATGGCCTACTCCGGAAACCTCGCGGATCCGAAGGAAGACCTCTACACGCTGGACTACTACCTGAAGCTGGCCGAGGAGATCGCGGGCACCGGCGCCCATATCCTGGCCATCAAGGACATGGCCGGTCTGCTGCGGCCGGAGGCCGCCCGCACGCTGGTCACCGCTCTGCGCAAGAACTTCGACTTGCCGATTCACATCCACACCCATGACTCCGCGGGCGGTCAGCTGGCGACCTACCTCGCCGCGGCCGAGGCCGGGGCCGACATCGTCGACGGCGCCTCCGCACCGCTGGGCGGCACCACTTCCCAGCCGTCCCTGTCCGCGATCATCGCGGCGTTCGCCAACACCGAGCGCGACACCGGCATCTCGCTGGCGGCCGTCTCCGAGCTGGAGCCGTACTGGGAGGGCGTGCGTCAAGTCTATGCCCCGTTCGAGGCCGGGATCCCGGGCCCGACCGGCCGCGTCTACCGGCACGAGATTCCGGGCGGTCAGCTGTCGAACTTGCGTACCCAGGCCGTGGCCCTGGGCCTGGGCGACCGCTTCGAACTCATTGAGGACGCCTACGCCGGCGTCAACGAGCTGCTCGGTCGACCCACCAAGGTGACCCCGTCCTCCAAGGTCGTCGGTGACCTCGCACTGTCGCTGGTCGGCGCCGACGTGACTCCGGAGGAGTTCGCGAAGGAGCCCACCAAGTACGACATCCCGGACTCCGTCATTTCCTTCCTGCGCGGTGAGCTGGGCACCCCTCCGGGCGGCTGGCCGCCGATCACCGAGCAGATCCTCAAGGGCCGGGGCCAAGGCCAGCAGAGCCTGGTCGAGGTCCCGGCGGAGGAGGCGGACAACCTCGCCGCCACCGACCACGCCACCCGTCGTAGCGCCTTGGACCGGCTGCTCTTCCCGAAGCAGGCCGCCGAGCTGGCTGAGCACCACCGCAACTACGGTGAGACCTCCAAGCTCGAGGACCACGTCTTCTTCTACGGACTGCCCGAGGGGCAGGAAGTCGTTCTGCGCTCCGGCGGCACCGACGACAACACCAACCCGCCGATGGTCGTGCGTCTGGACGCCGTCGGCGAGCCGGATGAGAAGGGCATGCGTCGCGTTGTGCTCAACGTCAACGGCCAGATTCGTCCGTTGCTGGTCCGCGACAACAGCGCCGAGTCCACCGTCGCCGAGGTCGAGAAGGCCGACTCCTCGAACCAGGGTCACGTCCCGGCTCCATTCGCCGGCGTCGTCAACCCGATCGTCGCGGCGGGCGACAAGGTCGAGGCCGGTCAGCCGATCGCCACGATCGAGGCCATGAAGATGGAGGCGAACATCTCCGCCACCAGCGACGGCGTCGTCGAGCGGGTCGCGCTGTCCCAGCCGACCAAGGTCGAGGGCGGCGACCTGATCGTCGTCATCAAGCCTTCCGAGTAACGGCACCGGGTCGTGCCCCTCCGGATCTCCCGGAGGGGCACGCGTGTTTTCCGCAGAGTAGGGGGCGACGTCCGCCATCGGCCGGTTTTATCCACCGGATCCGCCCCGGCGGCGAAACTGCCAGGATCCTGCGACGGCACCACGATCACCGGGCGGAGTTTCTCGACGACGTTATGCCGGCGCACGGCCTGGAAGCGGAACCCGGTGGTCCTGTGTCAATGCCACGACCACAGGCACGAGGCTCCCGGGGCGGGGACAGGTGGACCTCATCGAGGGCCACCCCGTGCGGACCTTGCCGCGCGGCTTCCGGAAATGACGACTCCCCAGCGGATGACCGCTGGGGAGCAGGAGAAACGAACTACTTGATCTCGAAGAGCACGTCGTTCTTGTTGACCTGCTTGCCCTCGTCGACGGCCAGGCCGGTGACGACGCCGGACTTGTGGGCCTTGACAGGGTTTTCCATCTTCATGGCCTCGAGGATGACCACGACGTCGCCCTCGGCGACTTCCTGGCCTTCTTCGACGGAGACCTTGATGACGGTGCCCTGCATCGGCGCGGCCACCGCGTCACCGGAGACGCCTGCGCCGGACCCGCCCTTGGAGCGGCGCTTCTTGGCCTTCTTCTTCGGCGACAGCCCGCCGAAGGAGAGGTTGGACGGCAGCGCGACCTCGATGCGGCGGCCGGCGACCTCCACCACGAACTTCTGCTTCGGCTCGGAGTCGTCCTCGGCGACGTCGTCCGGGTCGACGAAAGGCTCGAGCTCGTTCTTCCATTCTTCTTCGATCCAGCGGGTGTACACGTCGAAGCTCTCGCCGTCGCCGATGAACGCCGGGTCGCGGACGATCGCGCGGTCGAAGGGCAACACGGTCGGCATGCCCTCGACCACGAACTCGTCGAGCGCACGACGGGAACGCTCCAGCGCCTGCTGGCGGGTCTCGCCGGTGACGATCAACTTGGCCAGCATGGAGTCGAACTGGCCGCCGATGACGGAACCCTCGCGCACGCCGGAGTCGACGCGCACGCCGGGGCCGGTCGGCTCGACGTATGTGGTGACGGTGCCCGGGGCCGGGATGAAGCCGGTGGCCGGGTCCTCGCCGTTGATGCGGAACTCGAAGGAGTGTCCGCGTGGGGTCGGGTCTTCCGTGATCTCCAGCTCGTGGCCCTCGGCGATGAGGAACTGCTGGCGGACCAGGTCGTAGCCGGTGGTTTCCTCGGTGATCGGGTGCTCGACCTGGAGGCGGGTGTTGACCTCGAGGAAGGAGACCAGGCCGTCGGCGGCGACGAGGTACTCGACGGTGCCGGCGCCGTAGTAGCCCGCCTCGCGGCAGATGTCCTTGGCGGAGGAGTGGATGCGCTCGCGCTGGGCGTCGGTGAGGAACGGCGCGGGGGCCTCCTCCACGAGCTTCTGGAAGCGGCGCTGCAGTGAGCAGTCGCGGGTGCCCATGACGACGACGTTGCCGTGCTGGTCGGCCAGCACCTGCGCCTCGACGTGGCGGGCCTTGTCCAGGTAGCGCTCGACGAAGCACTCGCCGCGGCCGAAGGCGGCCAGCGCCTCACGGGTGGCGGACTCGTAGAGCTCCGGGATCTCTTCCTTGGTGTAGGCGACCTTCATGCCGCGTCCGCCGCCGCCGTGGGCGGCCTTAATGGCGACGGGCAGGCCGTGCTCCTCGGCAAAGGCGACGACCTCGTCCGCGTCGGAGACGGGGTCCTTGGTGCCGGGGGCCATCGGGGCGTCGGCACGCTCGGCGATGTGCCGGGCAGTGACCTTGTCGCCGAGGTCGCGGATGGCCTGCGGAGGGGGTCCGATCCAGGTCAGGCCGGCGTCGATGACGGCCTGCGCAAAGTCGGCGTTTTCGGCGAGGAAGCCGTAGCCGGGGTGGACCGCGTCGGCGCCGGACTTGGCGGCGGCGTCGATGATCTTGTCGATCGCCAGGTACGACTCCGCAGAGGTCTGCCCGCCGAGGGCGAACGCCTCGTCGGCCATGCCGACGAACGGGGCGTCCGCGTCGGGCTCTGCGTACACGGCCACGGACGCGATGCCCGCGTCTTTGGCCGCGCGGAAAATGCGGATCGCGATTTCACCGCGGTTCGCCACCAAGACCTTGGTGATCTGCTTGGTCTCAACTGCCACTTGGGTACCCCTCCTGGGATCGTGTTTCAATCAAAACTATTCTTGCACACAAAAACGTGAGCCTTTCATCAGGTCTCGCGTGTCCCGCTAGTTTTGTTACAAAAACCAGCTCACGGGCGGTCACCCTGGGTGATGGGCGCGCGCACCATGTTGCCCCATTCCGCCCAGGAACCGTCATAATTGCGGATGTTGTCGAAGCCCAGCAGGTACTTGAGCACGAACCACGTGTGCGCGGAACGATCGCCCAACTGGCAGTAGGCGATGGTGTGGTTGTTCTTGTCCAGGGCGGAGTAAGCGTTCTCGATGTCCCGGCGCGGGCGGAAGCGCGCGTTCGGGTAGACGCTGCGTCCCCAGGGGTAGCTCAGCGCGCCCGGGATGTGGCCGCCGCGCAGCACGCCGGCGGCGCCTTCGCCCTCGATGCCGAGGGATTCGCCGGTGTACTCGAGTTCGCCGCGGGCGTCGAGGATGGTGGCCGGGCCGCCGACCAGCTCACGCAGTTCGTCGACGAAGATGCGGAAGTCGACGTCGTTGCGCTCGACGACGGGGTAGGGCTTCGCCCGGTAGTCGGGGACGGAGAAGGAGGTTTCGCGTTCCTCGCCCATCCAGGCGTCGCGGCCGCCGTCGAGCAGGCGGACGTCGGGGTGGCCGAAGAGTTCGAAGACCCAGAGGGTGTAGCAGGCCCACCAGTTGGCCTTGTCGCCGTAGATGACGACGGTGTCGTCGCGGGCGATGCCCTTGTCGGTCATCAGCGCGGCGAAGGCTTCGCCGTCGATGAAGTCGCGGCTGACCTGGTCGTTGAGGTCTTTTTGCCAGTCGATGCGCACGGCGCCCGGGATGTGGCCGATGTTGTAGAGGAGGGAATCCTCGTTGGATTCGACGACCTTTAAGCCGGGCGCGCCGAGGTGGGCGGAGAGCCAGGCGGCGGAGACAACGTGCTCCGGGTGGGCGTACTCCTGGTATTGGGGGTTGGGGTCGTAGTCGATGGCCACGGCGCACACAGCTTTCTAACGCGGAAACAGTGACAGATGTTCTTTATCACTCTAGTCCTTCCGAAGGACGGGGACCCAGCGCGAGGGGTGTGGTGCGTCTACGCTCGGCGGGGCTGCGCGCGGGCTGGGGCGGGTGAGGGGCTCCCGCCGTTTCGATAGTCAATCGGTTGTTTGAGTGTTACTGTGGCGGGTGATTAATAACAACATTTCTTTAAGGATTTTCAGCATGAGCCGATCTGCCCGCACGCTCGCCGGCCTCACCGCCGCCTGCGCCCTGACGTTGACCGCCTGTGCCGGCGCCACGGACTCGAACGGCGCCGCCGACACCGTCGCCGCCGACCGGCCCGAGGACAGCCTGGTCCTGGCCGTCGGCGACATCACCGACAGCGAGTTTGACCCCGCCAAAGGCTGGGGGCAGCACAACGAACACGCCGTTTTGCATTCCTCCCTGCTGAGCTGGGACGAGGACATGGAGATGGTCGGTGAGCTCGCGGACTCCTTCACCCAGGAGGGCGCCACCTGGACCTTCGAGTTGAACCCGGACTACGCCTTCTCCGACGGCGAACCGGTCACCGCCGAGGACGTCGTGTTCACCTACGAGATGCTCAAGGAAGACGGCACCAACTTCGACCTGAGCAACCTCGAGGAGATCCGCGCCGAAGGCGAGCACACCGTCGTCGCCGAACTGGCCCAGCCGGACACGCTCTTCGGGCCGATGACCGCGCAGATCGGCATCGTGCCCGCCCACCGCTACGACGAGAACTACTCCGCCGACCCGGTCGCCTCCGGCCCGTACCGCATCGTCGAACACCAGCAGGGCGAGCAGGTCCTCATGGAGGCCAACCCCCACTACCCGCACGACCTGGCGTATCAGGAACTGACCTTCGTCCTCTCCGACGAAGAGGCGGGCCTGGCCGCCGCCGGCGCGGGGCGCGTCGACATCGCCACCGTCTCCCACAACAACGCCGACCGCCAGATTGAGGGCATGACGCTGCACGACCTGGAGTCCGTGGACACCCTCGCGTTGACCCTGCCCACCGACCCGGCCGGGGACACCGGCGAAACCATGGGCCAGGAGGTCGAGGTCGGCAACGACGTCACCTCCGACCCGGCCATCCGCGAAGCGCTCACCGTCGGCCTGGACCGCACGGGCCTGTCCGACCTGGTGGTCTCCGAATACGGCGAACCCGCCTACTCGGTGGCCGACGGCCTGCCCTGGTTCACCGAGGAAGTCATCTTCGAGGACGCCCGCGTCGACGACGCCCAGCGCATCCTGGAAGAAGCCGGCTGGACCGACTCCAACGGCGACGGCACCGTGGACAAGGACGGCGTCGAGGCCGTCATCCCGCTGATGTACACCACCAACGACCAGGTCCGCGCCGACCTGGCCGAATCCGTCACCGTCCAGGCCGAGGAACTGGGCGTCCGCTTCGAGCCCGAAGGCGTGACCTGGGACGACGTCTACGAAGAAGGCAAGACCAAGGCGGTCGTCTTCGCCCTCGGCTCACTCAGCCCGAAGGAGCTCTACGACAGCTACTCCTCCGACTCCATCGGCGTGAGCTACAACAACCTGCCCAACTACTCCAACCCCGAGGTCGACGAGCACATCGACGCCGCCCGCGGCGCCGACTCCTTCGAGGACTCCCTGCCGCACTGGCAGGCCGCCCAAGAAGCCGGGGCCTCCGCGCACCCGGACAACGGCGACGTCTCCATGCTGTGGCTGCTGCGCCGCGACCACCTGTACTACGTCGCCGACCACGTCGACATCGGCGACCAGATCATGCACGGCCACGGCCACGGCCTGCAGATCTTCATGAACGTGGAGGAGTGGTCCTGAAACGATTGACCCTCACGCTGGCCCGCATGGCCGGACTGCTGCTGAGCATCACCTTCATCGCCTTCCTCCTGGTCGAGTTCTCCCCGCTCGACCCGGTGGGGAAGTACGTCTCCTCCCTGCGCGGGGTCAGCGACGAACAAGTCGCCCGCATCGCCGAACTATGGGGGCAGAACCTGCCCTGGTGGGAGCGCTACCTCGGCTGGCTGGGCGGGGTGCTCACCGGCGACTTCGGCGTCAGCCACATCCACCGCGCGGAGGTCACCGACATCCTGGCCACCGCCGTGGGCAACTCGCTGCTGCTGATGGCGATGGCGTGGGTGCTCTCCGCCGTCCTCGGCTACGGCCTGGGCGTGCTCGCCGGCGCCACCCGCGGCAGCGTCCTCGACCGCGTGGTCGTGCTGGTCTGCTACGTGCTGACCTCCACCCCGACCTTCGTCGTCGGACTGGTGCTCATGCTGATCTTCGCCGTCCAACTCGGCTGGGCGCCCATTGGGCTGTCGCAGCCGCTGGGCATGCTCAGCGAGGACGTCACCTTCGGCGACCGCCTGCAACACGCGCTGCTGCCGGCGATCACGGTGGCCATCGTGGGCATCGCCAACGTCACCGTGCACACCCGGCAAGCCGTGGGCGAATTCATGGAATCGGACGTGGCGCGTTTCGCCCGCGCCCGCGGGATGGGCACCTGGACGGTGGTCCGCCGCCACGGCGTCCGCAACACGCTGCTGCCGGCGGTCATGCTGCAGTTCACGTCGCTGGCGACCCTGATCAGCGGCTCCGCCCTGGCCGAGGTGGTCTTCTCCTACCACGGGCTCGGCTCCGTCATCACGCAAGCCGGCCTGGACAGCGACGTCCCGCTGCTGCTCGGCGGCGTCCTGATCGCGGCCGTGCTGGTGTTCGTGGGCAACTTCTGCGCCGACGTCATCGCCGTCGCCCTGGAACCCCGGGTGCGCCGCAGCGTCGCGGCGCAAGAGGACGACGCCGCGCACCCGGCGCCCCGCGGGGAGGTGGCCTATGCTCCGGGTCCGCAATAACCGGGTCCGGCTGCTGATCCTGGCCACGCTCGCCGCCGCACTCATCGCAGTGATCCTGATCAGCGCCGCCGCCTACCCCGACTCCGCCGTGCGCCCGACCTCCGGCCAACGCAACGTCGAGCCCAACTGGCAACTGCCGTTGGGCACCGACTGGCTGGGCCGCGACATGTTCGCCCGCACCATGAAAGGCATGGCGCTGAGCCTGCTGCTCGGCCTGGCCATGGCGCTGGTCTCCACGGTGCTGTCGGCGCTGTTCGCCCTGGCCGCGGCCATGGGGCCGAAATGGATGGACCGGGCGGTCGGCTGGCTGGTGGACGTGACCATCGGGCTGCCCCAGATCATCGCCTCCCTGCTCATCGCCTTCGCCGTCGGTGGCGGAGTACCAGGGGTGATCCTGGCGGTCAGCCTGACCCAGTGGCCACCCCTGGCCCGGCTGCTGCGCGCCGAGATCCTCAAAGTCCGCGAAGAGCCCTACGTGGCCGTGTCCCGGGCCCGCGGCCGTGGCGCCTGGTGGGTGGCGTGGCACCACATCTGCCCGGCGATCGCCCCGCACTTGATCGTCGGCTTCGTCCTGATGTTCCCGCACTCGATCCTGCACGAGTCGGCGCTGACCTTCATCGGCTTCGGCCTCGAGCCGACGACCCCGTCGCTGGGCATCATCCTCAGCGAAGGACTGCGCTTTTTGTCCACCGGGCAATGGTGGCTGGTGCTCGGGCCGATCGTCCTGCTGGTCGCGCTGGCGACGCTTCTCGACGCCTGCGGCGACCGCCTGCGCCAGCTGCTCTCCCCGGCGAGCCGGCACGAATAGGAGAAAGACCATGACAGTGCTCTCCATACGCGACGTCGGGGTGTCGTTCCACCAGTACGACGGCCCATTCTCGCGTGTCCACGTCACCCCGCTGCGAGACGTGAACTTAGACCTGGCGGCCGGAGAAATCCTGGCCGTCGTGGGTGAATCCGGCGCCGGAAAATCCCTGCTCGCCGACGCCATCTTGGGACTCATGCCCGTCAACGCCCACGTCCACGGGGAGGTGCGCGGCGACCTGACCGGGACGCGCTTCATCCCGCAGGGAGTCACCCACTTCGACCCGACCATGAAGATCGGGGCCTTCGTCGGCCTCGACGGGGGAGGGGCGGCAGAGAAGATCGCCCGCTTCGGCCTCGGCGAAGACGTCCTCGAGAAGTTCCCCCACGAGCTCTCCGGCGGCATGCTGCGCCGGGTCAGCCTGGCCACCAGCGTCTCGGAGAACACCAGCCTGCTCATCGCCGACGAACCGACCCCGGGCCTGGACCCGGCGGCGACCGCGCAAGTCCTGGATTACTTCCGCGAACTGCGCGCACGCGGCGCCGCGGTGCTGTTCATCACCCACGACATGGTCTCGGCCGTGCAGATCGCCGACCGCATCGCCGTGATGCGCGCCGGGACGGTCGTCGACGTCGTCGCCGGGGATCTCAGCGGCGAGCTCAGCGACTACACCGCCGCGCTGTGGCGTTCCCAACCGGCCAACGACTTCTGGGGAGAGTGACATGAGTTTGAACGCGGAGAACGTTTCCTTCGGTTTCCACGGCCGACAGCTGATGACGGACGTGAACCTCACGATCGAGGCCGGTGAGATCGTCGGACTGCAAGGTTACAGCGGGGCGGGCAAAACGACGCTCGCCCGCATCCTGACCGGCCAACTGCGCCCGGATTCTGGCCGGGTGCTCATCGACGGCGAATCTGTCCGCCCCGGCGCCTACTGCCCGGCGCAGCTGATCCAGCAACACCCCGACCGCGCGATCGACCCGCGCTGGCGCCTGTCGAAGGTGGTCGAGGGCGTCGATCCCGCGATCCTCGAGCGTCTGGGCGTCGAGCGGGAGTGGCTGACGCGCCGCGCCCAGGAGGTCTCCGGCGGGCAGCTGCAGCGCATCAACATCGCCCGGGCGATGGACACGCGCACGAGATATCTGGTCGCCGACGAGATCACCACCATGATGGACGGGCTGCTGCAGGCCGACATCTGGCGCTCGCTGCTCGACGAAGCACACCGACGCGGCCTGGGCATGCTCGTGATCTCCCACGACATGGACCTGCTGCGCCGAATCTGCGGGCGCATCGTGCAGTGGGACTGAGCGTGAGGGGCTGTTCCCTGCCCCATGCAGGTTGGGCGGCGCGGTCATCAGCCCATGTGAAAATGTCGGGCATCTGCTTAAACTGGCAATCGCCTGGGGCAGGTCGTCGCAGGATGTTTCAACGGTTGCCGCGGTAAGCGTTGTTTGGCGTTCGCCGGGAGAGAAATCAGTTTCGCAGGGTTGCGCTGTTGCCTCCGACTGTGCAGCAGCGCGCTTATATACGGTGTCTGTGTCCGGTGAACCGGAAGCCCGGTCTGATACTCCAGGAGAATCCTGGTATTAGTCTCGGGACTCCTCGGTGTCGTCATGGGCGCCGATGATCGCGTCTAATTTTTCATCCACCGACACCAGCGAGTCGAGAGTATCGGCATCAACATCGGCATCGACCCCGTGGCCCTTGAGCAGAAGATCGAGTTTGGGGTGCAGCTGGGCCAGCGTGTCATCTGGCATGACCTGCGGGTTGCCGCCGTGCGCGGCGCACAGGGCATCGGCCTTGGCATGAAGGGAGGCCACCGACTCGAGGTTGAGTCCGGATTCGTCGAAATCATGGATCTGGTGGTCGGCGAGCAGGAAGTTCAACTTCTCGTGCAGGCTGGCAAAAGTTATGTTGGTCATGGCGTATTCCTTATCTTCGTGGTGGTGTGAGCCGGTGATTAGTTGTCGGCGGGGATGATCTCGAGGACGACTTTGCCGCGCGTGCGGCCGGATTCTACGTGTGCCAGGGCCTGATCTGCCTGCTCGAGCGGATAGGTCGCCAGCACGGTGGGATCGACCAGGCCGTACTGGATGACACCGGTGATCTTGGCGATCATCTCCGGGTTACGGCGCAGCACCTGACCACCGAGTTCGGTGACGGTCTGCGCATCCGCCGCCGAGATCACGTGCGCCGGATCCTTCGCCACGGACACCACCTGACGCAGCGCCTTGCCCCCGACCAGGTCGAATACCAGATCCACCCCGTCAGGTGCCATCTCGCGCACCCGCTCGGCAAGCCCTTCTCCGGAGGCGACGAAAGTCGCACCCGTGGATTCGATCAGCGCACGCTTATCCTCACTGCCGACCCCGAGCACCTGGAACTGATGGACCCGGCCGATCTGGGCTGCCATAAGTCCCACCCCGCCCCCAGCACCGTTGAACAGAACGGATTGGCCGGCCTCCAAACCGACCTGGTGGGTGCCGGCATAAGCGGTGGATCCGGCGATGGGAATGGCCGCGGCATCAATAAACGAGATTTCCTTCGGTTTTATCACCGCACTTTCTGCCGGCAGGACCGTGTCCTCGGCGTAGCCTCCAGCCCCGTCGGCAACCAGACCTAAGACCTCGTCACCGACGGCGAAACCCTCGACGCCCTCGCCCAGAGCGGTAACCACGCCGGCGACTTCCCCACCGAGAGCCACCGGCAAGGGTCGAGAAGTGCCGAGCAGGCCTTGACGAAGCTTCCAGTCCACGGGGTTAACCCCGGCTGCATGCACTTTCACCCCGATCTCACCCGGGCCGGGCTGCGGAGGTTCACGCTCGATCAGCTGCTGATTGTCTGCTCCGCCGTAGTCGGTGAATACGTATACCTTCGACATGATTTCGTGTCCTCATTTCCACCCGCTAAAACGCGCGGGTCGTTGTCTCGTACAAGTCGAGAGCCAGCATCGTGCTCGTGGTGTCACGCTAAGCGGTCTGTGCAGCCGACACCTTGACCTTGCTCAAACAACGATGTCGCCCGGTGGTGTCGATAACCGCAGTTCAGACGAGTTTTCTTTGTTTGATCCAGGTCAAGGAGTTCCCCCGTCAAGGCCCCTATCGTAAGAAGTGTCAGACAAAGAGATGACAACGAAAGGATCTGATTATTATGACCGCCCCGACCAAGCTGAAGAAGACCACCCTGCGCTCCGATGAGTTCAGCTGCCCGAGCTGTGTGGCCAAGATCGAGAACAAACTCCACAGTCTCGACGGCGTGGAGACGGCGGAAGTGAAATTCTCCTCCGGACGTATCCTCGTCGAGCATGACCCGCAGAAGGTTCCCGTCCGTGACCTGGTCGACGCGATCGCAGAGGTCGGCTACACCGCCAAGCCCTCCGCCATCTAACCGCCGCGCTGGTGTCTGCACGACCTGCACGAACAACCGTGTGAGCACCCCCGCGCAGACATACCCGCCCTGATCGAACGGCCCGCCCGCACCTTACCGGTGCCGGCGGGCCGTGGCGCTGCCGAAAGTGTGTGGTTGAGCTCCTGTCGGCCTATCGACGGGCGACCGTATGGTCCGGTTCGACGTGGATGAAGGTTCCGGCTCCGGGCAGTGCCTCGGCGACGCGGACTTCGAGCTGGTCGGCCAGAGCGTGCGCCTGCGCCACGCTCCAGGCTTCGGGCACACCCATGACCAGGTAGATATAGCGGTCCCGGCCGGATTCCACGGTCCGGGGAGCAGCAAAGATCACGTCGTGCTCCGCCTGAAAATCACTAAGCACCGCGTCGATCGTCTTCAGTTCGTCGTCCGGTAGGGCCGCGCTGAGCAGACCCGACAGCGATTTTTTCAGCAGCCGGTACCCGGTCCACAGGATGTTCGCGCCCACCAGCAGCGCGATGACCGGGTCCAACCAGTACCATCCGGTTACGGCGACGGCGGCGATGCCGACCAACACGCCGATCGAGGTCCACACATCAGTCAGCAGGTGTTGCCCGTCGGCCTGCAGTGTCACCGAACGGTGCCGCTTCCCTGCCCGGATCAGCACGAGCCCGACCACCAGGTTGAGCAGCGCAGCCGCAGTGGTCAACACCAGTCCCAGCCCGACTTGTTCCAACGGCTGCGGATCAAAGAGGCGCTGGGTAGCACTCCAGATGATCAGCGCGGCGGCCACAAAGATCATCGCCCCCTCGACCAGGGCGGAGACGTATTCCGCCTTGCCGTGCCCGAAGTGGTGGGTGGCGTCCGCCGGGCGGGCCGCCACGCGCAGCGCCACCAGCCCCACGACGGCGGCAACAAGGTTGACCCCGGATTCCAGGGCGTCGGAGAGAAAGCCGACGGACCCGGTCAATGCGGCGGCGAGCACCTTCAAGACGATGGTCACGACCGCCGCGGCGATCGCCAGCCACATGAACCGTTCCAGCAGACGCTGGTGACGAGAGGCAGATGTGGGGGTGGAAGACACGAGATCACCTTACTTTTTCTGCGCCGACAAGTAGGTCACCCATAGGGATCGGTCGGCGACGGCGGCGGGGGCGAAAATGAGCTCCTACTTGGGAATTATCCAGTGTAGCTATCGCCCGACTGTGCGCTGGCCCAGGTGGCGGCATACAAACATACAGACATACACCAGCCTTATCCGGCTCCTTGATCCACGTCAAGGAATTGATCTGATGACAGCCGTAGCTTGAGAGATGTCAGGGAAATACCCGCACACACACTCACACAAGGATTTAAGACCATGAAAAGTTTCTGGAAGACCTGGGGCGTCGTCATCGTCTCCGGCGTCCTCATCATCGCCGCGCTATTGACCGGCGCCGACATCACCGGCTCGGCCACCGCGCCCTTCGGCCTGCCTGATGTCCTGATGATCGCGGCTGCCGTGGTGGCGGGCTATCAGATCGTCTGGAGCGCGATCCAGGCACTGCGCATCAAGATGATCTCGATTGACCTGCTGGTCTCTGTCGCCGCGATCGGTGCGATGTTTTTGGGCAACTGGTGGGAAGCCGCCGCGGTGACCTTCCTGTTCGCCATCGGCGGAGCATTAGAAAAGGCCACGCTCAACCGCACCCGTAAGGCGCTCAGCGACCTGGTCGACTCCGCCCCAGAAACCGCCACCAGACTCAATGACGACGGCTCTACCGAAACCGTCGAGCTCTGGGAGCTCATCCCCGGCGATACCGTGCTGGTCAAAAACGGCCAGCAGGTCCCCGTCGACGGCCGCGTGATCTCCGGCCACGGCGGCGTGGATGAAGCACAGATCACCGGTGAGTCCGTCCCGGCCGAAAAGGCCGAAGGCTCTGAGGTCTTCGCCGGCACCTGGCTGCGCTCTGGTGTGCTGCGGATCGAGGCCCTGGGCATCGGCGCTGATTCCACCCTGGCCAAGATCATCCACCGCGTCGAAGACGCCCAGGACGACAAGGCCAAGACGCAGACCTTCATGGAGAAATTTTCCAAGTACTACACCCCGGGCGTGATGGTCGCGGCCCTCATCGCTGGTCTGATCACCATGAACGTCGAACTGGCCCTGACACTGCTGGTCATCGGCTGCCCCGGTGCACTGGTCATCTCGATTCCGGTCTCGATTGTCGCCGGCATCGGCCGCAGCGCCAAGGACGGCGTGCTCATCAAGGGCGGCGAGTACTTAGAGACCGCCGCCAAGGTCGACACCGTGGTCGTCGACAAGACCGGCACCTTGACCAACGGTCGCCCGGAACTGACCGACGTCGAGGTCCTCGACCCCGACTACACCGACGATGAGGTGCTGACCTTGGCCGCGCGTGCCGAGACCGCCTCCGAACACCCCCTGGCCGAGGCCATCATCCAAGGCGCACACCACCGCGGCCTGGCCGTCGACATGGTCGACAAAGCCGAGCCGGTCACCGGCAAGGGCATCCGCGCACAGGTCGGCGGTCACACCGTCGCCGTCGGTTCCGCCGATTTGCTGGACGTCGAGGTCGACCCGGCCCGCATCCTGGAACTGAATGAACTGGGGCGCACCGCGATGTTCGTCGGCGTCGACGGACGCGCCATCGGCATCGTCGCCGTGGCCGATACGATCCGCGACGACGCCCCGGCCGCGATCAAGGACTTACATGACAAGGGCATCCGGGTGGTCATGGCCACCGGCGACGCCGAGCGCGTGGCCGTCAACGTCGCCGCCGAACTCGGCGTCGACGAGGTCCGCGCGGAGCTGATGCCGGAGGACAAGCTCGACATCGTCAAGGAACTACAAGCCGAGGGCCGCACCGTGGCGATGGTCGGCGACGGCGTCAACGACACCCCGGCCCTGGCCACCGCCGATATCGGCGTAGCCATGGGTGCGGCCGGCTCCCCGGCCGCGATCGAGACCGCCGACATCGCGCTGATGGCGGACCGGTTGCCGCGCCTGCCATACGCGTTGGGGCTGGCCCAGCGCACGGTGCGCACCATGCGGGTCAACATCGTCATTGCCTTGGCCACGGTCGCCGCCCTGCTGGCCGGCGTGTTATTCGGCGGGGTGACCATGGCCATTGGCATGCTGGTGCATCAGGCCTCGGTGCTGCTGGTCATCGCGATTGCGATGCTGCTGCTGCGCCCGACGCTGAAAGAAGACAAGGACGCGACCGGAAAGTTGTCGACCAAGGACGCCGCCCAGGAAGCGCTCACCCCTTAACCAACTGTCACGTGTAGCCCCTGTCGGGGATCAGCTTCAACGCTGATCCCCGACAGGGTTTCTTATGCCGTGGCATATCTGGTGCATCTGTGGGTGCGCCGCCTTCCCCTGTATGCGCCGCTACCGGAAAGGTCACCACCCTTACACCGTGTTCACATTCTCCCGAGGAAGTATCCCTAAAGGCCCTGCGGCAGGCCCGCGGTGAGAACGACGGCGCCCGCCTCCGGCTGAACGAGGTCTTAGCCAAGGACAACCATTAAGCATTCATCCTGGTCTGGTACCTAAGCCACCGTAAAGTCCTCTACCGCACTCAGTGACGGGCCTGGGGCGGCCCACGCCCGGCACAGTCTCCTGCAACAGCCGTTCCTGTCAAGATTTCCGCATGTCACGCTCGCACGTGGCCTGTGCGGGCGCCCTCTCATGTGTGCGAGGCGATGGTCTCCGGGTGGGTCGTCTGTCCCCTGGCCTCCCCACCGTCTCATGGGGCGGCGTCCCGGGAGGCCGCCACGAATTGTGGCGGGTGCACCGCATGTCTCGGTGAGCCCGCTAACAATGAGAGGTCTTGGTCGGTTAGGCGATGACTGTCAGTAGGTCAGCACAGGCCTGCTCGCAGCGGCGACACGCCTCGGCGCAGACCCGGCAGTGCTCATGCATCTCAGCGTGGCTTTCGCACTCTTCAGCGCAGGCCGCGCACGCGATACGACACGCCTCGAGCTGGGCTTTGACAGTGGTGAGGTTGCTGCCGGTACGTCGGCTGAGCACCGCGGCGGTGCTCGCGCAGATATCGGCACAGTCCAGGTTGCGACGGATGCAGTCGCGCAGCTCGGCGACCATGTCCTCAGCCAGGCAGGCATCAGCACACGCGGTGCAGCTCTGGGCGCAGGCCAGGGCGGAGTCAATGGCTGCGGTGAGCTTGTCGGCGTCGAGATTGTCGGTGGGGTTGGGGTGGGTGGTGATCATCGCTTTGGTGGTCATGGATCCTCCTCAAGATCACATCGATCGAGCATGTGGCCCCGAGGCTAGCTATCACCGATCAGGGCGGCCGCCGGGATCAGTGATCTTCATCGGATCTTCATACCTGCTCGATGAGCGAAGACGGAGCCACCCTGGCGGAGCCGTCACCCCAGCCCTTTCTAGACCAGGTGTTTAACCTGGTAGGAAGGGCACTTCCCGTGGCAGACGAAGCTATTGTGCGGGCAGGATTTCGCTTTCGGTAACCCACTTGTGATTGGTCATGTCCATCCCGTCGACGGTGAGATCGACCATGTAGACCGTCTCCTGCGTGGAGTAGTCGATGGTGGCTTCCGCGCCCTGCATGCCGGTCATGTGCTCGGCGTCTAAGACGACCTCCGTCCCGTCGGGCAAGGGCGCCTGGCCCGGGTCGACGAGTTCTTCGTGGACCACCCAGCGGTGATCGGTGATCGGCTCCCCACCGTCGGTGGGGGTGTAGCTGACCGAATAGGCGGTGGTGTCAAAGGCCCCGGAGATCGTCGCTTCGGCGCCGTCCATGCCGGGCATGTGATCAGCGGTGAGGATGACCTCGGCCCCCACGGGGTAGGTCGGATCCTCGGCCTCGTCGATGCCGGCCGGCGGCGGTCCACCGTCGGCGGGGTGATCGTGGCCGCCATGGTCTTCCTCGGCGGCGGTCGTGGTCGTATCGGTGGCGGTGTCCGTGACGGTGTCTGTGGTGTTCTGCGTCGTTGCGGTGGTGGTCTCGCCGGCGTCTGCGCAGGCGCTTAAAGCCAGCGCGGAGGCCAAGGTCAAGGT
The DNA here is from genome assembly GCF_000442645.1 of Corynebacterium maris DSM 45190. Taxonomy (NCBI): domain Bacteria; kingdom Bacillati; phylum Actinomycetota; class Actinomycetes; order Mycobacteriales; family Corynebacteriaceae; genus Corynebacterium; species Corynebacterium maris. The sequence continues at coordinate 695,223 of NC_021915.1, forward strand.
GACAAGCGTGAGACTGCGTTTCATGTTCATACCTTTCCAGGTGGTAGTCATCAGTAGGGCTACGGGTGGCTAGGTCATCTGCAGGTCGGTGACGCAGGTGGCCCCGTCGGCGGTGGTGGAGAACTCGGTGGCACCGGTGCGCCCCTGGTGGGTGATCTCGATGGTGCCGGTGGTCTCCCGGGGAAGCCAGAAGCCGATAAACCCATTGTCGAAGGTGGCCGTTTCCTCCTCCACCAGCACCTGGCCGGTGTCCTCATCAGTGATCGTGACTTTAACGTCCTCGTTGTCGAGCTCGCCCAGACACGTCGTCAGACTGTGATAGAAGCAGTCATGGGTCCGGGTCACATACGGCGCGATCGAGACATAGGTCAGATCCTGGGGCAGGTCGAGGACCACGTCCTGCTCCGCATCCGAGAACACCAACTTATCGGTATACACCGAGGCCATCAGGTCGGTGGGACGGTCGGTGACCTGCTGCTGGTCGAGGTGATCGATCATGTGTCGGGCATCCATCGCCGCCAAGCCATGGGCACTCAGCAACTGCTCCTGGCTCGCCGCCGTGGTGGTAGCCGGCTCAGCACCCGGTGCCGCACACCCGGTGAGGGCAAGGGCAAGGGCGGCGATGGCGATCGCTGCTCGGGTCACATCAATCTCCTTAGGCCGTGATCAGACCGGGGTAAGAACACCGGCCGGGGACGTAATATCTCCCTCCTTTTCTCTAGCACGCCCGCATCGTGTCCGGGAAATAAAAACCCCTGCTCACGACCCGCACAGGGACGAACAAGACACTAAAACAGTGGGGCAGGTCACACCCACGGCCGGTCCTGCCCGGGTGCGGCGACGGCCTACTTGCCGCCCCGAAACGGCGGGGCCAGGACATAACACCCCTGCTCAAACCGCTTTGTCTGCCCCGCAAGAAGGGGCGCACGGGAGTCTCGGCGGGGGAAGGAGGGCGCAGGTGGGCAGGATGGTTTTTAAAGATTCGACGAAGATGTCCTCCCCGACCCCTGTCTAAGGCGGCAGCATCCCAGGGTGGGGCGATACTGGGACCTATGACTGAGCACATACCGATCACTGACCCGCCGCGGGGACGGGTGTTGGTCGTCGACGATGAACAACCCCTGGCACAGATGGTGGATACCTACCTCACCCGGGCCGGGTTCGACACCGCCCAGGCCCATACCGGGCCCGCGGCCATAGATCATGCCCGCCGGTGGGATCCTGATGTCATCGTGCTGGATCTGGGGCTTCCCGGCCTCGACGGACTCGAGGTGTGCCGACGTATCCGCGCGTTTTCCGACTGCTACATCCTCATGCTCACCGCCCGCAGCAGCGAAGACGACGCCATCACCGGGCTGACCGCCGGGGCCGATGACTACATCACCAAACCTTTTGGCATCCGCGAGCTGGTTACCCGGGTCAGGGCGGTCCTACGTCGGCCCCGCCTCAGCGACGGCACTCCTGTCGCCGCCCCGCTAAGAGTCGGCGAGCTGGTCATCGACCCGTCTGCCCACGAGGTCCGGATCAACGACAGGTCCGTGGCCGTGACCCGGACCGAATTTGAGCTGCTGCGCCTCCTGGCGCTTCGACCCGGGCAGGTGTTGACCCGCCAAGAGCTGGTCACCGAGGTGTGGGACACCACCTGGGTCGGCGATGAACGCGTCGTCGACG